>CAJUSD010000001.1:0-222266 GCA_910589145.1 uncultured Oscillospiraceae bacterium
GATTTTCTGCTTTCCAAAACTTTTAGATAAGTTTTGTATTGTGAGGATGTTCATTCGTTCTACCCCTTTCCAAAGGCAAAATAAACAATCGGTCCAAAGAGCAAGAGAACTACAACAATCACAAGCCACATGGCTCTGTTTCCAAAGCGATAGCGCGGATGTCGCAGAATGTGTCTTACCGCCGCCACTGCAAGAGCAATGTCTACCAACAGGACGGGAGCCAGCAAAGGCAGAATGTCAAATAAAGTGTTCAATGTTTTACCTCCTATTTTTTTATCGTTTTAATAATATTATCATAATGATAATATAAAGTCAATAGAAACCGCCCCACTGATTTGGGACGGTCATTTTATTTGTCTGTATTTTCTGCCGGAGATACGATTACACCTATTGTCCGTAACTTACGTTCTGAGTTAGGTTTATTGTTTTTTACTGCACTGATTATCTGAGAGATGCTTGTTACAAGAGAAATCAATTCATCATCAGAGAGATATAGTGGGGAAAGAGAAAACCCTGTCATATCTTTTTTGATATTGATATTCGGAGATTGACAGTATTCTTGAAACTGCTTTGCAAATCCAAAGAAATACTGCATGAAATACTGCATATAAAGTTCGCCGGAATTTTCCTCCACCATAGTTTCCATATTGCTGTTGATATTATATGCAAGTGAATAAGTTTTTTCTAATGTACCGCGTACCTGCGTTTCTTCTACCACCTGCAAAATGCCATCGCTCAACATTTTTTTTAGATGCCGATATAAGGTAGCTTGAGGAATGTCATTATAAGTATCGGCTAAATGTCTCGCAGTTGCTTTCCCCTGTGATTGTATTTCAAGTAACAATTTACATTTCACTGGATTTGTAATACAATCCATAAGTTTATCTGTCATCCTTCTCCCTCCCGCATTGATATATGAAAATATTATCATTTTGATACTAAAAAGTCAATCGACACTTTGAACCTACTGCAATTAAAAAATGAAGAAATTAACGAACAAGAAGGACAGTCTGAGAACATTGACAGGTTTTCAGCAAAGTGCAGAAATACCTGGACTTGGCAGAATTAACACCCGCTGCCTAAAACGACATAGTAAAGGCTGTGTACATCCACGCGCCGGATATGATATATGGAACAGTGGATTGACATTTCCTATGACCTTATGGAATCCTCCCCACGTTTTTACTGAATGACCTACAAAATGAAGAAACGGCATAGCCTGCAAGCTACACCGTTTCCCGAAAATATTTCTAATACTGTCTTATGAGTGCCGATCTAAGTGCCTATCCTTTTTTCCTAGTATCAATCAATCCTAAAGGAAACAGAACTGCTCCATTCTGAATTGTCCAAGGAGTCGTCGTCTGTACAAGCACGAACTTTAACTTCATAACTTCCAGGCTTCAAAGAATTAATCTTCTTGCTTTGTGTGCCGCGGTTAGCAGAAATACCACGAGGCTCATGCATATAATTTTTTCCATTCAAAGAAATCTGATAAAATGTTGCATCATCTACAGCACTGAAGGAAACAGTTGCAGTTGTACCCTTTACATCAACATCAATATTATCAGGAATTTCCAGCTCTCCCGAACTAACTTCAAGGGATTTGGTAGTATAAGAAGAATCGTCATACTCGCCGTCGTCGTCAATAGCTTTCATACGGATTTTCCAGGTTCCCTTTTTAATCATATCCCCATACCAGTCATAGGGATTTTCATAACTGGAAAGTTCCTGTTCATGCTGCACTATACCGGACGGGTCGAGTACCTGTATCAAATAAGTCTCGGCATTTTTGACTTCATCCCAAGTAATTGTAGTATACTCGGAACGGCGTTTAATGGAAAAGCTGGGCGCAGCCAAACGCGTGCTGCTTCCGCCGGAAGAACCGGAAGTAACCTTGATTGTTTTAGAAGTAAAAGTAGAAGGGTTGTTTTTGCTGGAACTCTTGGGATTCGCCTGAACCTGGGCTTTATAGCTGCCTTTTTGATCCAGAGGCTCTTCAAATGTATAACTGTTTTTGCTGGTTGTTTCGCTTTCCAGCAGTTTATTGCTTGGGCTGTAAAGTTCTACCGTATAACTGGCAGCGTCATCCACATCATCCCAGGAAATTGTAAGCGTATCATCGTCAAGATCAGAGACAAGGTTTTTAGGAGCGGCAATCCGTTTTGTTAAACCTCCAACTCCGCCCCCGTTGCTTCCGCCTTTCCCTGTTACTTTAGCCCGGCGCAGATAAGAATCATAGTAATTCCCGCTTCCTAATGCCTGAACTTTAACAGTATAGGTTTCGTCATTGACAACAGAAACATCGTCAGAAATATAAGCTGTTACATCTCCGTCCAAAGTGGCAGTTTCTACCGGACTTTCGGAGCTGTTTTCATCGACATCCCCCTCATAAATACTTATCTTATATCCAGAAGCATGAGACACCTCATCCCAGGATATTTTAATTCGGCCGTTGGTACTGCTGGCCTGAATGACAGGGGTATCAAGCCTTGTCCCGGTTTTATTACTGGAAGAAGATACAGTAGGGGCTTTGCTTGAACTTGAGGAAGACTTCCCTATTGTAATAACTCCCTTACTGGAAGAAGATGCTTTTGATGATGATTTAGAAGGTGCAGCCACAGAAACAGTGGAAGATTTACTGGAAGAAGGCGCAGGCTGCACAGCAGAAGATTTTGGCGGGGCAGTCGAAGATTTAGATGGCGGAGCCACCGAAGAAGACGGCTTAGGTGCAGTTGATGATTTGCTGGGAGCAGGGGCGGTCGAAGAAACAGGGGTTTTTGAAGAAGACTCAGGAACTGCTGAGGAACTGATTTCTTCGCTGTTGGAAGATTCGTCGCTGTCCGGGTCATCATCTAGGTCGTTATTTTCATCGTCTTCATTGGGATCGTCGTCAAATTCAGGGATCAGGGGACCTGCCGGGCCGGCTGGGCCATCGTCAGCGTTGGATTCTTCTGGCTCGCTGCTGGAATCGGATTCAACTGATGATGTTTCTGACGAAGAAGGCTCGTCGTCTTCGTCAGAGGCGGCATGAACCAGCAGCCCCACCACTATGGCAGAAACCACAGCTACAACTGCAAACGTTGCCCCCATAATTATATAGAGATTGCTTGATTTTTTCCGGGCCATGCTATGTACTCTCTCCATTCTTTCCGGGGGCAGAAACGGCAACCCCCTAAATTATCTTTTTCATTCGCCCTTTACACCGTACTGCTCCAAATAAGCCTCCATTTTAGCTTTCATAGCATCGTCGATATAGACCTTGCCATCTACTTCCACATTGTAAAGCGCATCTATAATTTCCCTTGCAGTAACAATTGGATAAACAGGGATTCCAAATTTTTCCTTCATCTCCTGAATAGCAGATTTATCGCCCTTTCCGCGTTCAGTACGGTCTACCGAGATAATTACCCCAACTACTTCTACACCTTTCGCCGCAGCTGCCAACAGCGGAAGGCTTTCGCGCATAGCAGTTCCAGCAGTAATTACATCCTCAATAATTACAACTTTATCACCATCCTGGAGTTTATATCCGACCATTGTGCCGCCTTCGCCATGATCTTTGGCTTCTTTACGGTTAAAGCAATAATTAACATCTTTTTCATGATGGTTTGCCAAGGCGACAGCAGTTGCAACTGCCAAAGGAATTCCCTTATATGCAGGGCCGAAAAGTGCATCTATATGACCGGGAATATGCTCCATTAGACATTTTGCATAAAATTCCCCCAACCGGGCAGCTTGTGCGCCGGTCTTATAATTTCCAGTATTGATAAAATAGGGGGTTTTTCGACCACTTTTTGCTGTAAAATCCCCGAAAGTCAATACCCCGGAACGAACCATAAATTGAATAAATTCCTGTTTGTAATCCATACAAACCTCCCTTTCTTTTCCTTTTTCACTTTTCAGATCAATATGTATCTTTCCTGACAAAACCCTTCAATTTCCTATTATAGAGGAATTTTCCCAAAAAGTAAATATATAAAAAACGAATATGCAGGTACGCCCTGGGGCAGATAAAAACTTGGGATCCAGGAGGTTGTGCAGCAGATTTGTACATGGCTCTGCTGCACTAAACTCCCCTGTTAAGCGGAATCAATCCAGATTACATAAAACAATATAAGGGCAAATACATTGTTTTTTTCACCAACGAATTCCAATTCACGAATGTTGTTGCCCAGTTTAGGTAACTGTATAGCCAAATTTCCAGCTTTGTCCAGCACTTAGGCTGTATTTGTAAATTACATCCACTCTTTCTTTCCAATATAAGCAGCAGCCATTGATGCAGCAACAGCCCCATCAGCGGCAGCTGTCACCAATTGGCGAAGGGGCTTGATCCTGGTATCCCCCGCAGCAAATAATCCCTCGCAGGAAGTGCAGCAGTCTTCCCCAGCAATAAAATAACCAGTCTCATCCAAATTACACAAGGAAGCAAAAAGCTGATTATTAGGGGCAAGGCCAACGGCAACAAATACACCCTGAACCGGCAAAACCTCTGTTCCGCTGGGAGATTCTATCACAAGCTGTTCCGTGCGCATTTCCCCGGTAATTTTGCGTACCTGCGTCTGATAATGTACTTTAACATTAGGCGCAGCTAAAAGCTGGTCTACCGAAACCTGATGGGCGCGGAACTGGTCCCGTCGATGGATTATGTGAACTTCCCGACAAATTTTAGAGAGATAGAGGGCATCCTCAACAGCAGTATTCCCTCCACCCACAACAGCGACATCTTTTCCCTTAAAGAAAGCGCCGTCGCAGGTTGCACAGTAGGACACGCCTTTCCCCTGAAACGCCTCCTCCCCTTCACAGCCTAGCTTACGATGGACAGCACCGTTTGCAGCAATGACTGTTTTTGCAAGCCAGGTTGTATTAGGAGTCTCAACATAAAACCAAGGATCGGATTTGGAAATAGCTGTAACTGGAGAGAATTGAATTTTTGCGCCCAACCCTTCAGCCTGCTGATGAAGGGCGTTAGCAAAATCAAACCCATTCACTCCAGGCATACCGGGATAGTTTTCAATTTCCCCAGTATTAACAATCTGCCCGCCGTACATTTTTTCCTCTAAAACAATACAGCTCAATCCACTGCGGCAGGCATAAATAGCGGCAGTCAATCCCGCTGCACCGGCACCAATAATGACAATATCTTTTTGCTGCATAAAATATCCTCCCAGCCATAAGGCGGTATAAATTCCCTGTTCTGGAACTATTTTAGCATTACATAAATATTTTGTAAAGAGGCATTATTTGATAGAAATCGTCAATTCTGTTACAAAAAGCGGGCTGAAAAAACATAAATGACAGCTTTTTCAGCCCGTTTTCACACAGTTCACTTGCAATACCAAACGTCTTCATGAATAAGTGTGGTTTCCAAAGATTGAAACCATTGCAGTTCGCGATTATTGCTCATATATCTTGGACTATAAAAGTAAAGGGCGCCGCCGGTAACGTCGGACATTTCCAGCGCATCCGAAACAGCCTGTCTAACTTTCGGCGTAACAGGCCGTTGGGAGTCATAATAGTTATGGATTGCAGTAAACTGCCCTTTCTGGTGGAGAACCTGGTATACATTATCTGGAAACAGCGGATTTTCCACACGGTTTAAGATTACATGGGCAATTGCAATCATAGACTCTCTGGAACAATATCCTACCTCGTGCATAACAACAGCTTCAATCATTTCAATTTCCTCATCGGAAAATTCCTGCGGGATATCAGCAGCGGAAACGGTCATAGACGCCCCTGCCAAAAATACGCAGAAGACAAAAGATGCTAAAAACTGTTTTATCTGTTTCAAATGGGACATTTGGAAACTCCTTCCTATCGTTTAGATTATTTTAACGATAGTCTGTCCCTGAAAACAGAAAAGTATTCACAATGTAAAAGAACTCCGTTTATTCAGCTTTAGGATTCTCCACAACACCGACAAAAAGCGGAATTTCCAAATTATCTTTCATGATAAGAAACGCAAAGGGACGGTCCAAATAAACTTCCCTGCGCATTGTTTCAGGAATCATAGCAGCCCTGGCCATAAACATAACAGAAGTAACTGCAGCAGCCTTTGTACCAGATTCAGAGAGTTCAATTTTTGTTTTTTGTACTACATCGCCAATCCAAATAGGAGTTTCCTCATCAAAAAGCTTTGAAAAGTCTGCTGTACCCTCCTGAAAAGCATCCGTTACGCCTGCTTCTTTCAACAGTTCAACAAGGGAATCCCCGCTGGAAAAGGAAAATTTGGGGAGTTTTGTATACACCTCATACCCAGAGGACGCACTTTCTAATAAAGTATCCAGGGATAACTCCTCTAATGTAAAAGCACCTGTTTTTTTAGGAAGCACAGCGGCAAAGGAATAACCATCCTGATAAGCTTTCATAAAACCAACCGCTTTATCATTTTCCATATAAACAGATTCTTTGGAACAAAGCATTTCTGCTTGGATAGCAGAGCCATCAAAAAGGGTAAAGGCTTCCTCTTTCACCTGGGATTTGTCATAGGGTTGAATCCAAAGCCCCTCAAAGAGCAATGCATTCAACAGGGCCATAGCTGTATTGGGTTCTAAACTGCTGACAATTTCCGGTATCATACCGTCTGTATGGCCACTGGCCCATTGATTCATTCTTCCGACTGTTGACGGGCTTGTAAAATCACATTCAAAAAATTCTGCGTGATAAAAATTTTCCGCTGTGTTCCGAAACTCCTTTTTGGGGGTCAGGCTGCCTGCTTTTAAATTATTTGCCTTATCCCGATACCATACGGAATTGGCGGTTTTTAAAACAGAATCGTCCTGTAAGCTTTGATAGACTTTGTTTGTATTTTTGGTACTCATCCCTAAAAACTGTTCTATCTGTTCCAAGGTCTTACCTTCTGCACCATTGGCGGCAAGTCCGATTGCAGCATAGAGCGAAGCTGGAGACAGCATAGAGTTACCTGAATTTTCTTTCCGATACAAGTCTAAAAGCTCCGCAGCTTTTTTTAACATAGCAGACTGCATATTTTCATCCTCCTTTTTTTCTTCCGGCAAAATTGTCTGAGGCGATGACATTGTACTGTTGCTTTCATCCAGAACTTTCAAAAGCGAAGTGGGGTTTTCCTCCGTTTGGCTGGAGACGGAACTGCTGGATTCCGCCATACTCCCTGCCTGGACGCTGCATCCTGATATGAGCATTGTCATTGCAAGCAATAAGGCAATCTTTTTCATAATTGTACTTCTCCCCTATATTTAGTGTAAGCGCTGGAATAGCTGCATAAAACATAGCTATTCTTTTTCTGTTTATATAGTGATATGAATTTGTAAAATTACTGCACTGCCGGAGAAAAAATCCTGGAATTCCAGTTCCTTCTGGTTATTATGAAGATTACAGCTTCATACAGCCTGGCTTTTATGTTTTCCTTCTTTGTTTGTACTCATTGGAATCTGCAGCTTTACTTTTCTATCAAACTTTAAGAGCGCCAGGTATTAACCCAACGCTCTTAAAAATCCCACTTATTGAAGCTCCCTCAAAATCTTTTCACGATTACTCATATTAAGGGAACGCACTTTTTTCCTTACTTCCAGAATCGCTGACGGCGACATACTCAATTCATCAATCCCAAGGGCAAGGAAGGTTTCGGTCAGCGAAGTATCTGCAGCAAGTTCCCCGCAAATGCCAATCCATTTTCCTTCTTTATGTATTGCATCTGCTGTCATACGGATCATTCTCAGAATAGCTGGATGATGTGAATTATAAATTGATTCCAATTTAGGATTTTGACGGTCGGCAGCAAGGGTAAATTGTGTTAAGTCGTTTGTTCCAATACAGAAAAAATCCACTTCTTTCGCCAACCAGTCACTAATCATAACAGCAGCGGGGGTTTCAATCATTACGCCGAAATCTACATGTTCCGCAAAAAGCTTGTGTTCTTCCCTAAGTTCTGTTTTAATGTGTTCTATTAAGCGTTTCACAGCACGGATTTCTTCCACTGAAATAACCAGCGGAATCATTAAAGAAAGGTTTCCATAAGCGGAAGCTCTGTAAAAGGCACGAAGCTGGGTTCGGAATAAATCGGGCCTGTCGAGGCACATCCGAATCGCTCGGTAACCCAAAGCTGGGTTTTCCTCTTTTGGAAGGTTGAAATAATCCGCCTGCTTATCAGCTCCAATGTCTAGGGTACGAACAATAACCCGTTTTCCTTCCATCCGTTTTGCCATGGTGCGGTAAACAATAAACTGTTCTTCCTCTGACGGCGGGCGGTCTTTCCCAAAATATAAAAATTCACTGCGGAAAAGCCCTATTCCTTCTGCCTCGTTTTGTAGAACCGTTGAAAGATCCCCTACTGAATTAATATTGGCAAGCAGCTTGATACTCTGTCCATCTTTTGTGATATTTTCCAAGCCTAGCTGGGTTTTTAAAAGTTCCTGTTCTCTTTGATATTCTTTCTGTTGCTCCTTAGCCTGTAATAAAGCCTCATCGCTTGGAGAAAAAATGACTTCCCCGGTCAGGCCATTAAGCACTATGGTTTCCCCATTATGTTTTTCCAGCCCTTCTGGAATTTGGGCAACAGCTGGAACCCCCATATTCCTTGCCAGAATTGCAGAATGGGAATTGATAGAGCCTTGATTTGTAATAAAACCTAAAAGCTGTTCCTGCTCCAAACGCAGCGTTTCGCTGGGCATCAGTTCATATGCAGCTAAAATAACTGGCCCTTCCTCCATATTTTCTTCTATTTCCCGTCCACACAATGCGTCCATAAGTGCATAAGCTGAATCAATTACATCAGCAGAACGCTCCTGTAAATATGGATCGTCAATAGTAGAGATCATATGCGACATCTGTTTGGCTGCACGATAAACCGCATATTCTGCATTTGTTTTCTCGTTACGGATAATATTTATAATAGAATCTTCAAAGTCCATATCTTCCAGCATAACCTGATGTACCTGGAAAATTAAGGACGGCTGTTCCCCAACCCGTTGTAAGGCTTTTAAATACAACTGCTGAATTTGGCTGATTGCCACAGCGCGCGCCTGATAAAACCTTTTTACTTCCCGTTCTGGATCAGAAATCAAACGTTGAATTGGTTCACCTCTTTTGTGGTTGTAATAATAAAGCTTTCCTATTGCTATTCCACCCGAAACAGCCTTTCCACTGATCGTTGTCATGAAAGGGACCTCCCTTTATATCCAATCTATATGTAAATAGTTGTAAACAGTCTTGTAGTTTTGTCTTGCATACCCACATATCCTAATTTCTCCCCTTTTCAGATTGTCAGGATTTTCGTCGTACGGAAAATTGTCTATTACAGTCTAACTATAAAAGCCTTTTTCCACATTTTTACATCATTAATTAAAAAAGTAAAATAACATTAAAAACATATTTCAGTTTTTCATTATTGTTAATTATATCACATACAGCCTGATTTTACCATATCTAATTTTAAAATAATTACAAATTTTTTGCAATTTTTAATGACATTTTCTTTTTTAATTCTGTTCAGGAATTAAATGAACAGAGTAAAAATTTTATTATGTAATCTATACAATAAAAGATATAAAAAAGCATCCATATAGTTCATTATAAACACATTTAATAGAATAGTTCGTATTTCAAAAATATTTTCAAAAAACCTATTGTTTTTTTCAGCTAATAGTGATATAGTATTACCAGGGATATGTAAGAATACTCACAACTTAGCATTTTTAGGAGGTTTATTATGACTACGAAGAAATTATTGTCTCTGGCTGTTGCATTGGCAATGGCCGCAAGCACATCCGCTACCGTTTTCGCCGCTGACTATCCTTCTGACGACGACGATGACGGTAATACTACTGTTGTTGATACCCCTACTTATGGTAACGGTACTTCTGCCAGCGCTCCTACAACTGTTGTTACTGCTTCCACAGTTTCCAACGTTATTCGTGATGCTGCTTCCAAAGGTACAACCGCTACCGTTTATATCGACCAGACCGCTACTATCAGCAGAAGTGTTCTGAACAACTTGTCTGCTCCTATTACTCTGAAAGCTTCTAATTATCGCATTACTGTTGATCCTTCCAAAATGTCTGAAGTTACCAACATTGACTGCGGTGTTAAAGCTAATGCTCCTGCTGCTCAGGCTACTTTTGAGAAATTCTTCAAAGAGCCTGTTGCTACTATTGCCTGTGCTCAACAGGGTAGTTTCGGCGGTACTATTACCCTTGAAATTAAACCTGACAACCTGGGTAAAATTGATACCTCTAAAACTATTTATGTTTTCTCCTGGAATCCTAAGACCAATTCTTATTCAAAGATGGGTACTGCGGTTCTGTTGAAGAATGGACAGATTAGATGCGAAGTTTCTCGTGGATATAATCTGATCCTTTCTAATGCTGCTAGCTTCACTGCTAAGTAAGTGATTCTTTATATCCCCGAAAATCGGTGCCGCAATTTTGCGGCACCCTTTTTTGTACAAGCTTGGAAAGCTTTTGAACTTAAAAATTCGTGTAGAGCCTCCCGTTTTTGATTTTTATAGAAATATCAGGAGGAGAGGTAGCAGTCAAAAGTCATATGGCAAGGATTTATTAGAGAAAAAAGGAGCACTGCCGATTGACAAATTCTGCAGGTTCTATGGGAATCTGCAAAGATGAATAAATTCTCATTGCAACCCGGTTCCTCCCCCATTTCTCCCCTGATGTACAAAAGGATTAGAGGCGTGATGCCTCTAATCCTTTTGTAGTTATTCAACTGGGCTTAAAAGAATTTTTCTCTAATCATCACCGTAACGTTTTCCGCCATAGCCATAGCCATAACTTCCATAATGTCCATATTTCCCATAGCTTCCATATTTCCCATACTTACCATAACCGCCATAGCCATAACCATAATTATGGCCATAACCGCCTAAGCCGGATTCTGCACCGTTCAGCACACATCCAAGCATTTTAACACCACTTTCAGAAAGACTTTGAATTCCCTCCAAAATACGGTAAACAGGTGCATAATCCTGTTTTATAACATAAACAGCCGTATCAGCATAGCTGGCAACAGCGGCAGCATCAGCAATAATGCCACAGGGAGGTGTATCAAGGATAACATAATCAAACTGTTCACAAAGTTTATCCAAAATCTGCTTAATCCGGCCAGAACCCATAGCAGCAACAGGATTTTCCATTGGTTCCCTTCCGGCAAGGAGGTAAAACCCACCTTCCTCTTTCATAAAGCGAAGTGCCTCCTCCAAAGTCTTTTCACCACTGAATACCTCTTTCAACCCAAACAATTCAGTATCTTCATCTGTAGTTGAAAGCCGCGATGCAATACTTGGATTTCTCAGGTCACAGTCCACCAAAACAACACTTTTTTCCCTTTGGGCAATGGAAATAGTAAGATTTAAAGAAACCGTTGTTTTGCCTTCCCCCGGAAGAGTACTGGTGACAACTAAAACTTTTCCATTATCCCCCATTCGGCGGATAATACGGGTGCGGAGTGCCCGAATAGACTCCTGAAAAGAAGCACCAGCGTTTTTATTGACAATTGTTACTGTTTGGTTTACAGCTTTTCGACGTTTTTTAAAGACAACCTGAGGAACTGTTCCAAGACAGGTCATATTTAATTTTTCCTTCATTTCTTCTTCCCTGCGGATGGTATTTCTGGTAATGGCATAGATGAAAATAATACCAAGCCCCAGCAAGATTCCCAAAAGGAAAGCAATTATTGTGTTGCGCAGATAATCGTTGGCATTGTCAGGTTTTTCGGGGACAGTAGGAGAAGTTAAAATATTAACCTGTGTATCTCCAATAACATAATCTGCAACTTTATTATAATTAGAAATAATGGAATCCAAAATTTCAAAAGCATCTACTGCATTGTCGCTGGTGACAATTACAGTAAATAGATTAGTATTATCAGTCGCTTCCGCAGTAATTTCACCGTTGACCTCGTTTACACCCATTTCCTGCGCAATAATTTCCTGCATTAAATCACTTTGTAAAATATAGGGAAAGGTCTTTGCCATTTGGCTGGCAGTAGAGGAACTATAGTCATATGTATAATTTTCAACGTCACCTACAGAAGTTTTTTGTGTTCCATGTGTACTAATCGTAAACGTAGCCGTCGCCACATATTCTGGTTTAAAAATCAATAAAGAACCTACATAGGTAATATGCGCCAGAAGAATTGCCAACAGGATCACAATCCACCAAAATTTCTGTGCACCCTTCCACATATCACTGAGAAGGATTTGAAGGTCAATTTCTTCATCTGAATCCTCAGCAATCTGTGGAGCTGAAGATACAGATGAACTCCCTGTCCCAGATTGGCTGCGGCTGTGATGGTGGGAAGTGTATTCGGAGGAGTCTTCATGTTCAGAATAGTCCTGCCGACCAGAACTTCCCCGCGTTGTATACTGTCTTTCCATCATCATCCCTCCTTCTCATTTCCAATATTGGTCCGTCTCTCATTACCCCGGCTGCTCAACATGGAAAGGTCTAATTCCAGATCGGACATATCTAAACTACTTCGACTTCCAGTATTAGAATTTACATTGCTAGAAACAGATTTTCTCCCAGCCGTTTTTCTTACAGGAGCTGCATTAGAAGAAACATTTTTAGAATGTACTGTGGTTGAACCTTCAAGCACACTAGATTCTTTATCCTGAGACTGTGGAGCAGCTTCTGTGCTGTCTGTACTGGAGGATGAAGTAGATTGGGAAGGCTTTGAGGAGCGTTTTGAACTGCTGCGGGAAGACTTAGAGCTGCGGGAATCTTCAGATTCCATAGCTTCTTTCATCTTGTCATCCCAGTCCCGATAACCACTTGTCTGGTTAAAGAGATTTGAAGCAACTGCACGCTTCGCGCTGTGCTGGCTGTGGCTGTTTCCGCCCAAAGCACTTGCAACTGCAACCCCCTGCTCTGTCGCGGCTGAACTACCCTTCCCATATTTTCCATAATGGCCATAACCGTAGCCATATTTACCATACTTGCCATAATGGTCATAATGTCCATAGCTGGTGACAGGCAAAACAGAGGTAGCAGGTGCATCGTTAAAGATACAGCCCAAAAATACGCCTTTGCTTTGGCGAAGCACATCAGCGGCGTCGTTGATATCAGAGGTATAAGCAATATCCTGACGCACAACCAGAACGGAAGCATCCACCAAATCGTTCAGCCCTTCTGTATCTGCAACCAGCATCATCGGTGGAGTATCCAAGATGACAAAGTCTACAAATTCCTCACATTGCTCCAGCATTTTAGCCATTGCTTCTGAAGCGGACAATTCTGCCGAGTTGGAATATTTTTTTGTACCAAACAACATATAAATACCGGTTTTTTCATCGTAATATGCAATACGGCGCACATCCCTGCATCCGCCCAGAAGACAAATCCCCACTTCCTGATCCGGTGGGACCTCTTTCTCAAAAATCTTAAACTGGGCAGGTTTGCGGAAGTCAGCGTCAATCAGCGCCACAGCATACCCTTTTTGAGCCAAGGAAAGGGCAATGTTAGAAGCAATGGTTGACTTACCTTCATTTTCTGTAACACCAGTTACCAAAATGCTGTGGCACCCCTGATTTACAGAAGCATATTCAATTTTTGTACATATTTTATGAAAAGTTTCCACAAAAGAAAAACTAATAATCGGATTGCTAATCAAGATACTGCTTTTATTTTTCTTTCCTATCCAGGAACGCATAGACACATACTTATTTTCATGATGTACAACCGCCATAAGTTTAGCATCTACTTTATTACGGAAAGCTGTTTCTGTCTTAACAGTATCTTTCAAGAAAGACATTAGACCAATGAGCAGCGTCATTAAAACGAGTGCAGCCAAAACAGCCAGTTCTATGACAATAGAGTCTTCAACAAAGTTGGTTGCTTCCTCTGGCATAGTAGGATGGCTGATAACATCCAGCATGGCGTTACTGTAAATATAGTCAGAAATGGTTGGATATACCCGAATTACCGACTGCATTAAATCAAAAGCCTCCTGCGGCGAATGAGCGGTTGCACTAACATCCAAAAGGTTTGTTTCAGGGATAACCTCTACTTTAAGCTTGCCGGGGAATTCCAAAACGCCTAAGTCCAATGCAACCTTTTCTTGAAGCAGTTCACTGCCTAATACTTCCGTAAAAGCACTGGTCATGGCAGTGGACATTCTCAAATCCGAATAAGCAGAATCAGAATTGGTTTTTGCACTTACTACAATTGTCGCGGTAGAGGTAAAGGTTGGACGGATAATCAAATGGAGCGCAACATAGCTTCCCATAGCAGCGGTAATCATTGCCATTACAATCATCCAGGCATAGCGGCGGATATCCCGAAAAATACTATGCCATTCCAAATTTGCAAGGCTAAACACCTGTTCCTGTTCGTTCATTCCCAATCCCCCCTATTCTTCCACAACGACGGTAAGGATTGCATGTCCTTCCCGTCCATTTTCATCTGTGGCGCGATATGTTACCTGATAAACCCCGGCCCGCATCATATTAATGGGGGAATCTATCTGCACTTCAGGATTTTCCATAGGTTTTTGCGCACCGGCAGCAGTAACACTTTTCAGATAGCGTTCCGAGTGGAATGTACCACCCTTTGGCAGATAAACCAAATATTCATTTAATTCAACAACAGGGAGCATGGGATCCCTTGCAGTAACATAGACCGGCAGCTCCAATGTAGAGGTATCCCCTCTGCTGTTGGAAATTTTTGCAGCAATATGGTAAACCCCTTCTGAAGTTGTTACAAGGTCGCTGGACGTAATCCGTACCTTATTGCTGATATCACCGTCTATAACATCAGTTGCACCTAAAAAATTAATAATATTGACAGTAGTACCTGCCTGGAATACCAAATCGCTTTTCAAAGTAAAGCGTGGGGAAACATAATCCTCATAAACCACATTGCGGGTATATTTCGCTACATGGTTATCCTCATCTGCAACCGCATAAGTTACCCGCGCAACGCCAGGCTCAATAAAATTTGATATGTACTCCACAATAATTTTATTGGTAATATCCCCGTCCTTTTCATCTACAGCGCGAATTCCTTCCAAAAGCTTTTCCTCTGTATCATCTATTTTCATTACGATTTTAGGGGAATCACAAAGAATTTCCGGGATGGTATCATCCCTTTGAAACAATTCCAGTAAAATTGTAACAACAAACAGAGCAACAGTCAATGTGAACAAGGTAATTAGTCCGATTCGTATTATCTTCATATTAACGCCTTCCGGCCCTATACATCCTTTCTTTATTTAGATAATTCCATGTGCTTATATACCGCTTTTATCTTTACCGCCAATAATTTTTATCTTTACCGCCAATAATCAGGCGCACCCCCGTTCATACTTCCTCGCCGGCGCCTGCCTGAAATTGTAGGTTTATTTTGGAGAATACAGGCGGGATTTTCCCAAAAAAGCCGCTGTGCTTCCTGAAGTGAATACAAATCGCATACCATTTCATAGGCATCCTCCATAAAGGGAGTCCGTTGAAAAGGACTATGCGCATCGCTTGCCGCAGCGTCGGCCAAACCTTGCTGAATCAAATAATGGACTGCATCCTGAACGCTTCTTCCAAAACTTCCAACGATACTTCCCTTGTTGACTTGGAGCAGGCATCCCATCTCTTTCCAATCTTCTGCAAGCTCTGGATCGCGCCGTACATATTCATACCGTTCTGGATGGGCTACTACAGGAGTTACTCCTTCGCCTAAAAGCCCCTCCAAAACCATTTGAACCCGGTCAGGATCATCCCCAAAATAAAATTCCACCAATAAATAGCGGGAATTATTCAGAGTAATTACCCGCCCCTGCCGCAACAGATCTGGAAGGTTATCAGTTCCAAAGGTTTCCATTCCAAAAGCTATCTGCAACGGAATCTGCTCCTCTGCTACTGCGTGCTGAAGTTCCCGGAAACGTTGTTTCAAAAACTCGTCAAAATAATTTGTATATTCATTGGGGATGTTACAATGTGGAGTGGCAACTACTATTCTTGTACCATTTTCCGCCGCCAACGCCGCCATTTCCAACGAAGTGTCTATACTATCAGAACCATCGTCTACCCCCGGCAGGATGTGACAGTGAATATCTATCATATCAGCCAATGATCCATCACCTACATTTTATCTCATTTACAGATTTCTTAACCGAGTTTAGGCAAAGAACCCTATTGTACGATTCCTATTATAACATCTTTACGGATTTTTGACAGCCCCTTTTTCTGAATTGGAAAATATTTTGTCATTCTTGACAGAAAAAGCCCTTTATTTGTTCTGTTACACAACATTCCGTCAATAGAAACTGCCTAAGATGAGTACCAGCAAACGCAGATTAAAAGGGTTTTGAGCCAGCAAATTCAAAATTGCGGACGCAATCGCTCAGTTGAGGCGAATGTAAAGGACAAACTGCACAAACTTTTCCCCTGAACTAACATTAAAATCATTTAACAACAACCTACTAAGGAACCTGTACTATTCTATCATACCGCTTCAAAAAAGCAAAGAGCTTTTTTGAAATTCATCTAAAAAAATTACAGTACAACGAAAAACGGTGACAGAAAAGATTCCTGCCGCCGCTGTTTTCTAAGAAATATGTATGTCAACCCCGTTGACCTCAACTCCCTCGTCCGCCCGAATCAAAATATACTTTATACCATCAATGGTCCGGGTTTCCACTAAATCTTTACGTTCCGGCTTAACTTGAATTGTAACATCAGGGGTACAGACTTCAAAACGTTTCACATTAATCAGATTTTGTGGTGTTAAATCGGTATCCGCACCAAATTCCTGGTTAAACTTTTCCTCAAAGGCGTCTACATGAGCTTCAGCAACTCCGCAGGAGGATAAAACATTTTTAACGGCCTGCTTTGAAACAGTAAGGGGTTCTTCCTCTTTGCTTGATTTGTGATCTTCCATCATTTCACAGATTTGATCGTGAACAGCCTGAATCACACCAAGGCTGCAATCGTCATCCAAAGCTTCCCGCAGAATAGAATTAAAAGTTTCCTTCTGTTCATCGGCAGCCATGGGAATTTCAGTATGAAAAACAGTGTCAATAAATTCCTGATGGTTTTCAGAGCTTCCATGGGTATAGAATAAAGCATTATAAATATTAGCGGTTCTATCGTCAAAGGACGGGAACATGAACCCCAGCTCCGGCGGTGAAACAAGCCAATTTATATTACAGTTATGGAATTCATTTTGAGTATGGTTATAGCTTAAAACAGGCTTGGACATTTTTACCGGGCAAATGCTGCATACAAAATAGGAAAAAACATTTGGGGAGTCATCCTCTAGAATATCCTGCATTTTCCGGGTGGGAACATCGTAAGATTCACAGGCCAGAAAAATTAGGTAATCTCCTTCCATATTGATAGAACCGATCGCCTTTTGAAAAAAAAGATGGACAGCCTCATCGTCATCCAAACCAGAATCACGCAATTTCATTAAAAGAGAGTGTTCCTCGCTGTCCGCAACCTGTTGGGTAGCGAAAGTAATATCAATTAAGTTCCTGCCTTGTGTTCCTGAAAGGGTTCTTTTAATTAGGGTGAGGAAATTTTCCCTTTCCTGTTCCTGCATAGAGGATAAGGGCTGATGAAATTCTGAAATAACCTCCCTTTTTTCATTTACATAGCACGCCCGGAGAAAAGTAATGTTGCTTTTATCCGGGCGAAACCGGCGGCGTATTTCTGCCGTTTCTTTTTCTGTCATACGATCCACTCCAAATTCTGTTAATTTCTGTAAGTTCATTATAGCATATTATTCCCTGAGAATGCAAATATTTTCCAATTTAGCCTTTATGGGATATACTGAAATCCCCATTTGGTCATTTCATAAAAAACAGGCAGGAGAGCCTTCCCCTTTTCTGTTAAAGAGTATTCCACATGAGGGGGTATCTCGTTAAACTGAATTCTGGAAACCAATCCGTCCCGCTCCAATTCCCGAAGCGATGAAGTCAGCATGGTGTTTGTAATACCCTTAATATTTTTCCTCAGCTCTCCAAATCGGATAGGGTCTTGAATACACAGTTCATAAATAAGCTGGAATTTCCATTTCCCCTGTAACATCGCCAGCAGGGAGGTTACAGGACAATTTCCCGCATCAGTGAGGATGCAATTTTTAACCTCCCGGGTGTACTCCTCATAGGTCATTTCCTTGTTCATATGGCCAGTTTCCTTTCCCCAAGTATGGTTTGCCATACTATGTAAGAATAATCTGCGTACTTGAAGTTATTTACAAACCAAGTATAATTATCTTATCGGCAGAAGTCAACCGGTTGCCGCCGAATTTATATCTTGAAAGGATGGTATTTTCCATGAAAGAAATCAATATTGGACAGGCAGCAGCCCTCACCTCTCCCGATCCCCTTGTTCTGGTCTGTACGCAAAAGGCAGACGGTTCTTTGAACATGGCTCCGGTATCCTTTTTTATGTACGCTTCCTTTAATCCTCCCATGTTAGCCTTTGGAATGGGCAAACAGGCCAATTCCGGCGAGAATATCCGCAGGACGGGCAAAGCCGTTATTGCTGTCCCTGGAACCAGCCTGAAAGATGCGGTTATATCCTATGGCTCCACCAGCGGCAGCAAGATAAATAAGCTCAAAGAAACGCCGATTTCTCTCCAAGGTGTCAAAGAAAGCGAAATCCAGTTCCCTGAGGACAGCCGTGCTGCCTTTGTGGTTTCTCTGGCGCAGACCGTTGAAGCTGGCGACCATTATCTGTACATCTGCAATATTGAAAAAATTTTTGCTGACGATTCCAGAGAAGCTCTGTTTGCTTGGGATGGTTATTCAAAAGCTGCCCCTGCACAGGAAAAATAATTTTTATGTGATCCTTTGCTGTCAAGCCGCAGGATAACTTAATAATGAAATCAGCTCTATGGTTCGTTTAACGGGCCATAGAGCTGATTTGTACTTACTCTAACAATGAAATTCCCTTTGTTTTCTTCCTTGTAATATGATTTTTGTTCATAATACATTTTAAAAAAAGAGACCCTGTGAAGCAGCTTGGCACACAAGGCCCCTTCTGTTCTTATTCAAAGACCTAGGTCGTATCCCTAAAATTATTTCCCTGCCTTTTCCATCAGCATTTGATAGAATTTCTCCTGGTCAACAGGCAGGTCAACCCAGTCTCCGCCAGTCCAGGAAGAAAGGTGGATAGCGTTGGAGATCATAAGCCCCTTAATTCCCTCTTCACCAGGGGCGATCAGCGGCTTGCCTTCCAAAACAGCATCGCAGAAATTGGCGGTAATCCCGGCGTGGCTGGTATAGGTTCCTTTCCCCAGAGGAACCTCCATCTCCCAGACCTCCGGCTTGCCTAGTCCTCCCTTATAGGCTGCATTAAATTCCGGTTCAGGAATACGCAGGCGGGAAAAATGAATCTTCCCATTCTCCACCACAATTTTTCCCCGCTCGCCGGAAATTTCCAAGCGGTTGGTTCCAGGCGCATCGCCAACTGTGGTAATATAACATCCGGTTGCCCCGTTGGGGTATTCCACCAGAGCGGTTACATCGTCCTCAACCTCAATATTGCGGTGCTTGCCATAGTAAACCTGGGAGCGGACCCGGCTGGGCATCCCGCAAATCCACTGCCACAAATCCAGGTTATGGGGGTTCTGGTTGAGCAGCACACCGCCGCCCTCCCCGCTCCAGGTGGCCCGCCAACCTCCTTGGTCATAGTAGCTCTGGGAACGATACCAGTCAGTAATAATCCAGATCACCCGCTTGATTTCTCCAAGCTCCCCGCCCTGAACCAAATCCCGCACCTTGATATAAAGGGGATTGGTGCGCTGGTTGAACATCATGGTATAGACAACCCCGGCGGTTTTGGCGACCTCGTTCATCTCCGTCACCTGTTTGGTATATACCCCGGCGGGTTTTTCCACAATGACATGATATCCGGCTTTCATTGCCATGATCGCATAAGGCGGATGGAAGTAATGGGGAACAGAAAGAATCACTGCATCGCAGCATTTCGCTGCCAACAGCTCCTCAATACAGGAAAACGTCTGGATATCGGGACCGCATTTCTTTTTTGCCAAATCCAGCTTTTGGGGGTCAACGTCCGCCACAGCGGTAAGAACCGCCTTGGGGACTTTATTTTTGGTCAAGTATCCGGCGTGCTGGCCACCCATAGCGCCAAAGCCGACAATACCGATACGTACCTGTTTCAATGATATTTCCTCCCTATCGTAAATGTAAAATGAATCCAGCAGAGATTAAGGGCGAGTGAAACGCTATGACGCAGAAAACCAAACACGTATTAAAAGCTTTGTCAACTTTCTCGAAAGTTGCGGAGTCCAGAGGCGGCGTCTCTGGTCGCGCTCGCAAGCGCGAAACACCCCTGCACAAACTAAAAAGCATGTAAAAGTCTGCCTGAAAAGCAAAATCCTGATAAAAAAGCCCGCCCCGGCATTGCCTTGTTGGTGGAATAAGTCAAAATTTCATAAAAGACTGAAAAGGAAATAGGGCGGGCTTTTTGACCCAGCAAAATATCAATATTTTGCGAACCGGGTACTGGCGTTTAAGATAACGAATCATATGGAATTTGGATAGAAATAAATATGTATCCAGCGGAAATCGGAGCTGTTCGTTTGTGCAGGAATATTTCGTGCTCCTGGCGGGTTCAGTACAACAGAACTAAACTGGCATCCAGGGAACTTTTTAGGAGTGCAGCTCCGCTGCACAACCCTGGACTTTCAACCCTTTTTTCGTTATCTGCCTAAACCCTGTTGTTATTCCCCAGCCAGACCTTTCATATATGCCAATGCAATGGGGGCATCCTTCATCATATCTTCGGTTTTCCCTTCAATGCTCACCCGACCGTTATACCCAATCTTTTTCAGGCACTGGAAGAACAAGGGATACTGTTCATCCTGGCCCGGCAGCGGATACAGCCGTCCTTTCCCGGAAGCTATATGCACATGTGCAAACGCCCCTATGCGCTCCACATCTTCCACTGGCTCTCCGTCCTTGGCGACATGGAAAAAGTCCGTCAAAAGCTTGACATTAGGCAGATTCACATCCGCCGCAAGCTGAGCGCCCTCGGCCATAGAGTTAATCATGTTGGTTTCTCCCCGGTTCAGCGGCTCAATGACAATGGTAACGCCGTACTTATCGGCAATCTCCCCAATTTGCTTTGTCACCTCTACCAACTGGCGGTAAGCGGAAAAGAAATCCACATCGTCAGGGCGTTTTCTGGCTCCGCCGCTGCCAAATACAACGGTGGTTCCGCCCAAAGCCTGGACGCGGGAAAAGGCTTTATTCAAATATTCCGCTGTGGCCTCTTTATTGTAATCAGGGCCAATAACCTTTATGGTCTTGGGAAACAGCACATTAAAGCAGCTCACCGGGATAGAGGCTTTCTGCGCCTGTTCTTTCCTGGCGGCAAAATCCTCATCAGAAAGCCCTGCCAGTTGGGAAACATTGCATTCCAGATAATCAAATCCCATTGCTGCAAGCGCGTCAATGTTATCAATAGAGGTACAAATACCGAATTTCATAAAAATATCGTCCTTTCTATTCTGCTGACACAGAAACCTTTTCCGGTTCCAAGGTCAAAGTTTTTCCGTTGATGGTTAAAGCCGCTTTTTTCATATCATAATCCCCTGAAACGGTTGTGCCGGCAGGAGCAATCACTGTAATGAATCTTTGCGGCGCTTTTCCGTGTTTGGTAATGCGAAGCTGTGGAACCGGCTGTCGAATTGGATACCCATAGGAAACCCATCCGCCTATGGGATCCTCGCTGCCCTCTAAAATTTCGCTCTCATGCCCGCCCAGGGTGGTCATCTGGTATGCTGTCCCCTTGGAAGTGGCGTAATCCCAAACCCCATTCCCGGCAGGATTCAGCTTACCGGGGGCAAAGTTGAAATACAGATTAAAGTCATGTTCCTCTATGCCCAAGCCAGTAATCTGGTCGTCAATGACAAATACATCCCCTGGCAGGGCGACAACCCGGCGGCGATGGAAGATGGGGTCTTTCATAAAAGTGTATCCGTTGTGGGAAATATCAATCAACTGATAATCCTTTGTTTCCTCAAAGTGATGGCAGTGAGTACGGACGCCGCGAATTCTCTCATCGGTGTCGGGAACTGCACCCATCCGGTGGTTTTCAATCTCCAAGGTGTTGTGTGCTTTGGCGGAATCAATGTAAGCCCGCCAGTTCTTCCAGATGGAGCTCCTGTAAATATACCGCCCGGTATCTTGAAGGATATCCTCGCCCTTGATGTGCAGTTCCAAATGCCCCTGGTCGTTGTGGGAGTGGGTGCTTCTCTCCCCACGCTCCAAAGAGACGCCATGGAGGTGGAAATAGTTGTCCTTTTCCTCCCAGCCGGAACGCATGACAAAGAATCCTGCATCTGCGCTGATGTAATTGCGTTTTTCAGGGGCCTTTCCCTCCTTGCGGCATGTGGCAAAATAGAGGAAGTCTTCCCGCCCGGTCAACTCATACATCACCCGGTAAAAGGCTCTCAGCTCGTTGAGGTCATAGGGGTCAAAGGATAGGTTCATCCCCTCGTATATGGAGGTATCCGCCCGTCGGGTGGTGAGATCGTCCCGGTCTGCATCACCGATCATGGGAGTGGAGAGGTCTGGCTTGATATGGTACATTACAAAATCTGCCGCCCGCTCAAAGATGGAAAGGGCATAGGGCGGAACAGGGATATCGTTTTTCAGACAGAGCCGATAGGCTTGCAGATAAACGATTACCGCCACCAGATGATAAATGGGGGTGCGCTCCATATGGATACCGTCGTTGTCAAAGGAGTATTTAATTTCGTGCATCACCCTCTGATAGCCGGTATGGAACCATTCCCCGGCGTTTTTCATCTCTGGGAACAGCATCCCGCACTGGAACAGCCCGCTGGATTCCATGGTCAGCCAGTTGCTGGAACGGTTATGGTTGGAGTAATGCCCCATTAAAAATTCAGCGGTATCGCAGATTAAATTAAGGAATATCGCCCAGCTTTCACCGTCCCACTCCTTGGAGGTACGGAAAGCCACGTAACAGGGCATCCAGGTCGTGTAGAAGCGCATGGCTGTCTCAATGGTGCGCCAGGCATGTCCGGGGAAGGTAAAGGTTTTTTCAAAGGTGGCGTCCTCCATAAAGGGCTTGACCGGCCAGTTTTCATAGAAGCTGTGGAGCTGGGCCAAAAACTCTCTGGTGTATTTCTCATCCCCGGTGAGAACGTAGGCCCGCGCCAAAGGCTGCCAGTAGATCAGCCGGAACAGCGACCAGCTCCATTCGTTGTCCCTGGAAGTGTCGGCGGTGGGGTTGAAATGCCAGTCTATCGGCCCGTCGAACTTGTAGCCATAAATATCATGGTCAAGGGTTTTCTGGGCTTCCTCAAAGGTTTCGGGGTCGTCAAGCTTTTCCATTTCGACCCGCTCAAAAAGATATTTTGGATTTTCACGGGTGGCAAAGTGCCGGACGATTTCCGCCATACAGCCTTCCCTGTCTCCGCTTTCCAGCAGCCCCTTTGCCCTTTCCAGACCGGGATAGGAGAAATCAAGCCGGTCAAACAATAACTCCTGTGGGTTTATCTGAGGGTTCATAGGTTTCCTCCTTGTTGTTTTTCAATCCGCTTGCGGAAGTAGGACAAATTATGTGAATGAAAGGGACAAAATAATCTCTGATTCATAGGAACGGCATATTTTATCCTCCAACCCTTTCACCGACCAGAAGCGATCCCCATCCTGCTCCCAGTAATGAATCTGTGATTCGGGAATGGGGATAACAGGATATTTTTGCAGATCATTAACCACTGCCACATGAGGAATGGCCGTCTCAATGGTACAGACAGGAGTTGTCCCGTTGTGGACGCAGTTTAAAGCATCGTACAGCTTTTGCATCCGGTGTCCTTTTGGGATCTGGTTATAGTCAATGATAGTCCCATTCTTTAAATATCCTACAAACCCACCCCTTTCAGAGCGTATTTCCCCCTTGGAAAACTGGAATAAACTCATTGGTCCCAGATTTGATTCCAGCGGGTGGGCGGTCTGGTATTGAACCTTTACCCCTGATTCTGTCCGGCCATGGACAGCGGCAATGTCAAAGTTTTCCACATTGGGGTTCCCGCGGTACAGCTTTGCGTCAGTCACTTCTATTTTAGCGGCAGTTTCCAGGCGGTTCCCCAGCAGGAACAGCATATTGTGGAGCTGATGGGCACAGGCATTGCTCAACGGACTGTCATAGACAGATCTTCCGTTGACTTCTTTCCGCCCTGCCCAACTGCTGCGGGCATAATACTTTGCTCCCCGACGCACAGCATGGGCAGCTTTAAAGAGAATCGGGTCTCCGTAAACCCCATTTAAAATATCCTGTTTCATTGCAAGCACATCACGGGAAAAACTAAGCTGATAGCCTACTGCGGCAAATTTCCCCGTCTTCTTTTCAGCCTCCGCCATTTCCAACGCCTGACTGTAAAGGGGGGCGACTGGTTTCTCGCAAAGCACATGGCTTCCGTGATTCAGGCACCCGATGACTTGGGCAGAGTGAAAATGAATTGGGGAGGAAATCACCGCAAGGTCAGCGGCATTCCCATCATAGAACCCCTCAATGTCGTCAAATACAGGGATCTCAGCGGACTCAACCAACCCCCAGGCACCAGAACGGCGGGCAACCGGATCGACAACCCCAACCACATCTACCCCAACAGGTTTATCCGGCCCTAAAAGCGCTTCCACATAGTTCACGCCATAGCCGCCGATTCCCACCAGCAAAACACGAATAGGCACCACAGCTATCCCTCCATCTCGTCAAACACAGAGGCCAGAATCTTCCCGGTTTCCACTTCCAACGCCCCGGTCGGGCAGACTTGGAAGCAGTAGCCGCAGCCGATGCACCTGTCGGTTTTCATGGCTTTGCCGTCTTTCAATTCAATGCCTTCATGCCAGCAAACATCTACACAGCGGGAACAGCCCACGCATTTTTGTGTATCAACAGCTCTTTCCCGGTAAGCTGTCCCAATTCTCTTTGTACGCTCTGCGGCGGTCTCAGAGGACATGTTAAAGAGTTTCAGCGCGTCCCCGGTGAGCTGGGCAACGCTTTCATAACCTGCCTTGTCCATCCATTTTTCCAGGTCGTTCATCATTTTCTTGGTGGCCCCTACGCCGCCGGCACAGGCCAAAGCCCCTATTTGTACACATTGGCTTCCCGCCATAAGGATTCTCGCCGCCTGGTCGTAGGAGAATACGCCGCCGCCTGCGAACATGGGAATGTCAATTCCCTTGGAGCGGGCTTCTGCGACAGCATAGCATACAATAGGATTGGCTTGGGTGCCGCCATAGCCGGAACCGGGCCGGGGCTGGGTTTCCTTCCAGTTCAAATCTATGTAGAAGCCTTTCCAGCGGGCTGTTGGGCCGACTGCGTCAGCTCCGGCAGCCTGAGCCACCTTGATGGCAGTCAAAGGGTCGCAGGCTTCCACCGCCAGCTTGACCATAACCGGCAGGCGGGTCGCCTTTTTAATCATCTCGGTGCAGCGGGAAACAAGCTGGTAATAGTTAAAGCTCCTGTCTTTGGCAACTGCCACACCGGGAGTGTTGAAATGCAGTTCCAGGGCATCGGCTCCTGCCAAGGTCAGCTCTTTGGCTTGACGAACCCAGTATTTTTCCCAGTCCCCGCCCTTGACGATATCGCTGTAATGCCCCACGGATACCCACAGTTTGACGTCCTTGTCCATGGCGGATTTAATTTTCTTTACTTCCTCGCAGTATTCTTCCAGGGAGTTGATGGGGTCCTTTACCTGGGTTCCAACAGCGTGGCTGTGAATGGCCTGCTGGCCGGAAAACATGGCCTTGCTGTTGGGGCCAATATAGCTGCCTCCCCCCATACCATGTCCAAAATTCCGCAGAACAATGGCTCCGGGACGCACAGCAGAGGTTTTCATTACGTTTTTCGCCCCTTGGGTGGCAGGGCTGGACGCAATGACAAATGGGTTTATCATGTCCAGTTCCTTGACGTACATATCAGCCATGACGATACACTCCTTCTTCTGTCAGCAGCTCTATCAGGGCTTTTGCATCCTTTTCAAGCTGCTCGACGGTGTTGTCCTTGACGAACTCCAACAATGCATAGCGATCCCTGTCCTTTGGCACATAGGAGAGATACTGCTTCCACTCCCCTTTTCCGGGCGCAAATTCCTCCCGCTTCCCATCCGGCCAGTAGTAGGTGTGCAGGTTGAGCAGACGATCCCCCAGCAGGCGGATTCCCTCGCACCGCTGCTCCATATTGAGTGCTGCTGTCGGCTGCCACAAGCAGTAAAGGTTGGGGTGGTTCGCATGTTTCAGCAAATCCACAGCAGATTCATTGGTATCGGTAAGGGTATTTTTGTGCCATTCAAAGGCGATTTTAATCCCCTCCTTTTCCGCCTGTCCTGCAATGAGGGCAGCTTCCCCTGCGGCATTGGAACGGTAGTCCTCATCTGCCTCCTCCGAGGGAATGTTCCCCGCCCAAACGCGGATAACCGGCGCGCCAAGGGCTTTGGCAGAAACAAGGGTTGGCTCAAAGTCCATTCCCGTACAGAGGCGGTAATAGGAGCCATAAGCCACAACCTTCAAACCAGCGTCCAAAGTCTTTTTTCTCAGGGCAGCAGCCCCTTCCGGGTCGCCTGGCATTATATGGGAGTTCTCTCCCCATTCTACACCACAAAGGCTGTTTTGTACACATAATGCAATAATTTCTTCTGGCTTTTTCTCCCGAAAGGTGACAGAAACCAGTCCAGGGATAATCACAGGGCGCACACCCCTTTCCAGATGGCTTCTTCCACGGGAATTCCAAGGCGGGTATTTTCCTCCCGGACTTTCAGCATCCCCTCGCCGGGATAACGGACTTCCCCGCCTTCTGACATAGGCGCAGATTCCTTCAAATCCATAGCGGTTTGATGGATGTTTTCCAAAACCGCGTCTTTATCTGAAAGCCGGTTCAAATCAATGGCGATAAACACCTGGCTCAGCTCTGTTTCAATGGGCAGCTCCCCAACCTGGCGGGTAGAACGCCCCCCTGCCAGAGAAGAAGCGATTAAATCCAGCATTAAAGACAGACCGGAACCCTTCCAATATCCAATGGGAACTGGCTGATGGGTTTTCAGGATAGCCGCTGCATCCTTTGACATATTGCCGTTTTCATCAAAGCCGCCTTCCACGGGCAGTTCCTTGCCGGAGCGGGCGTAACTTTCCAGCTTGCCGTAAGAGAACATGGACATAGCCACATCCAGCAGGATATGCCCTCCCTCATGGGGGACTGCAAAAACAACAGGGTTGTTCCCCAGCTTTGCATCCCTGCCGCCCCAGGCAGGCATATTGGGGACTGTATTTGTCCAAAGGACAGCAATACATCCTTCATCTGCTGCATCCAGGCCATAAGCGCCAGGGCGCATCCAGTGGTTGGTGTTGCGCAGAGCCACACAGCCGATGGTATTCTGATGGGCCAGCTCTACTGCCCGCTTCATGCAGAAATCGGCGTTGAGGTTGCCGGGGCCGCGTTTTCCGTCGTAACGCTCCACAATCCCGGAGGTTTCGGTCAGGACTGGAACGGCGTTCATATCAACACAGCCCTTTTCCACACTGTAAATAAACTTGGGAAACCGGTTCAGTCCATGGGTGTACACCCCGTCCAGGCTGGCGTTGGTGTAAAGGGCGGCAGAGCGGGCTGCCCGCTCCGGGGTCATACCATATTTGGTCAGCACCCGGACAAATTCGTTGTACATGGTTTCGTATGGTACACGCATTGATTTTCTCTCCTTTTCCTGATGCCTGTTTCCGTCTGCGTCAGCCTTTCAGGGCGCCTACCAGAACGCCTTTGTCGAAATACTTCTGCAAAAACGGATACACACATAAAATAGGTACAGTGGCTACTATAATTGTAGCATATTTCAGCGTTTCTTCAACCGCTTTCCAGCTTGAATTTATCGCGGTATCCTCCAAAGCATCCATACTGCCCTGGATAAGAATTTCCCGAAGCACTAACTGGATGGGGAAAAGGTTCCGGTCAGTGAGATAAATCATAGCGTTAAACCAACTGTTCCAGTGTCCAACACCGTAATAAAGCGCAATAACCGCAATAATAGGAGTGGAGACCGGTAAAATGATCTGGTACAGAATCCTGATATCGGTGGCTCCGTCAATGCGGGCAGATTCCTCTAATTCATATGGAATTCCCTGAAAATAAGTTCTCATCATAACCATGTTATAGGTTCCAATGGCTCCCGGCAGCAGAATAGCCCAGGGAGTGTTGAGCATCCCCAAATCGCTGACCAGCAGGTAATTGGGAACCAGCCCGCCGGAAACAAACATGGTAATGGTAATCATAATCATAATATGTTTTTTAAAATAGACGTTCCGGCGGGAAAGGACATAGGCCCCATGGAAGGTCATAATCATATTGACAGCAGTGCCCACCACCACATAAAAGACAGTATTCAGATAAGAGCGCACCAACAGGGGATGCTTAAACACCTGGACATAGGCTTCATCGGAAAGTCCCAGCGGCGCGAACAGCAGACCCCGATGGGCCATAATGCGGGTAGGTATACTGATGGAAGCCATCAGGACATGCCACAGGGGGTAGAGCGTGACAAATGCCATGACAACCATAAAAATGGTGTTGACAACGCCAAAAATAATTTCGCCGTTTGTGCGTCTGATTTTCATAAATCCCCTCCTCCTTTCTCAGAACAGGCTGGTTTCGCTGACCTTGCGGGAGATAAAGTTGGTAGTCCACAGCAGGACAAAGTTAATGACCGTATTAAACAAGCTCACCGCCGAGGAGTAGGAATAGTTCATGTTTAAAAGGCCCTCCCGGTAAGTATAAGTAGAGATAACGTCGGAAACCGGCCAGGTGGCTTCGTTGTAAAGGAGGAACACCTTTTCAAAGCCCACATCCATCATTTCACCCATGCGGAAGATTAACTTGATGATAACAGTGGGCATGATGCCGGGGATGGTGACATAAACCGCCTGTGCAAACTTGCCCGCTCCGTCGATAACAGCGGCCTCATACTGTGCCTGGTCAATGCCCAAAATAGCTGCAATATACAGGATGGAGTTCCACCCTATATTTTTCCAGATATCCGAAAGGATGTAAATGGTTCGGAAATACTTGGGATTCATCAGCAGGTTTTTGGCCTCAGTCCCAAGAAGGTTCGCCACTGCCGCGCCGAGGAAGCCGTCAGAGGCACAGAACATATGAATCATGCCGCACACAACCACCGTAGAAACAAAGTGGGGCATATAGGTGATGGTCTGGACTGTGCGGCGGAACTTAGTGGAGCGTATCTCGTTAAGGAGCAGCGCGAAGATGATAGGAGCCGGGAACGCGAACAGCGTGCCGTATAAGCTGATCATAAAGGTGTTTTTGACCACGCGGACAAAGTAATAGCTGCTTATAAACTTTTCAAAATGCTTAAAACCCACCCAGGGACTGGCGGAAATGCCTTTAATGAGGTTGTAATCCTTAAAGGCGATCTGTATGCCGTACATGGGAATGTACTTGAAGATAATGTAATAGATAATCATCGGCAGGGCGATAAGGTAAATATGTTTGTTGACATGGATATCCCGGCGGATCATCCTGAAATGATCTTTCAGCCGAACCATCAGTACACTTTCAGATTTGGCCTTTGTGCCGGGGGAGGTTGAGGTTTTCGCCATAAGGGTTCCCTCTCCTTTCGTTTGTAAAAAAGGCAGGCAGCGGACGAGCCTGCTGCCTGCCCTTTTTGCTGTTTTCAACAGGTCAGGGTTTCGCTAGATATTACTTGCCGTTCTGGGCGTCCAGATATTTCTGGGTAATGGCCATTGCCTTGTCAACGCCCATAGCCTGGATTTCTGCAACAAAGGCGTCAAAGGTATCCAAATCGCGCTGTCCCATGATAAACTGGGTAACACCCTCATAGACATAGGTTTCAATGTCCTTATAGATGTCGGCCCGGGCCTGTGCATCCTCAACAGAGTAGTTGAGAGCAGGAACCCGGTTGACAGCCTCAAAAGAAGCCCACAAACTCAAAGCCTCCTGGCGGACCTCGTCAATGTGGCGTTTTTTCAGGGCAAGGGCGTCGGGGTTGTCGCCCAAAGGCATGGGAACCGCAATCTTGGAGCCAGTGGGATCGAGGATGGCCTTGTTGGCATAATCCAGAATACCCACCAGATAGCCGGGACCTGCGTCGCCAAAGCCGGGCTTCCAACTGTCGCCCATGCTCTTGTAGGTGCCGTCAGGCTGTTTTTCATAAGCGTCAACCAAACCGTCGGCGGTCAGGTTGTAATGGGTTCCCTCAATTCCGAAAAACAGGGCGCGGTTAGCTTCTTCACTGTACATATAATCCAATACCATGGCGGCTGCTTCCGGGTTAGCGCACTTGGAGGACATATAGAAGCCGTTATTAGCGGTATACTCGTCATAGCGGGGGCCTATTTTGGGGGTGTCCCCTTTTTTCAGTGTGGGAACCGGCGCGCCTATGTACTCAATGGGAGAATCCACATTTTCCTCAACAATGGCATACCAGGGGTTCTGCAAGTTGCCGCCTGCCGCACCCACATAAGAGCCGACCAGACCGGCGGAGACTTTGGCGGTAATGGTCTTGGTATCAGAGGTCAGATAGTCGGGGTCCAAAAGCCCCTCGTCGTACCAGGTGTGCATCAGTTGAAGATACTCTTTAAATTCCGGCTGGGCAGCGCCATATTTGACGGTTCCATTGTCCTGATACTCAAAGTAGGTCATATTCCAGGCGGAAATAAAGGGCATATTGGTATTGAGCCACTTGTTGTCGCGGGGACTGAACGGGATAACGCCCATAGTTTTAAAGGCACGAAGGGCAGCGTCCCATTCCTCAATGGTAGTCGGGACTGCCAATCCCGCCTGATCCAACAGGTCTTTGCGGACAACCAGACCGTTGGAGTTCAGGTTTTCACCATAGCCGCGGATGTTGGGGACATTCAAATAATCCCCGTCAGAAGTGCGGGCCATATCCGCATATTTGGGGAAGGTTTCATAGAATTTGGAAAGGTGGGGCATGTATCCCTGTTCCATATAAGGGGTCAGAGAGACGATTACACCATCCTTCAAAGCTTGGAGATCGCCGCCGGTGTAAGGGCCAACGCCGTTAAACACGTCCGGCAGATCCTTAGAGGCGATTTTCAAACCGAACTGCTCATTCCATACCTCATTGGCTACGGTCTGGAAGTCAATGGTTGCACCAGTCTGTTCACTCCACCATTTTACAAAGGGGATGTCATTGTAATTTTCCACCTTGCCGACAAACTTCGCATTAAAGTTAGAGAAAATAGTAACAGTGACGGGCTCCGACAGCGGAAGGGTTGGGACAGCCTGAGAGGGAGCTTCGCCGGAAGCGGCATTGGAGCTGTTATTGCTGGGTGCATTGGAGGATTGTGAAGAAGAACTGGTGTTTGTACCGGAATTACATCCTGCCAGCAGTCCAGCCAATATTATGGCGCTGAGTCCTGCGGAGGAAATACGTTTCCAAGTGGAATTGCTCATTAAGGATACCTCCTCATATTTTGTGATGGTTTGTTTACGAATCCTTTTAAATTTGGACAGGTTTCACAAAACCTTGGCCTTATTATACGGCGTAAACTGGGCATTTTTCAATGTTAAAAAAGTGGAATCCGTTTAAAAAAACGAAAATGACATACAAATTTTTTGAAGAGAATGTGAAAAAACTAGATATTTTGTGCTTATCCCTTCAAAAGGCAGTCCCAAATTCCCCAAAATTTCATAAACCTGAAAAGAAAAAAGTGAAAATTTGTACAAATCTTCTGACAGCATAAAATAAAGTTGGGTTTCAATTTTGGGATAGGCTCTAAGTATAACCAATGTGATAAAATAACCTCTGCCAAAGCGCTGCTTGGGGTTTTGAGGGAAAGGCATGTAGGCTTAGACAAATACAGGACAGAGCATCTGAAAGATACCCAAAATGAGAAGGTGCGGAATTCATTTCCCGCACCTTCTCATTTAGTTAAAATAAGCAGTGTCATTTTTAGAAAATAAATATAAACAATAATGATTCATGCTGATTCTTTTAAGTGATTTACCTCTTATAATCCAGCAAAAAGCCTCATTTACCCCCCCCCCGGCGATCCTTGGGCCATATCCCGGAATTCCCCAGGGGTAATCCCCTCATACTTCTTAAAAATCCGTATCAGATTCGCGCTGTTGCGCAGTCCCACCTGAACGGCGGCCTCCTGTACTCCCACATTCTGCCGCAGCAGTTCCTTGGCCTGCCGCAGCCGCGTCTGGTTGATGTAATCCAGCAGCCTCTGCCCGGTTTGCTCGCTGAACTGCTTGCTCAAATATGAGGAACTGATGTGGAAATTCTCCGCCAAGGTATTCACATTCAAATCAGGGTCTGTATAACTGCCGCTGATATATTCCATTGCCTCATCCACAACCTTGGGACGCTTCTGTTCAAGCTGATTTGAATTCATAATACACAGTTTCCCAATTTCCCTGCAAAGGATTTCCCTCTTTGCTTCCAGCGAAACAGCGGAATTCAAAGCCCGGATAACACCAGCAGCGTTCTGACGTTCCTGAGGTTCCATCAGCTTTAAAAGGGTTCCGGTAATATCAAAGAGCAGGCAGTTCACCATTTCGGGCAGATCACTGCTGGTGTCTGCGGTCTGGTCGAGAATCAAATCCAACTGCCGAACCGCCCGTTCCTCCATACCCAGGCGGATATAATATTCCAGCCTCTGTTCCATGTCGCTGGAATAGAGGTAAAGCCGGGTGGTGTCCTCCGAAAGACAGTCGGCGTAAAACAAAACCGTTTTCCGCTGATGGAGCAGTAGATAATCCATCACATAGGAAGCCTCGTAATAAGCCTTGGACAATTCCTCAAAGGGGCATCCCATACCGGAAGCAGCCGTATAAAAGGATACCTGATAATTTGTTTCCAAAAAGGCCCGGAACTGGTTCAGATCCTCCTGCAAAATGGTTTTCATTTCCTCCCCTTCCCGGCTGAAATTGACAATCACGGCAATCCCGCCGCCGGTATCGGCAGTATAACAGAGATATTTCTGGGTCAATCGTTCCGAAACAGCCTGTTTCAGAACATGAAACTGAAAGGGATAGTCCTGCAAAATCTGGACAGATTCTGCTTGAACGGCAAACAGAAGGACAGCGAAATTTTCATAGGGAAAGGAAATGCTGTGCTGGGTGCAAAATTCCTTTAAGCTGTGTCCATCGCTTGGATGAAGCCTTCCCCTCAGCAGGGACATGAGGATATTCTGTTGTACCAGCAGCCGCTGCTGCTCCAATTCCTGGGAAAACCGTTTGTTTTCGTCCAAAGTTTTATCCACAGCCTGACGGATTTCCTCCCATTCGTTGCTGCGCCCGCGCAGGGAGCGGCTTCCCGCCCTTCCCACAACAAAGGCTTGAAGTTCCCGCAGGGGTGCATAGCTCCTATACAGCAGAAAGACGGCAAGGGTTAAAAACAGCACAATGGCCAGCAAAGTACAGATTAAGGTCAGATTGCGGACAAGCAGGTAGGATTTCAGAAACGCGCTTCTTGGCGTAATAACTGCATACCGCAGAGGGGATACAGCAGACTTTGCCACAGCGAAGCCCTGCCAATTCCCACTGTCGTCCTGGAACTGATTCTCCCCCTTCTGTTCTGCTTCCAGGAAAGCTTCAAGGGATTTCTGGGAAAGGCTGATATTGGAAAAAACCGGCTTATTTGAAGAATCCAGCGCAATCACTCCGCTGGCGTTCAGGTCGTCTGCCTGTGCCAGCATCCCGCTGAGAGAAGCCAGGTCTGCCACAACGACAATCTGCCCTGGTGCATCATTCAGGGTGTACGCACTTGGGATACAAATATAACATAGATAAGGATGCTCCCCTGCTCTCAGTACAGCGAATTGATCCCGGGAGATTTGCCCGGAATACTCAGAATACGCCTGATAGGGAAAGTCCATATAGGGCATCAATGAATCCACATATTCCGAGGGATAATAGCTGGCCAGGGACATGGCGGAATGGTCTGCAAAAAAGACAAACACACTTTGCACATTGCTGGCAATACTGGCAACTTTTTTCATATACTCAATTGCCAGGTAGGTATTATAGTGGGATTGGGAGGAGGTATATTCTTTCTGCCCCAAAACAGTCAAAACTTCCTCGCTATGTATACAGTTTTGGGCCAGATTCGAGAGGTTGGTAAGCTCTTTATCCATAGAGGTACAGATCTGCTTGGCAAAATTCTGGTTTGCACGTTCACTCTCCGCGCTGATTACACTGGTAGATCGAAGTGCCACAAAGGAAAAAAGAATGACTGGAACCATGAAGATTGCCAGGTAAGTAAACCCCCAGGTGATTAAAACAGTAGGCCGTTTCGTACGGCTTGACATAGAACAGCACCCCCAGGAAAATGACATAACAGGAACATAGGCAGATTAAACAACATTACTTATCTATTTTATACGAAATATGGTATTTTTGCAACTTGCTTTTTTTATGTCATTCCCAGATGCCATGAATTTTTTTACTTGGAATCTTTTGTCAGTTTCCAATATTGGGCTTTAAATCCATAAAGAGTATCTAACAAATAATTATCAATTTTAATATCTGTTTTTTCACATAAAGAAACAATATCCTCTTTTCTTTCCTTTTCATCCAAAGTCTGATAAAATAAACTTCCTCCGTTTTTCAGCAGGGAAAAAACTTTTTTCAACAAGGGTTCGTAAAGCCCGGTTTCCCTGCGGGTAGAACCAACCATAGTAACAATATCAAACTGGTTTTCAAAACGATTGGTTTGCATGATATCTTGATGAATAATATAAACCTGATTGGGATTTTTCTCATTGATTAAACATTCTTTTAGCTGGCGGCATGATACCTCATCAATTTCAATACTTGTTAAACTGCCGCCTTTTAACTGATATGATAAATACCTATCCCAATAACCTGCTCCAATTCCAACATTACAAATACACGTTTCTTTGTCAACAACAAAGTTTTCTTCAAAAAATTTGGCAAACATATACTCTAAATATTTATTTTTCAGGGATAAATTCCAAGGCCCTGCTTCGGAATCGTAACATTGTCCATAAGTCTTGAGCAAGAAATCCTTATCCATAACTGATGTCTCCCAATAAAATTCTTTTCAGGTCTTTTTTATAAAATTATGTAAGTTCGATGAAATTTTCAGCTTTTCGGTCTTAGGTACGCCATGATGGCTGCAAGAGAAAACTTGGAGGTTTTGTCCAACTCTGCGGAGTTGGACGAAGAGGAAGAAGCCCGCCATAATGGGGCTGCCTGCCCTAAGCTGGTACCAATCCCAATCTTATCCCACCCTCTGAGCATACCAGCGGGCTTTATTTTAAATACTGACGAAGCGGTTAGGTATTAGCCTCTTAGGTGGAGGTTTCCGTTTGTTTTAAGCAAGCTGGGGTATTTCGCGCCTGCAGGCGCGACCAGAGGAACTTTTTAGGAAAGTTCCTCTGGACTCTTCAAACCTTTTTAATCCGCTTTAGCTTGCGTCCATCTAAGGCTGTGCCCGCAAATCAGCCCCATAAAAAATATTTTTTATGATTCCAGCATTTTTAAAAACTCATCTTCACTCAAAAGCGTAATCCCTAAATCCTGGGCTTTTTTTAATTTACTCCCTGCATCTTCCCCGGCAAGGACATAGCTTGTTTTTTTCGAGACAGAACCGCTTACTTTTCCACCTAAAGCCTCAATCTTTTCTTTTGCCTCATTGCGTGAAAGTGTTGGGAGTGTCCCTGTTAGAACAAAGGTTAAACCAGTTAATTTATCCCCCACTGGCTTCAAGGTAGAAACCATATTTAATCCAAGCCCGCGCAGCCGTTCAATTAAATCCCTGGTTTTGGTAAGCTGGAAAAACTGCACGACATTTTCCGCCATAACATCGCCAAAACCATCAATGGCGCTGATCTGTTCAAAATCGGCATTCATTAACTGGTCTATATGCTGAAATTTTTGGCAAAGAAGCTGCGAGGCTTTTTGTCCAACATTGCGGATTCCCAAAGCAAAAACCAACCGTGAAAGGTCGTTCTGCTTTGATTTTTCCAAAGCGGCAAGAAGGTTTGCTGCGCTTTTCTCCCCCATTTTATCTAGGGAGGCAATCGTTTCGGCAGATAAAGTATATAAATCCGCTGGGGAATGAATTGCATGAATTCCCACCAATGCCGACAGCACCGCCGGGCCAAGTCCGTCGATATCCATAGCATCCCTTGACGCAAAATGGATCAGGTTCCGCAGAAGTTGGGCGGGACAGTCAACATTTGTGCAGCGCAGGACAGCTTCCCCTTCATCCCGAACAACAGGACTCCCGCAGGAAGGACAGACCAAAGGAATTTGGAATATGTCCTTATCTGGGTCATGACTGACTGATGCAATTACTTCTGGTATGATCTCCCCGGCTTTCCGAACAAGGATCCTGTCCCCGACGGCAATTTTTTTCTCATTGATAAAATCCTGGTTGTGGAGGACGGCGCGGCTGACCGTAGTCCCTGCAAGCTGGATTGGGTCAAAAACAGCGGTAGGGGTAAGGGCTCCTGTGCGTCCAACCTGGATTTCAATATCCCTTAAAATGGTCTCTTTTACTTCAGGGGGATACTTAAAGGCAGCGGCCCATTTGGGAAATTTAGAGGTAGACCCTAAAACTTCCCTTTGGGAAAAGTCGTCCACCTTAATTACAGCACCATCAATGGCATAATCATATTCGCTGCGATGGTCGCCAATCTCGTGAATTGCTTCAATCACCTTATCAATATTTTCACAAGCCCGATAAGAAGGAATTACATGGAATCCCAGCTTTCCCAGATACTCCAAAGACTGTTTATGGCCTGTGATGGTTTCGCCGCCTTCCTTTTGCTGGATGTTAAAAACAAAAATATCCAACCTTCTGGAAGCGGTAATTTTTGGGTTTTTCTGTCTCAGGGAACCCGCCGCTGCATTGCGGGGGTTTTTGAAGGGCTGTTCGCCGTTAAGCTCCTGCTGCTCCGACAGCTTTTCAAAAACGGAACGGGGCATAAAAACTTCTCCCCGAACCTCTAAAAAGGGCAAAGGTTCCGTTATTTTTAACGGGATGGAACGAATGGTGCGCAGGTTTTCGGTAATATCTTCCCCGGTAAGCCCGTCGCCGCGGGTTGAGCCCCTGGTAAAAATACCATTGGTATATTCCAGGGAAACAGACAAACCGTCTATTTTAGGCTCGCAAATATAAAGCGGGTTTTCAACCGTTTCCTGTACGCGGTGATCAAAATCCTTTAATTCTTCCTCGTTGAACACATCAGAAAGGCTTCCCATCTGTACCTGATGGACAACAGGCGTAAACTGGGTTGTAGCGGATTCCCCTACCCTGCTGGTAGGAGAATCCGGGGTGATAAACTGGGGATACTGGGACTCTAAATCCTCCAGTTCCCTGAGCATTTTGTCAAAGGTAAAATCGTCGATTTCAGGATTGTTGAGCACATAATAACGGTGGTTATGGTAATGAAGCTGTTCCCGAAGGGATTCCATATGGGAACGGATTTCTTCTAACTGGACAGATTCGGGTTCCATGTCTAATCCTCCTTATTGGATTCATATTAAAGTTTGAATTTATTGTAACATAAAATTGGCAGATATATCAATAGCTGAAAACAATTTTACCATCTTCCATAAACACTCCTAGGCGGGATATGCTCTACATACCCCGCCTGGAAAGGCTTTCAATTTTTTGCAAACTGGAAATTATTTAATACGCAGCTTTAGAACAACTGCAATCAATGCAGCCACACCAATGACTAAGAACAAAACCAAAACCGGGAGCATAGACCTGTTGGAAGAAGATTCCTCTGTGGCTGATTCACCTATTCCAGCAGGTTCAACTACATTCAAAGCGTCAGAATTGTTTTGATCATTTGAACCTTCGGCTGGCATTAAAACGTTTTCATCATCCTGTCCTGACATATGTTCAACTTTATCCTCCGGCGGAACCAGAACGCTGGGAATTCCACTGTTCGGATTGGATTCAATAGGATTTCCTACTACGCCGGCAGTACCAGTTCCCCCAGCAGTTGCAAGAGTCGTAACGCCATCCTGCTGAACAGAACTCCATACATTTTTCAGGGAAAGGACATACTTGGACGCATGTGTAAAAGTAAATGAAACAGTTCCGTCAGAAGAAACAACAGTACTGCTAAGATACTGCAATACAGCCTCGTTTTCATTATAATAGGAAAGATATACCGTTTCTCCTGCATGATTGCTTCCTACATTAAAGGAAAGGGCTGCACGGCATGGAAGCTGCCCGCTGTATGTAATTTCAAATTGCAGCAAATCAGAATTTTCCACAGCAACGGAAAGATTCTTATAATCAATTCTATTGACGGAAAAATCATAATAGGTCCGGTTGGAAGGGATGGAAACCCCATTAGATGTATCAAAAACCCATGTAAAATCTCCATAGTCCAACTTTAAGGATCTTCCTGATTGGGCAGCCTGGCGAAGAATATCCTGGCTGATTACCTGTCCATCCTTCACCTTTATTGTTGCAGATTTTCCATTGCTGCTTTCTGAAACAGCGTTCCAATCCAATATGGTATTATTTTTGCTGGAAACACGGACAATACCGGAACTTTCCCCGCTGGAGTCGGAACGATTGTCGTCGTCATCGTCATCGTCAGAATCATCGCTGCTCCATGAACCGCCGCTGTTAGATCCGCTCCCGCTGGAATCGCCGTTTCCGCCTGTGGAAGTGACAGTCAAAGAAGGGGTTGGAAACACTGTCTTTTCCTGATCTCCGTCAAGGGCGGTCATATCGCTTTCCACTGAAAAACTGGACGCAGAAACAGTCTGCTTAAAGGTTAGGTCTGCCAGTTCAATGCTGTTGCTGTTGGCGATTGGGCGGAGACGGTCTATATAGACCGTCAACACCGTTTTGCCGTCTTCCTGGTTGGTATCGACCCTTTGGAAATGGGCGGAGGAATTGTCCCTCCACTCCACTTCGGGAGCATCGACGGTTTTGTCGATGCAGATGTCAAATTGAACAGATTCAAACTTGCTGCTGAATTTATCCAGCTTGAGGGTATACTGATTGCGGACTCCGCTTTCTTTGAGGACAATTTGGGGTTCCTGTTCCCCATCAGCGAAGGCAATCATAACGCAGCAGGCAGCTGTTGCTGCCGCTGTCAATAGAACTCCCATAAATTTACCAAGGTGTTTCATGTATCATTAATCCTCCAATATGATTTGGGGCATTGACTCATAGGTCGGCGAAGGAATCCAGCGGGTATAACTGGTAATACGACCTGAACCGCCTTCTGGAACGTCTTTCCGATGCAGTTCCGCCATGATCTGCGTTGGAAGCAGACTGCTGGCGCAGCCCTCAGAAGTATCTGAAGGATCGGCTAACGTTTCATCGTCCTGCTGGCTTGGAACAAAGATCCAAAGGCCATTGTCAATCTCAGCCATATCGCCGGTTTCGGGAAGTGCGGCAAAGAGGTAAACTTCCCCAGCCATTGGCACCTTATCTGATTCGGTCAAATCTCCAGATACCATATCCCCGCTCTGGCTTCTGCCATACACGCGAACTGTATTAAATACTGGATTTCCACGGAAATTACCTGTTACAACAAGCGTTCCCGCTTTAATTTCTCCATAATCCCTGCCCATAATACCGATTCCGTTGACTCCAAATTCAATGAAATCTCCAGGGTAAGCCGCGAAGTCAATCTTTTCAGCCGAAATACTTGAAGGCAGTCCGCTGATTCGGATTGTTTTTGCATCGAATGGGCAAATACTTCCGTCGGCATCTTTACGGGTAAAGAAACGGAGCTTGTCGGGATTGGCACTAAGTTCTTCATAGCTGATTTCAAGAACAGTTGTAAAGTTCGTATTGTCAGTGCTGACTTCAACTGTGACAACTTTACCGGCTGCATCTGTATCCGCTTTTTCATTGGAATTATTCTGTTCTTGATTTCCAGAATTTTCTGGTGTGCTGGATGTACTCGAAGAACTGCTGTCCGAAGAGGCAGAAGAACTGCTGGATGCTGCACTTGAACTGTTGCTTGGGATACTGCTGGAAGAAGAACTGCTAGATTCTTCACTGGAATCTTCTTCCGGAGCTTTAGAGCTGCTGGAACTATTGGAACTGGAAGAGCTATCATCCGAGGTGCTGTCAGAAACATCACTGTTATCTGCAGCAGAGGAATCGTCTTTTTCTTCATTTTCCTCATCAGTGCTGTCTGAAACATCTCCGGACGGGGTTTGATTGCTGCTTGTATCCCCATCCGCAGGATCGCTGGATGTGTTATCCTGTCCTTCCTGTTTAGCAGAGTCCTCTTCTGATGGGTTCGGCTCAGAATTTTCTGCATCCTGATCATCTGCTAGGTTTCCTTCGTTAGATTGGACGCTGATTCCTTCATTGCCAGACTCACCGCTCGATTCTGTATCGTTAGACTCAGAATCTGCGGAAGGCTCTTTCTTCTCGTTTGTGCTGTCCTCCCCTTCCGTATTGGTATCGGATTCGGGAGTATCAGGTTTGCTTTCACCTTCTGATTCAACAGGTCCGTCTGGTTTTGTAGAAGAAGAATCATCAGGTTCTGTCGTCTCGCCAGGCTCAACAGGTTCATTGGATTGATCGGGTTCAGCGGGATCAATCGTTTCACCTGGCTCTTTGCTATCGTCTTCTGGAGTATCCACAGGATTTTCCTCTTTTTTCTCGGTATCAGAAGTAGTTTCCTGTTTATCAGCAGGCTCTGTACTCTCTGCCGGCTGGCCATCTGCTGTGAATTCAGTGAATTTAATACCTGCAACAGACAAACTTCCATCAAAGGTTGCTGTCAAAACACCTTCGGACAGCTTGGAGGTATCCCATGAATAATCAGATTTGGCAATTATATTGTCGTGAGAAACATCTATCTGCTCTGAAGAAGCCTCATCAATTACATAACCAAGGATATCAACAGCCTTAACAGAATAACGAACAGCTTTATTATTGACCGAGCCGAGGGTATCTGTCCAGGTAGTTTCACCGGATTTTGTGGAGAGGAAGGCAACGGGTTCAATATTACCGTTTAGCTCACGACTGATCTCGTAACCCGTCATCTTTGCTCCAGACACTGGCGAAATCGTTACAGTTGCAGTCCTTTCTTCCTTGCTATAGGAAGCGCTGATACCTACAGAGCCAGACTGCATCGTTGTCCCTTTGAGACGTTCCCGTCTGGATTCATCGGTTAGGTATTGGAGTTTGCGTTCTTCTTGAGCTCCGCTTTGGCCGCTTGGCTCAAAGCCCCAGCTCTCAAAGAATTCAGACAAATCGTAACCGGAAACCTCACTTGCAGCAGCCATAAACCCATTGTCTCCACCGCCGCTGAGAACCTTATTGACTTCATTATAGAAGTTATCATCTGCTCCGTCATAGGCCAGATGCAGCTGCCAATACATTCCAAGGCTGACAAACACATCATTTGCCATACCTTTCTGACCAGAAGTTACCTTATCAAATATCTTCTCATATTTGTTGGATGCTTCCAGACGGGATGTAAGGGCGTTTTGTTTGCCGTCATAGGTTTGGCCAAACAGGGCATAAATGTTATTGGTAATTTCAGCTTTGCCCAGGGAGTCCATAACATGGCCAATTTCATGGTGAATTCCCCAACCAAACAGGCCGTTGCTGTTATTCACCCCTGTAACGGAAGTTGGCCTTCCGGCGATCATCCCAGAGCAGGAACCATAGCCGATTCCGATATGATTGCCGCTGGCGTACATGAAGGCATTTCCAAACATCCTCATATAACGGATATTGTGTCTGGATTGAGAAGCTTCCAAATCATCCAGATCAATACCATGGGTACGGTACATAATCTGCATTAGCTCTTCCCATGCAAGTCCGTCATGATAGATTGTCTGTACACCATCTGAACCAAGGGCAGAACGCACTTGAGAAGCAGGGATGGAAAGAAGAACATGCGGGAACGCAATTTCAGTAGCGTTGAGGAAATGGGTTCCCAGAGTATTACTATTCATTCCGCTCAATTTTGCAGTGTAATAGCTGTTCAATTCGCTGACATAATCAGAAATTCTTGCTTTCACTTCGCTGTCGCTGATTTCATGCCAATCAGAAAGTTCCAGCATCGGAATTTTGGTTGCACCAGCGCCGCGTATATGAAGTTTAATTTCATCTGCTCTTAACCCGGAATATTGCAGATAGAGAGAACCGCCCCTTTGAGGAGAAACATCATTAATTTTTGAAATGTCAATGATGTTGCGTCCGTTTTCGAGTTTTATAGAGCTGCCAGTCCACCTGGAGGCTTCTGCAAAATGCTGTGTCGGAATAATGCTAATGTTTTCACCTTCGGGTATCTCAGCATAAACTACAATCTGTTTTCCGGCTTCAGCAACCACTCCCAAGGGCTGGAAGGTATTAATTCGTTTCTTGTCACCGGAAGCGTCACGGGACTGCACACTATCCATAACGGCTCCAAGTTTTGAGTTATCACCTTTCATCAGGGCTTCCGCCAGATCAAGCTCGTCCGCTAAAATTTCCTTGTTGACATAGTAGCCGTCCGAACTGTCCAAACGGGCACGGAGTTCGTCAATCTTCGCTTGAGTTGCAGAAGAGCTAACTGCTGTGTAGGTATTGTCAGTAAAGAGCGCCGCAATACTGTCGTCAATATCGTCATATGTATAGAAAGCGATTTCAGCCAAAGACCCAGAGGGCTTAGGCGCACCGTTCCACTGGCGAACCATAACAGTGAGTTCTTTAATATGGTCATTGCGTTCAAAAGGAAGAATTGCATAACCAGTTTCTTTCGGATTATTGCGTACAGTCGGTGCTGCAACATCTCCCGCGTTATTATTGCCAAGTTTACCTTCGTCAGAGGTCAGATGGGTAACATTTCCGTCCTTATCCTTCACACTAACAGAATATTTGCTGAAAGATTCTGGATATCCTTTATTGAGCCTTGGAACATAGATTAAATAATCCATGCTTTTTTCTTCATTAAATACAAAGGTAAATCTGCTGCTTCTCCACCAGCTTGCACCACTCCAATGGGTTTCAAAATCGTTGTCATAAACCCACTTTATGTCAAATTTCCCTTCATATTCTGAAGACACGTTTCCGGGATCATCCATAGAAACACTAATGATATCAGAATTTGGGATACGATTCATCGTTGGAAGGGTCGGAATTTTCAAAACATCTGCAACCGGCGCACCGGTCGCAGTCAGCGACTTGGGGCCAAAGCCTATTTTATTCCCGGCCACAACGTAAAAATCATAGGAAACGTCGTTTGTCAATCCGCTTACATTTAAAGAAGTGCCTGTAACCGGCTGCTCTGTTGCCAGTTGAAATTCACTGGCTTCGGTTTCTTTGTAATAGACATTATAAAATTCTGCATCCTCTGTTTTTTTCCAACTAACGGCAATAGCTTTGTCTGCTGGCGACAGCGAAACCATATCCGGCTGCCGGGGAACTTTGGTAGGCTGCGGAATACAGGTAACGGCAGCAGAAGGATCTCCTGTCCAATCTCCGCTGTATGCTGATACTGTAAAGTAATATGTTTTCAGGTTTTCCAGCCCTTCCACAAGTGCTTCATTAGAGCCGACCTTCAGTTGAAGGGTCAGCGCACTGGCAGACGTTCCATATTTGACAATATAACCGTCAACATTGTCTACTTTTTTCCAAGTCAAGGCAACAGACTTATCGCCTGGTTCGGCGTAAACATTTTTCGGGACAGAAGCTTCCAGATCAATATTCTCTGGAATGATATCCTTTAAGAATTCAATCTTTTCAATGACGGCATAGCTGGCCTTTCCGTCTTCACCGATAATCTTTTCAACTGTAATGGTTATTTTCTTAACAGGAACACGTTTGCCAAGCTTGATGACAACTGTACTTTCTCCTGCATTGCGTTCAATGGCGTGGGTATCTTCCGGTGCTGCGTTGTTGTATTCGACTGTTTCCGTTGTACCGTCTTCATACTCAACCAGAACCTTTCCCTCTACCAAAGCACCATCTGTTCCGGCAGGGGAAACAATATTCACTTCGCTCATTTCCCTGGCAGAGCTGAACGCAATAGGGATAACACAGGTTATATCATTGGGGTTTTTGTTTTCCAGCTTTACGGCTTGTCCGTTGTCAGAAAACAGATCTTCCACATTGCCTTCGGTAATTTCAATGCCGTTTTTGGCCATTTCTTCTTTTAGGGCCACTGGATCAATCAATCCGGCTGTCACCAATGCACCCTCATAAATTTCCGCCGGACGCGCTTGCCCCATATTATGGTGAACCAAAGCAATATCCGTAATATCAATCACACCATCGAGGTTTACATCAGCAGCATTGTCAAAATTTCCGAGGGTACTGGAAACTTTGTCCAGATCCTTTTGGTCAATTGCCTTGTCACTGTTGACATCGCCCAAAGAGAAGCCGCCGCTTTCCGCACTAATGTATACTTTAGGGACATATGCATTGTTAGCAATGCCATGTCGTTCCGCTGGACGGAATCCCTGTCCTTCAAAGGTTACATGATAGCTGGCGCTTAAAGGCAGTCCGGTAAACTCCACAAGATAAAACCCCACTTTGTCGTTTCCGCTGATGGGTGCATCCTCTGGATTATGTAACGTGATTGCTGCCTTTGCGGCTACGCCGTCAATTTTGAAATCCTGTACACTGTCTTCTCCGCCTAAAGAGAGCGTTTGGGAACTGCCATTTGAGACATTCTTCAAAGTCAGTGTAAGATTCCGTTTTGCGAGTGTTTCAGCAGATTCGCGGTAATTTATCTTTAAGACAACATCAAGTTTCCCGATATTCTGCTGGGAATCCGCCATAACTTGGATGGCTTCCTTGGAATCCTGAGCAAATACTGTCAACTGGACGTTGGATAAAACCACGGCTGCTGACAATAAAGCTATAAGCGCTCGTTTCATGGTTTCTACTCCTCTATTATTCTATGCGGCAAATTATGCCACCCTGAGTATATCATATAGGCTCAAATTTTTCCAGATCATTATCAATATTTTTTTCTAAAAAATTTATAGAATTTTGCTTTTTATTATTGTGAATTTGACGGAAAATCTTGAAAGATTTGGTTTCCTGCTGGCTTTAGGCGAGCACAGCCAGGGCTGTTGGAGCAGTTCTGCTTAAACCCTTTTCATCCGCCTTTGGTTATATGCATTTTAGACTGTGCCCATATATCCGCTTTTACATTAAACTCATGTTATCTATGTTTTGATTTTTGAACATCCCTAATTGCGGCTTGCGTTTAAAGGAAACTGATGTATAATAGAATTTAACGATCTTTTTCGTCCCTATTAAAACAAGAAGTTAAAAGTCAGGACAAAACACGCATTATTCTATGAAAGAGGGCTTATCAATGACAAATGATCGAAAATTATCTTTATTTGAAAATGCGCCTATTGCCAAGGCGGTACTTCTCCTTTCCGCTCCCACAGTGGCAAGCTGTCTGGTTTCCATATTATACAGTTTAGCAGATACTTATTTTGTTGGAATGCTCAATGATCCAATACAGACGGCAGCAGTAACCTTAGCGGCTCCGGTACTTCTGGCTTTTAATGCAGTAAACAACCTGTTTGGAGTTGGCAGTTCCAGTATGATGAGCAGGGCGCTGGGGCGGAAAGACTTTAAAACCCTCCGTCAAAGTTCTGCCTTTGGATTTTACGGTTCTGTTTTCTGTGGAATTCTGTATTCTCTGGCTTGTATTATACTGATGCAGCCCCTTCTAAATATTTTGGGGGCGGATGCATCTACCTCTGACGCTACAAGGCGCTATCTGGTGTGGACGGTTTGCTGTGGGGCAGTTCCTTCTATATTAAATGTAGTTATGGCTTACCTAATCCGTTCTGAGGGAGCTACTTTTCATGCCAGTATGGGGACTATGTGCGGATGCATGCTCAATATTGTGCTGGATCCGCTTTTTATTCTTCCCGGCGGTCTTGGAATGGGTGCAGAGGGTGCGGCCCTTGCCACCTTTATTTCAAACTGTGTTGCAACACTGTATTTCTTCTGCTATCTTATTCTAAAGCGGAAATCCACCTATGTTTGTATCTCCCCAAAGGAATTTACCATGCGCAGGGAAATTTCCGGCGGTGTATGTACTGTCGGCATTCCAGCTTCCATCCAAAACCTGCTTAATGTGGTCAGCCATATGTTACTTAACAACCTTGCTGCTCCCTATGGGGCCGCTGCCCTTGCCGCTATGGGGATTGCCTCCAAGGTCTGCATGGTGCCTTTCTACGTCTCCAATGGAATTTCCCAAGGGGTCATGCCGTTAGTAGGTTACACCTATGCCGCCAAGGATATCAAGCGAATGAAAAAATCCCTTTGGTTTTCCGCAAAACTTTCCCTGTCAATCTTGACAGTCTGCGCCCTATGCTTCTGCATTTTTTCCAACCCTCTCACGCGCTCCTTTATTGAAGATGCCCAAACGGTTGCATTTGGTTCCGTATTTTTGAAGGGAATGTCCTTGTCAGTGCCGTTCCTGGCATTGGACTTTTTGGCGGTAGGCGTGTTCCAGGCTGTAGGCAAGGGTTCCCATTCCCTGCTGATGGCTGGGCTGCGCAAAGTTATTTTTGAGATTCCAGCCCTGTATGTGCTGAATTTTATGTTCCCGCTTCACGGGCTTGCCTTTGCACAGCTTTTCGCAGAAGTATGTATGTCCGTTATAGGGACTATTCTTCTTTTAAAACTTCTCAAACAGATTGAAAACCACTATGCATAACGGAAAGAAGGTTTTTTCATGCAAATCCTTGATGGGCCATATTACGCCTGGCATATCTGCGCCAGCTTTGAAAACAACACCAAACTTCCGCCGGAACTGGACAGGCGCACAGATCATTTCGGCCAATTGGACTTGCTGGGAAAGGAGATTACTCCCCAGACAGTGGAACTTCTCCTCTCCCTTGTCCAGCAGAAAAGGGTTCGTAACCTTTATATCAGCCCCTTTATGCCGGATCTCTATAATGACGAAACACACTGGCGTGAGCTGAATGATCAGATATATTACCATACATACACCTACGGCTGCGGTGTGATGGGCTTTAACCAGGAGAAATCCACTGTTTACTTTAAAAAATTGGATCAGTATATCCTCAACTATCATCGCCAGTTGAAAATTGACGACAAGGCGCTTCCCCACCCGCCGGTGATTTTTGAATCCTACAGCGATATGGCGGACGCGATTAGAAACATGATCCTCACCGGAACCCCGGACGGGTCCCAGAAACAGCCGCCTGCTGTTTCCCCTTCCCGCCGGGGAGTTGACCCCAGCCTGTTGTATTGGATTGAGAACGTTCTCCAAAAACCCCTGGAAACTCCCGCGGACCTGGAAAAAGTTACTGGGCTGATCGGCAATTATTATGTCTCCGGCTATCCGAAATTTCCAGACTGGCTGGCATCTGAACCGGGAAATTGGTCGCTTTTAGGGGATCTGCCTAATTTACAGCTACTCTTTATGCCCAAGGTAAATATAGAAAGCTATGATTTTCTTCTGAAATGCTCCAGTTTGCAGCGGGTTGGGCTGTCACATACCAATCTGTCCGATTCCCACGTTCTGGAGAATCTGCCCAATGCCACCTATCTCGACCTGCCGGCAGCAGAATTTGATGATTTCTCTTTCCTGCTAAAATGCCGCAGTTTAGAAATCGTAGATTTAAGCCGGACAAACTTCCGGGACTGCTCAGTTCTGGCAGAGATGCCGGAACTGAAAAGGGTGCTTCTCCCTGCAGAGCGCCAGCTGATTCATCTGGAGCTGCTGGATCCCCTGCCCATTCAGGTAAAGCCTGATCCCAAATATGTCCGTGGAAAGGACATTCCGCCTTTTGAGCTGATTGAGCCATACCCAGCAGGGCCCTGGGATACAAAACCTCCCTATACAGTTCTGCATATTGACTGCAATGGCGAAACTTTTGAAGGCCGGGAAATTACCGAAAAGGTTGTCCAAAAGCTGATGAAGGACATACAAAACGGTTGCATTGACGAACTCTATCTTTCCCTAGAATACTGGGGGGAAGACGAAACCCTTCTCCTGACAGGGTTTGGCGATGATGGTGTGAGCCTGTACTTTGACGATCAGGAGCAGCCTGTCTTCTATACCCTCTACGACCCGGAAATCCCTTGGGACAGCGAGGATGAGGAAGATTATGATGAGGAGGACGGAAAACCCGCCACAAAGAACCTGAAGCTTGCGGCGGAATGTGCAGCGTACTTCATTAAAACCGGGAAACTATATCCCGGCGCATACTGGGCGAAGTATTACAAACCTAAATACTGATAGCACAAACCCGGCACAGTCCCACATAAAAGGGGCTGCGCCGGGTCTTTATTTCAGCACAGACTGCATTTCTGCGAACAATTCCGGCACCATGCCGACAATAACTGTTTCCGCCAATGGGAAATCCACTGTTGCGACACTGGAAGTTGTATACCCTGGAGAAACAACCGCAACATCAACAGTAATATGGAGCAGAATTTGATGCACTGTCTGGTTAATCCCTGCTGAAAGGAATTGCTGCTGAAGCTCTGTTTTCACATAGCCGACAGGGATTAACTTAAAAGTAATTTCCGGCCCTCTGCCTGAAAGGAAACTTCCGCCAAGCAAGGTTCCCAGAGGGATGCTGGCCTCCTGTTCCTGCCGGAGCTGTAGCTTCCGGTCAATGGCACGGGTAAGCTTTGTCCTTAAAAGATTTAATTCAATGGTTTTGGTTTCAATGGCGCGGATTTTTCCGTCCGAATCCTCCCGCAGAACAGCAAGATCCTGATAGGAAACCGGTTCGGAAGCCAAAACCTCCATAATAGCATCATCAATCACGCGGACAGCAGCAGCCTGCGCCTGCCTTCCTGCAAATACCTGAATCACTGGCCGCAATTTCAATTCCAATATTCCCATAGACAACAGAACCAAAGTTAGAAAAATAAATATCCGTACAGAAAGCTTGAGCCTTCTTCTTTTTTTGGGAATCTGAAATGCGGCCTTTTTCAAATCAAACTCTCCCCTTCTGGAATTCTTCAAACGCTGATAAAACAGTATATTCCAAAAGGGCGAATTGGTTTCATATAAACATAGCGTCATCTTCAGAATTAATTGCATCCTGAAATAAAGACAGCATGGATTGATAGACATGGACAGGATCTTTCATAAAGGCTTTTCGGATTGCTTCACATTGCTTTTCCTTGGGAACAAACAGAGACAGCCGCATTAAGTCGCTTCCTACATCGGAAACGATTAAAGTAATTTGATAACCGTCGGGAACTTTTATAATTTCCGTATAGTTTTCTTCCATCATTCTTTGACGGGCAAAGTAAGAGGCAGAAGCTTCCAAACCGTGTTCCCGGATGGAAAGCGGAACCAGATGTTCAAAGGATTCTGCGGTGGTTTTTCCCTTTGGCGTAAGAGTATACGCTTCTCCGCCGCCGTCAGCCTGGGATATATTTAGCTGACCGCCTTGTTTGAGCTGGCTGATTGCGGAAACAAATTCAAAATAATTAACCATTCCATCTGTTTGGACAATTTCCCCCAGTTGGGTAAACGTTGCGGGGATTCCAATATGCTTGAGAAGATAGCAGACAAAAACCTGTACTTCAAAATCGTTTGTAAGGCCGCCAGGACGCAGCCCGGCAGTAAAAGCGTTTTGAAATTCCATTTGGAACCTCCCTCCCCTGGAAATCAGAAAATCTTCTTTTATTCTACATGAAAACCATGAAAAAGGGAAGTATTTTTCAAAAACTTCCAGGGAAAAACGAATTTGTGGGTACAGCCTGAGATGAGTTCCACAAAATATTCTTGACAAGTTGGTCTATAAGTTATAGAATAAATTCATGCAGTCTATAACTTATAGACCAATCAGTATTTAAGGGGGAAGCCATATGGCAAACACTAACCTAACCAAAGCAGAAAGCCGGCTGGCAGATATGATCTGGGAGCATGAACCCTTAGCGTCCTCTGAACTAGTGCGTCTCTGCGGCAAAGAAATGGAATGGAAAAAAACAACTACCTACACTATGCTGAAAAAACTTGAAAACAAAGGGCTGTTTTCCAATGAAAGCGGAACCATCCGTTCACTTGTAACAAAGGAAGAATTTGCAGCGTTACATTCCAGGGAATTTATCTCCGAGTGTTTCGGCGGATCCCTGCCGCGTTTCTTTGCTGCTTTTACACGGGGGAAAGAACTGAACGATCAGGAAGTTGAAGAATTGCAGAAAATAATTGACCAGTATAAGGGGGAATGAAAAATGTTTCAATGGCTGACAAACAGTTTTATACATGTTCTTTTTATGTCAGTTTCCGCAGGTTGGACAATCCTGTTTGTAATTGTAATACGGCTGCTCTTGTCCCGTATCCCAAAAAGAATTATTTATCCGCTTTGGGCAGTTGTTATATTCCGTTTGTGCTGTCCCTTTTCCCTTCAAAGTCTGTATAGCCTGTTCCCCTCTGTATTAACCACCCCTGCAAGGATAATACAGGCTCCTCTAAGCGAACCAGGAACAGATCTTTTATTAGATAATGAAATCCTATCCCCCAGTCTAACTATGGCGGCATCCAATTTGTCAAATAAGTGGAACTGGATGCTGTTTTTTGCAGTAATATGGGCTGCGGGCATGTGTGTGCTCCTTCTTTATGGAGGCATCCAAACCTGGAAGTTTTCCCGCCAGCTGCGTTCCCTGGAATCCGTTAAGATAAATGATATACCAATTCCTGTCTCATACCTGCCCGCCGGAGTACATTCTACGTTCCTTTTTGGCCTGTGTTGTCCACGTATTTACCTTCCAAAAGGTCTTTCTTCCAAAGAAACGGAATACATACTAACCCATGAACTTTCTCATCTGCGCCGGGGCGACCATATTGTGAAGCCCTTTTTCTGGATTTTAGTCTGTGTCCATTGGATAAACCCTTTCGTATGGCTGGCTTTTTATCTATTTGAATCCGATGTAGAGCGAAGCTGTGATGAGCGGGTTCTTCTCCGAATGATATCTGGTTCCCATTCCGGGAAATCTCTTTCAGAAATCAAAAAGGAATACGCCTCTGTCCTTTTACAAATGTCATCCAAGCGCCGTTTTGCCGCTGGTTATCCCCTTGCCTTGGGGGAAAACAGCGTTAAAGGCAGAATCCAGGGCATCCTCCAATATAAAAAAACCAAACTTTGGGTTTCTGTCCTTGCTGCTGCAACTGTGGCAGCAGTAGGGATTGGTCTTGCTTTAAATCCTGCATCGGAAGGAGCTGCCCAAACACAGCACTCTATTGATTTTACCACAAATGACGGCAAAGTATTTTCTGTAGACCTTTCTCTGCCAAACAATCTTTCTCTTGACAGAGAAGACGCCACAGATTCAGCGCTTTCCTCTTTTGTAATAACCTATCAAAAAGAAACTGTTGGAAGCCTGCGTATTTATCCCTTTGCTACTGATAATGCAGAGGATTTACAATCGGTAGACACCAGCTCTGAAAACCTCCCTATGCAGATTTATGCGACAATTGCCCTCTCCGGCCATGTGGATTATCAAAACGGCTATGAAGTGGTTTTATCTACCAATACTTTGTGCAGCGCTGTCTGCCGCCCCCTTATTCATGAGATAGAGAATTACGCCGGCAATACCCCTGACGCTCCATGGAGTGAACATGACTGTGTGCTTGCCTATGATTTAGCCGGAAAACCCTATTTCCTTGTTCTGTTTTTTGATGCGGACATTATTTCTCCCCAACAATTAAAGGAAGTTGCCAAGAGTGTTTCTTTTTTATAAACTCTTCTGAAAAAATGTAAAGAAGATATCTGATTTGTGACAGGATGTTGCAAAAACCTTGATTTCGTACTAAAATGATGGACATAAATTATAATTGCTGCTTTTTACATTCTCAGGCTGATCGATTCAGGTATCCATTATCGCAAACTTCCAGGTTTGTTAAATTCTGGCGGACTGCGTTCAGCAGGGTTCCCAGTTCCGTTCTGCTGTTCAATCCTGCGGTTAACAGGGTCCTGTTAAGGAAAGCCCCCTTGACCTCAAATCCTTTTTCTTTTGTTTTTTGACTGTGAATTGCGGCAAAGAGAAGAAGGTTATTACATGGCGTTATCATTGAAATCCTATTTCTCCCCTGCATCATTAGTACCGGAATCCCGACGTTTAGGCGATCTCCCCAAAACAATCCCCGCCCTAAAAACAGTTGCCAAAGTAGCGGCCCCTGCTGTAGCTGAAATGATATTAGTTTCAATTATCTCCTCGGTAGACAGTATGATGGTCAGCACTATGGGGCCAACAGCGATTGCAGCGGTAGGCATTACTGACCAGCCGCGTATGATTACTCTGGCGGCTGTCAATTCCCTGAATGCAGCAGTCACAACCATAGTCGCCCGCCGGAAAGGGCAGGACGATCAGGACGGTGCAAACCGCTGTTTAACCCAGGCACTAATCGTTTGCCTGATTCTAGTACTTGTTTTAGCATCGTTATGCTTTACATTTGCACGTCCAATTCTGCTGTTCGCTGGCGCACAGCCGGATGTTATTGATATGGGGGTTACATATCTGCGGATCATTCTGTTTGGGGTAGTTTTTACGGCTCTCAGTCTGACAATGACCGCATCTCAGCGCGGTGTAGGCAACACTCGAATCTCTATGGTTACAAATATGACCGCCAATATTGTAAACGTAATATTTAACTACCTGTTAATCGGAGGGAATTTGGGATTTCCGCGTCTGGGAATTGCCGGAGCGGCGTTAGCAACTTCTATTGGTAATTTTGTTGCTTTTGTTATGGCTCTCTACTCTGTAACAAGGCCCAACGGATTTCTGCGGTTAAGGCTGCGGCAGAAATGGGGGTTTGATAAGGAAACTATGAAAAATATCGCCAATATTGGTTCTGGCACTTTGGTAGATCAGGCTTGTGCCAGGGTTGGATTTTTCATTAATTCCAAGCTTATCGCCAGTTTGGGGACAATTCCCTATGCAACCCATCTAATTTGTATGCACGTTATCAATCTTTCCTTCTCCTGCGGCGACGGTCTGAGCATTGCCGCAACTTCCCTAGTAGGGCAGAACCTTGGGCGGGAAAGGCCGGATTTGTCCCTGCTGTATGGAAAAATGTGTCAAAGAGTCGCCTTCTGCTTTTCGGTTGTGCTAATGGCCTTTTTCCTTCTTGCCCGCCATCCTATTATTGGATTATTCTCCGACGATCCTGTCATTTTGGAACTAGGCGGAAAGATTATGTTTTTTGTTGTTATCATCTGCCTGGTCCAGATTTCACAGGTGGTCTTTACCGGATGTCTGCGCGGCGCCGGCGACACCAAATATGTGGCGATGGTTTCCTTTATTAGTATTACAATCCTGCGCCCATCCCTGACCTGGTCTATGGCGTATTGGCTGGGATGGGGGCTTATTGGTGCATGGTTTGCTTTCCTTCTTGACCAATGCGTTCGATTCAGTTTGGTATTTCGCCGTTTTGCTTCCGGAAAATGGGCAGAAATCCGTTTTTAATCCTATTATTATTTTCCATTTTCTGTGAAATTGACTGAAAAATTCTCCCTTTCTACTTGCAGTTCCGTAGAAAAAAGATTAAAATGGATGTAACACACGAAACATTTTTTGACTGCTTGCAGCGACTCTGCTAAAGGTTACAGGGGGGTTATCAGGTTTCGAGGTGTAATATATCTAACGGGGGTCATACTATGCTGAAAAATTTGAACCAGAACACAGAATTCTCTGTTTTAGGGCTAGGTGAAGTTATGCTCCGCCTTTCTCCTGAAGGGAAAGAACGTATCTCCCAATGCGAGGCTTTTGAAAAAAGAGTCGGCGGCTCGGAACTGAACGTGGTTTCCGGCATCTCCCTTTTGGGGCTTCATACTGGTATTGTCACCAAGCTCCCCGACAACGAAATCGGAAAGTTTGTTGTCAATCGCGTTCGGTTTAGCGGCGTCAGCGACGATTATATTGTTTTTGACCGCAGCGGCGAATCCAGGCTGGGTGTTTATTACTACGAAATTGGTGCGCATCCCAGAAAATCCACGGTTGTGTATGACCGCGCTAACTCTTCAATCAACACTCTGAATATTGACGAAATTCCAGAATCCATCTATTCCAGCACACAGATTTTCCATGTCAGCGGTATCACCCTTGCTTTAAGCGAAAACATCCGTAAAGTTGCCATAGAAATGATTAAACGCTTTAAAGCCCATGGTGTAAAGATTTCCTTTGATGTAAACTACCGCGCCACCCTCTGGGATGAAGATACTGCACGGGATGTTATCAACGAAATCCTTCCCTATTTAAATATCCTCTTTATTTCCGAGGAAACTTCCCGCCGTATGATGCAGAAGACTGGAACTATGGAAGATATTATGCGCAGCTATTGCGAAGGCAACAATATTGAAGTGGTTGCATCTACACGCAGGACTGTACTTAGCCCAACCCGCCATTCCTGGGATTCTACACTGTATTCTCGCAGAGAGGATAAGTTCTACTCTGAACCTGGATACAGCGATATTGAAGTGGTTGACCGTATTGGAAGCGGAGATGCATACTTGGCAGGCGTTTTGTTTGGTCTGCTGAAATTCGGGGATTATATGGAAGCTGTTAGGTTTGGCAATGCTATGGCGGCTGTGAAGAATACCATTCCTGGAGATATGCCTGTCAGCGACTTTAAGGAAATTACGAAAATTATTGCAAACCATAACAGCACTGGCCCTGTCAGCGAAATGAACCGGTAAAGAAAAAACATATCTGCGGGCACAGACTTCGATGCGTATAACCTGGAACAACGGAATTGTTTCGGGGAGGGGTAAAATCGGGAATGAAACCAGTTTAAAAGGAACGGTCCCTTATGCCGGGCTTTTCTGCTGCGGCTGAGTTTGACAAACCTGAACCTTTTCTCTGGCAGACAACCGGCAAACTGTAAGTTTGCTATGATGATGTCCCTAAAACAGAAATTCATACAATTTAGAAAGCTTTTCGTCCAACTCATATTAATCTAAAGCCCGCCAACTGTCCAGCCAGTTGGCGGGCTTTTTTCTGCTGAAACATCTATGCAGGACACATAAAAGCCCTGTCCGCCACATAATCATAACCTGACAGGATAACAAGGGGAGAAAGGAATGGTTCATGTGACAGCAGTACAGGAACAGCAAAAAACAATCCAACCCCCGCTCCTAATGAAAGCGGGGCTGACCGAAGCGCAGGCAAAAGAAAAACTGATCCAATTTGGAAGTAACCGGTTGGCGTCTGGAAAAAAGAAAAACGCCTGCCTATTATTTTTTTCACAGTTTAAAGACCTTCTAATCATCATCCTGCTGATATCAACGGGAATCTCGGTATTAATGGGAGAAATTACAGAAGCAATAGCAATTATAACGATTGTATTCCTCAATGCAATCCTTGGTTTTTTACAGGAATACCGAACGGAGCGGACTTTGGAAGCAATGAAACAGTTGGCAGCTCCAGAAGCGCAGGTTATTCGCGACGGAAGGATTCAGGCAATCCCTGCAGACCAGTTAGTTCCCGGTGATGTAATCGTCTTAAAAGCAGGATGCCGGATTCCGGCTGATGCAGTACTGTTGGAAGCGGAAGGGCTGGCGGCAGATGAATCCCTGATAACAGGAGAATCCGCGCCAGTCTCAAAACAGGCGGCAGCAGCTTCGGCACTGAGAAATCCTCCATCCGGCCCAAACCGTCCTGATATGGTATATATGGGAACAACTCTTACAAAGGGACGCGGCCTGGCGTATATTACAGTGACAGGTATGGCGACAGAGATGGGAAAAATCGCCGGCATGCTCCATTCTATCGAGGCTGAGACAACTCCCTTACAGAAAAAACTGGACCAACTGGGAAAGTATATGGCAATCGGCTGTGTTGGAGTTTGTGCAGTCGTCTCTTTGACAGGAATACTTCGTGGGGAGCCAATATTGGATATGGTAATTACCGGGCTGTCATTATCTGTGGCAGCCATACCGGAAGGTCTTCCTGCCATTGTAACAATTACCCTTGCTTTGGCAATGGGACGGATATTGAAGAAAAATGCCCTGATTCGTCAGCTCCACGCAGTAGAAACCCTTGGCTGCGCCAATGTCATCTGTTCCGATAAAACAGGAACTCTCACGGAAAACAAAATGACGGTAAAGGAAATCCTTCTGTATGACCGTTCTTATTCTATTGAAAGCGGAAAACTGCGCACATCAGACCGTTCCTCCCCTGTTGCCAGCGAACCTCTCCAACAGCTTTTACAGGCAGCGGTTTTGTGTAATGATGCGGAAATGTTCACTGAATCAGGCAAAGGAGATCCCCTTCATCCTATATATAGTTATACTGGCGACCCTACAGAAACAGCCTTGTTAGCCGCCGGAGCTGCCGCAGGATTAACCCGGCCAAAGCTGAAGCAGCAATGGATGCGCTGTGGAGAAATTCCTTTTGACTCCCAGCGGAAGATGATGTCTGTAACAGTAAAAAATGCCTCCGGGGTACGGTATACCTATGTAAAAGGCGCACCGGACTATCTTCTCAACCGATGTACTAAATGCTGGACTTCTTCCGGCATACAGCCTATGAACCCAACAATGAAAAAACATATTCTGGCCCAAAACCTGGGGCTTGGCGAGAAGGCTATGCGGGTATTGGGCTTTGCCCTCCGGGAGAGTTCCGGCGATAAGCCGGAGGAAACAGGTCTTACCTTTTTGGGACTCAGCGGGATGATTGACCCACCCCGCCGGGAAGCTTTCCGTGCAGTAAAATTATGCCGTCAGGCCGGAATCCGTCCAGTAATGATTTCCGGCGACCATAAAAATACAGCTTGTGCAGTAGCCAAACAATTAGATATCCTGCGGGAAGGCGACAACATATACACAGGTGCAGAGCTGGATTCTATGGCCGATGAAGCCCTCCGCGACGCAGTAAAGACGGCAAGCGTATTTGCCCGTGTCAATCCTGGGCATAAACTGCGGATTGTCCGCGCCTTAAAGCAAAACGGTAAAGTAGTCGCTATGACTGGGGACGGTGTAAACGATGCTCCTGCTGTTAAAGAAGCCAACATCGGGGTAGCGATGGGACAGAACGGAACCGATGTAACACGTGAAGCCGCTGCCCTTATCCTGCTGGACGACAACTTTGCAACACTGGTAAGCGCCGTAGAAGAAGGACGGGTGATTTACCGGAACATCCGAAAATCCATACGTTATCTATTGTCTTGCAACATTGGGGAAGTTTTGACCATGTTTGCAGGGATGCTTATGGGACTGCCAGTTGCCCTTTTGCCCATACAAATTCTACTGGTAAACCTGGCAACCGACGGCCTGCCTGCGATTGCCCTGGGTTTGGAACCGCCCAGCAAGGATATTATGAAGGAAAAGCCCCGCAACACAAACGATTCTGTTTTCTCTGACGGGCTGTTGTCTACCATCCTGTTTCGAGGGTGTTTGATTGGGCTTACAACCTTGTGGGTATTTGTATCGGTTTTAGGGGATGCAGGGCTGGAGTCCGCCCGCACTGCTGCCCTCCTGACCCTCGTTATGACACAACTGTTCTATCTTTTTGAATGTAAAGAGGAGCACAAAAATATTTTCCAAATTAACTTTTTCTCTAACCCCCAGCTTATTATGGCGGCGTGCAGTTCTGTTTTGATTATGGCGCTGGTGGTCTTCTTCCCACCTCTGCAAGGCGTTTTCCGCACCGTTGCACTGACTGGACGGCAGCTCGCCTTTATCTTCCTGTCAAGCTGTGCCGCGCCGATTTTGTCAGCGGTTTTCTCAGGAGGACGTATTTTTTCAAAAAGGGCGAAAAACACAGAGATGTAAAAGATTGCAAAAAAGACCTGTTCCGTTTGGAAAACAGGTCTTTTTTATTACTTATCATTATAATGATTTCGACAGGAAATAATTTCAATGATATTCTCTGTTATATGGTAAACCAATCTGTTTGTATCATCAATGCGCCGACTCCAATATCCACTTAAATTTTCCCTTAACGGCTCAGGCTTTCCAATTCCTTTATATTTATTTCTTAAAATATCCTGCAATAACTGATTGATCCGTTTCAGAGTTTTTTTGTCCTGTGTTTGCCAATATAAATAATCTGCCCACCCTTCCTCTGTAAAGCTGATTTTACTCATTCGCCATTTTCTCCAGCTCATCCATTGTTTTGGTAATGACTCGGCCTTCTTCCAATTGTTTTATACTTCTTTGGAGATGTTTCATATTAGCCTCAGAGTAAAACAAATCTGAGGCAACTACCTCAAAAGGCAAGCGCCTTTCTCTTACAAACGCTTTTGCAAACATATTTATCGCGGTAGATGTTGTCATCCCTACATCATCGCAAAGGGCGTCTAATTGCTTTTTTAGTTCTGCATCCATCCGAACACTCAGGGTTGTTTGTGACATAAAAATCTCTCCTTTCATTGTCTATCATTATATCATTAAATTTATTTGTTATCAATATATTGTATATAGATTTTCATACAATGTATTTTAAATAGGGAAAATATCTAAATAAAACAGAAAGACCTGACTCATTGGGGAGCAGGTCTTTTTTCTTGTATCTGGATTTTATTTTTCAGCCGCAAAAATCTTTTCAAAAATCTCTGCTGTTTCTTCTGTCATTCTGCGGGTAGCTGTAAGGCTGCTGGTAAGGATCAAGCCATTTTTCATTGTGAGCGGGCGTTCCTTCCCTTTTGGGCCAAACATCATCGTCGGTATCCGCTCATCAGGAATCAGCCTTGGACAAATTGAAGACCCCTTTGTCCCCCAGACAGCGAATTTTGAACAGCAGTTAAACGGGACCTGATGCTCCTGATGGGGCTTTTCCTTCTGCTCGTCAAGGGTAACAATACGCATCCCCTCCGGCACAGCCGACCGGCTGTTGTAGCTTTTACATTCCCCTGTCCAATAGGTAATTCTGCCATTGACATTATGTTCCATAGCAATATTATCGGGAAGCAGCGCACCATGCTCTTCCCCCAGCTCCCGCATCAGATAGTCAAAGGCAGCCTCCTTATGCTCCACCGGCAGCCGTGCCATTACATAAAACTGCTTTTTGATCAGAGTAACTGGGTAGACAATATCTCCTTCTTTCACGGAAGCGATGGACGGCATCCGGCTGTGGATGCTTCCATATACCACCTTGATAGGGCCTTTATCCCCTGCTTTTTTCAGATTATTTACAATATCCTGGGGCCAATATACAATATAATGCTCCATCCTTCTTTTCCTTTCTGTTACAGCTGTTTAATCCCTTCCGGCAGCTGTGCCATTTTTTCAATGGATGGGGAAACCCGGAAGAAATCCCGCAGTTCACAGTATTTTTGATAGGCTTCCCGATTCCCTCTGGGATTTTTCAGGACGGCCCGCATCATCAGATTTTTTGGGGTATGCTCAGCCTCGATAAATTCAAACACCTGCACTTGATATCCTGCCGCCTCCAGATAGGCAGCCCTCAGCGCATCGGTGGCAATGTCTGCCAGCCTGTGCTTTAAAACACCAAACCGTGTAATCCCCTCCAATGGCGGGCAGTCTATCTGCCTTGCCAGCTCGTGATGGCAGCAAGGCACTGAAAGGATCATTTTGGAACGGCTGGCCATGGCTTGGGCAAGCGCTGCGTCAGTAGCAGTATCACAGGCGTGGAGAGAAACAGTCAGGTCAGCATTTTCAATAGGGGCAAACTGGCTGATATCCCCTACCAGGAAGCGGATCCCTTTCATATCCAATTCTTCTGCTGTCCGGCTGCAAAATTCAATGACATCCTCTTTCAAATCCAGCCCGGTAATATCTGTTTCCAACCCTTTTTCTCTGGTAAAATAATGATGCATGGCAAAGGTAAGATAGCTTTTTCCACATCCGAAGTCTACCACCCGGATTGGCTGGTTCTTTGGAAAAGCTCGTGACAGGTCATCCAAACATTCCAGGAAACGATTAATTTGGCGAAATTTATCCTGCTTCTTGTCATAGACCCGTCCGCTTTTATCGGTAATTCCCAGCCGGATCAGGAAAGGGACTGCTTCCCCTTCCGGCAGAATTCGCTGTTTTACCCGGTTATGGGATTGTACCTCCACTGGCGCGGCATCTTCCGAAAGTTTTTTCCAGTTTCCGATGGCTTTGACCTGTCCCTTTGAAGAAACCATCGCCTGTCCTTCTCCTGCCTCTGTAAACAGGTTCCATTGGCGGTAAACAAGCAGCATTTCCTCTGCAAAGGCACGGATTTCCCCTGCTTGAATATTTCGATGGAGCATCTTTCCGTCCTTTTTCTGCTGTGCAAACTGAAAGCATACTCTCCCTTTCAACGTGACAGGCAGCAGCTCCGCCCGTATAACGTCCTTTTCCAAAGGTTTGCTGAATACAATGCGCTTTAATGCCTGTCTTTCGGCAAGAGTCTCAATAACAGAAAGCACCCGCTCCCTGTCGTCTGTTTTCTGCGGAGTTGGCATATTATCAAAATTCCTTTCCCTGTCAGTCTATAGAGCGGAGGGCTTCAAGCCCCAGAGCCAGCAGATGGGATGCCGCCAGGCAGCGGATATCTTCCCGCTCGTTCCGCCGTCCACGGCTCAAATGAAGCTCCTGCACCTTTTCAAATCCATCGCAGGACGCGCAGATATACACCAGTCCTACCGGTTTTTCCGGAGTGCCGCCGTCAGGCCCTGCAAGCCCTGTCACGGAAAGCCCGATATCCGCCCCGGAAAGCTTCCGAATCCCCCGCGCCATCTCCCTAGCAGTCTGCTCAGAAATCTCTGTATAGGTATCAAGGGTTTGCTGGGATACCCCTAAAATCTCTGCTTTTATGCGGTTGGCATAGGAAACCACCCCGCACTCAAACACCTGTGATGCGCCGGAAATTTCGGTAATGCGCTTTGAGACAAGCCCCGCCGTACAGGATTCCGCAGTTGCCGCCTTTTTCCCTTTTTGTTTCAGCTCCTGGACAAAGGCATTCTGCAAAGTCCCTACATCTATCCCATAAACCACGTTTCCTAAAATCTGCTGAATATCTGCCAAAACAGGCTGAATCAACTGATTGGCCGCTTCCTCGTTGTGGGCGCTGGCTGTAACCCGAAGCTGAACCTCTCCCTGCTTGGCATAAGGCGCAACGGTTGGATTCAAATGGGAAAGCATATAGTCTTTCAGTTTGTCCTCCACTGCAGATTCCCCCATTCCGAAAATATGAATGGTGTGGGACAGCAGTACTGTATTAGAAAAGCTTTTCAGATATGGAATAACTTCCTCTGCAAACATCGGCTCCATTTCCTTTGGCGGGCCGGGAAGGAGGACGGCAATCTTTTTCCCCTGCTGTACCGCAAGGCCGGGGGCTGTGCCGTAGTTGTTGGGAAATACCTTAGCGCCCTTTGGCATCCATGCCTGTTTTTCATTGTTTGGGGTCATAACCCGGTCCATTCTCTGGAAATATGCGGTTATCCGCTCTAATGACGGCTGGTGCAGTTCCATAGGCAGTCCAAATTTATCCGCAACGGTTTCTTTGGTCAAATCGTCATAGGTTGGCCCAAGCCCGCCTGTCATAACCACTAAATCAGCACGGGACAAAGCAATATCCAAGGATTGTTTCAACCGTTCCGGGTTATCCCCCACCACTGACTGATGATACACGTTTATACCAATTGCTGCCAGAGAACGGGCAATGTAAGCGGCATTTGTATTGATAATGTCTCCTAATAAAAGTTCAGTTCCCACACATAAAATTTCTGCGTTCATATTATCCTTCCTTTCGCAAGTTGTGGCCGCAGGATAAATATTCCTTTTATTTTTTATTTTATCACCAAATCCCTTCTGATACAATAGAATGTAATATCATTGAATTCTTGACAGAGCTGTAAACTTTTTACAGAATAAAAATGAAACGGATGTATGAACTTTGATAGTCAGGAAACGGGCAGATCATAGCGTGTCCATGTTTTGGGCTTCTACCCAAAAACCTGTAACTATATTCTTGACAGTGAAAAAAAAGTATGTCATAATGGGAACCGAAGCGGACAGACAGGAGGCATGCCGCAATCATATTTGGAAAAAGCATAATAAATAGGCATAAGCGCCAGAGCCGTCATGATATAAATATTTTACATCAAAGATTTATGTCACTCGGACAACGAGGTGGGAAAGGTATCGAAAAAGTTCGGCGGATCCTTTCCACGTCTGTTCCCAGATGTAAGGAAGCCAACAAACCAGGCGGGCAACCCCCTGACAAAAACGCTTCCAGGGAATGTTTCGATATAGAAAACGAAACAAAGGAAATATAATATGCCTTCCGGTTTCCAGGCTGTTTTCCAGCCGGGCGGGAGGAGGTTTATGCTTTTTCCTGTTTTAAGGCCCCTTTACCAAGGGGATATTATCTGCAGGGCAATTTTCTGCTCTGCGTAGAAAACAACATAAATTGTTTCTCAAAAACTGACTTTAAAAATTATAAATCAAAGTTTGAAAGAAAGTTGGTTTTTGGACAGTTTCAATGTTGTTTGCTGTAAAAATTAGAACAGGAGAGTATTTTTATGTGTGGAATTATTGGATACAGCGGAAAGCTTCAGGCGGCAAATGTATTATTAGAAGGACTCCGTAACTTAGAATATCGCGGTTACGATTCAGCAGGGATATCCCTGTTTACAAAATCCGGGCTTAAAACTTACAAAGCACAGGGAAGGTTGTCCCAGCTGGAAGCTTTGCTTGGGGAAAACCTTCCAGAAGGTCAATGTGGAATCGGCCATACCCGCTGGGCAACCCATGGCGCGCCGTCAAATGTCAACGCCCATCCTCACGCCAGCGGCAGTATAACCCTGGTTCACAACGGGATTCTGGAAAATTATATGGAACTAAAAGAGGTTCTTTTAAAAAAGGGGCGTGTGTTTGCTTCCCAGACGGACACAGAAGTGATTGCCCAATGGCTGGATGAAGAATATCAGCAGGCACATGAACCAATAAAGGCTATCCGCAAAACTTTAAAGGCTTTGAAAGGCTCCTATGCTTTGGGAATCCTGTTTGCAGAGCATCCTGGCGTTATATATGCAGTACGGAAGGACAGCCCATTGATTATTGGTCTTGGCCAGGGGGAAAACTTAATTGCATCAGATATTACGGCGATTCTTACATATACAAGGGATTATCTGTTGGTTGAAGAAAATGAGATTGCCATGATCACGCCAGAGCAGGCGAAGATATATTCTCCAGAAGGAGAACAACTGGTGAAACGCGAACCCTGCCGGGCTGACTGGGACATTGGTGCAGCACAAAAAGGCGGTTATGCGCACTTTATGCGAAAAGAAATTGACGAACAGCCCCATGCTTTAGAAGCAACTATTTCCCCTCGTGTGAATAACGGACAAATTGATTTTTCTGTTGACCATGTGGAAGATGCATTTTTATCCAATTTCCATTCCGTTCAAATCGTAGCCTGTGGAACTGCGATGCATGCCGGAATGATTGGAAAGCATCTGATTGAATCCCTTGCCAGGATACCGGTTTCAGTAAACATTGCCTCTGAATACCGGTACTCCAATCCTATTGTTGGAAAGGATGATTTGGTAATCATTGTTTCCCAATCTGGAGAAACTGCTGATACCCTCGCCGCATTACGGTTAGCAAAATTACATGGGGCGCGAACTTTGGCCATTGTCAATGTGGTAGGTTCTTCGATTGCCCGTGAAGCGGAGCGGGTACTTTACACCTACGCGGGACCGGAAATTGCCGTTGCCAGCACCAAGGCTTATTCTGTACAGACTGCCATGTTCTACCTTTTAGCATTACGGATTGCCTATCTAAGTGGGAATATGGATACAGACAAAATTTTTAGATATGTAGAAAAAATACAGGCAATCTCCCAAATGGTAAAAGATTCTCTGAAAACAGCCCCCATCTGTAAAGAAATCGCGGCGGATTTGGTAGATTCGTCAGACCTCTTTTACATTGGGCGCGGGCTGGATTACTGTTTGAGTTTGGAAGGGTCTTTAAAATTAAAGGAAATCTCCTATCTCCACTCGGAAGCTTACGCAGCCGGTGAACTCAAACATGGAACGATTTCTTTGATTACCGAAAAAGTTCCGGTAATTGCAGTTGCAACACAATCAAGCATATTGGAAAAAATGATTAGTAATATGCGCGAAGTGAAAGCCCGTGGAGGATTTGTCGTGGTGATTTGCCAGGCTGGAAGCAATATACCGGAAGATGCAGCAGACCGGGTAATTTACCTGCCGGATTCGGTGAAAGACGAATTGCTTGCTCCTTTGGCCGCAATTGTACCGTTACAGTTGATTGCATATGAAATCGCTTCCCTTCGGGGCTGTGATGTAGACAAACCGCGTAATCTGGCGAAATCGGTTACAGTAGAGTAATACAGAAAGCAAAACAATAAGCAGAACCCCTTCGGTATAAAATGTCTTGTACCGAAGGGGTTCTTTATATCTATTAAAATAGGAAATCCTGCTTTTACATTGAACTTACATTATTTTCAGCAGGCTTTGGCGGGAAAATCTTCATATAAACGCCGGATTTTTTCATAACTGTCATAAATACAGGCAGCAGTACAATCGACCCAATAATTGCCACAACTGCGTTTATTGTAGAAGAAGTCAATTTTGTAACCAAGCTTGCCAAAACCGCTTCCAAAGCATTTTTCTGCAAATAATAGCTGCTGATAAACGATTTCCCCAGATACAGGATAATATAAGCAATTTCCCCCAAAACGCAGCCTAATACATTTTTGGGAATATTCTTCCCTTCTGCCCCGCCGCTGCGGGCAATCGCGCCAGCAATAAAAGCCATAATAAATTTAAATAGGAAGGTAAAAGGCGCACCAGCCACAAAAGCAGGGTCAGTCAAATCATAAAACATTGTTCCAATTCCTGCAGCCAAACCGCCCCTGACGCCTCCCAAAAGCATACCGGAAAGCAGGCAAATCACATTTCCCAGGTGCATCATGGTTTTCCCCATTGGAGTAGGAATATCAATTTTGATATAGATGGCGGCAAAGCAAAGCGCTGCCATAAGACCTACAACTACCACATCATAAGTACCAATCCTCTTTTTGGGGGAATTCTCATTTTGAATGGACATACTCAAACACCTCTTTCTAATAAAATAAGTTCTAATGCAGCTAAAATACTTTCCTGCGTCTTACAGCCTTATTATAATCAAAAAAAAGATGAATCTGCAAATCCTGAAAAATGGGATTGCATCCCAGCGGAATTGGTAATATAATATAGATGTTCTGAATGTTTTCAGGATGATTTTAGATAAAAGCAACATAAGAAACAGAACTTTTTCAGGCCAACGGAAGCAATACAGCAAATATTATTAATATTTTGTCAATTTAAGCAGTTTAATTATGCAATTCGCTGAAAATATAGGACTTAGGGGGAAACTGTAATGATTATTGACCGCCAACAAATTACCAACCATCTGCGATACCTGCAAATGCTGTCCAAACAATATCCAACCATTCAGGCAGCCTCAACGGAAATCATCAACCTTCAGGCAATCCTCAACCTGCCAAAAGGCACAGAACACTTTATGTCTGACCTGCATGGGGAGTATGAAGCTTTCCGGCATATTTTGAATAATGCTTCCGGCTCTATCAGGGAAAAGATTGACATTTTGTACTCTAATACCCTTCCCGCTTATGACCGCGCGCTTTTGGCAACACTGATTTATTACCCGGAACGGAAGCTGGAGGAAATCAAGCGGAATGTAGCGGATATGGACGAATGGTATCGCATTAATTTAAACCGGCTGATAGAAGTTTGCCGACTGGTCGCGTCAAAATACACCCGCTCCAAAGTGCGCAAAGCGCTGCCTGCTGATTACGCTTATATTATTGACGAGCTCCTCCATACAAACTATGACGCTATCAACAAGGAAAAATATTATGAAAACATTATTACTACGATTATTGATATAGAGCAGGCGGATAACTTCATCGTCGCTTTGGCTTCCACCATTAAGCGTCTGGTAGTAGATCACCTGCATATTGTCGGGGATATTTTTGACCGTGGACCACGGGCAGATATTGTTATGGATTCTCTGATGGATCATCATTCTGTTGATATCCAATGGGGGAACCATGATATTCTGTGGATGGGTGCAGCCGCTGGAAGCCGGTGCTGTATTGCCAACGTTCTGAATAACTCGATTACATATAACAATTTGGAAGTAATTGAAACAGGCTATGGCATTAGCCTGCGCCCTTTAGCGCTGTTTGCAAAGGAACAATATAGCAATGTAGATACAAAATGTTTTTTACCAAAGAACCCCAATGAAGTCAGCTACAGGCGTAAAGACATCGAACTTGCGGCAATGATGCATAAAGCTATAGCAGTTATCCTGTTCAAGCTGGAAGGACAGGCAATTCTCCGAAATCCACAGTATCATATGGAGGAACGCCTTCTTTTGGATAAAATTAATTATGAAAAAGGCTCTATTGTAATTGACGGCAAGGAATATAAGCTCCGTGACTGCACCTTCCCCACTGTTGACAAAGAACATCCTTATGACCTGACCGAAGAAGAATTTGAGCTGATGGAACAACTGCGTTTCTCATTCCAGCGCAGTGAAAAGCTTCAAAAGCATGTTCGCTTTCTGTTTGCAAAAGGAGGGCTGTATAAGCGCTTTAATTCTAACCTGTTGTTCCATGGCTGTATTCCTATGAATGAAGATGGTTCTTTAATGGAATTTGATACCCCCGAAGGGATTCTCAGCGGCAGGGCGTTTATGGACTATGCAGAAAATTGGGCGCGCCGGGGATATTATTCCCAGGCTGGAACACCAGAACGCCAGTTTGGAAAAGATTTGATGTGGTTCCTATGGTGTGGGAAGCATTCCCCTCTGTTTGGACGGGCACGTATTACCACATTTGAAAGGCTTTTGATTGAAGATAGATCCACCTGGACGGAAAAGAAAAACGCCTATTATACCTGTCTCAAAACTGGAGAGGACTGCATGAAACTTTTGAAAGAGTTTGGGCTGGGCGGAAAACGCTCCCATATTGTCAACGGGCATGTCCCGGTCCGATCCAAAGAAGGGGAAAACCCAATCAAGGCAGACGGCAAGCTGATTGTAATTGATGGCGGTTTCTGCCGCGCCTATCAGCCTACTACTGGGATTGCAGGGTATACGCTGATTTATAATTCTTATGGTATCCGTATTACTTCCCATGAACCCTTTGCAGGGGTAAACAACGCCATTAAAAACAATACCGATATTTTATCCACTACCAATATCTTTGAAACGGCGGATTCCCGCATCAAGGTAGAACAAACCGATATTGGCCAGGACATCAAGCGGAACATTGAGGATTTAAAACTGCTTTTGGCAGCGTATACCTTGGGCATTATCAATGAAAAACACCGTTAGAAGGGATTTGATATCCCTATACGTGCCCCTCCATTTGATTTATTCTCTTCTGACAATTGACGATTAAATTCAATAAAAGGAAAAGAAGGAATCAAAATGAGAAATATGAACGATCCCGCTTTGCTTGCCCAATGTGCCCGCATTAAGGAAATGATTCGGAAAATTGCTGCCGCCCCCAGATATCAAGATGACTATTACGCCAAAAACTATCACCATTGGCAGCTCAGCCCTCCTGCTCAACTTCAGGAGATTGAAGAATTTGAGGAAAAAACTGGTATCGTGCTTCCTCTCGAATATGTGTACTATCTGACACAGGTTGGCCGGGGTGGGGCTAGTCCGGGAACCTATTTCACGGATTTTTCATCTGACCAGCAGTTTGATGAGAACATCACCGGAATCTCTGAACAGTTGAGTTTTATCATGAACGAACAGGACTGGGAAAAAGTATATGGGGAACACAGGGATGAAAATCATCTAATCTTGTTGTCTAAAAATATTATAACATTATAAATTCAAAAAGTCAACGCTTATCCGAAATAATTTTCATGGAAACTGTGGGAAAAGGCTGTGTGCGCTAAGTCAAGCAGCCGGATCGCCAGCGTGTTTGCGCCGCCCTGCTGGGTTGCGCCCTCGCTCTGATGGAACAGCTGGACGGTCTTTCGGTTCGGTGCGTTCTCCAGCCTGTTCACCCAGCGCAGGGGGATTCCGTTTGAGCCGTAGATTGCCCCGGCGAGACCGCCTGTGATTGCTCCGATGGTGTCTGCGTCCCCGCCCATGTTGACCGCTGCCACCAGCGCATCCTCGAAGCTGTCCGTGTCCCGGATGGCGTTCATGGCGCAGAGCAGGCTGGATACGCAATAGCCTGTCGGTTCGACCCTGCCAGCCGGGAGCATTTCCCGAACGTCTGCCATTATCCGCTCTGCAGTTTCCTTTGCTTCCTTTGCGCTCATTGTGGGCGTATGGACGATGGTGTTAATTGCGGCTGTGTACCGTTGGACGGTCTTTGTGCTGTGGTCGTGCCAGTGCGTCATCTGAGCGATGTTCGCTGCCACTTCCTGCGCTTTATCCGGCTGGTAGTAAAGGGCAGGGTAGACCGCCCTCATCAGGGCACCGTTCCCAGCTGTCCCGCCGTTGCTGGCTTTGTCGTGGCTCTCTGCGGCCTTATGCCAATCCGCAAGGTGCAGGGTGTCGCTCCGGCTCATCCGGGAAAGCACCGCCGCACAGCAGCCGCCAACGTCCTTTGGGTGCGTTCTGAACCAGCGCAGGAAGTTTGCTCCCACCATCTGGTAGGGATTGTCCCCGTCTGCGGCGATCCCCTCTGCGACCGCCAGTGTCATCTGCGTATCGTCCGTGACTTCCCCCGGCTCGACACTCAGCCAGCCGCCGCCCAGCATTTCCCGGACGGTTCCGTGCTTGCGCCGGATTTCCTTCGCACTCATAAATTCCAGCGGTGCGCCGAGAGCGTCCCCCACCGCCACGCCGAGCATTGCGCCCTCATGCCTGTTGATCATCTCGATTGCCATTGCGTTTTTCTCCTTTCTTCAGTGCCGCCAGATAAAACTCTGCGGCTTCGTTCAGAAAATCCGAGCGGCTGAATCCGGGGGTGTCCTGCTTGACTTGGTACACATACTCATCAATCGCCGCCCGGATTTCTCTGTCCAGGTACATCGTGTACGCTGCCCTGCCGTCTTTCAGTTTTTTGGGTCTCCCCATCGCACTCATGCAACAATTCCCTCCTTCCGTTCCCGGCTGTCGATTTCAGCCTTTGCGTCCTTCAGACGGCTGTAAAGCTGTTTCTCGCCGCTGATCTTGTAGTAGTTGTAGCCGTGCCTGTAGGTCTTGACGATCTCGTAGCCCTTGTACTTGGTTCCCATGAGCGTTGTCCCTTCTCCCCGTCTTGCCGATGGGTCAGCGTCAGTTTTCGGTTTGTTTGCTTTCGGTGTTTTTATTATAACATTATAAAGTTAAAAAGTCAATGGCTTTTGCGCAAAAAAAATAATCCCTCCCCGATGCCCGGTGAGGGGCTGGGGAGGGATTATCCTGTGTCTGCGCTTTCGGGGGCTTTCCGGGGGCTTTCATACCCCCTTATACCCCCCTCTGGCGCACCATTTTACCACAAATCTGCGGTTTTGCCTATCCTCAAAACCTGACAAAAAACCGCTGCTGGGGATTGTGGAAAGTGACAAATCAGCCGGCCGGAAGGTCGCTGTCCGGGTCCTGGTTCCCGAAGTTGGACGCTTTGGCGGCTTCAAAGGTGATGCCGCCCTCCCTGTGGTCGCTCTTTGCCATTGTCAGGTAGAAACTGCAGACCGCGCCGTGTGCAGTCCACGGAAGCCCGACCATCGCCGAAAGCCAGGGCAGGGAAGCGTCAAACCCCTTATGGACGCACCACCCGGCGAGTGCCAGCCCTCCGAGCGTCACGATCCAGAGAAGCCGCCGCGTATCGTCTATCAGGCGTTTGGAGAATTCCTGTTCCTTCCCCTGCTTCCCTGCGGCGCGCTTACCGCTGGTGCGCCCTGTCCTGCGGCGTTGCTCCTGCCGGGTCATGCCCGTTTCTCCGTGTACGCCAGACTGATCCAGCCAGCCCCGCTCTTGAGCCGTCCCCAGCCGTTCTGTTCCTCCACGATGGTGTACACGCCCTTGTCCCGGATGGCCGTGGTGATGGCGTACCCTGTGCCGGGTCCCTTGCGGACATTGAGGGCGGTCGCGGTCACTTTGACTGTGTACGGGAATTTCGCTGTGCTGCTCGATGCGCCGCCTTTGAATGCTGCCGCCGCCTTGTAAACGGCGAGGATGTTTGCGGCGTAGTCCTTGCTGGCTGCCCATTTGCCGGACAGTCCTTCCACGGTCGGTGCGCTTCCCTTTGCCACGAGACTGTAGCGCGGGTCTACGCAGGGATTCTTCAGCACGTCCTTCGTGGCATACGCCTTGAGGTGCTGAATCTGCGCCCGGATGCCCGTCTGCGCGTCCGGGAAGCTGTGTCCGGCTACGCCGCCGCCCGTTGTGCCGATGCCAGCGAAGTTGTTCTGTGTGGGCTTCACATCCCCCTTAAACTGCCAGTACCCGGTTTCCAGACAGGACTGGCAGAACGCCAAATCGCCCCGGACACCCTCTGCCGCGCCCTCGGAAATGTAAAGCTGCGCCAGTTTCTCTGCGGCCACGCCGTTCAACTTTGGCGCGGGATTCTTGGACAGCAAAAATCCCGCCAGCGTTGCGGCGGGAATCTGTGCGCTGCCCATGATGGCTGTGCCGGACGCGGGGACGCTCTGCGCCGTGGTACTTGCGCCCAGCTTGGCGTTGACCTTTGCGGCGATGTCCCCGTGCCGCTGGTAGAGGTAATCGCCGGGACAGGCTTTGGCGGCGTAGTCCCGGTGGACGGTCATGTTGCACCCGCCCTGGTGGTTCACCCGCTTGCTCTCGTCCGTAGACCAGACCAGCTTCTTGATGCCGTTCCTCCGGCAGATGTCAGCCACCAGTTCAATCAGGGCGTTGTAGGCGGCCGGCTTCACGGCGTAGGGGTGCGTGGTGTCGCTTGCCACCTCGATGGTGACCGCCCGGTTATCGTTCGCCGCACTGGAGGTACACCAAGAGCGGTCTTTTTCCTCCACATACATCCCGATGCGCCCGTCCGGGCCGATGCCGTAATTGCTGGACGCTTGCCGGGAGGTCGGCGCGAATACTGCGCCGATGGTCTCCACGGCGCACTGCCCGACCACACAATGGATCGTGATGGTGTCGATGGCGTGTTTGCGGGGGCTGGTTCTGTTCGGGCTGATTTTGGTGTAGGCTACCAAGGGGCTGTTACTCATCGTCATCGTCCCCCTTTCCGTCACCCCCGCAAATCGCCGCGAGGGTGTCCTTATCGACCACATCGCCGTCCTCATCGTAGACCAGCCCGGTCTTTTTGTCGAGGTGCAGCGTCCCTGTGTAGGGGAGGTCATCGTCAATCTCTCCGTTGTAGTACCTCATGTTCAGCTTCTTGCTCATGCTCATGCTCCTTTCTTGATGGTGCCGTCAATGGATTTCAGCCCGTAGACTGCGCTCTCAATCATGGCATCCAGTTTTTCTGCGTCCACCGTGATTCCCCGTTCTGCCAGCCACGCCAAGACATAGGCTTTTTTCTCTGCGCCCTTGCCTGTCCCGATGTAGAGCTGCTCTGCGGCAGTGACCGCAATCCGCACCAGTGCCATCAGTTCGGCTTGCTGGGTGTCGGTGGTCTTGCTCCGAATGTACGGCACGACCACGGCGGTGATGATGGCGGCAATCAGCGCAAACGCCGCTTCAATGATGGGGGTAATGTTCATAGTGTGTTACTCCTTTCCGTTTAGCAAAATGTCCAGTTTTGTGTCCATCCGGGACAGCTGTTCTGCTGTACCCATCTGCCGGTTCTCCAGCTTCTCCATTCGGTCTTTGACTTCATCCAGGGAGTGCTTGAGGGATTTCATTTCCTCATCCCTCTTGCTGATTCTCACTTCCTGTGCGGCGGTCTGCTTCTCAATCTCTGCCAGTCGGCTTAATTCTTCGCTATTGCGTTTCACCTTGCCCTCCAGCCGGATAAGCCAGACCACGCCGCCGATAATCGATACCAGCCCGATGCTGTTGACCAGTTCCAGAATCTCCACTCTTATTCCACCTCCTTTCCCCGCCGCCTTTGTTCCTCTGGCGATGCTCTCTGAAGGACGAATGTTTCTGAAATCTTCTTTCGCAGCCTGTAGCTGTCGAAATGCTTCATCACACCCATATAGCTCATCAGGTTTGGGCGTATCTGGTCGATGGTGGCGTTTCCCTCTGCGTACTGCCGTTGAATCCATTTCAGACCGCGCTTTAGCTTTTTGGCAGATGTTTTCCGCAGTTTCCTATGGGTAGACCACACCCGGAAACCGACAAACTCAATGCCGCAGCGTATCGGGCGTATGCTGGTTTTCCCGTTGAGATTCAGCTTCAGTTCTGCGTTTAGAAACCGCTCCACCTGTTCCTTTACCGATTGGAGGTGCTTTTTGTCATCGCCGAGGATCAGCATATCGTCCATGTACCTCATGTAAAAATGCTCCCGCAGTTCCTGCTTTACGAATTGGTCTGCATCGTTGAGGTAGAGATTTGCAAACATCTGGGATGTCAGGTTGCCTATCGGCATCCCGCATTCCACCAGCCGCTCCACCTCTGCGCCCTGCGCTATGTCTGCGTCCAACGGCAGTCCAAACGCTTCCCGGTCACAGTTGACGATTCGCCCCAAAAGCCACAGAAGGTCTTTGTCCTTTATCCTGCGTTCCAGAATCCGCAGAAGCGTGTCGTGGTCTACCCGGTAGAAGTATTTGGTGATGTCCATCTTTAGGCAGTACCACTCCCTGCCCGTCTCTTTGCCCCTCCTGTCCACTTGCCGCAGCCAGTATTGGAGCCGGTCAAGGGCGGCGTGTGTCCCTTTTCCAATCCTGCAAGCGTAGCTGTCGTAGATGAATTGACTGTCAAAAATCGGGTTCAGTTGGCGGTAAATCGCCCACTGGACTACCCGGTCTTTGAAGCGCAGAGCCATAATGAGCCGCTTTTTCGGCTCTGAAATGATGAATTTGTGGTAATCGCCTATCTCGTAAGTTTTGCTCTGCAGTTCCCGCTGGATTGCCAGCAATTCTTCCTCCAGGTTTGCCGAAAATCGAAGGACTTCATGCCTGTACCTCTTGCACTTCCGTGCTTCGAGGTATGCGGCGTACAGATTTTCAAAACTGCAGATTGTCTCGTAAATGCTGCCTATCCGTTTCATGATCTGCTTCCTCTATAAAAAAACGCCGTGCGTAGCAGCGTTCGGCTTGCGCCTACTAACTGCTTTCACGGCAATTCAGTTTTTCGCCTTGCGCCGCTGACTACGGCGTTCGGTGGGGAGATGTGTCCCTTTTGCCCCGTGCGCTGTCCGTGTCCCCGTGGGGGCGCGGCTTCGGGCTTGCGGGGCGAGAGCGGCGCGGAAGCCGATGTTGCCATTGGCGTTCGACCGGGGGTTGTTCAGATTCAGCGCAGACGCACCTGCGTTCGCACCGTTGTTCCAGTTCCCGCCGCGAATCGGCAACCGCATCGACACAGCCCCCATGATGTCCCTGCGGGACTGTTACTGCTTCATCGCCTTTATCCACCCGCCGAGCATGGCTCCGATTTCCGAGAGCATCTTCGACCATATCTCGTATTTCTTCATCGGGAGGTAGCGCATCTCTTTGTTCGCCGCCAGCCGGATCAATCCCCGCAGTACCTCCAATTCCACATCTGCGTCCTGTAGTGTGGTCTTTTTGTAATACTTTTTGTTGGCGGTGATTATCAGTCTGTAAAACGAGTACATCGTCCGCTTGATGTCTGCGGCGAGAGCGTACCGCTCCGACCGGGGGAATTGTTCGAGGGCTTTGTTTGCGTATAAAATCATATCCTCTGTTTTCTGGAGGATTCTAAGGTCGTTTCCTTTTTCCATAGCGTTGTCTCCTGTCCTGGCTATCTGCAGGGGATGGGCTATCGCCCACCCCCCAGATTGCCGGGTGCAGATTACAGATTACCGTAGTAAGCGGCGCGGAAGCCGAAGTAGCCATGGGCGCCCGACCGGGGGCTGTCCAGAAGCAGCGCAGACGCACCCGCGAGCGCACCGTCGTGCCAGCGCCCGCCGCGAAGCGGCAACCGCTCACCAAGGTTGCGCATCCAGTGACCGCCCCGGTTGTCGTAGGCTTCTGCGTCACCGTCCGGCATCAGGCCGAGGGCTTTCGCTCTGATAGGAACGACCAGGCCGCTCTTTGCCGCCGTTGCGGTGAACATCTGGTATCCGTATGGGGAATCGACCGTCTGCTTATGCGCAAGGGCTCCGGCGATAAGCTGGAACGCCTTTGCTCCGCTGGTTCCGGGGTCTGCGGTGTAGTCATACTTCAAACTCCCGGAAGTCCCCGGAGCGACAAAGTTCCCGTCTTTGTCAAGGGCTTTCCAGAGAGTGCTGCTCGGTCCCTGGATGTCCTTGCTGGCATCACCGTAAATGTCGGCCATTGCGTTGCCGTAGGGAATGACCTGGATTTCCCCGTCTACCAGCCGCAGGCCGCCAGCCCACTCCCAGACATTGCCGCAGAGGTCTGCGATGCCCGTTGCGCTATTGAAGTCGTGATACCAGCTGTCGGGACCGCTCCCGGTGGCGGTGCGCTGGATTCTGCCGTTGCCGTCCCTTGCGCAACTGGCAAAGCCTTTCTCGTAGGGCTTGGCGTGGTCTGCGCCGTAGTTGGTGTTGCCGTGGGGCTGTGTGCCGTTCGCCTTGCACCACAGGGCAATCGCCGAATAGAGGGCGTTGGTGGGCAGATGCCACCCTGCGCCCTTGGCACGGCAGTATGCTCTCGCCTGGTCGAAATTCATGTTGACGGCGGGGTCTTTCCCTGCCAGGCTGTAGGCTCTGCCATTCACCACGATGGCGTGGTACTTGCCGATGTACAGGCAGTCGTAGGTGACTTCGCCGCAGATGAACGCATCGTGGACATCCTGCGTCCCGCCAGTGAGAAGTTCGGAAAATTTCATCTGAGGGATGCGCACCATGATGGAGGGCATATCCATATCGTCAAAAATGACGGTGTTCTTGCCGCCGCTCATGCCCTCTACGGTCAGCTTCAAGCTGTCAAAATTCGCTTTCATTCTCTCTTAAACCTCCATTTCCCAAAGTGTGAGCGTCACATTGTCCGTGCTGAAAGGGTCAGCCACGGGACGGATGATGGGTTCTCCGTCCTCGTTCACTTCGCCAGAATCCTCATCGTGGTATGTCCGGGCGGGGATGTCAATCTGCGCCGCATAACGCTGCGCCAGTCCGGGAATAACGCCCAGCACGAGATTCCCGTAGCAGTCCTGGCAAACATCCAAGTGAGCATCCTCATCCCTCTCGTACTTGTCCAGCTTTACGGACAGTTCATCGTTGAGCGTGAGCCGGGTTTTCGCCAGTTCGTACTCCAGATGGCTTTTCTCCGCTGCCGGGGTCTTGAAAATCACTTTCATCTGTTCTGTTCCTCCATTCTCTGAAATTCTTTTGCAAACGGCTTGAAATCGGCGTTGAATTGCTCTGCCATTTCACGCTGTTCGCTGGTTGCCCTGCGGTAGTCGATGCCGTACTCGGCCAGCGTCCGGGCGGTCTCTGCCCTGCGCTCATCGCCCTTGATAATCACTGCCGCCATCAGATGCCACCTCCTGTCACATTGTAGCGGATGGTCACGCTCTTTGCGCTGCCGTCAAACTTGACGCTGAATCCGTTTGCCAGCTTGTTGTAGACCGTCACATTCCCTGCGCTGCCGCCCGTTTCACTGACCACCTCGATGGTTACGAAATAGTCCAGCGTGTCCCGCGGCGTTTTCAGCGCGACCGTTTTCCCGCTGTTGTTGAACGGGAAAGTCTGTGTGTTGGTCAGCGTGACCGTGCCGCACTCTCCCTGTACCGTTTCCAGCCCCCTGCGGTTCTGCTGAACCATGACGGCGAGGTAATCGGCCATCTCCGTCCCGGCGATGATTCCTTCCTCGATGTTGTTGAAGTTCCTTGCGCTCTGCGGCGTTCCCTGCTGGATGATTTCGCCGGGGGCGGGGACTTCGTTTACCAGCCCGTTGCCCAGATTTGTTTCCTGGAAGCGGTTTGGAAATTCCACAACATGGTCTTTCCATACCTGTCTCTGGTACATTTCCTGCTTCCTCCTTTCTTAGTTTTCGTGAAAATCAAATGTGAAGCGGTACAAAATTCCCGCTGTCACATCCTCACGCATGATGTTTTCCGGCTTCTTCAGCCAGAGGTTGTTGTTCGTGTCGTACAGCTGGATTTCCGAAATGGTCAGATTTCCCGGTGCGGGGTGGTCGATCATAATTTTGACCGCCAGACGCCCGTCTGCCAGATACTCCCGCGACATGATCTCTGCCCGGTAGTAGCTGTCTCCTATCCTGTACTTTGCGTAGGCGAGTTCGGCTTTGGTGTATTCCTTGTAGCCTTTCAACGCTGTTTCTGTAAGCATACCCATGTGTCTGCGCCTCCTTTTTTAAGATTCCCTCGTTACATCCGTGCCGCACATTCTGAATGTGACTGTGTAGCTGTCCGTCTCAATGGTCACGCCGCCGCTTCCTGCGCCAAGCGATTGATGGGTCTGCGGCTTTGTTCCCGCCAGCGCAGCGGCTACCTCGTAGCCTTGTGCGCCGATTTCCGGGCTGACCGCTGTCTGTCCCGCCGCTGTGCGTATCTGCGGGGCTGGATTCCGGCCGGCTTCACTGCCAGTGGCTTTCGTGGCGGGATGCGGTGCGCTGTATGCGCCCACGCCGATGTCCGTTGCGACCTCCACCGACCTCTGCGCCAGTCTGGTGGCTTCCTGCGGCTTCGTCCCTGTAAGGTCAGTCTGTGCCGTGTACCCGCTTGCGCCTACCTCTGCGGTCACCACTGCGCCGCCTGTGTGGAAGAGTGTCTGCGGGTCCGGCTTCGTGCCGGCCGGCTCTGCCGTGAACGGGTATCCGTCCCCGGCGATTTCTGCGGTCACTCCCGTGTCCGCTCTGCCGCCCTTGATGTTCGTGTGCGGATATTGCCCGGTCACGCTTTCCTCGGACGCTGGAGGGGCTTTCGCAGTGTAACCGCCGCCGTTAATCTCTGCGCCCACGCCCGTGTGCGTCTGCTGGAACACCGTGCTGGGCGGGTTCATCCTCTGTGGGTTCTCTATGCTCCCGCTGGCAAATACTGTCCCGGCCGCATCCGGCTGGATTGCCGCCGTCAGTTCGTCTATGTCCACCGTCACCAGAAGGTCGCGGAGCTGCGCCTTGACATTGATGTTCGGGCGTGTGCCGCATGGGTACTGGTTTGTCAGCCCAAAACCGACAAGATTCCAGCTGGTGTCCACCTCTATCGTGATGTCCACCTTTGTCTCTATCGCCGCTTCAAACGCCAGGTGCGAGGGCTTTATCTCCCGGATATAGGTGAAAATCTTGGCGTAATTCAGCGGGTTCTTCCCGGAAGGGTGCAGGATCACCTCGAAACGGTACGGTCCCACAAAATCGTTGACCTCTACCTCTCCGTCTGCGCCGCCAATCAGGGCGGTCACGCCCCTGCGGATAACCTCCGGGTTGATTGGCTTCACGCCCACGATTTTGGAAAGGATTCTCTGCCGCCTGTATTCCAGCGGGAGCGTTTCGTCCGGCTCGATGCCGTACACCCATTCCCAGATGGCTACGCTCCATGTGCAAGTCTGCGGGTGGATTTCATTCTGCAGTTCCTCTGCCCATCCCCGCATTTCGTCCCATTCCCGACCGATGACCTCGTACATCCACAGCCCGGTGTAGGAATTGCTGTAAAAGCCTTTGGTCACCATTCCCAGGAATGTTTCTGCTTCTGGGCTTTGGATGATGGTGTCAAGGTCAGGCTTGGACATTGAGTGTCACCTCCCCGGTCACAGGGTACTGCACCTGGGTTATGGCAATGTTCGCCGTGCCGCCGTTGACTGTCAGTCCCGTGTAATCTTTCACGCCGCTGGTTTTGGCGAGGACTGCGCCCACCTGTACCCATCGGATGTAGCCTGTGTGTTCTGCGGGGTTGTCTGTGGCTTCCTGACCGACCTCCAGCCAGTATTTGTCCAGGTTTTCCCGGAATCGCTTCTCAATCGTGCCGATGTCCTCTCCGGCATCAATCTGGACGCTTGCTTTGATGTTCACTGTCAGCCCTGCCGGGGCTATCACGGTCAGGTGCGCTCCGATTGGCATCAACCGCGCCGGGTCCCGTTCGCCTGTTCCCGCTATGTGGAGGTAGACCGCATCCAAAATCTGCTGGTTTGCCGGAACGCCGTTGCTGTCGATGATGATCAGCCGCACCGCTCCGGCGCACTTCTCGTTCCCGTACAGGTCTGTGTAGTGCCATTTCTCCGGCAGGGACGGGTCGTTCCACTCCGGGTCTACGATGACCTGTCCGACCGCCGCGACCTCTTTGCCCCAGCGGACATAGTCTGCGTTGCAGCCTGTCATGGATGTGCCGTTGCGCATAGCGTCCAGTATCCGCTTTTTGTAGTCATCGTCCGTTTCGGCTTCCACACCGCCCGTCATGCTCTCCGGGTTCGTGAGGTAGCTTATCCCGGTCAGCGGCTTCACCATCAGCTTAATGGTATCCCTCGCCACATTGCCTATCAGCCCCCCGTCAACCGCCCGAATGTCCATCTCGACCGTAACCTGTCCGCTACTGTCCGGCGTACCGTCCAGGACGGTCGCGCCAACGGCTTCAAAAATCACGCTTGCGGTCAGGTTCGCCGGGGTTGCGAATTGGTAGCCGGAAGGGATGATCGTGCCAACCTTTCCTGTGACCGCCAGTTTTCCGCTTGCGTGGTTCGCTGGCTTGCGGAAGCAGTTCACCTTTTCTCCGTGCAAATCCAGCCATTCGCCGTATGACCACTGCACAAAAATCAGCTTTATGGTCTCGTTCATCGTGAATTCCGCAAATTCCGCTTTCTCCAGCGCGGACGGGCGGGTGAAATCCCACGGGATGTTGCCCTGGCTCTTGTCTATGTCGGCTGGCAGATTTTCGAGCATACGGCTGTGTATCTGGTCAGCACTCTGTCCCTGTAAAAAGGGCGGTGGCGTGTACGGGTAGCTGTATTCGTCTGCCATTCCCTATCACCTCCTTCGCTATGTGTTCAGTTTTGCTCTGATGCTTGCCGTGTCCCCGTCCGTCCCGACCACCACACACTCGATCCACAGGCTGTCCGCTTCCCATTGAAAAGCAAAATCCCGCACCTGCGAGGTGCGCCCCATCGGGTCTGCCAGCAGTGCTTCAGTTATCGTGCGCTCGAACGCACTTTCCGTTGCTTTTCTGTCCGGCTCTTTGAACGCTTCCTCGGCTTCTATGCCCTCGTTCGAGTTGTAGCCCTGGTGCGCCCATCGTTGTGTCAGGATGGATTTGGTACACCACAGCACCCATGCGTCTTTCCCGCTGCCGTAGAGCAGTTTGTTCGCTCCGTCCGCTACAAAGTCTCCGGCTTCCACATCCCACATCGGGGCCGGCGGGTATTTGTTCTGTGTCTCCGTTTCCCCTGCCAGTGCGGACGGAACATCAAAAACCGGGAATAAATTATTTGACATTGAATCCCTCCTGTCTGCCGCCCGTCAGATGCGTTTCCTTTGGCGGCTGTGCGGCTCTGTGGCGCGTTTTCTGTCTCCGGCCGATAAGTTTGCCATGACGGGAGAATGGCGGATTCCTGCGCCGCTGTGCGTGTCACACGGCTGTTGCGGGGAGAATGAGGTCGACTACTACTGCGTCATCGCCTACCCATGCCACCAGCACCCGGTCTCCGGGCTTTATGCTGCGCATCTTTTCGGGTATCAGGACATGGTGCTGGTGCATCCCGTCCGCACTATCCCCGCCAGCGGTTCGCGCCGATGGGATGGGCGGGTCCGGTGCGGCACTGGTTGCTTCCCCTGTTGTGCCTGTGACCTTGCCGCCGTGGTGGTCACAGGTGAGGTCGTGCGTTTCATGAATATGGGAGCCGCTGTGTGGCATCCCCATGTCCTGCGTCTTTGCGAGGATGTTATGAGTTGGCCCCAGCGTCACCTGTCTGCACACCATGTAGTCTTTCTGCGGTATCGGCTTTGGGAATCGGTTTGTCAGAAGGCTCATGTCCCCTTGGATAACGCCGAAATCCAAAACCTGCGGCCGGTCTCCCATCTGCCCCATCCTACTCTGCAGGACACCCGCCAGCCTGTTGATTCCCTCGTTGCCCATCGTATCTTCCATGCTCCACCTCCTATGCCTTTGTGATTTCGTTCGGGTACACCCAGCCTATCCCGCCGACATGGTACGGGCAGGGGCGGTCAAGCGGTGCGACTATGGTAATCGTGGACTTGTAATTGGTGAAGGTGCGCCCCTTGCCGTTGCCGTAGCTGTCCACATAGACGGGGCCGTTTAGGATGATTGCGTCCCCTTTCTTGAAGCCCGTGTCCTGCTTTTGTTCTTCCTGCTTCTTGCCGCCTGTTGCCGCTGCGACAGGCTGGCGCATTAGCGTCATGGTCATCTGCTTCGTGGTGGCGTTATGGGAAACGCCGAGGACGCAGAATATTCCCGAAAGGTTTCCGGCTTGCATCTCCACAGCATCGCCTTTTCGCAGGAACGGGAGGTCTGCGGAGGTGACCATGATGGATTCCTCCGGCTTTCCCCGCTCTTTCAGCGTCTGCTCCGCTTCGGTCTTTGCCTTGCCGATGTCCTTGTCATCATCCCTGCGGATGACTTCCTGCAGAACGCCGAAATCCAGGTTGCCGTCTATGACGGCTTCCACGCTCGACCGCCCATTATCGTCTGCCTTGCCGAGAATTTTCACCCGTGTCACGAGGTTATTCATGCTCAGCTTATCGCTGGTGCTTATCGTGGCGGGGTAATCGAACAGGTACACATCGGTGTTTGTGCCGTAATCCTCAATGACCAGCTTGCCGTCCTTGTAAATCACGGCGTACTGCGTTCCCGTCTGCTGCCGGACTTCCTCCAGCAGTTTGATTATCATGTCGCTCACGGTTTCGCAGTTGAACACCTTTTTTTCGTGAGTTATCTGCTGGCTCCACTGGTAGTCCACCGTCACGCCCCACTCCCCGCAGATTGCGTTGAGAATGGCGGGAGTGGACATTCCTGCGGAAAAATAATAAAAATCCTTGCTCTGCTGCAGCCGGATCATCGGGTCATAGATGACGATGCTGTGGTCTTGCTTTGCTGAACGGCTGTACTGCCATTCCCAGATTGTCCCCTCAAACAGCTTTTTCACCCCTGCGCCCCAATCAGCGTGAATGCGGATGATGCGGTTGATTTTCAGCAGGGACCGGATGAGCGCGCCGTTTTCGGTGGAATGCGAGGAAATGGTGATTGTGGCTTTCTGCGCCAGCTGCCCCTCCTGTTCCTCCCATGCAAGCGTCTGGATGGCGTTGTCGAGTTCGTAGATGTCCCCAGTTTCGGTTATCAGTTCCACAAAATACTGCACCTGTGCGATATCCACGTCCATTTTTTGCGCCCTCCTTTCAGCTTGGAATCGTCAGCACCTGTCCGGGGTAAATGGTGTATTTCGGCATACTGTGTTGCTGGTTTCTTGGGTCTATAACGCCCTTGTTTGCATCGTAGAGTTTGGCGTAATTTGCCCCGCCCAGCCCCATTTGCTGTGCAATCGACCACAGGCAGTCCCCTTTTTTCACCGTGTAGGTCTGCGCTGGCGGGGGAGATGTCCGCTCTGCGTTTTCTGCTGGCGGTGCGTTCTTCAGCGGCACAGGCATCGCTGTTTTGTCCGACTTGCGGATGATGATGTCCCTTGCCTGTACCAGCGTTATGGTGTAGTTGATGTCCCCGTACCCGCCTGTGGGCGTTGCCGTGAAATTGGACAGGTAAACATCGCAGTTGACTGGCGTTTCGGTTATCAGAAGCCGCGCCTTTATCGGTTTGTCGTTTACCACTTTCAGCCCGTTGAGCCAGTTGTAAACGGCTTTCGGGTCTTTCCATGCCCGGATGTACGGGTCATTCCTCCGGGCTGCGCCCGGAAGAATGCCGCTCCAGCTGAAGCTGTCAGCCGATGTGCCGCTGGGGATTTTGACTTCCCCGATGCGGAGGATGCTGTAAGTTGCGAATTGGTGTGCTATCTTCACGCTCACCTCTGGGGGAAGCATGGGGAATTGCAGCCTGTCGCTTGTTGTCAGGTTCGTCAGGTAAATATCCACGCTCCACCTCCTACCACGCCGCTGTCGGCGTGTTTGCGTATGCCTGTTGAATCGCTATCGCCAGTTGGTATGCGATTTCGTCCGTCATTCCACGGACGTTTTCCTTGATGGTTTCCACCAGTGCTTGCGGGTCCTGCGCTCCCGCTCCGTCCACGTTGACCTCAAAGGTCAGGTTCTGTATCGTGATTGGTGGGAGTGCCGCCATGCCCTGCCCTGCGCCGCCGCTGGGAGACGGGCTGCCGTTGCCGCCGTCCGGGTCTGGTAAATCCGGCCAGCCGTCCGGGTTCCAGTCATTCGGGTCTGGTTCGTCCGGCTCTGGTTCGCCAGCTATGCCGCCGTTTGCGTATGGCTGAACGCCCAGCTTTTCCCCGGTCTGTTCCCAGAGTTCGATGCCGCGCTTCCTGCGCTTTCCGGACAGCGGGATGATGGCTTCTGCGCCGTCCTCTGCGACCAGCCCCACATGGGGCCTTGTCATGATACCGCCCTCTGCGTGTTTGGCTGTGGCGGCGTTGTATCCTGCGCTTGCGCTGCCCGTCACCTTGTCCCAGATCCCGCCGAAGAAGCCGGAGACTTTCTCCCCCAGTCTGCTGAAGAATCCGCTGATGCTCTCTCCGATGCTGGAGATGGCGTTCGGGACGGATTCGGTGAAGAAGCTCACGATGCCGTCCCACAGGTCGCTGAAAAATCCCGGAATGCTCTCCGTGAAGAATGTCTTTAGGGCTTCACCCACGGTTTCCAGTGCCTGTGGCACGGTCTCCGTGAAGAATCCCGTTATACCTTCCCAAACGTCCGAGAAAAACTGCGGCACTGTTTCAGTGAAAAACGTTGTCAGTGCTTCCCCGACCGTTGTCAATGCTGCCGGGACGGTCTCCGTGAAAAAGCCTGTCACGCCGTCCCAAAGGTTGCCGAAAAACTCCGGCACAGTCACAGTGAAGAAGTTTCCGACCGCCGCCCCTGCCGTTGCGATGGCGTTCGGTACGGTCTCCGTGAAAAAGGTTGTAATGCCCGTGACCAGTTCATTGAATTTCTCCGGCACGGTTTCGGTAAAGAATACCTGTATCTTTCCTGCGGCGTAGCCGATGGCGTAGGGGACGCTCTCTGTGAAGAACGATGTAATTCCTTCTCGGAGTTCATCAAACTTTTGAGGAATCGTTTCCGTGAAGAAACCCGTCACCTTTTCCTTTGCGCTGTTGATGGCGTTCGGGACGGATTCGGTGAAGAAGCCTTTTGCGCCCTCCACAACCTGTCCGAATTTCTCCGGGACGGTCTCCGTGAAAAAGCCCTTGATTGCGCCCCCAGCGGTTGAGAGTGCCTTGGCGATGTTCGAGCCGCCTATCGCCGCTCCAAGTGCGCCCACGCCGGCCCCGACTGCGCCGCCGATGGCAGTGCCTACGCCGGGGATAATCGAGCCGATAGCCGCGCCCAACCCTGCGCCTTTGAGTGCGCCGCCGCCAATGTCGAGAGCCTTTTTCCCTGCGCTCTCATCGCCGAGGATGCCGTTGCCCGTGCCGCCGAGGGCTGCGCCCACGCCGGATGCGACCTTTGCGCCTGTGCTGTCCGATCCAGTCCACTCCTGCGCCATGCCTACGCCTTTTTTCGCGTCTGCGCCCATCGCTATCAGGGAGCCTACGCCGGCCGCTATCGGCATGGCTTTGGTTGCAAACTGCCCAACTTTGGATGCGCCGCTTGCCAGTTGTGTCCCGAATTTAACGCCATGTCCCAGTGCGCCGTTCTGCGCAAAGGACAGCGCACTCTGCGCCGCTGAACCGCCGCTCTTTGCCGCTCCGAAAATCCGCATTCCCTCGCTGATTCCCGTTACGTTACCCACGGCTTTCACGCCGTTGTAGATGGCTTTGCCGCCCCGGTACAGCTTGGACGCGCCCTTTGCGGCTTTTAATCCACCGTAGCCGAGGACAGCCGCCGACAGACCGCTTGTGCCAGACGCTTCCTTCCCTCCGGGCAGGAGGGTCATTGCGTCTTTCGCAAGGCTTTTCAGCCCCTCTTTGATTGCCTGGACGATGGCTTCTCCGACTTCCTTGCCGTTGAAGCCCTCTGCGAATGCGCTTGCGAAGGATTTTCCGATGCTCACGCCGTCTGCGGCTACGCCGCCTACGTCAATGCCCAGAAGCCCCATGATGCCGTCATGGAGGGCTGTCCCCAGTCCTGCGCCCACGCTCTCTGCGATGCCAGCCAGCCATGCCTTGCCTGTGCCGTTCCACCACTCGGAGAACGGCTCCACGATGATTTTGTCCCACGCCAGCTTGATTTTCTCCCACAGGGAACCGGCGTTTTTCCACTCCGGGCTTGCAGTCAGTTCTTTCACGGACGCTATGATGCCGTCAATCTTCCCGGTGACAAAGTCTACCGCCTGTCCGACTGCGCTTTCGATGTCCGGCATATGCGCCGTTACCCAATCCACCAGCCCCTTAGCGTAAGGCTGCAGTTTCTCTCCGATGGCGATTTTCACGCCCTCGGCTGCGCTCTGGAGAAGGGTAAGGGAGCCAGCCAGATTGTCCAGCTGAACATCTGCCATGTTCTGCGCTGCGCCCTCTGCGTTGCCGATTGCGTCTGCCAGTTCATTGTACCGATCTGCGCTGGTGCCAAGCAGGGCTTCCACCGATTTGAGGTCGGTCTTGTTGAATATCTCATCCAGTGCCTGTGTCTTTGCTTCGCCTGACAGGTTATTGAGCGCGCTCTGCAAATCAAGGAAGGTTTCGTTCAACGGGCGCATATTTCCCTGCGCGTCAAATGCCTGTACGCCGAGGGATTTCAGTGTCTTTGCGGCTTTGTCTGTTGGTGCGGAAAGCGAGAGGATGATGTTTCGCAGTGCTGTGCCGCCCTCCGAGCCTTTCACGCCGTTGTCTGCGAGAACGCCCAGCATGGTGGAGAGTTCCGTCACGCCGCCCGACAGGTTCTTTGCCGTGCCGCCGACCGTCAGGAATGCTTCGCCGAGCTGCGCCACGCTGGTGTTGGTCTTGGATGATGTACGCGCCATCTGGTCTACCATCATGGAGGTCTGCTCCAGGGTAAGACCGAGAGCCGACTGCGCATCCGTCACCATATCCGATGCGTATGCGAGGTCTATTCCCCCTGCGGCTGCCAGGTTAAGGACGTTCGGCAGCATCGCCATTGAGGTTTCTGCGTCATACCCTGCCAGTGCCATGTAGTTTAGGGCTTCTGCCGCCTGTGTTGCAGAAAAAGCGGTTTTTGCGCCCATCTCTTTGGCGAAGTCTGTCAGCGTAGCGAGGTTCTGGCTGGCTTCCGATGCCGGGTTGTTCAGTTCCTCCACGGAATACCCCATCGTGGCGGCTACCTGTGACATTCCCGCTTCAAAATCCTTGAAGGTATTCAGCGTGTCTGCCAGGCCGAACGAGATTCCCGCGAACGCCGCCGCCTGTGCTACGGGGCTGGTTATCAGCCCCAGCACCTTCTTAAAGGGGGCGGTCACAAGGTCAACGGCTTTCATCGTGACCGTCCAGACCTTCCCGGCTATCTGCTTGCCAGCTTTCACCACGCCCTGGATGCCTTTGCTTGCCATATCCTTCAGCGTGGCGGCTACCTCCAGCTTGCTCTTGCCCTTCATGCTCTGGATTTGCTTCTGGAGGTTCATTATCGACTTCTCCAGCTTGCTGACGTTCTTTTCGGAGGTACTTGCTCCGGGTTCTGTTGCGTCTGTGACCTGTGCCACAATGTCGATAACGGTCACCGAATCGTTCACCTGCGACCACCCCCTCTCACATCAAGTTTCAGCACGGGGGCTTTTGCTTCTGTTTCCAGCGCGTCCAGCGTGTACTGCTGGTATAAAGCCCTCTCCCCGGCCGGCAGAGCCAGGTATTCCTGAATGCCGCCTATCTGCGGGAATCTCTCGCAGACTTTCAGCATCAGGTATGTCCTGCCCCGCGCCTTTATCAGTTTTTTGCGGTTTCCTCCATATCATCACCGTAGCCGCTGATTTCGTTGATGACATCAATGATGCGGTCTTTCTCCCCGGAAAGCAGAACCGCGTCAATCATTTCCACGCCCTGCAGGACGTTGAGGGCTTCCTGCGCCTTTTTGTTGTCCCACAGCTTCTTCCTGTCCTCATCCACGGTAGCCGTGTAAATCAGCCAGGAACGGAACAGGGAGGTGTTTGTCTCGATTTCCCGTTTGGGCTGCCCCCGCTTGCGGGGCGCAAATTTGGTAGCGTGGTCGTGGCACTTGATGGATTCTTCCTCGGAGACCGGGCGGACGCGGAACACGAATTTCAAAGTGCCAGCGCGCTTGATCTGAATCTGGCGGTAGGTGCTTTCGTTGTCCTTCTCGTTCCCGGCTTCGATAAGCCCTCGGAGCAGGGCGTTTTCGTCCATCAGGACTTCCTCCTGCGTAGCGGGAGTTTCTACCCCCGCTTCGGCAGCATCGTACTGTTCGGGCATGGTATTCTTTGTAGTTGCCATTTTTAGTTCCTCCTGTCTTTATTCAACGGTTTTCCACTCTGCTTCTTTGAAAAACTCCAGAATCTCCGGGGTGGCGTTCACGCGGAAACTCCACGCTCTCTTGATGATTTCGCCTGGGTTGAGGTTCTGAAGGTCGATTGTGCCGTCTGGGACGCAGTTGCGGTAGACCACACGCTCCGTCTGCCCGTCCCTGCGGCGCATCTTGCCCTGGAAGTCAAAGGTGGGGAAGTAGCCGTTCTGCAAATCGGCAATCAGTTCCGTCAGCATCACGTCATCCCGCACCACGGCTTCGGTCAGCGTCAGGGTGACGCTGTACCCGGTGTTTACGGCGTAAATCAGCGCACTCCCCACGGGCTGGTAGTCCGTGTTGGCGGGGCTGATCTGCGTCTGGAACGTGTCTACTTCGGCAAGGAACAGGTTCGTTCCTGCCTTTGTGGTGACAAAAAGCCGCCCGTCCTTGCCGCTGATCAGTTTTCTTACGTCAAGCAGGCTCTGGTCGTTTAATCCATCCATCTGTCAGTCCTCCTTTACTCGGTTGTGTCCGGCGCAAAGCGGAATTTGAACGTGTAGTACATCTTCTCCAGTGCGTCAATGTCATCGGCGTAAACCACAAACCATGCGCTATCGCCCTCCGGCGCGTTGTTCGGGTCAATCTCGACATATGCCCCGGAGAGCAGCTTCTTTTCCGCTACCATCGTCTGGCATACACCGTTGGAAACCTGCACCACGGTCATCCGTCCGTCCGGGTCGTTGTTGATGCGCCCGATCAGCCCCTCCACGGTGTCGTTCAGCCGCTGGAACAGTTCAAAGCGTACTTTGGTGCGCTTGATTTTCTTCCAGCCCTCATCCTCTTTGGCGGTCGGGAGAACGAGCGTGTTCACGCCCTGCTCCACCCAGACGGTATTCGCAGAGGAAACACTGAACATCAGCACTCCCGCTTTGATTGCCCGTTCGTGCTGGTTGTTGGTCAGCATCTCGGTCAGTTCGACCGCGCCAGTGATCGCAGCGTGGGTGATGCTCTCGTTACTCGGTGTCCCGGCGATAAGTCCGGCAATCCGGGCGGCCGCCATGTAGCCCTCGTAGACGTTCCCGCTGATGTCCACGAAGCCGTTTCCAACGTAGACGATCTGGTAATCGTTGTACGCGCTGGCGTGTTTCAGCCTGTCCTCGAAGTCCACCGTTGTCGGCTCTCCGATTACTCCCATGCAGAATGCGCCGCTGTCGTAGATGCGGTTGAGGAACAGCTGCATCACGCTCTGGATCGCCGTGTCCTCCGTGTCGATGGAGAGGACGTTCCAGCGGTAGGCTTCCAGCACCTCAAACGCCGCGCTGTACGCCGCCACGTTTACGGTCGGGTCTGTGCCGCCTGTGATTTCCACCTGATCCACCGTTTTGAGGGCTTCGCTGCTGTCCTTGGTCTTGGTCAGGTTGAAGTAGTCGCTCCCCTTGGTCTGGAACACCGACAGCAGGGCTTCCACGCTGTTCTGCGTGTTGTCGAAGGTCAGCCGTTCCAGCTGCTCCGTCCCCTCAATAATCAGCAGTTCGCTGGTGTTCTGGTCTGCCAGCGTGGGACGGATTGTCACCGCCAGCTTCCGGCTTCCAGGGTATTTGAGCGTCAGCTGGATAACCGATTCTCCCTGCGCGTCCTCGATGTTGTAAACGCCGGGTGTGCCGCCCGTGCCGAGCCGGATGCCGTACACCAGCCGCGCCCCGCCCTTAAACTGTTCCATCGGGACGGCGGTCGTGCCGTTCTCCCCGCCATCGCCGTACTTCTTGGCGATGTCCTCGTACTGCTCCAGCACCGTTGCCTGTCCGATGGGTCCCCAGTTGGAGCGGAATACGGCGGCGCATTTCCCATCGTCAACCCCTGCGATGGGCGGTGTGCCGTAGTTCTCGTAGCGGAAATACACGCCGGGGCGCGTCTTTTTCTCGCCGATAATGAAAAACGATGCCATTTATTTAACCTCCTTATTCAGAAATTTCTGGATGGTTTCCCTGGCTTCCTCGACCGTTGCCGTTTCCTTGCCGGCCGTCCGCAGAGCCACGGTCACCACCTCCGGGGTCGTGCCGAAAATCGGGCGCGCCTGTGCCGCCAGTTCGGAAACCTTGTAAGTTGCCGTGTTATCAGCCATTTTTCTGTTCCTCCTTCTCTGCCAGATTGTGGTATGGGTGTATGAGTTTGATTTGGGCGGGTTCTTTCGGCGGCTGCGCCAGCACGCCGTACTGCCCGGTAAGCCCCAGCTGTCCCTCTCTCAGCGGATCAGCGTTGTGCCGGATGGTTATCCTGTTGATAAACATCGGGCTTGTGTCCGGCAGAATGATCTCCCCGTCCACCTGCGCCCTCTGGATGATCGCCTTTGTCCATTTGTTGCGCTCTGTCACGCTCTCTGCGAGGACGTGCGCCGCAAATGTCCCGGTGAACCATGTCACGGCGTAGCTTTGTCGGTTGGTGCTTGCCGTTCCCTCGAAACGCCAGTAAATCGCCGGGTTTTCGTCCGTTGGCTTCCAGATGGGCGGCATTTCGTCATAGCCGATTGCCGTCATCTTCCCGAAGTGACGCTTTGTCCACTCGTTCAGTCCCTGCACGGGATCGGGGTCTATCGTGATTTGCTCTGGAAACTCCATCAGTTCAAAGGTCACGGTCAGCCCGTAGATTTCCGGCAGTGTGTCCTGCCCCTGGCTCCCGCCGATGAAGAATTCATCCGACCGCTCCCACTCTGCGCACACGGTAGCCCGGTCGCTCCCTGTGTAAAAGGTGCCGGAGACCAGTTCCATGAGACGGGCTTCTATTGCCCTGTCCGGGTCCTGGCCCCCGATGTCCGGGCATTCCCGGCTGCACACGATGTTGAACGTCATCGTTCCCTCTGTCTTGCGCTCCGGGTCGTGGCGCATATCCACGTTAAAGTCAAGGCGCGGGTATTTGGGCGTTCCCCATCCCGGCGTGTCATCGTGCGGGGCTTTCTGGTAAAAGAACGCTGGCTGCCCATCAAAGACCGCCAGCATTCCCCCCAGCTGTGTGTCTGCGCTTACCTGTCCCTCCACGAGCCGCCTGATGTCTGCGCTCATGTTCCTGCGCCGCCTGTCTGCGGGGCGTTATACTCGTAGTTGACGGTCTGGAAGTCGCTTGTCCAGTAAACCTCCCACACGCCGATTGCCACATCAGCTGCCGTGATGTCGAGGTAGCTGTTGGCGTTGTTCTGCGTGTTGCAGTAAAGCACACGCAGTTTATCCGGGGTGACCTCTGTCACGAAACCGTTTCGTGCCGTGGTATCGCCCGTCCTGCGGATGCGGACGCAATCCCCGCGCTGAATCTGCGCCGTGTCGAACGCCTTGTAAGACGCATCAATAATCAGTGCCATGCGTTCCTCCTTTCCCCCTTAAAAGGGTTTCTTGTAGATTTCTTTGATTTTCGGCAGGGCGCGGTCGATGACCTTTTGCTTGTAGGGTCTTGGCTTCATCTTTCCAGTGCCGTTCTCCAGCATTTCGCCCAGCAGATGCCCTCCAGCCCTCTCCTTGCTCTCGATGGCGGCTACCGCACGGAAGTGTACGCCATTCTTTTCCACATGAACGTGCGTCCCCCACGAGTTGCGGAATATCCCGGTTCTGTTCGCTGGCGATTCTCCAGGAGCCGATGCCTTGTAATGCTGTTTTGTGCCTGGCACCAGATAAACTCTCCCGTTGCGGGTTCCTCTCAAAACAAAGATTGAAGCGTTGCGCAGCTGGTTGCTTGCCCGGTATGTCCGCTGCCCCACTTCTTTCTCCAAACCTTTCAGCGTGGTTGCCACCGTCTTGCCAATGATTTGGGACGCTTGCCCCCATGCTTGACCGCTGCTTTGGGTGCTGTTCTGCCCGTGTCCTACCGCTTGCCCGTGGACGGTTGCCATCACACATCGCTCCTTTCCTCGCAGTAGTAAATCGTCCAGTGGTTCAGCCCTCCGGGATTGTATGGTGCCGTTTGGACAATGTACCGCATCTCTCCACGCACGAGAGAATCCCCGGCTTTGATTCCGAACGGGGCGATTCCTTGCTGGATGATCTTGTGCGTGACCGGGTGTTCCAGCTGCCGCCACCGCTCTATTTCTTCTGGTTTAGCCGCAGCGAGGACGGCTCTGATTGTGCCGAGCCGCTCTGCGCCGTTGCTTATCACTCTGCCGCTGTCAGTTCTGCGGGTTCCGTTCCTGTACACGTCAAATTCCCGCAGTCCCTGTCCCGGCATCAGGTTGATTGCACCTGTGAACATTGCGCCGCCCTCCTATGTGGTCATTTTGCGGAACGGGTACGGCGGTCCCTCCGAGCCGTGCATGGCTCTTGGGTTTTCCTCCATCCCTCTGTGGAAATAGGGGGGCGTGTTCTCGATGGACGGGGCGAGGGTAGGAATGGACGCGGTTGCCAGTGCCTGTTTCTTCAACGCTTCGTACATCTTTTGCCAGCGTTCTGCCCGGTCTCCGAAGTCGTACTGAAGCACATCTATCTTCGTGTTGACCTGGTACTGCATCTTGAACAGGATTGCTTCCAGCACCGCCAGCTTTGCGAACAGCCACGCCTTTTTTCCTTCTTTCAGCCCCGTGAGCATCGCTTCGTATTCCTCATCCGCAAGCGCACAGGTGTCTGCGCCGCCCTCTGTCTGCGTATCGCCGAGTTCAAAGCGCATCTGGTCTTTTCCCCGCGCCTTGATTTGGGTGGGGTCGTAGCTGTATGTCATGCTGTCCCCCTATTCTCTGTGCGACCGGGAATGGGCGGCGAGACCTTGCTGCGACTGGAATTTCCTGCCGCAGACCTCGCAGACGAATTCTCCCACTGTCCCGTTGATCAGGTCAGCGGCGGTCAGTCCGCCTGTTGCCCCCTCTGCGCCGTCAGAATTGCCCTCTGCCGCGTCTGCGGCTTCTCCCTGGGTGTTTTCCTTGTCGGTGTCCTCCCCGCCCTCCTGCGGCTTCTCTGCGCCGCTCTGCGGGTCAGAATTGCCCTCTCCTGCGCTTCCCGTTTCGGGTTGGGTGTTTCCCTCTCCCTCGCTGTCCGCGCCATCTTGCGGCTCTCCTGCGCCCCCCTGCTGGGGCGTGGTCTCTTCCTGGGGATTTACCTCTCCCTCGCCTTGACCGCCGCCTGTGGGCGGCTGCGTGTCCTCCTGCGGGGGTTCTGCGCCGGGGGGAGCGTCCGGGAGGTCAACGCAGAGGATTCTCCCCATCTCGATAAGCCGCCGCCCCATCTGGGGAGAGATCACCCCATCCGGGATGACCTCTCCCACTTTGTAGTTCCTGTCGAAGCGCACGGGCTTGTTTGCGATATACGCCTTTGCCATAAAATCACCCCCTGATTAAAGCGAGAAGCTGTCGCTCACTGCCCCCTTGAGGAACACGCCGAGGTCTGCGGAGGTGATCTCCGGGTCGGTGCAGAGAAGCCCCTCGATAAACTCCGTATGGGTGGATTCCTCGCCGGGGTACTGCTGGACGGAGGTGTACTGCCCGTTGCCCAGCATATCCCAGGTGAAGGTGTACCCTGCGCTGGGTTCGTCAATGCTGGGCGCGCTGGTGGTGTAAACGAGCAGGGCATCGTTCGGGTTGCAGATGAATTCCATCTTGTCTGCCGCTCCGATGGGCGCAGCGTTGTGGACGCTCTCTGCCACCACGATTTCGTCCAGCCCGAAAAGTTGCGCCAGAACATTCACGGTCACGCTTGCCGGGTTCGCTTCGCTGCCCTGGTACTTGATGCGCTCCAAAATGGAGGGGTTGACCGTGAGGGCGGTGAATACGTTTGCGCCCAGCACCATCTTGTTCGGCTTGCGAAGCCCGGACAGGAGCATCCGGGTTCTCAGCTGGTGGAAGAAGGTCACGGGGTCGCTGTTCTCGTTGTCAAACTGATAAAACTCGTTTGCCCCTGCGGTGCCGGTGTTGATGCCCTTATAGACATGGGTCCAGCTGTCCGGGTTGAAATACTTTCCCGCCCAGATGCGGTCGAGGTGGATGTTCATCTGCTCGGCCACCCAACGCACCTTGCTCCGGCGCGGGTCGATGACGGCGGGGGCGTTCGTCCGCTGGAAGTCCAGCGTGCTGATCTGGTCTACGCCCGTGATTACCTGGTCTACGGTGCAGTGATAGAATTTATCCCGCTTGCCGTAGATACCCGGTGCGACATGGCCGAATTCCGGCTTGCGGCTCATGTTGTCCCGCGCCAGATCGCCCTTGTCAAACTCGTAATAGTGCGCCGAGGAAGTCGGCACGGGGACGATGGGGAATACCTTTCGCGCCACGAATCCCGCCATGTTCTGGAAGTAGGACAGGCAGATGTTCGTCAGATAAAGGTGCGGCTTAAACACCCCTTTCTGGATGCTGGCCGCCAGTTCCTGTGTAGTGAGTGCCATTGTTTATTTCCTCCTTTGCCCTTTCTTTAGTTGCCGCCGCTGGCGGCTTTCTCGTAGCCGCTCTTGGTCATCTGGATTTGTACCAGTTCCCCTGCGGCTGTGGTGGCGGTCATGGCGATGCCGAGAATGAAATTCCCCGCAGCCGCCTTTTGAACTGCGCCTGTAGTGGTGGCGGTCAGGTGTTCGCCTTTCTTGATGGCCCCGCCAGCCAGTGCCAGCCCGATGTCCTTAATCAGAACATCGACTTCGGTTCCAGCCTTGGACACGCCACTATCGTTCGCCGCCGTGTCGCTGAGAAGGATGCCGATGGCGGGGTCTCCGTCTGCGGCGGGGAGGATCAGCTTCCCTTCTGCGTCATAGGTCACCGCCTTGTGCGGAGCGTCCGTCACGTCTGCCGCCAGCACGTCCCGAATGGTCGCGCTGTTGTTCATAAATGCGTTCAGATACTGCTTGTCTGCCATTTTTCCTTACCTCCCCATGTATTCCGCTTCGTACTGCGCCGCCAGTTCGGGGTTTTCCTCGAACGCCTTGATGATAGCGTCAGGGGAGGACAGCCCGTCCGCAGCGGCTTTCTGCAGTTCCTGCGCCTTGATGCCGATGGTCTGCGTGGTGCCGGCACTGCCCTGACGGTTGCTGCCGATTTCCCCGAACAGGCCGCTCTTGTTCAGCGTGGTCAGGCTCTCATCCAGCAGGGCGATGTAATCATCGTAGAATGTGCCGCCAGCTTTCTTGAGGTCGTACAGCTTCGCCGCCAGTTCCGTGGCGTTCTTCCCCAGCGGCTCGTATTTCTTTGCCACAGAGGTGAGCCGCTCGACCTCAAGGCTCTTTCTCATGGCTTCCAGTTCCTCGTTCTGCCGTTTGGTGAGTTCCTGGAAGTCAGCCAGTGCCTTTGCCACCTCCGGGTGGAGTTCGCTCCCGCCGCCCTGCGCCACGGGTGCGGGGGTGACGGGGGGCTGTGCGCCCTTTTCTACGCCGCCCTCCGGCGCGGCCGGCTCTGCGCCGCCAGCGGCGGCTCCCTGTCCGTCCCCGTCAGGAATCCCATACCTCTTTTCGAGGTCGGCGAGTGCAGCCAGTTCCTCCGGGGTCATCTTGCTCTTGTCAATTTTCATGGTATCCACTACCTCCTTCTCAATTTTGCCGCTCTGCGGCTGTGTCGGATCATCGCCGAGATTGTACTGCCCCAGCAGTTTTGCCAAGGCTTCCTGTTGCGCCGTGGATTTCTGGATTCCGGCTTCGCTCTGCGGAGTGTCCATCTGTTTCCCGGCTGCCCACGCCCCTACTGCGCCCTTGACGGTTTCGGCGAATTCGTCCAGGCTTTGCAGCATGAGGGCTTTTTTCTTTTCTGCGTCCAGCGTGTCATCGCACAAAATGGAGCAGAAACTGTCCGAAAGCGCATAGCAGTTGTCGAACATCTCACTGGTAACGTGCCGCATTTGTTCCCGGTTGAGACTTGCGCCGAACGTCTGCGCTTCCTTTTCCACATCATCAACAGGGTTTTCCTCCTGCCCGTCCGTTCCCGTTGCATCCTCGAAGCCTTTTTTGAGCCAGCGGAGGAATTTCTGGAACAGCCCCATGTCTGGGTCTGTTTCCTGCGGCTGTTCCCCGCGCTTGAACAGGCGAATGTGAGCGTCTGGGTTGGCTCCCCGGTCTACGAGGTCTACGCTGGTTACGGACAGATTCTTCAGTTTGGTTGCCATCGCTACTTCTCACCTCCCTCCATCGGTTCCCGTATCGCCCTGCCCTCGATGGAGAACATGGTGTACTCGCCGTTTTTTATCTTCTCCCAGACTTCATCGTCTGTGATTTTGAAGCCGATCCACCAGCCCTGCGGCAGAGCGTCCTGCGGGATTCCGAGGGCGTTTGCCTTTTCCTTGGTGAATACGATACTTTCAATCACTTGCCCGATGCCGCCGCGCCTGTGCATCTCTCCGGCTGTCCCGAATTCTGCCACATACTCGTATGCGGCGTTCTCCAGTTCCTCGGTGTCGATTGCGTCCTGCTGCCAGTCTACAATCTGTTCGCCGTCCACCCGGACTGCCACGTTCGCCCAGCCGAACACGAGCCGTTTGTCATCGTCCGATTTCATCACCGTCAGGGTGTTTTTCTGCGGCTGCGCCCGTGCCTTTGTCAGCTGGTTGTAGGTCTTTGCTGCCATGTGCATCCCTCCGTTTCTGTTTTACGGTTTATTGGTATATCCGTGTTGTCTAAATCCCGCGCAAAAAAGCCGGGCAGATGCCGGGGCTTTCTCACTCCAGATTACGGTAAAATTCTATCAGTTCCTCGGTGTTGCTGACTTCCGCGAGGACGCTTTCGCCGCCGTCCATGCAGATTTTGCAGAATTCGTCCCGGAAGTTCTCATAGGTGAGTTCGACAAACTCCCACTCTCCGGGGGCGTATGCGTCTTTGTCCGCGATGAAGGTGAAGCCTGTCGCAGTCTTTTTCCCCAGCTTGCCCTTTATCATGTGCGGGTGTCTCGGCGGGGAAACAAAGCAAATCCCTTTGAAACCATGATAGTCCGGGTCTACCTTCAGCGCAAAGTCAAAGAATTTCTTTTCTCCGGGCAATCGGTAGGCGTAGAGCTTCCCGTTGTCCACGATGCCTGTCTGCTTTGCCATGTCGCTCACCTCTCTAAAATGGGTTTTGGTTGTAGAAGTCCAGCCCAAGGATTCCCCTCATGCTATCTTCCTCGACTTTCGTTGTGACGGTCACGAAGTCCTCTATGGGTACGCCGTTGAATTCCGTTATTCCCGCTGCGCTGAATTTGTCCAGCAGGGCTTTCCGTCTGCGCTCATCCTGGCAGGAGATTCCTACAAAGGTATCTGTGCTGATGCCGTGCCGGAACAGGATTTCGTTGTCGCTGGTGAAGCTGTTATTGCTGTACTTGCTGCCAGTTTCCGACTTGATGAAGTCCATTGAACCGAGCCGCTTCTGCCATCTGGCATCAGTCGTTCTTGCCGCTCCGAAGCTGTCACCTCTGTGCGCGTACCAGTCTGTGCGGTTCAACACGTCCGGGCTGATGATCACCCGGTAGTCATCGCCGAGAAAGGACATTGCATAACTCATATCCGTCTTTGTGCCAAGCCGGGTGAATACGCCGTCACTGCCGCCCGACTTCATGTCTGCGCCGGGGCTTGCGCCGCATTTCTTCATGCCGGAGGTAATGCGGTAATTGGTGGCGGCGAAGCCGTCACTCTGGCAGATGGCTACCACGGCATCCGGGCTGTCAACGCCAGCCCAGACGTGCGTTGCTCCTGCTTTCCTGTAGAGCATTGACGCTGAATCGTCCACATAGGTGCTGTAGCCGGGGAATACCTCTTTCAGCTGCATTCCCTGTATGCGCTTATCGTCTATTCCAGCTTTTGCCAGAATATCGTCTATCGCCTTTTCCCGCGCACTCCCGGTCAGGTATCTGGCTTTTTCAAACGCTTTCGGGTCCTGCTGCCACGCCAGCCTTGTTTTGCGGAGCAGAAGTTCCTCTGCGTCTGTGGGGTCTGCGGTCAGCGCACTCAGCCCGGTCTTGTCAAACACGGTCTGCATTACCTTTTTGTCGGCTGCGGCGTTCCCCGTGGCGGGGATTCTCACTCGAAAATAACCCGCCAGCCCGAATTGCTCTTGATTGCCTATGTCGGAGTAGATTTCCATTTCGCCCTGATCCAGCGTCATTATCTTGTAAGCGTCCAGCTTCATTCCGACATCCTTGCGGCTGTAGCCGCCCTGCGCATCCCGCGACAGAAATTCCATCTGTTGGCTGTACCCGCGTTTCTTTGCGTTTTGCGCGGCTTGCTTCCAGCTTTCCTCTGTCAGCTTCCCGGAAAACTCGTAGTAGTCCGTACCGTCAATCGTCACCCTGCGCCCGGTCAGGTTCAAGTTCTCCACCATGCCGCCGTCCGACCGAACGGCTACGCCGTGTTGGTTCTTTGGCAGGACGGAGAGATCATCCATGACCTCTGACATCCTGTAGCCGCTCTCCGTCTTGACCGGGGCTGTCGGTGCTGGTGTCGTTGCGGCGGGTGGTGTCTTAGGTGCGGCCGGCTTCGTGGTTTTCGGCTTCGTGGTCTTGGGCTTGGGCAGGGGAGTGGTCTTTGGCGATGCCGTGGTTGCTGTTCCTGCCAGTTCATCTGCCCATTTGAACGGGGACGCTGTGCCGTTGCGATCCGCTTCCAGTTCGGTGTAAAAGTCTGCAAAGGTTTGCCGGAGGTTCTGTTTGCGCTCCAAGATGGAATCAAGCAGTTGCTCTGCCGCTTGTCCTTTGCCGCACACACCCTCTGCGTAGCTGCGGAAGATTTCACGGTATTCTGCGTCCGGGATGGCTTCCACCCGTTTGATGTACTTTAGCGTGTCCTGCAGGTCGAGGTCGATTTCCCCGTTGGCGTAGCGGCGATACAGGGTGTTGTGGATCGGCTCTGTTTCGCCGTACTTGCTGTTCGGGTGGTAGGTGTAACTCAGCTTGTGGCTTGCAGGGTCTTTGAGGTATTTGAACGCCTGTTCTTTGTCGATGCCGATAATGCGCCCGGACGAATCTGTGACGAAGTTCCCGCCGTGGCTGTCATAGTTCCCCAGCAACCAGTCAGTGACGGATTCCCTCTGAAGCTGTTCTGCCGTCCCTGCCGGAAGCTGACCGCCGTTGTACTGCCACTGTTTGAAGTCCGTACCGCTGGTCGTGTTAATGCGCTGCTGGAATGCGCCGAATTTCCCGTCAAGCGTCCCCGTCCCCACTGGAACGGCACTGTCCGGGTCTACGATACTCTGCACCTTATACCCGGCTTCCTGCGAGTAGGCTCTGAACATCTCCGGCTTTCCGCTCTTGCTCTGGGCGGGTTTGAATAACCACTCTTGCCCGTCTGCATCCTCGTAGATGTACATTTTCCCTGTGCCGCCGAGATTGGCGGGTCCTTTGTAGGTCATACCGTTCGGGATGGGAATGTCCGGGGGGATGGTGGGCTGGTTCGGGTCTGTAGGCTGGACGGGCTGTGCGGCCGCAGGGGGCTGTGTCTGCGGTTGTTGCTGTGGCTGCCCCTGCACATCCATTGTACCCGCTTGCGGGGCTGGATTCAAGTTCGTACCCTCGATTTCCTCATAGGCTACGGCGCAGCGGCATTGCGGGTGTCCGGGCGGGAGCATCTTCCCGTTGCTGAATGGTTCGTCCATGTTGCGCTTTTCCTCATCCATCTTGGAGCATATGGGGCAGACGCGCTCATCGTAAGCGGTCAGCCAGACCTTCATGCAGTCCCCGATGTAGCCCTGCGCCTGTGCGTCCTTTGTCGCTCCATACGCTCCGGCGTTGTAGGCGTATGCCAGTTCTGTTCGGGCGATGGACTGCGCCCTGTAGCGGTGCTGCCTTGCGGCGTACCGCGCCGATGCTTCCTGCGCTTTCTTCTCTGCGGTCTCCGGCTTGCCTTTCGGGTGTGCCTTGATGTACGCCGCCTTGACCGTATCGTAGTACCGTGCGTTCGCCAGGGCTTGGGGCTTTGTCAGCCCGATGCAGGGGCGGATCATCCGCGCCGCTTCGTCCGGCGTGACGGCTGTGTACCCACTGCAGTGCGCTATTACAGCGTTCAGCGCGTCCCGCTGCTCTTGGGCGAGGTTCGTCACCAGTTCTGCGCCGTGCTGTTTGATGAAGTCCATACTTGCGCTGACGGACGGCTCGTACACGAAATAGGGGTATTGCGCCTTGACCTCCTGCGCCGCTGCGTCTGCCGCCGCTTGCCATTTGGGGGCGAGGGTGGAAGTCACCAGTTTGGAGTAGTCTTTCTGCCATTTCTGGAATTGCTTTTCAGTCAGCCCCCCGGCGAGGTACGCTTCCCGCAGTTCCTTGTAGGTCACGCTGTTCTGCTGGGCGTTCCAGTTGGACACGAGGATTTCTACGGTCTCCGGCTCTGCCGCCGTCAGGAATGATTTCAGCTTATTCAGCGTAGCCTTTTTGCCGCCCGGTTGCTTCTTTGGCTTCTTAGGGGGCGGCTTTGCCTTTGTAAAGCGTATCATTCCTCATCCTCCCCGTCAGGCGGCTTTTCTTCGCCGTCTGCGCCCTCCTGCGGGTCTACAGGCGGGGCTTCCGGCTCGTTCCCTTGTTGTTCCTTGCCGTCCCCTGCGCCGCCGTCCTGCGGCTGTTCTGGCGGCTTCTGGTTGCCCATGTACGCTGTCTCCGGGTCGCGCTCCGGGAGGTCTGCGGCAAGCCGCAGATAGTCCTCCATGCTTTCGTCCGGGGTGATCGCGCCGATGCCGACCATCTTGGACACGAATTCCCCAAGCTGTCCCAGGTCTTGCGTCTCGATGTCCCCGTGCGTCAGAATCGGGTAGTCGGTGATCCCGGCGAAATGCTCCCCGTTGATGTCTATCAACCGGGGGATTGCCTGATTGTTGAAAACCTCGCAGATCAGGTCGAGGAACGCTCCCAGCGCAACGCCGAACAGTTCCGTCTTGTCGCTGGAAAGGGCGAAGCTGCCGACCGCCTGGTGTCCCAGCAGGACGAAATCGGCGAGGACGGTCATCGCCATGCGGGTGTCGTACCGCTCTATGATCTGGTTCGTGTCAAACTGCCGCCGCCCCCCGGTGGAGGTCAGCGAAAACTTCCAGCCGTTGCCCAGCACGATACCCTCGCGCTCATCCCTGCGGACGCTGCGCACGATGCGCTCTGCCTTTGCCAGTTCTGCGGCGTATTCATCGCTCCAGATGTCCACGCCCTCCGGGGCTTCCAGAACGGGCAGTCCGGCGAGGTCGCGCTCTATGCCGATGCCCTCTATCTCTTGTATGCGCCGCTTGAAGTACCAGTTGCGGTAGCAGTTTCGGAGGACGCTGCGCCCCTCCGGGTTTCCCTTGCGGCTCTTGGTCTTGAAATGCAGGGCTTTCTCTATCGGAATGAATACCTGTTCATATAGCGGTGGGGCGCACTGGACTAAGCCGATGAGGTTGTCCTTTTCATCGTATTTCCATTCCCAGAGCGTGTCCTGCGAACGAATCGGCAGCTTGCGCCAGCCGATCAGCCCGTCCGTGTACTTGCTGTTGGTCTCCGGGTTCTTCGAGCGTCCCATGCGCCGCTTGTAGACGATTTCGTGGTAACTCCACCCGTATGTCAGGAAGGAAAGCACCTCTGAGATGAAGTCGCTCCACGTTTCCTCCATATCGTCCATACAGGTGCGCACGAATTCTGCAGCATCCAAGTCTGCCTGTTCTGTCCCTGCTTCCTGGATGCTCCACTTGCTTTGGCGCATCAGCATTTCGGTGGCGAACAGGATAGCTCCGATGATGTCATCGTTCTCGGACATCTCTTTGTAAACCTCGATGCCCTTTCGCCCTTGCAGTTCCCGCAGAAATTCCTCGTATATCCAGCCTGTGTCAAAACGGAACAGGCCGGTCTTGCCGTATTCTCTGAATGTGTTCATCGCCCTGCGTCACCCCCTTTCTGCGCTTATCTGCGCCAGTAGCTGTCTTTGCTCATGTCACCGCCGCCTATGCTGGAGGTCGGTTTGCTCATCAGGTATAAAATCGCCTGGACGGTTGCGTCCACTGTATCCTTGTAGGTTGCTCCGGGGAATCGCAGAAGGTCATCTATCAGGTCTGCTTTCCACGGCGCAAATTCCGGGAACAGGACATTTCCCGCTTCAAAGTACGGCGCGACCGACAAAGCCCGATCCTCTTTGCTTCCCTTTGGGTTGAACGGTATCATGCCCGGTATGGTCTTGCCGAGGTAGTCAATGATGGCGGGGCCGTTGGCTTTGTCCTCCACCACCTTTGCCCTCGCTTTCGGATGCTTTGCGGTCAGGCTCTTTATCGCCGTGACGCTGGTGGTGAAGTCCATCTTGTCGTTTACCACATCCACAAAGAACAGCTGTGCGCCCTTTCGAGCCATCACGATCCCGGCGCACTTTGCGCTGGCTTCGCTGTTCTTAAACGGCAGGTCCCACGACTGTATGATGGTTGCCCCGGCTGGCAGTTCGGTGTAGGTATGGTTCATCCATTCCCGCTTGAATATCGTACCTCCGGCCGGCTGCGGTCGCTGCTGGTACATTGCGCTCCAGTCATAAATGCCCACCGTTGCCCGGATTTTCGTCAGTTCTGTCAGCGGGTACTTGTATGTCCACAGGGCTTCTCCCTCTTTGCGGGGGTCCCTGGGGTGTCTGTGCGCTTCTGCGACCGCTGGAAGCAGAAGCACCTCCCATTGGTCTGCGCTGGGGTCCTTCTTTGCCAATTCCAAAAGCCGCCCAGCGAGGTCATCCTCGTGCCAGCGGGTCAGCGTTATCAGGATGGAGCCCTCTCGCTCCTGCCGGGTGTAGAGCGTGGATGTGTACCACTCCCACAGCTTTTCACGGTAGGTGCTGCTGTTGGCTTCTTCGCGGTTCTTGATGGGGTCATCAATGATGATGTAATCGCCGCCCATGCCTGTAATGCCGCCGCCGACACCTGCGCCCCTGTAACTGCCCCTGTGTCCCACAATCTCGAAGATGTCCGAGTTGCGCAGGGCGTGTCCCGTCACTGTGCGGATGTTCTTCCCGAATAATCGGGATTCGGGGAACAGTTCGATGTAGGGCTTGCTGTCCATGATCCTCTGCACATCTCGGTTCATCCTCTGCGCCAAGTCTGCCGAGTAGGATGTGCTGATTATGTTTGCGTCCGGGTTTCGCCCGAAGATGAATGCCGGAAGTTTGCGGCTCACCAGTTCGCTCTTTCCGTGGCGGGGCGGCATGAATACCATCAGCCGCCGCACTTCCTTTTTCGTGAAAGCGTCCAGGTATTCGCACAGAAGTCTGTGGTGCCAGTTCATTTGATAGCGGTCATCCGTGAACAGGCAAAATTCCGCGATTGACCTCCGCGCCTTTTCGCGGGCGAGTTCCTTTCGGAGCAGTTCTACATTGCGTGGGTTATTCTGCAAAAATCTTTCCAGTGATTTCATCGAGGGCAGCCAGTTCCTCATCTGAAACTTTGCTCAGGTCTATGGAGCCGAAGGAAACCTCACCCGCGATGGTCTGCTTTCCCTCCGTGCGCTCCGTAACCTCTCCCCGGCTTATACGCTCCAGCTTCGCTGCCACGTCTACCATCGTGGCTACGTCCCTGGGGGTCATTTCGTCCACTGGTATCCTCTGCAGGGCTTGCAGGGATTTGACCAGCATTGCTTTTGCGATGCCGACATGGTTCTTGCGCATTTCGGCGATGCCTTTTTGGAGTTCCCTGCAGGAGCGTCTGTCCAGTTCATCGTCCCATGCGTCAGCCCGGATTCCCCAGTGCCACTGGCTGCTCCACCGTTTCATGAGCGCATCGGATTTGGACAACTTTTCGGCCACTTTGTGTAGGCTCCGTTCTGCGCCCATATCCCGGTATGCGGCAAACGCTTGAAATGCCTGTGCGCTCTCTCCATCCTGCCGCTCCCACAGTTCGGGCGGCGCGTCCTGTCTGGTGATTTTCTTTCCTGCCATCGTTCATCACCTCAGTTCGCTTTCCAGTCCGTTCGCCGCTTCCCATTCCTGCTTCAGCGTGGCGTATGGTATCTCTTTGCCGTCCCGGACACATATCCCCGCCACGTTGCCCGTAATCCGGGCGTAGCGGCTCACTATCACGTCAACGTACTTTGGGTCTACCTCCGTCAGAAAAGCCGTCCTGCGGGTCAATTCTGCGCCGATGAGGGTCGTTCCGCTCCCGCCGAAAAGGTCAAGGACGATTTCGCCCTCTTGGGTGCTGTTTTCGATTGCCCTTTGCGCCAGTTCCACGGGTTTCTGTGTCGGGTGTTCCGTTCCTGTTTCCCGGTTTACCTCCCAGAGCGTGTTTTCCTTCCCCTCACTGTAAAGGTAAACGCCTTTCCCTTTTTCCACTCTCAGGTAGCGGCTCTTTTTGTCTTTGGGCGGCTTTTCGGTGATATGCATCTTACTTCCTGCGCCGTCCGTGATGGTGATCCCGCCCGATATGGTGGTTTCCATCGTGCCGCTTTCCCTGCGGGTAACGCGCCAGACGGTATGTTGCGCACGGTCTCCGAAAAAGCGAGGGGCGTTCTCCCCCTTGGAGCAGTAAAAGCACGGCTCGTGCGCCCACTGGTAGTCTGCGTGTCCGAGGGCGATGCCGTTCTTTGCCCAGATGATGGTCTGCCGCTCCAAAAGCCCAGCGGCGGTCATGGCGTAGTAGAAGTCCTGCCGTCTGCTGCTGGAGTGCCAGATGTAAAACGCCGCATCGTCTATCGTGAATGCGACTGCGTGTCGGAACGCCGGGAGAATGAGTTCCTGCACCAGACTGTCCTCTGTCAGATTGTCATTCTCCAGCATCTCAAACTTTCCGCTCTGACTGACGTAACTCACACCGTAGGGCGGGTCTGTAAATACGCAGTGCGCCAGCTTCCCGTCCATCAGCCGTTCCACGGTTGCCCGGTCGGTTGCGCTGCCGCATATCACTCTGTGTTCGCCCAAAAGCCACAAATCGCCCGGTCTGGACATGGGGATTTGCGGCGGCGGGACTTCATCGTCTACGCCGTCCGCTTCGCTGTCCCCGTCCCCGGCGATGGCGGTCAGCAGATTCGCTATCTCATCCTCGGTATAGCCGGAGAGGATGACCGGGACTTCCCCTGTATCCATCTCTGCTATGAGGTCTGCGATCTTCGTGTTGTCTATCTCGGAGAGTTCTGCCAGCCTGTTGTCCGCTATCAGGTCTGCCCATTCCTCCGCTTCGCTGCTGTAGTTCTGGTAGTCCACGGGTACGCATTCCGCACCGAATTCCAACGCCGCCGCCAGCCGCCCGTGTCCCCGGACAACAAATCCGCTCTGGTTGCTCACCGTGATTGGAGCGCGCCAGCCTTGCGACTGGATGATGTGCGCCAGCAGATGGATTTGGTCTGCCGGGTGCTGGTTCGGATTGCGGGGGTTGCCCACGAGGTCTTTCGGGTCTATCAACTTGTCGAAAGCGCAGAAAACGGGAATGTTCCCTGCTGTCGCTCTCGCTTCGGCTGTGCTTTGGTATGTAACTTTCATGGTCTCTCGCTTGGTTTTCTTCTTTGCCATTGCTCATTCCCCTTTCCGGCGCGGCAAAAAAGCCGTTGCGGTTCTGTCCCGCAACGGCTTTCTCGTAGGCACATTTTTGATTCTGAAATCATTATAGCACCTATTTGGCAACGTTGCAAGGCAGACTTTTGGCAGCGGTAAATGGCAACTATGCCAATGCTCCCGCACCGTATAAAAATACCGACAAACGCCCGACCAGCCGGGATTTGTGCGCCCTCACCGTCCTCGGTGCGCAGTGCATCAGGTCGGCGATTTCGTCCTCTGATTTCTGCTCGAAGTATTTGTAGCGGATGATGTCCCGGTATTCGTCATCGGCGATTTGCTCTATCGCCTTGTCTATCCGGCTGATCTCGTACTTGTCTCCGTCAATGGTCGCTCTCAGGTCGAGCATGACAGCTTCCTTGATTTCGTCCGGCTCCAGCCGGATGCCGCTCTTGATGAACCGGGTTATGCTCTTGCTCCGTCCCCGCAGCCCGTATTGTTCGATTTCTTCCAGCATTTCCTCATCGTCCTTTATCTTGGCTTGCAGGACGGGGTATGCGTACAGCCGTTTCTCTGTCGCTTTGAATACGTCTTTTGGTTCTCTTGCACAGGAGAGCCGCGTGGCGATGACCGCCTTGCTGATTACTTCATCGACTGTTGGTTTCTTTTGCTTGCCCTGCGCCATGCTTGCTACCTCCTGCTATCCATTGTTCCATGCCTGTTTCCCTCCAATCTCCGGGGGCGGGGGAGGGGAGCGAATTTTCCCGTTCCCCCGGTTTGTCCCGGTCACCTGTACCTCACTTGCTTCCCCAGCTGGCTGGCGAGTTCAATTTCTCCCTTCATGCCCTCGCTGGTCCCGTTCTCATCAAATACCCACACCTCATCGCACCGCTCCAGCAGCTGTTTGGACATCTCCAACGCTTTTTCCCGTTCCTCTGGGTCGTGGTCATCCATAAAATCCTTAAAGAACAGGTGCGGCGTGATCGGGATGTGTCCCTCGTTCACCACGGTCTTGCTGTACTGCGCCGCCGCCCTCATGTTCCTGTTGTACTTTGCCGTGGTGTAGGGGCGGTCTCCCCGCATGGGGGAGCATACGAAAATCAGCACCCTCCTACCTCCTTTAACGCTGCGGCTATCATTTCGTCTGGGACTTCCCATATCCGCTGATTGCCCCTGCAGGGGAGCGGTTTCGGAAGCGGCCGGATGTTCGCCAGCTTCCATGCGTACATCTCCAGCCCGTAATGTCCGAACATGAGTTCATCGCCTGTCGGCAGCGGGATTTCCTCCCAGCCGATGCGATGCCCGTCCGCGCCCCGCCTGTATGTGCCGTCCGGGTTCATGGCGGGTTTGCTCTCCATCCACCGCTCTCCGCTGGAGTTCCCCATCACCTGGTAGCACTCTACGAGGTCTGCGACTGCGATGATGGAGCCTTTCGGCAGTTCCTCCATCCGCTTGCCGAGAATCCCCTGCGTCTTGTCCCGGAGTTCCCCGCCGTACTCAAATGGTTTGTTCTTCCCGGCGTGGATGGCGATAATGCCACGGTAGGGCGTATCCCACGAGCGCGTTTCGTACTGCTTTGCCCCTGCGACAATCAGCGATGCATAGGGCTGTAAAATGGTGATTGCTTTCATTCTGTAGAATCCTCCTTCCCTGTGAAAAGCGTACCCACTGCCGCTTCAATCTGCGCCAGCCGCTTTTCTCCGATGCCTTTGACGTTCTTGATTTGTTCCATAACCGCCGTGAGGTCTGTCCCCGGCACGGACGCTCTGCCGTCCTTTATGCCCTCCAGGTAGATGCGGGTGCAGAATTCGTCCAGCTGGGCGTGGTCAAATTTCTTGACTTCCTTGTACTGCGCCCGTGTTGTGGTGTACCGCCCGTTTCTCTTTCGTTTCATCCTTTTTGTCGCTCCTTCCCGCGTCCGTGGATGTACTCTGCCTGTTGCTCATCCTTCTTGAGTTCCCGCAAATCCAGCACAAAATCCTGCACCGTGCGGGAAATAATCAGGTAAAACAAGGGGAGAAGCAGGGCGAATCCCTCACCGCCTATCGCTTTGTACCCGCGTTCTGCGTATGCGACCTCTGATCCAAAGTGGAACAGGATAATCCCGGCGATGGTCAGCAGTATGTACTTCACCAGCGTGTCCTTCCATGTTTTTTTGCGCTTTCGGTTATTCATTGTTGTCCGTTCCTTTCTCCCAATATGGGCAGTCGGTATGGTCTGCGTCCACGAAATCTGCCCGGTGTGGGCTGTCTCCGTTGCAGCATACGCCCTCGTAGCTGGCGTACCAGTGGCAATCTGCGCACCGCCTATTCATTGCGCTTCCTCCTGTTCCACGCTCTCACGGTCGGTGCGTAATATCCGCAGTTTACGCACGTCACCCCGTGAAGCTGTCCAAAGAGGCGAAGCAGTTTCGGTGTCCCGATTGTGAACGCTTTTCCCCTTGCGAGAGAAACGCTCCCGCATTTCGGGCATTTCTTTGGTCTCATTTCTCTGTCCCTCCGTCCTGCGTGAACAGGCTTGTCTGGTTCCGTTCCTCGCACCACTCCGGCATGACCGGGTATAATTCCCATTCCTCTCCATCTACCTCGTAGTAGATGATTCCGTACCCGTTCGGTCCCGGCTGGACGGGCTTCCCATCCAGAATGTCCAAGTGCTTCTGTCCGAGTTGCTGGATCAGGGGCTTTCCGGTTTTCGATGCCCGGAACGCTGCGCTGCTGAACACCAGATTTTCTTCGGTTGCGCTCATGGTTGTTCCCCCGTTCTCTTGTGTCCGACAATCCACGCCGGGGGAATAATCCCCCGGAATATGTACCAGCATTCGCTTCCCGCCCATCCTTCAATCAGGCTCTGGTTTTCCTCCCCCGGAAACTGTGCCATGAAGTCCGGCGCCCGGATGAGTTTCTTCCTGTGGTTGTACGGGATTACGATGGTCAGCCGATACGCCGTTCTGGAATAGGGGAGGACGATGCGGGTGTCCCAGCTTTGGCGGCTGGATGCTCCGTCCAGCGTCAGCCATTGCGTCTTTTCCTCTACTCGGAGTTTCCCGTCCTCCCATATCGGGGTGCATCCAAGCGTGAGACCGCTGTCCAGAATCGACTGCAGGGTGTGCGCCGCGCAGAAATGATACAGGGTAATTGGGCTTCCTGCCTTGCGTTGTTTCATCGTTCGTCCCCCTTCGGCTCCGGCACATCAAACGCCAGGTGCAGGAGGTAGTCGATCACCTTGAGCATGGCTACCTTTGGGACGCTGTTGTGCGTCTCCATTTTCAAGATTGTGTGGATGGCAGCTCCCTTTTCCTCATCGGTGTAATCCGGGCTGTCGATTCTTGCGAAAATGGCGTATGCTTTCCCGAATTTCATAATCATCCCCCTTTCAGTTGTCCACGTAGACGATGATGCATGGCTTCCAGTACGGTGCGTATAACTCCATCTCGGCTTTGATGTAGGCTGTGAATTCTTCATCCGTCCCGGTGAAGTCGCTACGGTTCTCGATTTCTTCCTCCAGTTCGTCCCGGTCGGTGAAGCAGATTTCATCGTTCACGGTCTGCGGGAAGTCCAGAAATTCGCCGATGCTGGCGGTCACGCTGGAGCAGCTCATGTAGCTGTAATCGCCGCTGTTGCAATCCTCCCCAGCGAACACCAGCAGGGGGAGTTCCGGGTTCTCCAGAATCAGTTGCCGCAGTTCGTCCGTGGCGTGGAGAAGTCCCGTGCGCTTCTTTTCGTATTCGTTCATTGTCAAACCTCCAATCCTCGCACCGTGTCCAGTGCGTCCTCGATTGCGCTTATTGCTTCTTGCAGGGCATCCTTGTCCCACTTTGCCCGTTCCTGCGCTTTCTGGTACAGGTAGGCTTCGATGCTCCCATCCTCTGCCTGAAGCGCATAAGCCGTAGCCTTGTTGCCCTGTTCGCTGTTGAATTGGTCGATGCGTTCCTGCGCCGTTTCCATCGTCCAATCCTCCGGGGCTGTGTGGGCGCGGACGATTTTGCCGTCTGCGTCCCGGTAGTAAACGATAATCATTTCGCATCCTCCGTATCGTCTTTCCTCGGCCAGTAGGCTCTGGTCACATCCACGCTGTACCAGAACGACTTGCCGCAGTGTTCGCATTCGGTCAGGCAGCAGTTTGCGGATATTTCGTCATCCTCGTGCGTGTCCTGCGCTCTGCCGCAGTAAGGGCAGTGCAGGATTTCCGCTCCATCGAAATCATCAATCATGGCTTTCCTCCCCTTCGTCCATCCTTGCGCCGCAATCCGGGCAGTAGTTTTCTCGGATGATGGTTGCCCTTCCACAAAGGCTACACCTGTACTCTCTGTGCGGCTTGTAGGTCGGTTCGCCGGATTCGTCCGTCCCGGCGTAATGGGTGCAGTCCAGCCCCTTCCATCTCCCGTGTTGCACAGGCTCTGCGTCCACGGATGGTATGATTTCGCTGTTCTGGATTGCTTTGATTACATCCAGAATCCCGGTGTTGTACCCTGCGCCGTATGGCGTGATGGTTTTAGGCAGCGTCCAGTTACGAAGAAGTTCCAGCATGGCTTCCCGGTTTATCAAGTCTTTCATCGTCCTTGCCCCTCTCTATGTCGCTGGCATCAGCACATCCTTTGCTGCGCTTGCACCGGCACTCTGCGCCGCACCTTTCGCTGTCCCGGTCTCCCAGGGTAATTCCCGCCGCATATTTTCCTCTCCGACAATCGGGATCAGGCTGTCTTTCATGAACACCGCCGCCCGTGTCAGGTCTGCCGCTGCGCAGATGGTGTCCACCCACTCTTTCTCCGGCACAACCTTGCCCTTGCGGTTGCCCGTCTCTGCGCCGATGATGATCCACCTGTCCCCGCCGAAACTTCCCAGCCCCACATCCATGCGCTCTGTCAGCGGTTCGATGCTGACAAATGTGTTATCTGAAAACCTACCGGGGTATCGCCGGGATTTCATGCTGTCCAGTGTGGAGCCGTACCAGAAATTTTCCCTTTTGGGGAGTTTCCCGGCTCTTGCCAGTTCGCCGTATCGCTGCGGGTTCTTCGTGAGGAAGATGTACCTGTGCTGGGGGGCTTTGTCGCAAGCGTTGAACACTTGCTCTATCCATTCCTCCGGCACCCATGCGCCGAACAGGTCAGCCATCGAGCAGACAAAGATGGTCTGCGGGTTTACCCATTTCTGCGGTTGATCCAGCCTGTACCCGTGGAGAGTGGGCTGGAATCCGAACGGGTACGGAGCCTGCATCCGCTTCCCGTCTGCCCTGCGGATGTATTTCTTTTCCTGTGCGCCGAGCGTATAGTTGCCGTCCAGTTCCGTCAGCCCTGCGCCGTACTGCGGGTCGTAGCCGCTGAATCTTTCGGCAATCCTCCGGGCATAGCAGTACGGGCATTCATGCCGGCACCCGGTCACTGGATTCCATGTGGAATCGCACCATTCGATCTTCGTTTTTAACATCGTTCATTCCTCGCTTTCGGTTTTTTCTATGGCATCAAGCAGACTTATCTGCCCGTCCAGCGGTTGTCTGTCCAGTTCTTTCTGCTTTGCTTTCCTGGCGCATTGGCATCCGTATCCCCGCTTGACTGATTCCTCGCTCACCAGAATTCTTCCGCATTCCTTGCACCGCCTTGCTGTGAGCGTGAAGTATTCGCTCATCCGCTTTACCTCGCTTTCGGTCTTATCCTATCTTGCCGCATATCCAGCCGCCGCTTTCACCACTCTAAGGCATTCCTGCACGGTGAGTAAGTCATAGCCAGCTTGGTCTTGCATTTCCTCCATGCGCCCGATTGCGTCTGTCATCGCATCGTGTGTCTGTACCGCCACCTGATTGTCTGTGAATCCGCGCCACTTCCACCAGCTGTACCCGGCGCAGTCTTTTGGCCCTGGTCTGGAGCATCGCCCTCCCTTCCACTCGATACATGAGCGGCATGTGTTCCCGGTCGAAAAGTTCCAGATGTCCTTCACCGCCGCCAGAAGCGTTTCCAGTTCCTCGATCCGTGCGGCTGCGTAAAGGCACATTGGTTCTTCCCCCAGCCGCAGGATATCTTTGATTTTTTGGTTCATCTCCGGGTATGTATGGATTTCCATGTCTTTCACATCCTTTTTCTTTGTGATTTAATTCGTCCGGCAATTTATGTTGTCTAAATAATCGAAAATTGAAATCTGCGCATCTTCCTGCTGAAACTGTTCCTCTATCATGTGGATGCTCTTTTTCTCCAGCGTGTTCCAAATGTTTCCTATCAAATTCGGCATATCCTCCAAGTCCAGAAGTTTCTGCCAGAGTTCGGGGTGTTGATCTCTCAAGTGGCGCAGTTCTTTTCGGCTTGCATTCGGGCAGAACCAGCACCCACCCCGGCTTGTGTACTCGTAGACTGGAGAGAGTAGACCGTATTTCTTACAGAGGTCGTATGCCATTTCCTCTGTGTACCCGTACTTTTCCAAGAGGGAAATCTGCCCTTTGCCGTTTGCTCGTTCCAGCCTTTTCGGTTCGTCTATGGCTATCCCCACATACTGCCTGTATTTCTGCGCCCCCAGCGTTTTCAAGAAGTTCTGTATCGGCTCTATCTTCACGCTGCGATTTATCTGACACCGTAGTGCCATCGGGAATCCAGTTATCATCCCCGTACCGTATCGTTTTCCTCTGGTCGGTTCCCGCAGAAAGATGTCCATGTAGTTTAGCCGTGAGTGCAGAATTTTGACCTCGTACCCCCAGCTTTCAAATAGCGGGATGGCTTTGCTCTTGATGAATTCGATTTGCTCTGGCGGCTCCCCGCTGGTCTCCCGATCAAACATGACCTCTGAAAAAATTATCAGGTCGAGCGGCTCTCCGTGTTCGTGCGCCAGGATGATGGATGCCGTGCTGTCCTTCCCGCCGCTCCAGCTTGCGATGTAGAGGGGTCTGTCCTGTTCTGCCTGTAACTCTGCGGCTATCCCTGCGAGGACATGGTAGGCATTTGGTATCGCCAGCGAATTGCCCCACATCTTGTACTCTGCGCTGTCCGTCTGCGGGTTCTGTAGCCATTTCCGCACCTGTTTCCGGGATCGTGGTTTCTTTTTCGGGTTCATGGTTTTTCGGTGCGTCTCGAAAACCTCACACCACCAGTCGATTTCTTCCTCTGTCGGCTCCGGCGTTTCCAGTCCTGCGCACCACCCGTCCGGGTAGCCCTGCAAGCGGCCGCATTCCTGCGGCGTGAGCCGCCGCACTATGTACGGGTATCCGCTTTCGCCTGTCGGCTCCATCACCGCCTGTGCGTCATGCATACAGTTCAGCGTCCGGGCTTTTTCGTCCAGTGATAAATCGTGGACTTGCCCGTTGCCTATGGTGTAGGGCTGCCCCGGTGCGCATACGGCGTGTTGATCCGATGTGTTGAGCGTGAAGCACACATCCTCGTTGATGCCGTCCCCCTGTGGGCCGTTCTCTGTCCTGCGGCTTATCATGCTCCCCTGGATGGCGATTGTCGGATGCGCTACAAAGCCTTGTGTGTCCTCTGCCGTGAGCGTGTGCGCCGTTTCCTCGCTTGCCGTGAAGCAGTCCCTGCCTATGGAGAACGCTGGTTGCACCACCAGCGGCTGGTTGCCGCCGCCTGTACCGTACTTTGCGACTACCGTTTGGGCGATGTCCCCGCTGTCTCTGAATCTGGTATCTTGCCCGTGATTCTCGAACACTCGCGCCACGATGAGGTTACCGCCTTGGTTGCATGTTGCGTCCCCGCCGTTCGTGTTCAGCGTCCGCGCCACACTTGCTTGGTAGCACCCGCTGTCAGGGTTCTGGCTGTTCCATGCGTTGCTCGCCTTGCTGGACAGCCCGTATGCCGCTGGAAGCATCACGCCGACTGTGGCCTGTCCCCCTGTTGGATTCCCTGTCCCGATGCAGGGTGATTTATCATCATCGCTTATCGGGTCTTGTGTCAGGTGAAATGCCACCATCGGCGGGTGTCCGTGCATCTCGGAGCGGAGCGTTCCTGCTATGCCCTCGGATACCTCCATGCGGCTGCCGCCCTGGTCGTTTAGGCAGACTGCCTTGCCTGATTCCTCAAGGTGCTTTCCAGCAATTCCGGCAGTTTCTTCCCCCGTTCCTGCGCCCTGCGGAGAATCCCCGCACAGGCGGTCGCACTCAAATTGTATTTTTCCGGCACGGTTTCCTCCAAAATCTGCGACAAGGTAGATTCTCTTTCTTCGCTGGGGTACTCCCCAATATTGCGCATCGTACACCCTGTAGGCAAGAGACCAGCCGTTTCCGCCGTAGAGGTCTGCCATCGGCCATCGCTTGTCAGGCAGTGGCACATCAGGGGCGTTTGGTTCTGCAATTCGGATAATTTCTGTGAGGACTGCCTGGAAGTCCCGCCCTGCGTTACTGCTAAAGGCTCCCGGCACATTCTCCCACACGATGTATCTCGGTTTTCGTCCATGTGTCTTTTCCCTCATTTCCTTGATGATTCGTATCGCTTCGAGGAACAGCCCCGACCGTTCCCCACTCAGTCCCTGCCGCCGGCCGGCTACGCTTAAGTCTTGGCACGGGCTTCCAAAGGTCACGATGTCCACGGGTTCGATTTCGCTGCCGCTTATCTCTGTGATGCTCCCTAAGTGCTTCATGTCCGGGAATCGCTTGGTTGTTACCCGAATTGGGAACGGTTCAATCTCCGAAGCCCACAGGGGCGTTATTCCAGCCATCGTCCCCGCCAGAGGGAATCCTCCTGCACCGTCAAAAAGTGAGCCTAATGTCATCATTCCCGTTTCCTCGTTTCTCCGTGTTCTGCGGCCTGTTACCTCCCGCCGTTGTGCCAGAGCCTGTCTACCGTGGCGAGGTAGTCTATCGCCGCTGCGCCGCCCAGCTTCACCCGCCATTCCCACGGCAGTTCGTCTTTGCGGATGCTTGCTTTCCCGGTCGTTTTCCATTCCGTCCACATCGGGTTGAAACATACGCTCCCGCCCTGCTTTGCTTCCCTTGCCGTAAGTGCGGCTTGCCAGTAGCACCAAGGGATGATGTAAAAGTCCGTAAGCTGGAAGCTGATCATCACAAATCCTATCCCGTTGCCCTGCGCCGTCCAATCCCGCAGGAAATCGCATTGATGCGGCTCTACCCGCTTCAGGTCTATCTTGTCTGCGGCGCAGTGCTTTGCTTCAAAGGCTATCGGTGTTCCTGCGTACTGCCCCATGAAATCCACCGTTGCCTTTTCCTCGTACTTTGCGCTCACGATCTGCCCCGTGCCGTTTCGGAGCGGCTTGCAGAGCGTGTGCTGTTTCGTTACGATTGCCCTCCCGGTATGCTGGTATCTGGCGTTTGCGTACTCTATCAGCCCCTCGAAGGACATTCCCCGGTTTCCGTATGTGCTTGCTATTGCGCTCCCCTCCAATCCGGCCAGCTCATCGTCAACAGTCTGCATGATTCGTGGAGCCGGCTTAAAATCGCCCGGATCCTGTGTTCGCCTACGCCTTTCGGACTTTCCACAGCTACCAAGTCGTTTTCGTTGAAATTCGTTGTGATGATCAGCGGTCGCTGGCACTCGTAGCGGTCGTTGATGATGGCGTAAAGCTGCGCCGTTGACCAGTCCGTTGCCTGTTCCTTGCCAATATCGTCAATCACAAGCAGTTCGCAGGTTTTCAGCCTGTTTAGGACTTTCTGTTCCTCCTGCCCGTTATCGTCAAATGTCGCTTTGATGTCCCGCAGAAGATCATCCGCTGTCTTGAAAATCACATTGTGTCCCTGCTCCATCAGCTGGATTGCTATCGCCGCCGCAAGGTGTGTCTTTCCAGTCCCAAATGTCCCCTCGATGTACAGCCCGTCCCCGTTTGCCATGTGCGCAGTGAAGTTGTCAGCGTACTCTTTCGCCGTCCTGTGCGCTTTGGCTCTCCCCGCTGTGTCTGTCTGGAAGTTTGCGAATGTCCGGGCGAGGAATCGCTTTTTCATGCCGCTATGCGCCAGTGCGGTCTCTACTCGCTTCCTGCGGCTGAGTTCTTCCTCCTGCCGCCGTTCTTCCTCCTGCCGCCGCTGTTCCTCGGCTTCCAGTGCGTCCCATTTTGCCTTTGCCTGTTCGCACTCGCACCGCAGCGGCACATTCGACCATCGCTCCACTTCCCACTCGTATGCGCCGCTCTGCCGATGCCGCATGATGCCGATGTGTTCGAGTGTTGCGCCGCAGAATTCGCACCGTCCCGGCTCCGGGATCACCAGCGGCTCTGCCTTGCGGTCGTAAAATCCCAAGTAGCCGCTATCGTCTCCCCAAGGGTTCAGCCCTTTGACTGTCATCCTGGTTTTATGCGACAGCCGCTGTATCTGCGTGACCGTGGCGTAATTCGGCGGGGTTGTCAGGCCGTTTGCGCCGTAGTACCCGTTGCCGAAATAGCAGACCGCCTGTTTAATTGTCAGTGTCTGTGTCGCTATCTGCGCTTCTAAAGCCTGTGCTTCGCTGGAAGTCAGCGTAACCGTCTGCGCCGCCGATTCTTTCCGTCTTTCTTCCGGCATTTGCCGCACCTCCCTCTTGGGCTGGTATCTCATCAAGCCAGCGTGTCTGCCTGAGCCATGTTGCCGGGTTCGGGATGTATTGCCCCCCGTCCCGCTTCCACTGCGGGTTGCGGCTGGCGTGTGCCTTGACGCTTGTCAGGATTTGCTCGAACAGTGCCTTGTCCGGCTTCAGCCGCTTCCAGACCTTGAGTGCGTCACCCTTGCCCTGCTTTTTCGGGTAAACTGCCCAGAATTGATCAAATCGCTTTTCCTGTGCGTCCGGCTCGGCACCCTCGCCATTCCCCCCGCTTGCGGGGGGTAAGGGGGGTGTTGTCCTGTCCTGTCCCTGTACGGTAGTGTCCTGTCCTGTAGTGTCCTGTCCTGTACTGTACTGTAGGGGCGGGACTGTCCCGTTTTCCGTGGGCCTGTCCCGTGGGACAGGTTCGGGACAGTCCGCTTTTTCTCTTGGGACAGCGGCGGGACTTGTGCCTGTGTCCCGCCCTGCTTCTGCTTCCGCTTTCTTCCTTGCGCGGTATTCTGCTTTCCTGTCCCGTTCTTTTTTCCGGCTCTCGATGCGCTTGTCCCCAAGTTGTCCCGAATAGTCGTACCAGTCATGGATTGTAATGGCTCCATCACTGTTGTTGTCTAAAAAGCCAGAAGAAATCAGTGCGGCTTTTGCCTTGGCTGGGTCTTTTCCCTCGTATCCGATTGCGTCTGCTATCTCGTAATCGTCAAACTTTGATAGGTCACCGTCCGGCGCGAAGTCAATCGCCCACCACCAAAGGCAGTGCAAATGTCCGATTGCGGCCGCCACCGTGACCTTCAGTTCCCTTGCGAGGCGTTTGGTCTTGTAGTGGTGGCGAAGTTCTTGGTGGCTTTCAATCCAAGCCATTATCCGTCACCTCCTATCCCATTGAAACCTCGCTGCCGTTGTCCCCTGCGGTCACTGTGATGTTCTGCGCAAACCTCGCTTTCAGCTGCGGGTCATGGCTGATTGCCAGAATCCGCATCTCCGGGTTGCGGTTCGCCATGTTGGTGAGCGCATCTGCGTATGCGTCAGTGCCGTCACCGTCCAAAAATGGCGGCTCGTCTATGAAAAGCATTCCCAGCTGTACCCCGGCTCTCCTGGCTTTCACATCTGCCAGCGCAAGGGTAACCGCCAGCGCAATCTTGACCTTTTCGCCACCGCTGTGGCTGCTGTAGGGTCTGCACCCGCCCGTCAGACTGGTTATCCAAACATCCAGACTGTTGACCAGCTTGCTGTTGGTCTTGTTTTCACGCTCTGTGCGGAAATCCACCGCCATCCTGCCGCCTGTCATCGCCGAGAGGATTGCGTTGGCTCTGCCCTGTATCTCCGGCACGATGCCCCGGATGATGACATACTGGATTCCGTCAATCCCGAAGCTGTTTGCCAGCGTCTGGTAGTCTGCCAGAAGCCTTGCGGCGTTGCTCTTTTCGTCCCGGTAGGTCTCCCATTGGGCTTTCGCATCTGCGATGGCTTCCAGCTTTGCCTTTAAGCCGCCTATCCGGGTCGCTATCTGGTCGATGCTCTTTGCCAGATCGTCCCGTGTCGGTCGAAGGTCTGCCAGCGGAGCGTCCGGCACTCTCGACTGCATCTCTGCGGCTTCCTGCGCCGCCACAGCTGCGTCCTGCCGCGTTTTTTCGATGTCCTTGGTAAGTATGTCCACCGTAGTCTGCAACGCCGTCACGGTCGCTACAGCGGCGGCACAGGCGGCTTGCAGGGCTGCTGTCGATTCGTTGTCCTTGATGGTCTGCCGGAGTTTTGCCGCAATCTGCGCCCACTCTTGGAGCGGCGGGAGTTTCTTTGCGATTTCCTGCAGTTCCTTTTCGGTTTCTTCCAGTTGCGTTGCCTTGTCAGCTTCCTGCTGTTCCAGATTGGTGATGGTTGCCGCAGCCGCTTCCAGCCTTGCCGACTGTCCGGCTACCGGGGCCGCCCTGCGCTCTCTTTGCCCAAGCGCATCAAGGTCGGCTTGCGGGTCTCCCAGCGCATCCAGTTTGCTCTGCGCATCGGCGATTTCCCTTTGGGCTTCCTCGTATTTTGCCCGGTCTGCTTTCTTGACCGCTTCCAGTTCCTTCTCCAGCCCCGCAAGTTCAGCCTTTGCCGCCTGTGCGTCCTGCAGGAATGCGCAGGATGCCTTTTCCGCTATCGGGCATCCGCTGTCTGTGAGAAGCTGTGCTTTTTTCCGGGCTGTCTCGACCTGACTGTTGAGCCGCCCAATCCGTACCCGGCTGTCTCCGAGGAAGGTCTGCACAGCGGCTTTCTTCTCCACGATGTGCCGTGTCAAGTCTGCCTGTGCTGCCAGTCTGGGGGTGAGTGCCTGTCGGTCTGCCCGTACTGCTTCCATTTCCCGCACAGCCGCTTCGATCTCATCTCTGCGTTCAAGGATTGCCGTCTGCCCCTGCTTTGCCGTCTGAATCTGGGCGATTTCGCTCTGCAGACGCTGGGCTGTTGCCCGGAGCGTGGACTGTTTGTCTGTCAGGGATTTAAGCTGGGCTTCATCCTCTGCCAGCGGTTCAAGGTCTTTCCGAGCCTGGGTCACCGTTTCAGCCGCCTTTGCCGCAGCGTCCGCCATGCCAGCGAGTGCGCTCTGGTTGTCCCGTTCAGCTTTCTGTTTCTGCAGTTCCCGTTCCTTTTCCTGCGCCTGTGCGGTCAATTTGGCGGCTTCCTGCGCCTTTTCCTGCGCTTGCCTTATAAGTTCCTGTCTGAGTGCTTCCTCGCGCTCCAGCGCCTTTATTTGCCCGTCTACGGCTGTCATCTGCGCCGTGTAAAGTGCCTTGTCCCTCTCGCACTCACTCAGTTCGTTCTCGACCTGTTCCCTCGCCGCCATCTGAGCGTCCAGAACGCTCATGCGGTCATTGAGTGCCGCCAGCTTGCGCCGTTGTTCGCTTGCCTTTTCCTTTGCGATCCCCTCTGCCCGGTCGTAAAGCCCAAGGTTGAGAAGGCTGGACAGGACTTCCATCCTGCGGTCGCTGTCGGATTCCAGAAAAATCCCGTATGCGTCCTGCCGGATCAGGGCGATGGAGCAGAAGGTCTGGCAGTCCATCCCAATCGTGCGGATTATCTTTTCCTGTGTCAGCGGCATCGTAGTATCGCCGTAGTTTTCCCATTCCCCGGTGTCCCGGTTCTTCCTTGCCAGTGCCAGCGTTCCTTTGCTCTTTGTGCGGGTTCTGGACACCCGGTACTCGTAGCCGCCCATCTCAAACTCGAAGGTGATTGCGCCCTTCTTTTCGCCCTCACGCACCCATTCGCCTTTTGCTCCGTCCCGGCTGGTTTCGTACAGGCAGTCTGCGATGGCATCCATGAAAAGGCTGCTCTTGCCTACGCCGTTCTGCCCGTTGACCATCGCCATGCGGATTTCCTCGAAGTCAAACGCTGCGTGGGTGTAGCTGCGGTAGTTCGTGACCTCTACCCGTTTCGGCAGGAATGCCCCGGTGTGCTGATTGGTTTCCCGCCCGTCATCGGCTTGCCGGATGATCGGGTCTGCCAGTTCGTCCAGTCGCTTGATGTCATCGTTTGTCAGCTTTCCGTCCGTTTCCTGCACCGTGGTCAGGTAGCTGTGGAGTGCCGCTCTGGGGTCATCCTCGGTGGCGGTCTCTGTGATCAGCGTGTCCTGCGGTTCGTCCCGGATGAAGTCTGCCACATAAAACGCGCCATGCTGCATCAGGCTGGTTTGCAGTGCCGCCCGGTTCAGTGCCTTTTCCTGTTCCTGCGTGGCGTTGTAAAAAATCCGCAGGATTGCGCCCTCTGCCTGTGAGGGCAGTCCCTCCAGCGTCCCGGTCTCAATGAATCCGGCCAGCTGTTCGTCCGTCAGCTTCAGCGTCAGGTGTCTGCGCTCCGGCGTGATAATGAAGCGGCTCTGGATGACTTCGTTCCCTTCGATTTCGTGGATGTAGAAGCCATGTTCCATGCCCTCATCGTTGAATGTCAGCTGGTTCGGGCTGCCGCTGTAGTAGGCCGGCGTGTTGCATCCGAGCCGCTGGGGTTTGTGGATGTGTCCGAAACACCCCAGCGTCACCCCTGCACTGTCGATGGTCTGCGGCAGGATCACCACATCCTGCCCTGCGAGGAATGTCTGGCCGCTCTCCGATTCGCACCCTGCGACTGTGTAGTGCGCCACCAGGACGCTCGGTGTTGCCCTGTCAAGCTGCGCCGCCTGTCCGAGTATGATTTCGTTGACCAGCGTGGTGGCGTTCTGGTTCTCTGTCTCTGCGTCTGCATCCGGCATGAACACCCGAAGCCGCCCCTTGTCAAATCCCGGCATGGCGAGTATCTGGACGGGTCCCTCGCTGGTATTCAGCGTGTCCACCTCCGGGGTTGTGTAAATGGTCAGGTTGTGCATCCCCTGGGTGAGAAGCCGCAGGGCGTTGAACGCTTTCGGGTTGTCGTGGTTCTGCGTCCCGAAAAGAAGCACCACCTTTTCGCATTCCCTGCAAAGCGGCCGGATGAAGTCTGTCACTGCCGCGGCTATGTCATCCAGTGCCGTGTCTGCCCATACCCGGCTGCGGTTGAAAAGGTCTCCGGCGATAATTGCCACATTCGGCTTCTCAACCGCCGCTGTCTGTGCTATCGCTCTCATGCATTTGAGCGTGTCCTCGCGCCTTGCGTTGCTCCCATCCTTGACGGGGCCGTTCAAATCCCCCAGATGAAGGTCGGCGCAGTGTAAAATCTTCATCATCTGCCATTCCTCCTGCTATTCGCTTTCTGGCAGTCCGGGCAAAGGCACCGACCGAATCTCCGTGTGGAGAAATCCCGGATTGCTTCTGGTGTCCATTTCTGTCCGCTCGTGCCTTTCGCTTCGGTTATCTGTCTGCCGCACCCTTCGCATACGATGCCCTGCGGCGGCTCCGGGGCCGGCACATCTTCCCAAGGCAACGCATCCGATTCGTAGTCCGGGTACTCATCTTCCCTGTAGGGTTCGCCCGTGTCTGCCGCGTCCTCCGCCGCCATCTGCATCGCCCCGTCCGAAAGTGCCAGCGGCTGTTGCTGTTGCGCCTGTTGTGCGATTTGCGGCTGTGCGCTCGTTGTCTCGAACAGCAGCCCCATGTCCCGGAGCGAGTTGCTGATTAAGGCTTGCCGCATCTCCGGCGCATCCAAGTTCGGGACAATGTGTGCGACCACAAAGGGTTTCATCAGTTCCTGTTTCGTGTACCCCTGCGCCAATCCAAGAGCCGCTCTCAGGCATCTCATGTAGGCTTTTGTCTCTGCCATGCTTGCCCTGTGCGGCAGAAACTTCTTATACTGCGCGTCCGTCATGGATGCTTTCTCCAGTGCGCAGTCGATTTCCTTGCTTTTGGTAATCAGCCGGAATCCTCCGCTCGGCTCCGGCACCCGGACGGTCACCGTGTGCTTCACATCGTAGGCGTGGGGGCAGCTTCCGCAGGACTGCGCCCTGCCTGTTGCTTTCGCCATTTCAATGCACCGCTTGCAGACCTCCGGCTGTTCGCCCTCGTTCTGGACGATGCTGATGTTCGCCGCCGCTGCCAGCTTTGTGCCGCCTACGGCTGTAATGGCGTATTTGCCCGTCTGCCTGTCGTAGTAGATGTCCCGACCGTTGCCCTTTTCGTCTGTTGTGGTGTCAAGCTGCACCTCGTTGACGATGATCTTCTGCATGTTGCTCATGACTTGCATGGAAGTCACGGGGATCAGGACATTGTATTTGTCCTTTGGGTAGTTGTTCAGCTGGACGATTGTGTCTTGCGCTGTCATCATTATCTTTGCTCCTTTCGGTTCTAATGCCACGGCATATCGCCGTCATCGTACTCTCCTGCGTCCATCGGCGGTTCAAACTGTGCCGCCTGTGCCGCTTCCTGCTTGCTGTCTGCGAAGTGGATTTGGTCTGCGGTCAGTTCGTAGGCTTTCCGCTTCACGCCGTTGCGGTCGGTGTAGCTACGGGTCAGCATTTCGCCCTGTACCACCACCCGCTGTCCTTTGTGGAGGTACTTTGCGGCGAATTCTGCCCGTTCCCGCCATGCCACAACATCAAAAAAATCGGTTGCGGCGTTGCCTTTGGTGCGCTTGCGCTCCACCGCCAGCGCGAAGGTTGTTACTGCCACGCCGTTCGGGGTCATCCGCAGTTCCGGCTCTGCTGTGAGCCGTCCCATAAAAACGCAAATGTTCACGGTTTCTCTCCCCTTTCTCTGAAAGTCCCCATTGACAAAATCCCTTGTCCCTGGGTATAATGGGGTTGCGTCAGAGCGTTGTCATTCGCTTTGTTCGCTTTCGGTTGGGTGCGGTCTGCAAGCGCAGCAGGCCGCGCTCTTTTTTTTGCGTCCAAAGCGTCTGCACTCATCCTGTCCCCCTTGCCTATGCTACTTCAAGGGTTTTTGTCCTGTAGTCGTAGCTGACCGTGTGCGTCTTGCCGGCCGCCGTCCGCACCGTCCTGCGGTACTTTCCATCTGCGTGGGTCTCTGCGACCGTCTCGCAAGCCGGGAGGTGCTGCGCTATGTACTCGCTGGTTGCCGCCTGTGCGCTTGCGTACAGCTTTTCGGCCACCCGGTAGAAAACATCGAATGCCCTTTGTCCTGCTTCGTTGTATGGGATCGTCATTCTACTCCCTCCGCGTAAACGATGACCGACAGCAGTTTGCTGTTGATTTGTCGGACAAACTCCATCGCTTTTTTGAAATCCGGCTTTTCGTGTTCCTCGACCTTGCCGTTCTCCATGATCCGCTGGATGTCATCGACCACCTGTCTCAGCCGCCACTCTGCGATGGAAAGCTGGGCGATCATGTCTCCGTGCGTCTGCGGCATTACCACGTCCGGGAGGTATTTTCCCAGGACGCTGGTGTTCCTCAAATGCCACCACGCCAGCAGCGGTGACTTGTAGTGATTGCTCATTGCGTCCACGATGTCATCCGGCACTTTTGCTCGGTCGTTTTCGTAGTCCGAGAGCGTCCGCGGGGAAATCGCCAGCAGTTCTGCCGCCGCTTCCTGCGTAAATCCTGCGGATGTTCTGCACAATTTGTAGAGATTCTCGCATCCTTCGCTCGTGGTACTCACCTCTCTTTCGGTTTATAATCTTGTTCAAGGGCAGTAAGCAGTTCCTCTGTCATGGCTTCCAGGATGGCATCAAGCCGTTTTTCCCCGGATGGGTGTTTGTCCCCGGATGCCCGTTTAGCCGCCGTGGTCGGCGGTTTCTGGTGAGTAGTGCCGCCCCCCCCCCGCCGCTTTTTTGGAAGTTGTGGGGGATTTCGGGTTAGTCGGTTTCTTTGCCACGCTGAATCCCTCCGTCCTCCGGGATGTAGGCTTCTCCTTGCTCTGCTGCGATTGCCTTGGAAAGCAGGGTAGAACAAGCCATTGCCAGCGACATCCGATGCTCCCACGCCCAATCGTTCAAGGTGTTATAAATGTCCGCCTTGAGCCGGGATGAGAAGCACTGGTATCCGGCTCCACGCTCCTGCCGCTGCTGTACCGCCATTAGTTTCACCTCCTTAAAAAATCACGGTTTTCCTCTTTCATTTGTTGCGCATTTGTGCTATACTGCTGTTGCGGTGCGTTTACAAAGTTTTTTGTCTCCTTTGTTCATCGCTATTGCAAGTATATCACTGCATTTGCGGTTTGTCAACGGAGTTTTACACTTTTTCAGAGCTTTTTTTGTATGTTCTGAAAATTTGCACCATAAAAACAAAAAGGGAGGTGGTGGTCGTGACCATCAATGCACGGCTTTTTACGCTCTTGGCTGACACCCATAGGACGCAGAAAGACTTGGCTGATTTCATTGGAATAAATGAGCGAAATGTCGCTTCTTGGAAGCAGCGTGGCTCTGATCCTCCTGCGAAGCTGATTCCAAAAATCTCCGAATTCTTCAGTGTGTCTATGGAATGGCTTTTAACCGGAGAGGAACGCCCCCGTGATTCCTTCGTGAATAACGGCTCTGTCGCTGGGAATCTGGGGCCGCACACGGGGACTATCATCGTCCGAAACGGCGGGGAAACATTTCTTTCCGAGGAATGCGCCGAGTTGGTGCGGGTGTATGAATCGCTGGATGTCCGTCAGCGCATCCAGCTGTTGAAGTCTGCCTTTGAGATTGCTGACGGCTCTAAATCTGAACAATCCGAGTAGGAGGTGTGCCTATGTGTATTTCTGAATCTGTGTCGCGGTCTGTCCGGGTCCGCGGCTCCTGCGCCGAGTGGTTGCCGCTGGTGCGGGATTGCCTGTCCAGCCGGGGCTTTCGGAACATCGCCGTGGATGCCGGCCGCCGCTGTCTGACCGCTGATTATGGTGATCCGCCTGTGTGCAGCGGTATTTCCGTCACGCTTGCTCCGTCTGCCCTGTGCGGCGGGACGGATGTGTCTGTGGTGGTGTCTGCGTCTTTGGAAGGAGGGTGTTCTGCATGGTAGGTGTTTTCAGCTTCCTGCTGGTTGCGTCCGGCGTTGCCCTGGTGGTTGCCCTTGTCCTGCTGGTTGTAAGGGCGGTAAGGAAAAAGCCCAAAAAATCCGTTGCTCTCATGGCCGCTGCCTGTGTCGCTGTTTTTCTTGTTTCCTCTGTGGGCATTGGCATGACCTACCATCCTACGCCGGAGCAAATCGCCGAACGGGAGCGGATCGCAGCGGAGAAGGCTGCGGCAAAGGAAGCTGAGGAAGCCGCCAGACGGGAAGCAGAAAAAGCGGCGCAGACGGAATCCCCTGCGTCCACTCCCTCTGAATCCAAGCCACCAGAGCCGTCTGCCAGCGTTCATGCGTCTGCGCCCTCCGAAGCCCCAGTGAAGCCGGAAACCTCCGCTCCTGCTGAATCCCAGAAACCTGTACAGTCCGAGCCGCCCACCGAGAACACGCCCTCTGCACCGTCCAATTCTGGGGACGGGGACGCTGGTTCAGAGCCGGAGGGGGATTTCATTCTGGATTTCAATTCGCTAACTCCCGATGATTTCGGTACGCTGGATACTGGGAATCTTGAACTTGAATCCGGTGAACTTCTGGAAGTCAGATATGGCGGGGATGTATACGCCGGAAAAGGCGTGATTATCGTGAAAGCCAAAACATCGCCGAATTTGACAAACAAATTGACCATCCGGCAAAATTACCACGATGTCTGCGAACTGATCACAAATCACGGTTTTGATTCGTGCCCGGAAATCCAATATTGGGCTGTTGCTGATATGACGGACGGGGAAGAGGGAAAGGCCATCAGCTTCACTTTGGATTCGGATACAATTCTTGGCGTTGCAAATCAGACAATCCTTCCAATCAATTTGGACGATTACTTGCAAGACCTCTGGATTTTGCCGAGTTTGTTGGAATGAGGGGTGTTCTGGTATGAAACGCGCGGCTCTGTATATCCGTGTCTCCACGCTGGAACAGGCGCAGGAGGGCTACTCCATCGGGGCGCAGAAGGAGCGGCTCATGGCGTACTGCAAGGCGCACGATTGGGCTGTGGCTGATTTCTACATTGACGGCGGTTATTCCGGCTCGAACCTCGACCGCCCCGGCATTCAGAAGCTGGTTGCCGAGGTGGATTCCTTCGACCTGGTTCTGGTTATGAAACTCGACCGCCTGTCCCGCTCCCAGCGGGACACCCTGCATCTCATTGAGGAAGTGTTTCTGCCGGCCGGCGTGGACTTCGTTTCGATGTCGGAATCCTTCGACACCTCCACGCCTTTCGGTCGGGCGATGATTGGTATCCTCTCCGTGTTCGCCCAGCTGGAACGGGAACAGATCAAAGAGCGCACCTTTATGGGGCGGCTGGAACGGGCGAAGGAGGGGCTTTACCACGGGGGGATGTTCTTCCCCATCGGGTATGATTACGATTCCTCCGGGCGGCTGTCTGTGAACGAGTACGAAGCCGCACAGGTGCGCAAAATCTACGCATGGTATCTGGAGGGGACTTCCCCGGAGAAAATTGCAGAGCGTCTGCGTGATCAGGGCTACTCGAACCGTTACGGTTCATGGAATGAAATCTCCGGGCGCGCCAGCGTCCTGCGGATTCTTTCCTCGGATGTCTATCTGGGGACGCTGCGCTTTGCTGGTGTCGTGGTCGAACACGCTCACGATGCTATCATCGACCAAGAGACCTTTGAAAAAGCCACAGCCCTGCGGATGAAGCGCAGGGAGGTGTTCGGGGATTCTCCCTATCAGTCAAAATATCTGCTTGTCGGTCTTTGCTGGTGCGCCCGGTGCGGGGCGCGGTACGCCGTCAAGCATAACTATGGCGGGTATAAATATTATGTCTGCTACTCTCGTGCGAGGACGGTGAAAAGGATGATAAAAGCGGATCATTGCGATAACAAAAACTGGCCGCTGGATGAGTTGGATTCCATCGTGGAGCGTGAAGTCTCCCGGCTGCTCTTTGAACCGGGCTACTATGAATCCCTCTTGAAACGGAAAGCCGCCGAAGTCAGGGAACAGCCACGGGGGGACGGCGATGTGTTCCGGGATAAAATTGCGGGGCTGGAAAAGCAAATAAACCGCATGATGGACTTGTATCAAGACGAAAAAATCCCGGTCGATGTGCTGTCTGCCCGTATTGACAAGCTGCATCGGGAGAAGATTGCGCTGGAGGAACAGTTGGCGGCGGTCGAGCCGCTGAAGCCGAAACGGGACTATAACGAGGATGCCTTTGCCGGGTTGCTGGCCGATTTTGCTACGGTCTGGCAGTCTGCGGGGCTGGATGACAGGCGGCAGATCATCTCTACGCTCATCCGCAAAATTACCCTTGACGGGGAATCCGTGAACATTGAATGGGCGTTCCTGGACTAAAACAAAGCCCCGCCGAAAAACGGCGGGGCTTTGTTCTGCTTTCGGTGGAGTGTCAGCCTGTCTTGGTCTGCGCCCTGTTGCTTTCTGTCATCTGCGTGATTACCCGTTTCAGTGCGTGTCCGGCAATCACGCCGAATGTCTCAGCAGGGGCTTCCTCCACCGTTTGCTCTTTCTGATCCTTGCAGTCGCATCTCTCTCCTGGGTCGAGATTGCTTCCGCAATTTGGGCAAACTCTGTAATAAGGCATTGCTCTATCCCTTCTTTCCTGCGCCCTACCGCTTGTAGGTCGCTCTCCGGGTCTCTTTCCCGTCCTTGACCTCCACCTCAATGGTCACGGGCATTCCTGTGTTGTCCTGCGTCACGGGGAGGAATCTTGCCCGGACGATGGTCAGCCCCTGCTTGTGCAGCCTTTCGCATTTCTCGCACAGGGCTTTGTCCTTGTACTCCGTCCCGCAAACCTCGCAGATGTAATGCTCTACTTTCCGCATCCTGATACCTCCCATTCGTCTGAAATCCTCTGTAGTGCGCTGGTGAATCTCGGTCTGTTGTCCCGCCACTTCCGCCAGTGCCAGAAGCATGGGAACATGGGCGGCTCTTGGGCAAGCCATTCCTCAAACCTGGAAATAAATTCTAACTTCTGGTTGTATCTGCGCTTGTGTTCTCTGCGTCCACTCATCGCCTTTCCCCCTATGCAATAACCTCTGCAGGCTCCGTGTACTCCCGTTCGTTTGGCGTACCCGTCCAGTGTTCCTCGCTGTACCAGAAAGCGCAGTTGACGGTTCCCGTGTGCCTGTCCGGGTATTTCTCTCTGAATTTCTCCACGGCGGCTTTCTCGCTCTCTGCCAGTACGATGATGTAGGTGTTCTGGAATGGGAATCCGGGGTCGCTGCCGAAGGTGAAATAAAATCTGCTGTGCGGCTTCCCGGTCTGAAGTTCCATATACCGGGCGAGGATGTCGGTCTCGAACGCCCAGCTGCCGTCCGGGTGCGCCTGGCAGATGTCGAAGTACGGGCATCCGTTGTCTGCGTTGTGGTAAATGTCTACATAGCATTTCGGGTGCTTTTTGCACACGGCGTTGGTCTCCGGCACGATGTCCCTGTATGTCATTGTTTTGCCCTCCTGTCATATTCGTGAGGAAGGTTCAAAGCGTCCAGAAGGTGTCTGTCCTCTATGGTGAGTGTCCCTGTGTCAATCTTCTGCCGGATGGTTTCGACCATCCCTTCCCAGCGGCGCATGAGTGTGTCGTGCCTGTCCTTCATGCCCTCATAATCTGCCAAGGCTTTCTTGCATTCCAGCCATGCCGCGGCGATGGGGAAGTGTTCATGGTCTACCATCTTGTTCTGCGGGGGTGGAATCACGCCGTCCAGCGTGTTCACGGCTTCCTTGAGCGTTATCATGCTTTGTCCCGTCCTTTCCTGTTTTCCACCTTGATGGTAATATTCTCCGGGCGGATTCCGTTCTCTGCTGCCAGCAGTTCAGCGGTCGCTTGCATCTCTCCGGCAAATGTCCCCTGGAGGGTGTACCCTCCGAGAAACTTGCCGCCCGGTGCATAGAAGTTCAGCCATTGCTCCACGCCGGTTCCCTCGCTTTCTTGCGCTGCTGGTAGGCTTCAATTTCGCCATCGCAGTAAAGCCCACCGCATCCGTACAGCTTCAGCAGCGTGGTATCTGCGTCCTGCAGTGCCGCCTTGATGTTTTCATCGCCATTGACGAGTTGCAGGACGGCTTCCTGCGCCGTCCGTTCATCCATTATCCGGGGCAGCTTGTCGAGAATGTCGCAAGCGTCCCGCACCGCATCATGCTCCCTCTGCGTCAGTTTGCGCTCGTTCTGCATCTGGATCAATGTCTCCACGATTTCAACGATTTTCATGTGCGTTGTCCTTTCTCCCCGTTTTTCCGTTAGGTCAGCTATTCGCTTTCGGATGTTGTCTAAATTGTGCAGCCCTCTCTGCTCCCAGCGTCCAAGGCCATATTCCCTTGTTTATCCTGCGACTTCCTTCTCAATCTTGAAGATGTGGTTTTCGGCGGTAAGCTGCTGCCCGTCCTTAAACTTCGCCAGAATCGCCATGTACTCGGACAGGGTTTCTTCCTGGTTCGGGAAGTTGATGGTGTTCGCCTTGATGATGGCGTGGACATACTCGTATGCTTGCGCGATGTTTTTGGCTATCGCCGTGAAGCCCATCCCGCCGACCTTGTAAGTGATTTTGAGCGTCATGCGTATTCCACCTGTCCTTTCAGAAGCCCCAGCACCCATTCGAGGACTTTTGCCGCTTGGTCGTACCGTGCAAAGATAACCGCATCCTGGTGGACACCGCTCTCGTACTCCCCGGCTTGCGTCCGCTGGAATTTGATTTCATGCTCGACCTTGGCGATGATCTCCTGCCTGTTCAGCAGGGTGATCTGCTCTGCTCCCAGCTTCACGGATTCCTTCGCCGCATCCTCATCCATCATATTGGGGAGCCGGTCGAGGATGTTGCAAGCGGCGCACACCGCCGCATCCTCTGTTTGGGTCAGGCTGTTCCCGTCCCGTACTCGAATAAGGGTTTCTACCAGTTCTCCGATTCTCATTGTTCTGTCCTTTCTCCCCGTCCTGCCGATGGGTCAGCGTCCACTTTCGGTTGGTGTTCTATTTTCCCCGGTTTGCCATCATGCTCTGCACATAGGCTGCGACTGCTTCCTTTGTCCCGCAATCCGGGCAGATGGCTGTTATGTTATCCTTGCGGGACAGGGCGGGAGTGCCTGTGTAAATCCCACCGCATTCTGGACATCGCCGCTGTCCGGGCTTCTTGCCGTAGTAGGTTTTCTCGATGATGTCCTGCAGGGCTTCCCGCACCATCGTGTCTGCTTCCTGGTAACGCTCCAAGGCATCCTCGTTGTAGGTGGCGTTGATGATGTGGAGCATCGTTTCTTTGTCAGCCTTGCTGTAATGGCTGGCGTGAATCGCCTGTGAAACATCGTAGCAAGCGTAGCCCCTTGCAATGCGGAGGTTCTTCTCCTGCGTCTCCTGCGTTCTCATCTTGCCTTATGCCACCTCCTTTACGCTTTCAATCCACATCGTGGAATTTGCGTGTCCGAGGTAGAGGATGTACTCGCGCTCGTCCTCGTCTTGGGTGTCAACCACCGCAGCGTATTCGTAATTGATGGCGGTCACCTCGTAGTCCAGTTCCTCCAGTTCCTCTACCATCTCGTTCTGCCGCGTCCAGAATTTGCCCTCCATGTTCATCATGACTTTCTCTGTTGCCGTCATCTTCGCATCCTCCTTTTTCGGCTTAGGCTCTTGCCATCGCTGTTGTCAGGTCTGCGGCCACCTGTGCCTTGCTCCCGTAGATGTGGAAGCAGTCGGCATCCGGCCACATCTGAAGGGCGGTCAGCAGGGTGTCATAGCTGGTGCTGGTGTAGCCGAGGGCTTCGGCTTCCTTGCGGTTGAGGGTGATCCGGAAGTTTCCTGTCTGCTTGCTGTAAATGGCTGTCATTTTCGTTTCCTCGCTTTCGGTTTTTAGACTACTTGAAATGGCGGTCAAGCTGGAACCCTTGATCTCTGCGGTATGGACTTAACCTATATTGCATATCTGATCATCAACGGCCCACAGCGCGGGCGGGTTGTTTATCTGGATTATAATGGAGATTTAGCCCCCATGTGGCCGAAAGGTTCCCCTGATTTCCTGACCTGGTGCGAAAACTATTATTCAGAACTGCTTGCAGGTTATCATATTCACCCAACATGGAAATTTATGTGGCAGGAACCCGGCGACGAGGATGCCTTAATCCATGCTTTCCAAAATGCGCCGGATTTGATCTATAAAAAAGAGGTTTTATTTAGTTTTCTTAAATTTCCGAAGCTTTCAGAGAAAACCCGCTGCTTTTTGGAAAACCTCCAAAATCCAAACCTCCAGGAAACGGTTAAGAAAGTACTCAGCCAAGCCCATTTTGCATAAAGTTTGTATTCCATTGTAACTGCTTGAAACAAAAATCCGACGGTCTTCCAACCGTCGGATTTTTGTTTATACATTCCGTAAATTTATTTTGTAACATATCCCCGCTGCCAAAAGAGGCGGGAGACTTCCTGCTGCGGAGGATTAAATCGAAATCTTATTGGCAATATCATACAAATTCTTATCAAAGACCCGTTTCATATTCACGCCTTCCAGAATATCGAGATTAACAATCTTATTATCCTGGTAAACGGCCACACGGTTTCCGATCCCCTGTTGCAGCAATTCAACGGCATATGGGCGCAAAAAGACAGGAAACCTTTTCTTGATTTCCTGTCTTGGTGTGTCGTTCTATATAGCGGCAGTTATTCCGTTTTGGAGTATGGCTGTTCATCAAAACGGAACTAGAACAGGGCAGTAATAAGCCGCTGTTTTATGTTATAAAGCACTCCTTTAAAGTTTAGAAACCAATCACACGTTTCTTTCTACAGGCATATAAGCGTAACCGGACTTGTGGCCGAATGTATCGAACATCTCCATTTCCTGCGCTCCGTTTTGAGCCATTTTAAAATGATAGGACGGCATAAAATGGTTTCTGATGTATGCAAAAAGTTCCCATATTTCGCATTGCTCCTTGCAGACAATTCTCGAAGTCTCTTTATCCGTGTACGCTCGTATATATAACGACGCAGGGACTTTGTAAATATCTGTGGCTGTGGGCTGGTCTTCCGTCATAACTTCTCTTACAGCACCGTATGCGCGGCTTTGTTCGTCAAGCCAGAAGTTTACGCTTAAGTTTATGTCATATATTGGCAGGACGCTTTCTTTCAGCGTGCTGAAATATGGCTTGTCCTTATCTGACGCGAGAGCGTCCGCTGCGGAATAAAAGCTGTCAATGTCAGGGAAATCCTTTGCATAAATAATTTTCCCCGCAAGTATGGCCTCAGGTTTTTCGACTATATCGAAGCGTGCACCGCAAACGTTAATGGTTTCTACAATTTTCTCCGAATTCTGCATTTGGGTGTCCAATAAGGTGTCAACAGAAATGTGAAGCATTTGTGCTAACAGTTTTAAATTGTAAATGTCGGGCAGGCAGTCGCCGTTCTCCCACTTGGATACAGCCTGTTCGGAAACGCCCATTCTTAGGGCAATCTCCTTTTGAGAGTAATTCTTTCTTGTGCGAAATTCTCTTACTCTTTTCCCAAAATCGGTTTGATTAAACATACCCTTCCTCCGTAATTTTTTCATTTGTTTTTTGTATATCAATTTAAATGCAATTTCATTATAGCTTGTATTCAAATGAAAAACAATTATAAGCATGTTTATGAAAAATTACAGAAACTCAACCGTAGGTTGTGGGGGTATGATTCTTTTATCGGTTTCATATTATATTTTTTGTATCTTTCTGCCCAGCTTATGCAACTCTTTTCCTTATGAAATAAAAAATCCGGCGGTTTGATAACCGTCGGATTTTTGTCTCCCCATAGGTAGACAAGAATTAAAAAAAGCAAATTTGCGGATACAATCTGAAATGAGCACCATCAAACTTTTTAAATAGAAATTTCATTTGCTATGTCATACAAATTCTTATCAAAGACCCGTTTCATATTTAATCCTTCCAAGATATCAAGATCCACAATCTTATTATCCCGGTACACTACCACACGGTTTCCAATCCCCTGCTGCAGCAATTCAACGGCATGATGACCCATTTCACTCGCTACTACACGGTCTCTGGCGCTTGGGCTTCCGCCTCTCTGAACATGCCCCAAAATAGTAGCCCTTGTTTCAACGCCTGTTTTTTCCTGAATATATTTAGCCATTTGTTCCACGCCGCCTACACCTTCGGCAACCATAATAATGAAATGCTGTTTACCGGTACGGGTTGACCGTCCAATGCGGCTGATAACATCCCTGTCAAGATCAAAAGGAATCTCAGGAACCAAAACGCAGGTTGCACCACAGGCAATACCGGCATGGAGAGCAATATCTCCGCAGCGTCTGCCCATAACCTCAACTACTGTACAGCGGTCATGAGATTGAGAAGTATCACGCAGCCTGTCCACCATGTCCACAACGGTATTCAGCGCAGTATCAAATCCAACTGTATATTGTGAGGAAGAAATATCATTATCAATCGTACCAGTTACACCAATACAAGGAATTCCCTTTAAAGAAAGATCTCTGGCACCACGGAAAGAACCGTCGCCTCCGATTACAACCAGACCGTCAATTCCCATTTCAAAGCACATATTGCGGCCCTTTTCAACCCCTTCTTCGGTGACAAATTCGGGGCAGCGGGCCGTATAGAGAACAGTTCCGCCTCGATGGAGAATGTCGGAAACGCTTCTCAGATTCATTTCAAACATATCGCCGGACAGCAGCCCATTATATCCCCTGCGAATCCCCATAACATGCAGGCCGCGGTTAATCGCTGTACGGACGACTGCGCGGATAGCAGCATTCATGCCTGGGGCATCGCCTCCGCTGCTCAATACGCCAATAGTTTTTACTTTCTTGTCCATATTATTTCATTCCTTTCGCCGTCCAAAATACGTAAAAATTTTAAGTCGTTACTAAAACTATTATAAGAAACCTTTTCCAAAGGCGCAAGTCATACAACATAGTTGGCATTTTTTGTACATCGTCAAGAGATATTTTTGAATACGACGTTTTCCTTTCCCAAAACCCGCTGAAGTTCCCGAAGCATTGGATCATTGGGAGTCACCCACATTCCTTGAGGGGCTTTCAAATATTTTTTCTCAGATTGCAGATAAAAATACACTGGCGTAATCCCCTCAAAAACCAAAAGAATCTGTTGGGCCTTTTGAAAAGCAGGAGACTCTCTGCTTTCCACCCGCAGATAAAGGGCTTTTCTCTCCTGCCCCTGACCAATCCTCTTTTCCGTTCCAATATAAGGCGAACAGAATGTAGATGAGGAAGCAGCAGGAGGCGGAGCTTCTGAATAGTTTGCCGGGGCTGTCATCATGTCCACAATGATTTTTGGTTCTTCTTCCTCACGTGCAGAAACCCGGCCTTTTAAAACAACAACCTGTCCCTCCCGAACCAATGCCCGCACTTGCTGGCAGACTTTGGGGAAAATCAGCAATCCACAGGATGCGGTCAGATCTTCCAGCCTGGCAAAAACCATTGTCTCATTGTTTTTCGTTATTTTTGTTCTTGGCTCAGTGATAATCCCCACAAGTTTCAAAGGCTTCCCGTCCAAGTCCATTCCCTGTGTCTTTGCTTCCTCTAATAATTTTCCCAAACTGTCCGCCTGAATCCGTTCTGATAAAGCTCGATACTCCTGTAAAGGATGACCTGTAACATAAATGCCGGTAACTTCTTTTTCCATTGCAAGGCGTTCCGCCTGGGTAAAATCAGCTGCCGGGGGGAGCGTATAGGAATGGTTTAGACTTTGCTTTTCTCCATCCTCCAAAGGAAGCGCGAACAAATCCAACTGGCCTTCCAGATTGTTTTTATGGGTGCGTTCCAGCTCCTCCATAATCGGCCCATAAGCTTGCAGAAGCTGCCGGCGGTTAGGGCTTATAGAATCAAATGCGCCGGATTTTATCAAGCTGTCCATGGTGCGGCGGCTTATTTCCCCGCCATACATTCTTTCACAAAAATCAAAAAAGCTGTCAAAAGGCCTTTTTTCCCTTTGTGCAACCAATTCGCGGATAAACCCTTTCCCAATGCTCTTAACCGCCAAAAGCCCAAACCGAATTCCATCTGGCGATACTGTAAACCCTTCCTCGCTCTGATTAACATCTACCGGAAGGGTTTTAATCCCCCGCCGGGTACACTCCGCCATATATTCTGTTACCTTGTTTACATTGTCCAGCATACAGGTTAGAAGCGCCGCCATATATTCCATCGGGTAATGATATTTTAAAAAGGCGGTTTGATAAGCGATATAGGCATATGCGCTGGCGTGTGGCTTGTTAAACGCATAGGAAGCAAAGGAACTCATCTGGTCAAAGATAGCGACAGCTGTTTCTTCTGGCACCCCGTTGGCAATACACCCTACGCATTCAACGGAACCGTCCGGCCTTTTAGAACCATAGATAAATTTTTGCCGTTCCTTCTGCATAATATCGGCTTTCTTTTTGGACATAGCTTTTCGTACCAAATCAGCCTGTCCATAAGAATACCCTGCTAAATCCCGGCAAATCTGCATAACCTGTTCCTGATAAACAATACATCCATACGTAACATCCAAAATAGGTTTTAATTTTGGATGAAGGTAAACAACTTTTTCTGGGTGGTGGCGGTTTTCGATATATCTGGGGATAGAATCCATAGGGCCTGGACGATACAGCGCAACAACAGCAGCCAAATCCTCTATAGATGCAGGCTTTAGCTGGGTAATGACCTGGCGCATCCCTTCAGATTCAAACTGGAAAACCCCGCTGGACTGTCCCACAGAAAGCATCTCAAAAACCCCTTTGTCATCCAACGGAATACGCCCAGCGTCAAACTTCGGTTCAGCCCGATGTATAATATTTTGAGCTTTTCGGATAACAGTCAGGTTGCGCAGCCCCAGAAAGTCCATTTTCAAAAGACCCAGTTCCTCTAAAGTAGTCATGGTAAACTGTGTAACGATTACGCCATCGTTTTGCTGGACAGGAACATAACTTTCCACAGGTTCGCGGGTAATGACAACTCCAGCAGCATGGGTGGAGGCATGGCGCGGCATCCCTTCCAGAGCCATTGCCAAGTCAATTAATTCATGGATTTTAGGATTAGAATCATATTGCTCCCGCATTTCCGCAGATTGTTTTAATGCTTTTACAATCGTCATTTTGGGTTCTGAAGGGACATACCTGGCTACTATGTCTACTTCCTGGTATCCCATGCCCATGGCCCGGCCAACATCCCGAATTGCGGCGCGGGCGGCAAGGGTTCCAAAAGTAATAATCTGTGCAACATGGTCTTCCCCATACTTGCGGATAACATAATCAATGACTTCCTGGCGCCTTTCGAAGCAGAAATCAATATCAAAATCGGGCATGCTTACCCGTTCCGGGTTCAGGAACCTTTCAAATAAAAGATGATAGCGGATAGGGTCTATATTGGTAATCCCAACACAGTATGCAGCAATACTGGCCGCACCGGAACCTCTCCCAGGTCCTACGGAAATATCCTGACTCCTTGCATAGTTGATAAAATCCCAAACAATCAGGAAGTAATCCACATAACCCATTTTTTCAATAATGGAAAGTTCATATTCCAGCCTGTCAATAACGTTTTGAGCGGGATTGTCCCCATAATTCCGGCGCAGTCCCTCGTAACAGAGCTTACGAAAAAACGCACGGTTTTCCATTCCGTCGGGAGCCTGGTAATAGGGCAGTTTTGTATGTCCAAACTCGAATTCCACATTACAGCGTTCTGCAATTTCCACTGTATTGGAAACTGCACCCGGATACGCCCCAAACAGTTCCTGCATTTCATCTCCAGATTTCAGATAAAATTCCTCTGTTTCAAATGCCATTTCATTGGGGTCGTTGATAGTGCGGTTGGTTTGGATACAGATCAGCAGGTTCTGCACCTTATGATCCCTTTTCGTCAAATAATGGCAGTCGTTGGTTGCAGCCAAACCAATTCCCGTTTCCTGAGATAACCGGAACAGCAGAGGAAGAATTGCTTTCTGTTCCTGAATCCCATGATCCTGTAATTCCAAATAAAAATTTTTTTCTCCAAAAATTTCCTTGTATTCAAGGGCAGCCTTTTTTGCACCGGGATAATTCCCATTGGAAAGCAGCTTGGGGATTTCCCCTGCAAGGCAGGCGGAAAGAGCTATAATCCCTTTGTTGTATTTCCGTAAAAGCTCCTTATCCACTCTTGGCTTGGAATAAAAGCCTTCTAAAAATCCCTTTGAAACGATCTTAATTAAATTCTGATATCCTTCGTTGTTTTCACAAAGAAGGACAAGGTGATAAGGGCTGTTGTCCATACCATGCACCTTATCAAAGCGGGTCCGTGGGGCAACATAGACCTCACACCCAATAATTGGACGGATTCCCGCCGCCTTTGCCGCTTTATAAAAATCAATTGCGCCGTACATTACGCCGTGGTCGGTAATGGCGACTGCGCTTTGACCTAACTCTTTTGCCCGTTCCACCAAGGGCTGAATGCGGCATGCGCCGTCTAAAAGGCTGTATTCGCTGTGTACATGGAGATGGACAAAATCTGTCATTGCCTTATTCGCACCCTCTTTTCCGCAATTCCTGCGCAATTCCATTTAAGCGTTTGAGGCGGTGGTTTACACCGGAACGGGTAATCGGCTCCTGGAGCGCTTCGCCCAGTTCCCTCAAAGAAAGCTCTGGATTTTCCACCCGAAGGCGGGCCAGCTCCTGCAATTCCCTGGGAAGGCTTTCCTCTCCTTTTACCCGCCATATCAAACGGATGTCTTCCACCTGGGACGACGACGCGGCAACAGTTTTCTCAATGTTGGCCGTTTCGCAGTTGGTGATTCGGTTTACCTTATTGCGCACATCCTTATAAATTTTTACATTCATTAAATCCAAGCTGCTTTTCACTGCACCTATCATCGTAAGCAGATCCTCAATCTGCTCGCTTTCCTTATAGTACAGCAGATGCACACCTCGCCGAACAGTATGTTTCGGCTGGGATCCAAGGGTATGGAGGAGCAAAGATAAATCTTCACATAACTTTAAATATGTTATGCTTAACTCCGCATGGTAATTTTTCTGTGGATCGGTTATATTGCCGCAAACCAGATATGCTCCGCTAATAAAGGCCGCTGTTGTATCGGGGTCCAAATTTTCCATATGAATCCGAAGATTCGTTTCCTCAGCATTGTGTCCAAAGGCGGAGAGGATACGGCTGCGGTCATCCTGGTCGTCCACCGTTACAAGATAGATACATCCCTTTTGTTTACGGTATTGGATAGTTGTCACTCCGCTTTGCAGGCCGGCAAAGTCAAACAAATATTGGACATATAAATCTGCAACCGCCTTGTTTTCCGTTTGAAAAGAGATCGAAGACTGAGAAAAACTTCTGCCAAACAAAACCATGCCATATGCCTGAGCCTTCTGCCGGGAAAGTAAATTGGGACGGGTTTCTAATAATTCCTTTTTAACTTGTAATGCAAAAGACATTTTCCTGACTAACCTCCCAGCAAGTGATTTCCCTCCATGAAAATCAGCGGTGTTCTTTTCCCGCGTCCCTGTGGGACGCAACCCCAAAGTATCCCAATTCCGTAATAAATTTGTGCATCCGTTCCGCAAAAGTAACTGACCTGTGCTGGCCGCCGGTACAGCCGAAGGCAATCGTCACCTGGCTTTTGCCTTCCTTCTGATAAAGCGGAAGCAGAAGGCTTACAAGTTCCTCTAACTTTTTCATTAAATCCTGCGAATCCTGGAAATTCATCACATAATCCTGAACTTCCTGGTTCAAACCAGTCAAATTCCGCAGTTCAGGCACATAGAAAGGGTTTGGAAGGCAGCGAACATCAAAGACGAGATCAGCATCGCTTGGAAGTCCGTTTTTATATCCAAAGGAAACGCAGTTGACCACTACACCCTGTTCTATGTCCTCTAAAAAGAGTTTTCTGATATGATCTTTAAGCTGGGTTGGAGACAGCAAAGAGGTGTCAATAACATAATCAGCCTGCTGGCGAAAGGAAGATAAAAATTTCCGTTCCTCCCGGATAGCCTGCTGAGTTGTAGCAATTTCCCCCTTAATTAACGGATGAATCCGCCTCTGCTCCTGAAAGCGCTTTACAAGAACATCGTCGGAAGCATCCAAAAACAACAGGCGAACCGTTCCCTCGATATTGGGGATAGAATTGAGTTCTTCAAAAACGCCGCTGATTTTCATTCCCCGCACATCTATCACAATGGCAATTCGGCTGACTGAGCCGTTAGCGACCTCAACAAGTTTTTTTACCATTTGCTTTGGGAGATTATCAACACAGAAAAAGCCGATATCCTCTAAAATGCTGGTTGCCAGGGACTTTCCCGCTCCCGACATTCCTGTTACAATCAATACTTCCATGGGACTCTAACCCTCATTTCGTTTATGTCATATGGCGGCAGGAGCCAGCAGGCGAAATTCCGGTTCCAAACAGAAACCGGCCTTTTCCCATACAATTTTTTGAACCTGTGAAACCAATTCCAACACCTCACGGCAGGAAGCGTTTCCAAGATTGACAATAAAACCTGCATGTTTTTCGCTGATTTGGGCGTCTCCAACGCGCAGCCCCTTTAACCCGCACTGGTCAATTAACAGAGATGCATAAGACCCCGCCGGACGTTTAAAGGCGCTTCCTGCACTGGGAAACTCTAAAGGCTGTTTTTCGCGGCGCAGTTTCAGCAGTTCTTCCATTCTGGCAAGGGATGCTTCCTTTTCCCCTTTTTCCAAACAGAAAACCGTTTCCGCAATCACTGCAGCAGACTGCGGGTTTTGGTACTTGCTGTGCCGATATGAAAACTCCAGGTTTTGAGCAGGGATTGTTTCCAGGAATGGTTTCCCCTCTTTTGGAATTACAGCCTGAACAACAGAAACAAGCCTCTGGGAAATTTCTCCGCCATAAGCACCGGCGTTCATAAACACTGCGCCGCCGACAGCGCCGGGAATCCCGCAGGCAAATTCCAAGCCGGTTAAACTGTGTTCAGCTGCAAAACGGCTTAACGCCGTTAAAGAAGCTCCAGCCTGACAGCGGACAGAGGTTTCCCCTTCCAAAGCGATAGAGGCAAATTTGGAACCTATTTGGATAACCACGCCAGGGAATCCCTCATCGCTTGCCAAAATATTGGAGCCGTTTCCCATTACCGTCCAGGGCAGGCCGCTGGCCCGGACAGCCTCTATTAAGCCAGGAAGCTGACACGTTTCTGTTGGCTGTAAAAAAAGCGCTGCCGGCCCGCCAATTCGGAAACTGGTATGCCGGGAAAGGGGTTCCTGCTCCAAAAAGGGGCATCCAGTTTCCCTGCAATATTGAATGAAATGTTTCATAGGGGTTCCCGGCATAAGAGAGCCTCCTTTAAGAATATTCTCAAGTAGTTTTATAAAGCCCGGCTGTGGGTTCAGCCAAAAGCAGAAAGAAATTTTGTATTTCAGGAATTTTTTTCTGAACTGAACCCGCAAGGCGCGAAACCCTTCTAACTCTGATACAGACGATAAAGGCTGGCTGCTCCAATAATTCCGGCATCGTTGCCAAGAGTAGCAGCAGCAAGTTTCGTATTTTCTTCCGGTGTTTTGCAGTAAGCGTCGCGGTTCAGAATTTCACGCAGTGGGGAAAGAAGGGTTTCACCTTCTTTACAAATTCCACCGCCAATTAACAAAATTTCTGGCTGAAGCAAATTTACATAATTTGTCACAGCATACCCTAAATAGTTGATAAACTGATTTACGACTTCAAGTGCAGGAGCATCTCCGGCACGCATCCCATCAAAAGCGGTTTTCCCGTTTACCTGTTCCAAATCGCCGCCGCATATCCCCCACATAGCGCTTTCCGGGAATTCCTCCATTTTGCACTTTGTCTGACGAATCAGAGCTGTTGCAGAACAATATGCTTCAATGCAGCCCCTTCTTCCGCAGGTACATAACTCGCCGCCGTATACCATACCAGTATGGCCCAATTCGCCGCCGCAATAGCTGCATCCGGTCAAAAGTTTGCCGTCAATGATTACACCGCCGCCTACGCCGGTTCCCAATGTAATCATAACAGAATTGCGAAACCCTTTTGATGCGCCCGCCATAGCTTCGCCATAAGCGGCAGCGTTTGCGTCGTTCTCCACAAACACTGGCTTATGAAGCCGTTCCTGCAGGAGTTTCCTCAAGGGCGTCTGGAAAAAATGGAGGTTATTGGCATATTTCACAACACCTTTAAACGGGTCAACCGAGCCGGGAGAACCAATCCCGATTGTTTCAACCTGATCTATGGAAACAGCCGCTTTTTCTAACGCTAAACGGGCAGCCTCCGCCATACGGTCTGCAATGGTTTCCGGGGCAGCCATGCCGTCTTTGGTTTCCGCCTCTGTGGGGATGCTTGCTTTTCCTGCGATATGGAATTCCTCGTCCACCACCCCGACGGCAATATTAGTACCTCCAAGGTCAATTCCAAGCTGGTATTTTTCTGTCATAGCTGGCTATCCTCCTTTTTCTATACATATGCTGTCCTTTTGCATATCTATGCTTTGGCCACAAGGGTTTACGTTTGCCTGAAGCGGGAGAAAACGGTTCGCGAATGTAGAATTCGCAGGGTCAAAAAGCCCTTTTATTTCCTTCTGCAATGTTTTACAAAGTCTAAGCTTGATCTCCCACTAAGGCATTCTGCTTCCGCAAACGGGCTTTTTATTTCGCTTAGAATTTCTTTTTATACTTTTAGTGAGTTGGGGTATTTCGCGCTTGCGAGCGCGGCAAGGGGGCTTTTCAGGAGTGCAGCTTTGCTGCACAACCCTGGACCTTCAAACCTTTTTATCCACCCCAGGTTATACTCAAATTAGGTTTCCCCCGCAAATTAGGTTTTACGCAAATTTACGCCCTGTTTTATGCTGGACAAGTTCTAAAAAACGGCTGTAATCGGAATTCAACACTAATTTCTCTGGAAACCCTATTTCCTCCAGCATATCAACGGCAGCCTTAACATTCCCCACATCCATACAAAAATGCGCATCCGAACTAACCACAACAGGAACTTCAAATTTTGCACAGCATTGGACGATTTGCCTGCAATTAAATGCAGTTCCCGGTCTGACCAGGAAGGAATGGGCGTTAATCTCTACAATTTTCCCACATTCTTTAAATTTTCGGATTACCTTTTCCAATTCAAACAAATACCGCCCGTCCCCGCAATGGCCAATTACATCCACATCCGGGTTTTCCGCAATTTTAAGCCAGCCTTCTGTATGCTGCTTTAACGTCCCTGGAGGGCAGACCGGCCCGTGATAGGACGCAATCACCCAGTCCAGCTTTTCCAGCATTTTGGGAGGCAGGTCTAAGCCGCCGTTATAATCCAGAATATTGGCTTCTGCACCTTTCAGAACAACGATATCCTCCACAATATCAGGAATACAATGAAGGTTGCTGAAAAAAGACAGTTTAGGGGCGTCCCACATATCGGGACCGTGTTCTGTGAGGCAGATAAAGGAAAGCCCTGCGTCCTTTGCCGCACGGATATTTTCCAAAACAGTACTATAGGCATGACCGCTGGCAAGGGTATGGGTGTGAGTATCGGCGACAATTTTCATCAGCTTGTCCTTCCATCGTCAATCAATCGTAAGGGGTATAATCCCAGTTATCTTCCGGCGCAACGTTGGGAATATCATCCACCATTCCCAGCTTTCTAAGAAGCTCATGGGCCGCGTTGTAACCCATCTTTTTCTGACGGTTGTTTATGGAAGCTACTTCAATGATCGCTGCCAAATTCCGTCCGGGTTTTACCGGAATTGTCAGCCCAGGCACCTTTATTCCCAGTATTTCAATATATTCGTTTTCCATACCCATCCGGTCATAAACTTTTTCAGGATCCCATATCTCCATAGAAATTACCATATCCACTTTTTCGGTCATTTTTACCGATGCAATACCAAATAGCCTGCGCGCGTTAATAATCCCGATTCCCCGGAGTTCCATAAAGTGCCGGATATTTTCCGGCGAGCTGCCCACAAGCGTTTTGCTTGACACGCGGCGTATTTCAACGGCATCATCGGCAATCAGGCGATGGCCGCGTTTAATTAGCTCTATTGCTGTTTCACTCTTTCCAACTCCGCTGTCTCCCAACAGAAGAATCCCTTCACCATATACCTCTACCAAAACCCCGTGCCGGGTGATTCGAGGAGCAAGCTCTACGTTCAGCGTACTGATTAAGCTGGCCAAAAATGCCGATGTCCCGTCAGTTGTACGCACCATTGGTACAGCATGTTTTTTAGCTACCTCCATCATGCAGTCAAAAACTTCCAATCCTCTGGTAATTACAATCACTGGGGGATTATGGCTGAAAAAGTTTTCCAAACAGCTTTTCAGTTCGTCGCTGTTTAAACGGCCCATATAGGCGAATTCACTTTTCCCCAAAATCTGTATACGCTGATAATCAAAAAAATCAAAAAAACCTACAAGCTGTAAGCCGGGCCTGTTTACGTCTGCTGTAGAAATCAGTATTTCCTCCGGCGCTTTTGGGAGATAAACGACTTCTAAATTAAATTCCTTAATAAGCTTTGCCAGGCTGACTGTGTATGTATTGGTTGTCATCCCTTCGTACCCTCCTTTTCGTTCGACACGACGCGATGTAAACTGCTTCTTTTGTCTATTATAACTTACCTGTGCATCCTTTTCAATGTTTGTATTGGATTTTAAACAGATTAAATATCAGTTCAGTATCGGCTCTGCACAGGTGGCTTTTTCTGTACACAGCCTTTTACCTGCGTCCTCTGAAATAATAATCAGTCCAGCCATTTTCCAGCCAGTTCCAGATTCTGTGTAAAATAGTTGGAACCGTTTCTCAGGTCAAAACGTTCTGCAATCCCCTTTGCCTGTCCATAGAACCAGTCTGCAAGTTCTGAACAACGGTATACGCCGTTTGCGTTCCAAATTGGAAAATCCCCTTCAGAGAAATTCAAGGAAATGGTATCCCTCTCTTTTGCAAGCCGGTAACAGAAGCACCATGCTCCTTTGTAGAAATCATAAACCAGCTTCTGATCCCACATCCTGACTGTCAGGGGGAATTGTTTATCCAGCAAAGCCGCCCCTCTTTCCAAATCGGTAAATGCAAAACAGCGTAAAATCGCCCCATAATAAGACAAGTCCGTTTTTTCATTGCGCGTTTTCCGGTAAAGAGCATTTGCGCGTTTTTCCGCTTCTTTTAAGTCCCCTTTGTCAAGGGCATACTCCAGATAATACAGCCAGTACCTTTGGGGTGTGCTGCTGCAAAAACGAAGCCTTCCCTGTTCCATAATCTTGGAATAGGACTCCGCAGCAGCGCGGTCATCCATCATCAGGCACATCTTAACGGCAAGGCTCCGCTCACAGGCACGGCAGTCTGAAAGCCCATCCCTTCCGGTTTTCCAAAACTTTTGGAATCCGGCATAGGCTTTTTCCTTGTCCACATATTGATAAAACTGGCAGTACTGCGACCAATAGGTCCGCAGTCCCACGTTATAACGTTTAATCAGCTCCATATACCGTTCCATCAGGGCTTCCCATTGGGAAAAGGGAATTTGCGGCAGGTTTGCAATGGGGTCAATGGCAATCTGTGTAATCATTAAGTAAGCTTCTGCACCGCTTTCTGATGGAAGGGCGTCTGGGTGTTCTTCATAAATAGAAGAAAACTCTGAAGCATAGGGCATTGCCTTCGGCGGGTCGTCGTGGAAGGTAGCTTCACAGGCATATTCGTAACGGAATGTCAGCCTCCAAAAATGGTCCTGTGCAACGTCGGCCTGTTGGATTGCCTGCTGTAAAGCAGCCATCTGCGGAGCGCCGTTTGGCATACGTTCTATTTGGGAATTCATCCTTTCCCCGTTGAACGTCTTCGGCTTTTGCTTCCCCATGTTATCCTTATTTCCTTTGAAAAATCCCATAGCAATCAAAACCTCCCTGTATTTTAAAAATCATAGTCGTCTTCGCTGATTAGGTTAAGCAGTTCCCTGCCCATCATTTTAAGTTCCCTCTCCTGGAGCGGAAACCCTCCTGAAAGCAGGGATTGTACATAGAGAATCCGAATAACACTTTTTATTTTGCCAGCATCTTTCTGGGCACACAGCTTTTTAATCAGCCGGCAGTTCATATTCAGATAAAGCGTCGCCACATTCCATCCGTCTATAGAGTTCAGCATGGATGACATAATATCAGAGTAAAATTCATTGGCCGTTTGTTTGGCATTCTGAATTTTCCGAAAAACCCCGTCGTCATCATTGGTAATATACAGAGCGGGCAGTTCGACAGGAAGGAACTGTTTGATTTCTGCCCCGCACTGGAATTTTTCTAGGGACTGTCCTGCAATCTGTACCAGCCGGATAGCGGCATCCCGCTGATCCAAGGTTGGTTCCTGTAAAGCATCATACAAATCCTGTTCTTTCAGAGGAAAGGCTGGAAAATGGTAGATAAGGTGCATTTTTTGCAAAAGTTCCTCATCATTGGCATATCCTGCGCAAAGCAGGAGCTTCCCCTGGGAAAGAAAAATAGATTTTAGCTGGCGAAACCGGTCCAGTTCTGCAACATAAGGAAATCCTTCTGTTTTCAAAAGCTTGTCCCCTGTTATTTCCCCTTTATTAGACCTAAACGGAAGATAAGGAAAAATCAGGCGGAACATATCGTCGTCCCATACCGCAATTGTTTTAAACGCCTGGAAATGGATATGTACGATTTTCCGCAGCAGTTCCGGCTCTTCCTGGGAAAGTCTGCTTAAATACCGGGAAACCTCCAGCGTAAATTCCTGCTGCGCCTGTTCCAAAGCTTTGTCTTCATAAAAATCTTCCCGGGAAGCGGTTGGTCTGAGCCCGGTTGTATTGAGGAAGCATTGCAGGAAAAACGCCCAGGACGGCAAAAGCCGGTCTCCACTCTCTGTCAAAAGCATCTGTTTCAAATAAATGCGATGCCCGCCTTTCACAACAGAAGAAGTTTCATAGGGCAGAATAAACGCTGCACCGTCGAGGTGTTGTGTATGGATAGGGATAACGTCCAAAAAATCGGTTTCAAACACCCAGCTTCCAAACCCCAAAAGCTGGGTTTGGCTGGTCTGGACAAAATTTTCAGGGATTTGGTTGATCCTGTCCCTCCGCCCCTGAAACCGTATTGGAACCGGAAGGGCCAGGCCATAATATTGAATCAACTGCTCTGCCTGTTCATAGGTATAATATTTTTCAGCGCCTGGCTTTGCCTTCAAAATAACAGTAGTCCCTATGGGAAAATCCGTTTCCGGCGGTGCAGGATTTAAAGTATAAGTGCCGTCAGGTAAACCTGTCCAAATATATCCCCTTTTGTCCGAAATATGTTTTGTATGAACAGTAATGGAATCTGAAACCATAAAACAGGATAAAAGACCAATTCCAAACCGTCCGATATAATCCTCTATCCCTTGCCGGAACGTTCCATTTATTAAATCCGTTTTGGAAGACTGCCCAATAACAGCTAAAAATTGATGTATCCCCTCCGCGGTAAGCCCTGAACCATTGTCAGTAAAAGCCATCGTTCCATGATTCAGGGAAATAACAATTTCCCCTTCATTCCAGGAGGGCTGAAGTATTTTTCGCTGCGTAATCGCATCCACAGCGTTTTGGAGCAGCTCCCGTAGAAAAACGTCCGGGCTTTTGTAAAGATGATTTGACAGGATGTCCAGCATCCCTCCCAGGTTCACTTGAAAATGAAAGGCGTTTTCCATATGTATTCCTGCCTTTGTATAAATAAATTTTGCTTTTCTATGTTTTCTGATAAATGACCTTTGCCAAAAGTCTTTCTATTTTATTGTATCGTATATTATCAAAAATTGCAATTGCAGCAGAAGTAGATTTTTTATAAAAAGGCATATTATGGACCCTAAATTTATATATTAATATGTTGATAGAAATATCCGCTGCATATATTCATAAAGATTACGGTCCAGGAAAAGAAGAAAGATTGGGGTTCCAGCTTCAGGCCTGCACCCAGAAGGTTCCGTTTGGCAGAACCAAACTGGCGGCCAAGAAACTTTTGAGGAAAATTCTGTAGACCATCAAAACTCTTTAGTCCAATTTAGGCTGTACTTGTCTCCGTTTATGTCCACAAATGATCTTTCACACCAGATAAAACCCCGCCTCCTGCTGAAACAGGAGACGGGGTTTTTAAACAATTAATCATCGTCTTCATCATGGGCAGGTTCATTCCAGTTATGCCAAACATTCTGTACATCATCATTATCGTCGAGCATTTCCAAAAGCCGTTCCATTTTCACCGTAAGCTCTTCATCGGTAATATCAGTCATAGTGGTAGGCAGATATTCCACTTCAGCGGATTCAAAACTGTATCCTTTCGCCTCTAACGCTTCACGGACGTTATGCAGTTCTGTGGGGTCAGTGGTAATTTCAACTATATCTTCTTCAACAGTAAAATCTTCTGCACCTGCATCCATGCAGTCTTCCATAATTTTATCCTCATCCAGCCCTTCACCCGCTATCACAATAACGCCTTTCCTTTCAAACAGGAAGGAAACACACCCGCTCTGTCCAAGGTTTCCGCCGCATTTGTCAAAGTAATGCCGTAAATCGCCAGCGGTGCGGTTTCGGTTATCTGTCAGGGTTTCTACAATTACAGCCACACCGGAAGGCCCATACCCTTCGTAAAAGATATTTTCATAATTGTTTTTGTCCCCATCTCCCAGAGCTTTTTTAATGATGCGGTCAATATTATCATTGGGGACATTATTGGCCTTAGCTTTGGCAATACAATCCTTAAGCTTTGAATTCACATTGGGGTCGCCGCTGCCGCCTTCCCGAACAGCAACTGCTATCTCGCGCCCGATTTTTGTAAAAATACGCGCTTTAGCCCCATCTGTTTTTTCCTTTTTCCGTTTAATATTATTCCATTTTGAATGTCCTGACATTGGAATCTCCCTTTCCTAATTTAAAAATGTAAGCTGTATCGTGTTCCGGCTCTGGGAATAGCCGGCAGAATCTCAACTTCATTATTTTAGCATATCTTTTGATTCATGGCAATAGGCTTGACAGACCCATCACAAAAATCAATTTACAGAATCATTTCAAAAAAGAAGCAGAAAACCCCTAGCGCATGCACAAAGCCAAAACACTCACAAACCAAACCCGTATCAAAAGCTTTGGCCGCTTTCCCGAAAGTGGCGGGGTTCAGGGTTGCTAAACGTAGCTCTGCTGAACTGAACCCGCAAGGCGCGAAATCCCTTTTCCCCGCCTTCCCTGAAAACACCCCGGTGGGGTGTTTTCAATATCAGCCGCAAAATTGATTTCCCCGCAGACCCATTTGTCCAGATTTTCATAGTTCAGTTACTGCACATTCAAAAATTTTACTGCTGATCCAACCAAAAGCGCCATACCGTTTTTCATCGCATTTTCATCCCAGTCAAACCTAGAATTATGATTGCTGTAAATTTCCCTGCCGTCATCATAGGAAGCCCCCACAATTGCAAATACACCTGGTACTTTTTCCGCAAAGAAACTAAAGTCCTCTCCCCATGTTTCAGGACGCTGTACCATTCTGGCTGCATCCTCCCCCAGTTCTTCCCGGCAAACATCCAGCAGCAGATCAACCATATTATCATTATTGACAATCGACAGATATCCATCCTGATAGTCCAGTTTAGTAGTAACACCCATAGTTTTTTCTACGCCTTCCAAAAGGTTCTGAACACATTCTTTGACATGCTCCCGCATTTCCACCGAAAGGGTTCTGACACTGGCACGCATTTTTGTATATCCGCTGGTGACGTTTTCCACAGTGCCGCTGTTAAAAGTCCCCACCGAAATAACCGCTGTATCAAAGGGGTCAATCTGGCGGCTGACAATTGTTTGCAGCCCATCAACAATTTTGCATCCTGCCACCAACGCATCCACATTCAAATGAGGGCTTGAGCCGTGCCCAGCGCGTCCAAAAACTTCAATCTGCATAACGTCTGTTACGGTAGTCGTTACTCCCCTTTTGACCAGAACCGTTCCTATAGGTCTCCCAGGACCGACCCAGAGATGCAGACCCATAATAGCGTCAACTTTTGGATGTTCCAAAGCACCATCTTCAATCATTGCCCTGGAACCGCCAGTAGGAGCGGGCTCCTCTGCAGGCTGAAAAATCATCTTTATGGTTCCAGAAAATTTATCCCGGTTCCGGCTTAATATTTTTGCTGCTCCCAATGCCATGGACATATGTCCATCATGGCCGCAGGCGTGCATAACGCCTGCATTTTGGGATGTAAAATCCAGACCGGTTTCCTCTGTCACAGGCAAGGCGTCCATATCTGCCCGCAATGCAAGGACTTTCTGGGGGCCGGGTTTTGCCCCATGAATCAGGGCAGTTACTCCATTGCCGCCTATATGCTCTTTCACATCTTCCAGCCCGAATTCCCGTAACAGTTCAGCGATCCGCGCTGCTGTACGGGTTTCCTGATACCCTAGTTCTGGATGGGCGTGAAAATCCCTCCGCCATTCCACAGCCTCCGAAAACTGCGCTTCTATGCTTTGCTTGATCCATTCAGTCATAAAGTCCCCTCCCTGCAGCCAGCAGCCGGCTTCACATATGAGCGTCGTAATCCATCATCGGAACAGTCCAGTATTTCAGGACCTCTTTCATATCAGCAGCAATCTTTTTTGCACCTTCCAAATTGTGCTCCAGATAATTTCCACACTCTTTGCTGGATTCTGTCCCTGGAATAATCCCTTCAAATTCTAAAATAAAGTCAATTGTATCCCGGAATAAATCAAGGGCTGCTTGATGGGGCAGGTCTCTGGTTAGAAAATAAAAACCTGTCCTGCACCCCATAGGCCCGACATAGACAACCTGGTCCGTATATTTGCTGTTGCGGGCATATGTAGCAAAAAGATGTTCAAACGCATGAATAGATGGTGTATCCAAATAAACACCGCAATTGGGGACAACCATACGGATATCATAGGTAATAATATCCCTGTCTATCCTGGAAATGTACATTCCCTTTTTAAGTTTGTCATGGTCAACACAAAAACTTGCGATTTTCTCCATTGTTTACAGTCCTTTCCTGGTCAAGTATAAAATAAAGAAAACATGATATAAAAGTATGAACCTGTATTCATAACCGAGGGATGCCGGATGGACGAGGATTTTTCCCGTCAGACAAGGAGATTTTCCGCAGCCATACTGACGTATGGCAAGGGAAACCGACGCAGTATGGCGGGAAAAAGACCAGCCAGACGGTGTGCAGCGGTTGTGAATACAGGTTCATGATAACACTCTAACAATTCATCTGTCAACGATTCCTTTTCTTGAATAAAATGAATGTCAATTGCAGAGACAAAAATCTATGTTTCCGAATCAAAAATACATATAACAAAAAATTTCACATCTGTTATAATGAAACTATTAGCCCACCATACAAAAATGTAGACAGGAGTTGGCAAAATGGAAGAAAAAAGATTCACTGGAGCGTGTCCAGCCAATCTGAAGGCGGTAAAAATTACCGGCGATTTCTGGTCCCGGTTTCAGGAATTGGTTCGTACCCAGGTAATACCCTACCAATGGGAAGCATTAAACGACCGAATTGAGGGAGCAGCTCCCAGCTATTGTATGGAAAACTTCAAAATAGCATCCGGCCAAAAGGCAGGAGATTTCGGCGGATGTGTATTTCAGGACAGCGATTTTGCCAAGTGGATTGAAGCAGTGGGTTATTCCCTGAGCATTCACCCGGACGCGGAATTGGAAAAAACGGCGGATGAAGCCATTGACCTGGTATGTTCGGCCCAGCAGCCGGATGGATATTTAGATACCTATTATATTATAAACGGGCTTCAGGAGCGTTTCACCAATCTAGCCCACAATCACGAGCTTTACTGCCTTGGGCATATGATTGAAGGCGCAGTTGCCTATTACCAGGCAACTGGTAAAGACAAGCTGTTAAATGCAGTCCGCCGTTATGCAGACTTGGTAAATAATACATTTGGTACAGGCCAAGGAAAAATTCCTGGCTATCCGGGCCATGAAATCATAGAGATGGCGCTGGTAAGGCTGTATGATATTACAGGAGAAGAAAAATATATAAAACTGGCAAAATACTTTATTGACCAGCGGGGGCAGGAGCCAAACTACTTTAGGCAGGAAATCCAATCCAGCGGCAAACCTTGGGGATGGGCAAAGAGTCCCTTTGGACTGCAATACTACCAGGCGGGAAAGCCTGTCCGGGAGCAGACTGCCGCAGAAGGCCATGCAGTGCGTGCAGTCTATTTGTACAGCGGTATGGCAGATGTAGCGCGTAAAACCAACGATCAGAGCCTTTGGAACGCCTGTAAAACCCTCTGGAATAATATTGTACAAAAACGGATGTATATAACAGGTTCCATTGGTTCCACACATTACGGAGAATCCTTTACCTTTGACTACGATCTGCCTAATGATTCCGTTTATGGGGAAACTTGCGCGGCGATTGGACTGGTATTTTTTGCCCGCCGGATGTTAGAGATGGAAGTAAAAGGCGAATATGCAGACGTTATGGAGCAGGCTCTTTACAATGGGGTTATCAGCGGCATGTCCCTGGACGGGAAAAGCTTTTTCTATGTAAACCCTCTGGAAGTGATACCGGAAGCCAGTGAAAAAGACCATGATCGTTCCCATGTTAAAGTGCAGCGTCAAAAATGGTTTGGCTGTGCCTGCTGCCCTCCTAACTTGGCGCGGCTGGTTTCTTCCCTGGGTACATATATGTATGGAACAGGTTCGCTTGAGGGACGGGACGTGCTTTACCATCACCTTTTTGCCACTGGCCAGGCTGATTTTGTACTGGATGGAAAATCCATTGAAATCCAGACAGAAACCCGTTATCCCTGGGATGGAACCTTGAAAACTGCTTTTACCATTCCCAACGGGGAGGCTGCCTTTGCCTATAGTGTGCGTATTCCCGGATGGTGCGAACATTACTCCTTGACAATGAATGGCGCCTCTGCTGAATACCAGTTGAAAGATGGCTATGCAGTTTTAAACCGTACCTTCCAGGATGGGGATGTTGTTGTATTACAGATGGAAATGACTGCCCGCCTGATTTCCGCAAGCCCAGAGGTTCGGGATGATTTCGGGAAAGTGTGCGTTTGCCGGGGGCCGGTTGTGTACTGTCTGGAACAGGAGGACAACGGCAATAAACTGCACAAAGTACGGCTGTCGGGCAATGTCTCTTTCCGTGAAAATTGGGAAGATATGCTGGATGGCATTGTTGCTCTGGAATGTGAGGGGGCTTCGGTTGGCGAGGCAGAACAAACGGATGGAAAACTCTACCGACGGTATACTCCCCCTGTGTACCGTCCTAAAGCCCTGAGATGGATTCCCTATTATGCCTGGGCAAACCGTTCCGCTGGGGAAATGGCTGTCTGGGTACGGATACAGGACTAAGAACCTGTATTCACAACCGTTAAACGCAATATGACAAGAAAACTCCTCTCCCTTCCACTGTCCCCTGGCTATGAATACAGATTCTAAAAATCTCCGTCAATCGGCAACATAGAAAAACACCGCTTCCGGTAAAAGGGAGCGGTGTTTTTCTGTTTGACAATTCTTTTTGTATACTGTATAATCTATATGACTTGAAAAACGTTTATAGTCATATGAAAAGGAGAAAACGGATGGCAAGAAGTTTTACGGAACGTGAAAAGGAAAACATCAAAAACAAATTACAGGAAGCCTGTAAACAGAGTTGGACGCAATACGGTTATAAAAAAACAAGTGTGGATGAACTATGCAGGCAGACAGGTATTTCAAAGGGAGCTTTTTATCTTTTCTTTGAATCAAAGGAAGCTCTTTTTTGTGAAGTTTTATGTTCCGTCCAGAGGCAAGTCTGCGATACAGCGTCCAAAATCATGGAAAAGGAAAAAAATAAATACGGCGTTGCAGAAGCTTTAAAATTTATTTATCGGGAATATGATAAGAATAACTTTTTATACAATACCAACAAAACAGATTTCACAATTTTAATGAACAGATTGTCTGTAGAGCAGGCAAAAAAGCTGGAAGAGTCTAATCATATAAGCCAACAACTTTTTTTAAGCCAGCCATATTTAAAATTTAAGGTTCACGGGGATTTGGCTGTATCTATTATTTATTCTTTAATTATGAATATTAAAAACAAAGATGTTCTACCATACAGCCATATAGAAACCTTTGATTTTATGGTTGACCGTTTGATTGACAGCTTATATGAATAACAGGAGGTAAAAAATGAAAACAGAAGTAATAAGGAAAAATAATATTGAGGTTGCTGTTATAAACAGTGATAAGGTGCTGATAAAAGATGTTCCATCCGCTTTGGACTTAATTATGACAGTAAAATATGAAACCGGCTGCACAAATATCGCCATAAATAAAGAAGCCATTGTAAATGATTTTTTTGTTTTAAGCACCTGCCTTGCAGGAGAGATATTGCAGAAATTTATTAATTATGGCATAGGGCTTGCAATATATGGGGATTTTTCAAAATATACAAGTAAGCCTTTGAAAGATTTTATGTATGAAAGCAATAAGGGGAAGGATATTTATTTTCAGCCCAATGTTTCGCTTGCCGTTGAAAAACTTTTGGGAGGTTTTGCGCCGAATTGAGTCGAACACTCCAGCATAAACAGTTCTCCCCTAAGGCTGTGCTTCCACACTTTCCTTTTCTAAAATATGAAAAGAACGCTGGCTTTTCCTGGAAAGCTGTGATAGAATGGGGAAAACATAGAAATGGAGGATTGCCATGTCAAACGAATTGCTGTATGTCACACCAGAGCAGGCCGGAATTTCCACCCATGCAATACAAAGGTTTCTGGATCGGGTAGAACAGAAGGGAATTGAATTGCACAGCTTTATGCTGCTGCGCCATGGAAAGGTGTGCGCGCAGGGATGGTGGAAGCCCTATAAAGCAGAATATGTGCATCCTATGTATTCCTTCAGTAAAAGTTTAACCTCCACAGCCATTGGGTTTGCTGTACAAGAGGGGCTGATAGCGCTGGAGGATCGGCTGGCAGACATCTTTCCAGATAAGCTGCCAGAAAAACCTTCTGAAAACTTGAAAAGGGCCACGGTGAAAGACCTTCTGATGATGGGTGGCGGGCATAAGACCGAGCCCAATAGCGGAGAAGACTGGATACGGGATTTCCTGGCACATCCATTTGTCTATGAACCGGGGACGATGTTCCAGTATAACACCGAAGGTACAAATATGCTTTGCGCTGCACTTTACCGCCGGAGCGGGCAGCAGCTCACTGCTTTTTTACGGGAGAGGCTTTTTGACAAAATCGGCGTAGGCGAGGTATCCTGTGCAGTTACCCGGGACGGCACTGAAATAGGCGGCGCAGGGTATCGTCTGCGTACAGAGGATATGGCCCGATTTATGCAGTTTGTTCTGCAAAACGGCGTATGGAACGGGAAACGGCTTCTGTCTGAGGCATGGTTTGACCAGGCTACAGAGAAGCAGATCGAGACAGCCAACGACATCTATTCCGGCAAGGGAGACTGGGCTGTGGGCTATGGATTCCAGTTTTGGCGCTGCAAGCCAGAAGGGGTTTACCGGGCAGATGGATTATGGGGGCAATTTGGAATTGTCATGCCAAAGCAGGATGCTCTGCTCGTCATCACCGAGGCTACAGGACACACCCAGGACACATTGGATGCTGTATGGGATACGCTGGTTCCCTCTTTCCAAGACCGGGCGCTTCCAGAAGATGCAGAGGCGCAGGCAGCATTGGGATACCGGTTGAAGAACCTAACCCTGGCTGCTCTGCCAGCCGGTAAGCTGAACCCTTGGAATATAGCAAAGCGGTTTGAAAAGACCTATGAACCCGCTGGAGAGGAAGACTCCTGTTTTTATCTGGATATGGTCTGTTCCTTCCTTGGCTTTGGCGGGAAACAGGCAAAACTGGATGGGCTTTCGTTTACCTTTGAAGAGAATGAGGCCACATTGCACCTGACAGAGAAGGGAGAGAACAGAGAGGTTACAATCGGTTTGGACGGCAGTTATGCCTATAGCAGTTATCGGGGAGAACCGGTTGCAGCCATGGGGCGATTCCGCACCCACTATATATTTGAGGCAGAGATACGTTGTACACAGACAGCATTTGGAATGAGGCTGCTTTTCCAATTTGGAAATGGGACACTGACAATCAGCCGCTGTAAAACTCTGCTGGGTTATGGAGATGAACCTGCTGCGCCTGATCTGGTGTTAAAGGAAAAAGCGATGCAGGTTTGATATATACTGAGGCTGAACATTTTATAGAAATAATAAGTTTGAGGACAAAAAAGCGGCGTTTCCCTTTCCATATTGGGAAAGAGAAACGCCGTATCCATATTTTATACAGCTTTCATCTTTTTATCTAAAAACTTCACATTGAGTGCCCGCATAGCGTTAAGGATTGCAATCACTGCTACCCCAACATCAGCAAAAACAGCTTCCCACATAGTCGCAACGCCGAACGCTCCTAAAATCAATACCAGCGCTTTCACTGCAAGGGCAAAAACAATATTCTGATAAACGATTGACAGCGTTTTGCGGGAAATAGCAATTGCATCAGCAATCCGAGAGGGCTTGTCGTCCATAATTACAATATCTGCTGCTTCAATCGCCGCATCTGAGCCAAGTCCCCCCATAGCGATACCAATATCCGCCCGAGTCAAAACAGGAGCATCGTTCACACCGTCGCCTACAAAGGCAAGAACACCTTTCGGGGATTTCTCAGATAAAAGCGCCTCCACCTTTTCCACTTTGCCCACAGGGAGAAGTTCTGTAAACACCTCGTCAATTCCCAACTGTTTCCCAATCGCTTCCCCTACTGGCTTTAAGTCCCCTGTCAACATAACAGTTTTCCGAATATGGCTTTCCTGTTTCAGCCGTTTCATGGCTTCCTCTGCGTCGGGTTTCAGCTGGTCGGCAATAACAATATATCCGCTGTATCGTTTTCCCACAGATAGATATACAATTGTGCCAATGCTGTTTACATTGGGAACTTGAACCCCAACAGATTCCATCAGCCTGCGGTTTCCAACGGCAACGGAAACCCCGTCGATAATTGCCTTTACACCATGGCCGGAAATTTCCTCCACCTGGGAAACAAGTTTTGGATCAAATTCCTTCCCATACGCTTTTTTCAGGGAAAGGGAAATTGGATGGTTGGAATAGCCTTCCGCCAAAGTGCAAACACGCAAAAGTTCCTCTTTAGAAACGCCTTCTGCCGGATGCAGTTCTGCCACCTCAAAGTTTCCTTGGGTCAGGGTGCCGGTTTTATCCATAGCCAGGATTTCTGTTTTGGCCAAAGCTTCCAGGTAATTGCTCCCTTTCACCAAAATCCCACATTTAGACGCGCCTCCAATTCCACCAAAAAAGCTTAATGGTACAGAAATCACCAAGGCACACGGACAGGAAATAACCAGGAAAATCAAAGCGCGGTGTACCCATTCCCCCAGAGGCTGGTGCAGAATTAGCGGCGGGATAAAAGCCAGTAAAACAGCGGCAACTACCACAGAAGGAGTATACCAATGGGCGAATTTTGTAATAAAGTTTTCGCTTTTGGCCTTTTTGCTGCTGGCATTTTCCACCAAATCAAGGATTTTCGCCACAGTTGATTGTCCAAATTCCTTGGAAACCTGGATGGAGAGGACCCCTGTCAGATTAATGCATCCACTGATTACGTCATATCCCGGCTGAATATCCCTTGGTATGGATTCGCCTGTAAGCGCTGAGGTGTCTACCGTTGACATTCCTTCTGTCACCACACCATCCAACGGGACTTTCTCCCCAGCCCGTACAATAATGGTATCACCTATTTTAACCTCGTCTGGGTCTACCTGCTTCAAATCGCCATCCACCATAATATTGGCGTAATCGGGACGGATATCCATAAGTCCGGCGATGGAGCGCCGGGAACGTCCCACAGCATAGCTTTGGAACAGTTCACCGATTTGATAAAACAGCATAACCACTACGCCTTCCTGGTACTCCCCTGATGCAAACGCCCCTATGGTAGCCAGCGCCATCAAAAATTCCTCATCAAACCATTGGCGGTTCCAAATCTTGCGGACTGCCCCATACAAAACATCCCATCCACATATCAGATAGGCGGCAGCATAAGGAATAGGCTTCAAATAAGCATTTAAAGGAAGCAGCACAGCGGCTATAAGCACAACTGCACTGAGGATAATCCGGGCCAGCATCTTTTTCTGTTTTTTAGTCATTTCAGTCAATCCTCCTCAATGCTGTGTTTGACAGCATCTTCTGCCAGCAATCGTTTGGGTATTATTTCAGCACAATTTCGCAGTCAGGTTCCACCTTTTTGCAGACTTTAACTGCTTCTTTCATGATTGCATCAAATTTTTCGTCTTCAGCTTCTACAATGAGTTTTTGTGCCAGGAAATTCATGGTTGCATCAATCACCCCTGGAATTTTCTTGATGGCTTCTTCCATTTTTGCGGCACAGTGGGCACAGTCCAGGTCATTTACCTTAAACGTCTTTTTCATAACTGATTCCTCCATAATACATTTTGTATTTTTATAATGATGCCGGACCTCCGGCAGATTTACTGATTGATATTCATTCGGTAATATGTTCCATGCCCTGGTTGATAATCTGTTCTACGTGTCTGTCGTTAAGGGAATAGTATACGGTTTTCCCCTCCCGTCTGAACTTTACTAGGCGGGACTGTTTGAGCACCCTTAATTGGTGGGAAATTGCAGACTGGCTCATATTCAGCAGTTGGGCAATATCGCACACGCACATTTCCGATTCAAATAATACATACAAAATTTTAATCCGGGTACTGTCTCCAAACACTTTATACAATTCTGCCAGGTCATAAAGCTGCTCCTCATTGGGAAGCTGGGTTTTTACCGTTTGGATAATGTCTTCATGGACTTCATAAATGTCGCAGCATTCAGTTTGGTTTTTATCTATCATATGCCTTTCCCTTTCTTTTCATATGAGCCATTGTTCATATGTTCATAATAAAACTTTATAGCCATTTTGTCAAGGGGTTTTACCACATTTCAAAAAATTTATTTTGTCTTTGCTACAATTCAGCCAGACATTTTCTATGAATACACTAAACCATTCAGATTTGATGGAAAGGGCTGTGCAATCATAGAGAATGCACAGCCCTTTTTCTCTGACCTTATATTAAATAATGTGAGTTCGATGAGAAGCCTTTGTCAATTTTAAAGTTTTCGGTCCTGGGGACGTCATCTCAGCAGCCCTTGGCTGTTCGCCGGCTGCAAGCGGACAGGCTTCAGCAAAGAATCCCGCCATATATCCCCTTGGAAGCTGTTTCAAATTCTTCGCCGCTGCTCCCACAATAGAAAATGGCGGGATTTTCTATATGTTAAGTATCTGTCTCTTTCGTTTTGCTTGTGCTGCTTTTCAGCGGACTAGGGGATTTCGCGTCTTGCGGGTTCAGTTCAGCGAAGCTGAACTAGGGACAAGGAGACTTTTGAGGAATGCAGCTCCGCTGCACAACCCCCTTGCCCCCCCCAAAAAACTTTTTTCATCCGCCTTAACTTTTACCCGTCTGAGGTTATTCCCCGCAAATTGACTTTACCGGACTCTCCTTAAATAAAAAATTCCACAGGAGAATACTTTTCCAGCCCTTGTACACAGGAAGAAACATAAAACTCCCGAAAAATATCCATACATTCCTTTTGAGAGCAAATTTTTTCCACTAACCTTACCTGTTCTCCTTCCTCTATGCCGACCTGCACAATAATCCCTTTTTCATTTTGGACTGCCTGAACATAACAGATATGATGGCGGACATCACCGGTTGTCAATGTCACAAATTCATCCTCGTCAGCCATCATTTCCAAAATGAATCCTTCAACCTCGTCCCACGAAGAAACAGATTGATCCACCTCCTGAGTCCTCACATTCCACGATGTATGACAAACCGTCTTTTGAAACACAACATCAGTTGCAGTACGTTTTTTCTGCTTATTTTCTTTCAGCCAATTTTTAAACAACACTTGAACTTTCCTCTTGTTTCTATAAAATCTAATAACTCTTTCCTGAAATCATAATGTATCATCGCTTAATCCGATCACTTCATCAATCGGCATAGACATAACAACGCCTTCCGCTTCACTTTTAACGCCGCAGGCTTCGCTGATTGCCCGCATAATCCCAACTTTATTTTCCGCGGAGGCAATAATCAGAACAATTTCCTTTTCATCTTTCATCCCCAGCCCCCAAAATCCCAGCGCTTTTTCATTTCCGATTCTGCGGCTATGGATAACGGAACCTCCGCTGGCTCCGGCCTTTTTTGCCGCATCCATTAATTTCTCACTATACCCCTGATTAATAATGGCAGCAATCATAGCAAATTTCATCTCGGACATAGAAGACTCAACCTTTCCTTTAGGAATTGGGGGGTTCTCCCCTTCAAGCTGTTGAAGCATCTTTAAAATCAACGTATTAGAACCATTTATAGGCATGGTAAATACAATGCCGCTGTCCGGCAAACCAATTTTGAGGGTCCTCTTTAATTTTTTAAGCAAATCCACCGTTAAACTTTTGGGCACAAAACTAATCAAAAGGTTTTTGTCAGTGCTGCCCAGACCCAGAATGTCGAGCATATCACTGGAAGCAGTGCCCGCAGCGGTAAGTTGGAAGTGCATGGGAATGGAATTATCATGAAGAAGCTGGGTAGCTTTAGGGGCAAGTTTAGGATTAGTAATAACAATCAAAACCCGGTAAGCGCCCTGCTTCTGGTTTGTGGAAGAACTCACGGCTAAACCTCCTCGATTTCAATGATCTCGTCAACATCATCCGCAAGCATAGAATCCGGCACAGCAGATTTCTGAAGTTTATTGAGTTTAAGCTTGTACTGCAATCCCATAATCTGAATCGCAATTAAAGGCGTCAAAGCAACTAAAGCAATAACGCCAAAAGCGTCGGTCATCAGGTTTCCTCCGTGCATGTCACAGGCCCCAATGCAAAGTGGAAGCAGGAAAGTAGAGGTCATAGGCCCACTGGCAACGCCGCCTGAGTCGAATGCAATGCCAACGAAAATTTTAGGAACCAGTTTCGACATCACCAGAGCAATGATGTAACCAGGAATCACTATCCATTGAATAGAAATCCCAGTTAAAACCCGCAGCATTGAAAGCCCTACGCTGACAGAAACGCCAATAGAAAGGCATCGGTTCATTGATTTAGCAGAAACCATGCCATTTGTAACAGATTGAACCTGACGGTTAAGAATTTGAATAGCAGGTTCAGCCTTTACAATATAGTAACCAATAATCATCCCAATAGGGACCAGCAGCCATTTTGTACTCTCCCCAGCTAGATGATAACCAATCAAAGTACCCACTGGGGCAAATCCAACGTTAACTCCGCACAGGAAAAGAACAAGCCCCATATATGTATATCCAAAACCAACAACGATACGCTGTCTTTGCCTATGCTGGTAGTGGCGGCTGACAAACTGAAAGATGAAAAACATCGCCGCAATGGGGATAATAGAGATGAAAACTTCTTTAGCATAGTGCGGCGTTTTGAAGGCAAAAGCTTGGGCGACATCCCGCATCGTGGAAACGGAGGCAATGTCATCTGCGGCATAGAGGGCGCCATCCGGGTTATAGAAATACCCCAAAATCAGAACCGCTAAAATCGGCCCAATACTGGATAAAGCTACCAAACCGAAACTGTCGCTGGACGCGTCTTTATCTACGCGGATAGAGGAAAGGCCAACACCCATCGCCATAATAAAGGGAACAGTAATTGGGCCTGTAGTGACGCCACCGGAATCAAAGGCAACTGCAAGGAATTCCTTTGGGATAAAAAAGGAGAAAGTCAGCAGTACCAAATATAATCCCATTAAAAGATAAGACAGGTCAATCCCCTTGATAATTCTCAAAACCGCGAGGGCAAGGAACACCCCCACACCGGCTGCAACCGTAAAAATCAAGGCGCTGTTGGGAATAGATGGAACCTGGTTAGACAGAACCTGTAAATCCGGTTCCGCCAAGGTAATAATAACACCCATTAACAGGCTGACAACAATAATGGGAAGCAGGCTTTTCGACTTGGAAATCTGAACGCCAATTCCCTCCCCAAGGGGGCTCATAGACATTTCAGAACCAAGCTGGAACATTCCCATACCAACGATCAGCATAATCGCGCCAACAAGAAACATAACCACCGAACCAATGTCAAGAGGGACAAGAAAAATACTTAAAAGCAGAACAATTCCTGTAATTGGCAGAACTGCTGAAAGAGATTCCAATATCTTTTCTTTCAGTTTTGGATTCAAAATAGGGAGCCTCCTTTATCTATTTATTTCAGCCTGGAAAACCTGTCTGAACACCAAACAATTTTATTCAAATGGCTGGCCGTTTTCCATTAAAACCGCAGTCCTCAAAACATGGACAGCCTGGATTTCTAACTCAGCAGCCTGTGTAAAAGCATCCAGATAAAGGGTTGGATTAATATTTTTTTCAATACCGGATGCACAAAACAGTTTCAAATTCAACAAGCTGTTCTCCACATAGAGGGAATGAAGGGAAACATCTGGACGGATGTCAATTTCCTTCATTCCTTTTTTGGTGCGTTTCATCACTAAAATACTGCTGTTTTTATCAAATTCCAGCAAATGCTCCAATGCGGCTTCAGGGGGACAGTCCGCAAAATTCAGGCGGATATGATAAAAAGCCTGTTTAATTTTTTCCGGTTTAAATTTCTGCAAAGCAGTTTTTTTGACGGTAAGCCCTTCCGGGAGGGTATTATTCAAGCGCTGGGATATCTCTTCACAGCTCATGACACGGGTAATGCGCAAATCCATTGTTTCACATAAGCTTTCATAGCCCAGGGAGAGAGGAAGAGCAAAAGTAGTATAGGGATGAGGATTAAATCCCTCTGTATACCAGACGGGAATTTCCGCCCGCCTTAAAGCCCGCTGCATACAGCGGTTAATATCCAGATGGGAAATATATTTCGCCCGTCCGGTTTTCTCATAAAAAACCCGTAAGTTAGGCATTTTGTTCACATCGGTAATTTGAATATCACTCAAAGCAGCGGCCTCCTACCAGTTGATTTGCCCCACATCCTGCACACTGTTGACGGCAGTTCGGGGTTGTCTGATTGTTATGCGCCTTCTGGTTTTCACGTATCAGGAAATCCTTGGAAACAGCAAAATCCAAATGATCCCAGGGCATCGTTTCACTGTAACCCCGTTTGCGGTTGGCATAAAAGGCAGGGTCCAAACCACACTCGTCCATAGCTTCTTTCCACCAATCCATATGGAAATGATTTCCCCAACTGTCCAGACGGCAGCCCTTTTTCCAGGCACGGTAAAGCACTTCTCCCAACCGGCGGTCTCCCCTTGCCAGCACGCCTTCTAAAAAGCTTGTATCCGCATCGTGCCAGTTCAACCGGATTTTTTTACTTTTCAGGCAGGAAAGCATATGGTTTTGTTTTTCCCTGAGCATTTCCCAGGTATCCTGGGGCTCAAACTGGAAAGGAGTAAAGGGTTTAGGAACAAAACAGGCGCAGCTAACCGTGACAGTAACGCCCTTTCCTTTTTGGCGGGATGGCAGGCTGTAATAAAAATCTACAATCCTTTGCGCCAGATCCACAATGCCCTCTACATCCTCCATTGTTTCCGTGGGAAGCCCCATCATAAAATAAAGCTTAACCGCAGTATAGCCTCCCTCGAAAGCAGTGCGGCAGGTATTAAAAATTTCTTCCTCACTGACGTTTTTATTAATGACGTCCCTCATTCTCTGGGTTCCAGCCTCTGGCGCAAAGGTCAGGCCGCTTTTGCGCACCTTGGAAACAGTATCCAAAAGTTCCTGGGAGAAGTTATCCACCCGCAGAGACGGCAGAGAAAGGTTAATTTTCTTCTCGTCAGTCCATTGTACCATTTGGGTAAGCAGCTTTTCCACCTGGGAATGGTCGCTGGTAGAAAGGGAAGACAGGGAAATTTCATCATAACCGGTAGACGCACACAAGTCCCGGCCATTACGGCAAAGAGTATCTACATTTTTTTCCCTGAGGGGGCGGTAGATAAAACCAGCCTGGCAGAACCGGCAGCCCCGGATACATCCCCGCAAGACTTCAATAATCGCCCTGTCATGGACAATGTCCGTATAAGGCACAACAAAGGAAGAAGGATAAAAAACACGGTCAAAGTCTTGAATAATCCGTTTCCTTACGCGGGCTGGAGCACCTTCCTTTGGGGTAATGTTTTGTATGATTCCGTCTGGAAAATAAGACACATCATAAAGGGATGGGACATAGATTCCCTCTATCCTACAGGCTTGACGGAGAAATTTTTCCTTAGGCCATCCCTCTTTTTTGGCAATTTTATAAAGGTCTATCAATTCAAGGTTGACTTCCTCCCCTTCCCCCAGAATAAAAAGGTCTATAAAATCACACAGGGGTTCCGGGTTGCAGGCGCAGGGACCCCCTGCAATGACCAGCGGTGAAAGGTTGGGGCGTTCGGAAGCCTTTACCGGAAGCCCTGCTAAATCTAACATATTCAAAACAGAAGTGAAACTCAATTCATATTGCAGGGTAAAGCCAATCATGTCAAAGTCCCGGATAGGGTCGAAACTTTCCAAGCCGTAAAGGGGAATATCGTTCTCCCTCATCAAACGCTCCATATCCCGTTCAGGCGCAAAAACCCGCTCACACCATACGTCAGGACGTGCATTTTTCAGGGAATACAGGATTTTCATTCCCAGATGGGACATCCCTACTTCATATAAATCAGGGAAACAGAAAGCAAAACGAACGTCAACTTCTTCAGGATTTTTGACAATGCTTCCTAATTCCCCTCCTGTGTAATGAGCAGGTTTTTGTACCTGCATTAGAATTTGATCCAGTTTTTCAGAAATTTGTTTATTTGGCATACTGTTTTATAACTCCTAACCCGGCATGCGCCTTTTAAAACTTGTTTGTGTCCTTACATATTTAATATATAGACTTATTATAGCATATGGAGCGGGAAAATGGTAGAATCTATCATCTATATCCTTTAAAATAATTGCAAATTTTTATTAAAGGATTCCATTACATCGATTCTTCCCAAAAATAAATCTTCTAGGATATGATTCATATAAATGCCTCCTTGTAATTGTCTAGTTTCTTTAAAAAATATTTGATATATGCTTATAAAATCTATTGCGTTTTAAAGCTATTTTATCATAGCCGGATTGCCTTTACAATTCGAGTATTCATTGTTTGAGGAGGTAATAGGGCTATGATTGATTATAAAGACGTTGGTTCCCAAATACGGGCAGCCCAGTTAAACCGGAAAATGACCCAGGAAAAGCTGGCTGATGCCGTCGGCGTTGGTGTAACGCATATCAGCCATATAGAAACGGGAAACAGTATTCCAAGCCTCCAGGTATTTGTTGATATTTTGAACGCTTTGGACTGTTCAGCCGATCAACTGCTCTGTCTGGAAGCAGCACAGGCTGAACCGCAATTTAATGAATGGATAAACAATATTTTTCCGACTGCACCGAAAAAGAACGAAAGCTGATGGTTGACACCATACTGGCTTTAAAGCCTTCCATGCGAATGCTGCATTTTGAAGAAAGTGAAACATAATTTCAAAACTATCTCCGGTTTAACATGAAAAAACGGCCGTACTGAATAACAGCACGACCGTTTTTTCATTATTAATAGTATCTCTCCATAAATTCCGGCAGGCTTTGAAGTTTCCGTCCATCTGCATACCAAACCATAAGCCAGCAATCCCTCATAATCCCTTCATGAAGCTCATGGGCTGGAAGGAACTTAACCGGCTGAAATCCCACAGCCTGATAAGTCCGAATAGCTCTGGGATTGTCCGCATGGGGGTCTAGCAGAATGACCTCCGCTCCTTTTTCCTGTACCAAATAGTTTTGAATCAGCCGAAGAAAAGTCCTGCCTATTCCTTTCCCCCACAACTCCGGCTCGCCGATAAACTGGTCTATGGCATAAACGACCTTTTCATTTCCATTATAATGGTATTCCTGCTGCATTTCTTCCGTTACAAAGTAAGACTGCAAATAACCTATTGGAAGATTGTCATAGGTAATAGACCAGCGTTCCACCCCTGGATCTGAGTCATAAAAATGTTCCTGAACAATCTCCATGGAACATTGGAAATCCCTTCCCTCATAAAATTCCAAAACAACGGGATTGGTCAGCCATTTCAGCAGATAAACCGCATCAGAGGGCTTTAACCGGCGGAGTCCAACTTTTTCTAGTTTAATATCCAACTGGATACTCCTTTTTTCCAAAATCAACCAATCCCCTTATATACAAAGCCCAATAAGACAATCAGAATCGTCAAGGGGACATAAACAAACTTTGCAACAGGCCCAAACAGTTTCGGCAAAGGCTTGCTGCGGCCCTGTTCCATTTCATGCTTTATCTTGTCAAAGCCCAGGACATAATAAATGGAAACTGCGCCTAATACCGCCCCAACGGGAACCACCACAATCGAAATAAAATCCATCCAGTTCCCGACAGAGGCTTCTGATTCAAGAAATACTCCCACCAAGAAAGTTACACCGCCGCAAAGCAGGACGGCAATTTTCCGGGGAAACTTGAATTTGTGCTGCCAGCTCTCAATGACAGCCTCAAACATATTAATTAAGGAGGTAATCCCCGCAAAGGCAACCGACAGGAAGAATAAAACCGCAAACATCCTTCCCAAAGGCATTCTGTGGAAAATATCCGGCATGGTAAGGAACATTAAAGAAGGCCCCCTGGTCACGTCAATTCCAAAGGCAAATACTGCCGGCATAATGGCAAGGGCAGAAAGAAGGGCGGCCAAGGTGTCAAAAACAGCGGTTTGAATGGAAGATTTCGGAATATCCTCCCCGCTGTTCAGGTAGGAACCATAGACAATCATACCAGAGCCCGTAATCGAAAGACTGAAAAATGCCTGTCCCATTGCCATAACCCAAGTATCTACCTGAAGAAGGAATTCCCACTTGGGGACAAACAGGAACTTATAGCCTTCGCTGGCTCCCGGCAGGAACCCGACCCGAACCGCCAGAATCAGGAACAGGATGAAAAAGAGCGGCATTAAAATTTTGCTGATTTTTTCAATCCCCTTATTTACTCCTGTCAATAAAATAACGCATACAATGGCTACCGTTATAAAATGCCAAGGCAGGCTTCCAAAATTGCCTGTAGCCTGTGAAAAATATTCGGCGGCATCTGTGGTCATCAATGTACCTGTTACTACACCTGCACAGGAACGGATGACCCAACCTAATATAATAGAATAACCAATGGCAATTCCCAAAGAACCCAAAAGCGGGATCCATCCTAAAATCCCACCCAATTTTCCTTTCCCGCGGTTATCAAAACAATATTCATAAGAGCCTAATGTACCAGTACGCACCCTGCGGCCAATCGCAAACTCTGCTGAAAGTCCAACCCATCCAAACAAAAAAACAAAAAACAGATATGGCAGAAGAAACGCCGCTCCCCCATACTGCCCAAGCCGGTATGGGAACATCCAAATATTTCCAAGCCCGACAGCAGAGCCAACACAGGCAATGATAAATCCTAGAGAAGATGTAAAATTGCCGTTTTTATGGGAAGGCCGCGGGCTGTTTTGTGAACTGCTCATGTTAAAAATCCCCTTTACTCCTCAAAAATAATTGGTGGTTTAAGCGTTTGTATGCTCCCCGCTTTCAAAAAGAGAACGGAGGGTACAAAGTTCCTTTTCAGATGGCGTCCAGTTATATTCTCGGAGGTCAACCCTCTGGCTTCCATTGATAAATGTAACTGAAACCCCTTCTGATTCCAGAAGGAATTTTTGGGTATCTGCTGTTGGAAAAGCACCTGCCCCTGACAGATATCCCTGGCTGTTTACGACACGATGGGCTGGGATGTTCTCTCCGTTTGGAGGTTGGTTGTGGCCTAAAACATATCCCACATGGCGGGCCTGCTTCGGATTGCCGCACAGAAGTGCGATTTGTCCATAAGAAGCAACTTTTCCTTTGGGGATAGTTCGGCAGACTGCAAAGACTTTTTCGCTGAAATTCATATAATGTCATCCTTTGGCCTTTTTTACCGTCACAGCTTTAAAGTTATAAAGTGAAAAGGTAAAAAATAACATAAACATTAAAATTTAATGCGAGTCCAATAAGGCTAAGTTGCGGGGAAAACCTCAGATGAGTATAAGCTAAGGCGGATTAAAAAGGTTTCGGGTCCAGGGGGCTTTCCTCAAAAGCCCCCTGGCCGCGTCCGCAGACGCGAAATACTCCTGTTATATAAACAGCACCACCGAAACGAAAAAGACACATACTTAAAAGTTATAGAAAATCCCGCCATTTTCTTTTGTGGGAGCAGCAGGCAAAAAGTTTGGAAAAGCTTCTGTGGGGAATATGGCGGGATTTCCTGTTGAAAGTTATCGCTTGCAGCCAGCGAACAGCCAACGGCTGCAAGATGGCGTCCCTTAAACCGTAAACCTTAAATTTGAGAAAGGGTTCATCAACCCCATGTTAGTTTAACATATCTAGGTATATCTTTCAACCTTTAGGAAAAATTTTCATTGGACAGAGAAAAGACGCAGCCTCCCACCAACCGGAGCCTGCGCTTTTTCATTTGCCCTTGCGGGGGCTCATTTATTTTCCTCTTGCACTGTCGTAGAGATCCATCATCAGGAGGAATACTCTTTCTACCTGTGGAATTCCAATCGGGGCAGCTTTGCCCTGCTGGATACATTCATAAAAATTTGAAATACAGGCTAAATGTCCGGTTCCCCAATAATCTTTGCCAAGTGCTACTCCTGTTTGGCAGTCAATAACTTCCCGCTTTCCATCCGGGTAAATCAATGTCAGGGAATTTCCTTCAATCCGCAAAATCATATTTTCACAATGAATTTCCAACAGGATGGGGGCATTGCTCCCAAAAGCCGTTGTACAATAGAAAAGCCCGATCCCTTGTTCATACTGGATATATGCTTCCATAGTGTCCTCAACCTCTATAACCCCCTTTAAATGGTGGTTGGCGATAGAGGCTTCCGAAGAAAGAGGCCGTCCCATAAATTCAGTCATTAAATCCAACGTATGGATAGACTGGTTAATCATAGCGCCTCCGCCTTCCAGCTCCATGGTTCCCCTCCAGCCGCTGTCTTTGTAATAGGAAACGCCGCGGCTCCAGGTGACAAAGGCTCTTGCAGAGACAATCTTCCCTGCTTTGCCGCTGGAAATAATTTCCTTTGCCTGTATCACACTGGCATTATATCGGTTTTGGAAGCAGAATCCCAGAAGTTTCCCGCTTTCCTTTTCTGCCTTTTTCAATTCCTGGAACTGTTCCTTAGAGACTGCTGGAGGCTTTTCCATAAACACATGCCGTCCGCCTTTCAGTCCAGCGATTGCCATTGGAACATGAAGTGCGTGTGGGGTGCAGATATGTAAAACGTCGAATTCACTTTGTTTCAGCATTTCGTCAAGCGATTCATATACAGGAGCTTTCCCCGCTGTATAGGTTTGGGAAAAAACTTCCGCTCTTTCACGCCGAATATCACAAAACGCTGCAAGTTCATCTTTCCCATTTGATTTTTTTATGGAATCTGCGTGGACCTTTGCAATTCCGCCACATCCCACGATTGCTGTTTTCATTTCGTCAACCTCACCTTTCCGTTTTTGGCCGACTGTAAAAGAATATTTCTTCACAAGTTCGGCCTTTTGATTTCATTATAACCTTTTCTGCTCAGAATGGAAAGAGCTAATTCTGATATTAATAGAGATTTTTACAATTTTCAGATAAATTTTGGAACTTTCCCTAGTATGGATTCACCTGCTGCCTGCACCCAATCTTTCCATTCATTATTCGTCGGAATTCTTTGTTTATCCCTTGTCAAACGATAAGGAATGGGTTATAATATTAACAATGCGTACTTCGCCATCTGTCAAAGTTTTAAAATTAGTTGGCGGCAGGCAAGCGACCTAAAATAAGGGAGGAAAACAAGCCATGTATAAAATTGTCAAAAAGCGGCAGTTAAACTCGGCTGTCACGCTGATGGAGATTGAAGCTCCATTAATTGCAAAGAAGGCATTAGCCGGACAATTCATAATCTTCCGCGTCGATGAAAAGGGAGAGAGAATCCCCTTAACCATAGCGGATTATGATCGTGAAAAGGGTACTGTAACGATTATATTCCAGATTGTAGGTCGTTCTACAATGCTTCTCAATCAGTTAGAGGAAGGCGATTCCATTCTCGACTTTGTAGGGCCCTTGGGCAAACCGACTGAAGTTGATGGCTTTAAGCGTGTTGCGGTTATTGGCGGCGGCGTGGGCTGTGCTATCGCATATCCTTCCGCAAAGGCTTTGTTTAATAATGGAACAGAAGTTGATATGATCGCTGGCTTCCGCAGCAAGGACATCGTTATTCTGGAAGACGAAATGAAAGCTGCCTGCACCAATTTATATATTATGACCGACGACGGCACTTACGGCGAAAAGGGCCTTGTTACGGACAAGCTGAAAGAATTGATTGAACAAAAAGGCCGCAAATATGATGCAGTTATCGCTATTGGCCCAGTTATCATGATGAAATTTGTCGCAGCCACAACCAAGCCCCACGGGATTAAAACCATTGTCAGCCTGAACCCCATCATGATCGATGGTACTGGCATGTGCGGCGGCTGCCGCGTCAAGGTTGACGGCGAAATCAAATTCGCCTGTGTTGACGGCCCGGACTTTGACGGACATAAGGTTGACTTTGACGAACTGATGAAGCGCAACTCGTCTTATAGAGAGCGGGAGACCCATGACCGGGAGAACTGCCGTTTACTGAAAGGAGTGGCTGAAAATGCCTAAGAATATGTCGCCTAAAAAGGTAGCAATGCCTGAACAGGATCCTAATGTAAGAAACAAAAACTTTAAAGAGGTTGCCCTTGGCTATACCCCTGAAATGGCCATGGAAGAAGCCACCCGCTGCCTGAACTGCAAAAATAAGCCCTGTGTTGCCGGATGCCCGGTAAACGTTCGGATTCCTGAATTTGTTGAAAAAGTTGCCGCCGGTGATTTTGCCGCAGCTTATGAAATCGTTGCTTCCACCAATGCCCTGCCCGCTATCAGCGGCCGCGTATGTCCCCAGGAAAGCCAGTGCGAAGGCAAATGTGTCAGGGGCATTAAGGGCGAACCTGTTGCCATTGGCCGTCTGGAGCGTTTTGTCGCTGACTGGTACATGGCTAACGGTGTTGCCTCCCCTGTCGCTCCCCCCAAGAACGGCAAAAAGGTCGCTATTATCGGTGCAGGCCCTGCGGGGCTCTCCTGCGCCGGGGATTTGGCGAAAGCTGGTTATGATGTAACTATCTTTGAAGCCTTCCACACTGCCGGCGGCGTTCTGGTTTATGGCATTCCTGAGTTCCGTCTGCCCAAGTCCATTGTACATAAGGAAATTGACAACCTGCGTGCTTTGGGCGTTAAGGTTATGACCAACATGGTTATCGGTAAAGTTTTGTCCTTGGATGAAGTTTTTGAAATGGGCTTTGACGCGGCCTTTATTGGTTCCGGTGCCGGACTGCCCAGCTTTATGGGCATCGAAGGCGAGGCACTCATCGGCGTTTACTCTGCCAACGAATACCTGACCCGTACTAACCTGATGCGTGCTTATGATGAAAGCTATGATACCCCCATCATCAAGAGCAAAGCAGTCGCTGTTGTCGGCGGCGGCAACGTTGCTATGGACGCGGCCCGCTGCGCCCAGCGCTTGGGAGCGGAAAAGGTATATATTGTTTACCGCCGTTCTGAGGAAGAAATGCCTGCCCGTAAAGAAGAAGTTCATCACGCCAAGGAAGAAGGCATTATCTTCAATTTGCTGACCAATCCTGTGAAGATCATCGGTGATGAAAACGGCAAGGTTTGCGGTATGGAATGTGTCAGGATGGAACTGGGCGAAGCGGATGCTTCCGGCCGCCGCCGTCCTGTTGCTGTCAAAGATTCCAACTTTGTGCTGGATGTTGACACCGTTATCATGGCTTTGGGTACTTCTCCCAACCCGCTGATTCGGACGACCACCCATGGCATTGAAGCCAACAAACACGGCTGCCTGGTGGTTGACGAATCCATGAAGACCACCCGTGACGGTGTATATGCCGGCGGTGATGCAGTTACTGGTGCAGCTACCGTTATCCTGGCCATGGGCGCAGGGAAAACCGCTGCTGCTTCTATCAGGGAGTATTTGGAGAAATAAGGGTTTTCTCCTCTCATAAAGTTTATGGGCTGCTGGAATTCCAGCAGCCCATTTTTACTAAACGATTAAAAAGAAAATCATTTATTCTATCTATATTTTTGCTGAGTAATTTGATTAAAAATGTTATAAAATAATTTTATATTTATAATTTTAATAAGTTATATAAAATTATCTTTTATTATTAGATATTTACTAAATACAATTAAATTATAATTTTTCTAAAAAAATTTGCAGAAAATTGTTGACAATAATAAAAAAACAGTGTATATTAAATACACAATCAAAATTTACCAGATAATGAAAGGTGTGTGTTACAATAAAAAAAAGGTTTATTTCCTTTCTCTGCTCTCTGATTGCTTTATCAAGCATAGCAACTATGCCAGTTCTTGCAGAAGATTCTCCGAATCTTGCTGATGGCGCCGTTGCAGGCGAACGAATGTCGTTGGATGATCAGTATCAGTTTATAATGAAAAATGGTTCACCAAAGCAAAAAGAAGAAGCAAAATTACTTTTTCAGCAGGTTCAATCTGGCTTTAAAGGTGTTCCTTATGCTATTGGTCATTGGGAATTAAGTGTAACTCACTGTAACCAAGAGACAGTTACCTGGTGTGGTCCTGCCACGTTACGGCAGACCTTACTATATATTAATGGTACAGCTCGCGATCAATCATATTTAGCTGGAAAATTAGCAACAGATAAAACCATTAAAGGCACTACTGATACAATGATGCTGAAACAAGTTAATGCCCTTCAAAATGAACACGCATATTATGAATTAGATATACCCGATAAAGACACTTATTTAACCACTGTTTATGCCTCTCTGTCAAGTGATAAACCTGTCATAGACATTGTCGATACCTCCGCTGCGAGGGAAATTTTTAGTTATAATGCGCTTCATTTTCTTTCCATCAGCGGCATCTCTACCAAAAATGACGAAGTGTTTATCGTTGATCCAGCCGTAGAAGACATAAGGGTTGATGGGCATTCCCGTGCGAAGCGTTGGGTAGAGGCAGAGGGAATGTTTAATGCAACATTTGCTCATGATTGTCAAGCGATTATAGGTTAAGAAAGAAAAAGGAACACATTTTACTGTGTTCCTTTTATATATCGAGGTGAAAGCGGATGAAAAAAAAATTATTACTGTTACTTGTAATTTTTGTTGTTACAGGATGTGGCAGTTCTTCTGTTCCGGTCCGCAATTTTGAAGCAAACCTTCTCGGCTTACAGCCGGAGGACTATACAGAACTGCATTTTGACCTTGCCTATCCTGAAACACTGCAAATCGACGGTATGAAGGATGGAAAAATTTATTTTCAATATTTGGACAGCTTGGAAGTGCATACAGGACGGGAGCGCTATAATTTTACTGCTGGCAATGTATTTCGAAATGCAGCCGGAATTTATGACATTGAAAAAAATTCCTATCAATCGGGAATATATGTAGAGGATGATTTAGCATCAAAAGGAATTTTTGATGTAATCAGTTCATATAAAAATCACCTGATTATGGACAATGAAACAGGATATTTTACTTCAGCACTAGGCACAGAAATATTTTCAGAGGAATATCGCTTATATACCTATGCTATCGACTACGTAAAACATACCAGAAAAATAAAAAAAGACTATGGAACCTATCGCTATGCCGCTCCCTATCCCCTTCTATACGATAAAGAACATTTTTTTATCTATTTTGAAGACGAAGGAAAAACGCAGGCCACCATATACCATTACGACACAGTCTCTGACGAAGCTACCCCGGTAATCATCCAACCCGAAGGCGTTCAATTTGTCACGGCAATGGTTGAGAAGAAATGGATTTGGGTTTATGTACTCGACCTTGAGCATAATAACGATAAAAACAGGCCTTATCATTATCTCTATCAATACCAGGTCGACGGAACTATTCAAAAGATATATCCGATTCCAGATGAGATTGTAAACAACCGGAACAGCTCTACAGACGTCTTTATGCCCAGTACGATGAAACGATTCTCAAAGAATATTTTTTATTTGGAGGATTTTGGATTTTTAAACCATTTCTTTTTAAAGTTGGGAAAAGAAGGCTTTGAAGTTCTGCCCTCATTTTACAACAACAAAAGACTTCGGATGCTTCCTCAGACCGGAAATCTTTCGGCGAAAAAAAATTATTTCTATTCTCATTTCCGCGAGGTTACACATATTCTGGAATTTGATGAACGAAAAGAAGAACTCATGGAATTTACCCTACCCAACCCATATGAAGGGTCAAACATTGACTATCTTTTTCAGTATTATACAGATGAAAAGGGAAATCTTCTTGCCGTTATCAAAAGGCCGCTCCTTTGGAAAGTAGAAGACCTTCCTTTGTCAGAGTATTTATCAGAATATTTAAAGGTCTATTTCATCCCCCAAAAGACAATGAAAAAGTATTTCTCAAAGCTTAATCCATAATCGGCAACCAGCAAACCGCACTGGAAAGCTCTTTCGTCCAGGGAAAATAGAATTGATATAATCCCAGAAACCCTTTACAATGCAGTAATCCTTTTCTGAAATATCTTTACTTATTTCATGCACATGAAATTTAACGTATTCCTAGAATCCTTGTTCAGACCGGGAGTATCTGGTGAAATAAGGTATTTTTCCCTTTGGACTCATAATATTTAAGGGCTGTCGGGGTTCCGGCAGCCCTATTTTGCTAAACAATTTTTGTTTTTATGTCAATCCCCAAAATTAAAATCATACAAAAATCTGGGATTTAGAGATACGCTCCTGCAAAGTCTTGCATATATGATTTTCCAGGCTTTATTTTATCTACAATTTGTTAGAGAGAGGAATTATCCCGAAGGTAGTTCAGCTGCCAAGCCTCGACCCTAAACTGATCGGCGGACTGCTGCCTCGATTCTTTGGTTGTAAACTCCATCAAACAAAGGATTGCTTGTTGTCTCTGCCATCTTGCCATCTCCTTATTTTATTCATAATCAATCATATGTAAAAACATCTGAGACTTCAAGGGTAATATCCGATGTTGTACTCAATATTGCATTGCTTTCAATGAACTCTGTTTTCTCCTTCCCTGCTGGCTTACATCCGCCAAAAAGAAGAAAAAGGATAAGCGTAATTAAATATTTTTTTACGATTGTCCTCTCTTAAACTTTTTATGGTATTATTATATATGAAAAAAACAAAAAGTAAAATAATTTGTGGAAAGAGGATGATTTGATATGAAGGAAAACAAATACGACGATCCCCAGTTCTTTGAGCAATACAGCAAAATGTCCCGTTCTGTCCAGGGGCTGGATGGTGCAGGAGAATGGCATGAGTTAAAAAAGCTCCTCCCCGATTTTTCCGGTAAAAGTGTCCTTGATTTAGGGTGTGGCTTTGGCTGGCACTGCCGTTACGCAGTGGAACAGGGGGCAGCCTATGTCACCGGCGTTGACCTGTCCGAAAGGATGCTGAAAAAGGCGGAGGAAATGACCCGCTCTCCCAGTATCCAATATATCCATAGTTCTATAGAAGATTTCCCCTACCCTGAAAACAGCTTTGATATTGTAATCAGTTCCCTAGCTCTCCACTATGTGGAAAATTATACGGAGGTCTGCCGGAAAATTTTCAACAGTCTGAGGGAAGGCGGTTGCTTTGTTCTTTCAGTAGAACATCCTATCTTCACTGCCCAGGGAAAGCAGGACTGGCACTACGGCACAGATGGGAATCCACTCCATTGGCCGGTAGATCATTACTTTACAGAGGGCATCAGGCAAGCTGGCTTTTTGGGAAACGATGTGGTAAAGTATCATCGGACACTGACCACCTATCTGAATACATTGACAGAAACCGGCTTTTCCCTGTGCCGTGTCGTAGAACCCCAGCCTGATTCTTCCATGCTGGATATTCCCGGAATGAAGGATGAACTCCGCCGCCCTATGATGCTGATTATACAGGCGAGGAAAACTCCCCATCTTTTTTGAAGGAAAGGAACGTTTTAAATGACAGAGCTTCTATGTAAAGGTACGGAAAAGGACAGAGAAGAAATCATTGACTTTGCCAATTATGTATTCAGCTTTGACCACAAGCCCCACAATTTTATAGAGATGGTTCCAAGGCTGTATGGGCCGGGAAGCACCAGTGAAAAGTACCACTATTTGATAAGGGAAAACGGAAGAATAAAAGCCCTTCTGTGTTCTTTTCCTCAAGAGGCCAAAGTGGGAGAAACTATTTTAAAGCTGGCGTTTATCGGAACCGTCTCAGTACACCCCTATTCAAGAGGAAAAGGATATATGAAAAGCCTCATGAACGCCGCTATTGAGGATATGAAAAGAGATGGAATAGACTTTGCCGCCCTTGGCGGGCAGCGGCAGAGGTATCAATATTTTGGATTTGAAGAAGGCGGGACAGAATACCGGTTTACCTTTGAAACAAGGAATCTGCGCCACGCCTTCCGGGATATTACAGAGCTTATGGATGTTATTCCCTTGGTCGATGCGCAGGAGGATAAATGGGATCGCATCTACGACCTTTTCCAACACAAAAATATCCGGGGAATACGCAGCCGGGAAGAGTTCCCCGCTATGCTGCGCACCTGGAACAGTACTCCCTATCTGCTTATGGAGGGCGGAGAAACGAAAGGATATTTTTCTGCCGAAGGAAAAATCATTCACGAATTGGTTCTGTGCCATGAATCCCTGCTGCTCCCTGCCATTAAGTCTATTATGAGTTCTTTGCATTTGAACAGAGCCATCATCAAGGCCGCGGATTACGAGGAGGAGCGCCTTGCGCAGCTTTCTGCAGTATGTGAGGATTGCAACATATCCAGCAACGCAAACTATCAGATATTCCACTTTGAAAAGGTAATCTATGCTTTTTTAAAAATTAAGAAGGCATATACAGTTTTACAGGATGGAGGAATTGTCCTGCAAATAGGAAATGAAAAATTAATGATCTCTGTATGCAGCGGGCAGCTTACCGTTGGCCAAAATGATTCCTCATACCCAATTATTTCTTTGGGGAATCTGGAAGCTGTGGAGTTTTTGACTGCTCCTTTCAGTCCACGCCGCAGAGAGGAAGCAAAACGTTTTCCCTTTCTTCAAAACTGGTTCCCGATTCCATTGTACACTGCTGCGTTAGATGAATGTTAAAAAGTAATTTTTATAGAATAACATTTTGTTGGAAATGTAACCGCCTCAGGTTGTGCTGTTTATACAACCTGAGGCGGTTTACATTAATTTACTTCTAAACAAAAATCAGGCTTTATCAGATGTAGAGCCATCTGCAAATCGGATGAAAGCTCCAGAAAAATATTTTTCTCTCCAACTCTACTTACAAGAAATACAAATTCTGCACCATCCTTTAAAGAAAGTCGAACTTCAAAGTAACATTTATTCCACTTATTATAAAATATTTGGTGTCCTAATAATCCGTTAACCGTTATGGGCTGAATTCTTGACAACTGTTTTACGTTAAGGGATTCCAGAAAAAGGTGATTTAGTTCTTTCTCTGTTCCAATACAGTTTTCTTCTATATCCCATTCCACGAAAAAAGATCTGTCTGATGTCCATGCACTGAATCCATATTGATGGACAAATTCTGGTTCTGTCTCCAAAAAGAAACCATCTGGTATTGCAAAAGAAACGCCATGTGTATAAAATCTTCCGTTTTGAAAATGTAACATAAGTTTTTCCTCCTTTATTTTTCTTGGGATAAGAACGTAATTTCTTCACCTCCTGCCATAATACGCGATACCATCCCTTTTAGATAATAAAAGTATACTAATCAATACTATTATATCACCTTTTAGGGTATTAGTATAGTAGTAGATTGGATGGTGAGCAAATGGATACAAAACAACGTATCAGAGAACTAATGAAAAAGCGGGGATGGACGGAATACCGGTTGGCAAAGGAGGCTGGGCTTGCACAGTCCACCATTTCAAATATGTTCAAACGACACAATGCACCGACTTTACCCACGTTGGAAACAATTTGTAAGGCATTTGATATCACACTTGTACAGTTCTTCTCAGAGGGAGATGATCCCGCATTAATGACTAAGGAGCAAAGAGAGTTATTCTCCAAATGGAATACAATGACTAATGAACAGAAGAAAATTTTATTGGCTTTGATGGATGTAATGTAAAAAATAATGATATGGTTCCATCTTTATTGAATCTAAAAAACAGATGGTATATAATAAAGAAAGGCAGCGTGGCGTTGTGGCAGAGAAGGACATAGCAGAAAAGGTATTGGAAGCCTATAATGATGTTTTTGCTGATATTGTAAACGGATTACTGTTTCAGGGAAAAGAAATCATTCTTCCAGGTGATCTTGAAGACCACGGAACCCATTCCCACTATAAATCTGATGGAAATTTGAGGGAACAGGAAAGGGATATATCCAAAAAATGGAAAAAAGGTAAGATAAAGATAGCGTTGATCGGTTTTGAAAATCAAACAGATATTGACAGCGATATGCCCTTCAGAGTAATAGGATATGACGGCGCAGAATACAGGGCGCAGCTTGACGGAAAGGAACGGTACCCAGTCATAACCCTAGTTCTCTACTTTGGCAGTGAACGGCGTTGGAAAAAGCCGAGGAGCTTATTTGAACAGATGGAAGTTCCAGTGGAATTCAGGCCCTATGTAAACGACTATAAAATAAATGTATTTGAAATTGCATATTTAACGGATGAACAGGTAAAATGCTTTAAAAGTGATTTCCGAATCATAGCAGATTATTTTGTACAAAAGCGGAAGAACGGCGAATATGTACCAGAGCCTCAAACATTGAAACATGTTCAAGAGACATTACAAATGTTGAGTATTATGAGTGGAGATCACAGATTTGAAGAAGTATACAATGAAAGTATGGAAAGGGGTTCTTATAATATGTGTGAGATGTTAGATAGAATGATAAACAAGGGAAAAATGGAGGGTATTCAGGAAGGTATCCAGGAGGGTATCAAGAAGGGGATGCAAGAAGGTAAAACCCAAATGATTTTAAATATGTATCAACATCATTTTACTTTGGATCAGATTGCAACAGCATCTGAAAAAACAGTAGACGAAATCAAAGCTATTATTAAAGAACAGACGTTATCTCTTTCATAAACTAGGTAAAAACATTGGATCAGGAAAATTGATCCAATGTTTTTTCTATTTGAATCGATATTTCATTAAAAAAATTGCTGTTCCCCCATTTCCCACCGCGAGAAACAGAGCAAACCCGCACAACCATTCAATATCTTATCCAGTTGGCTTAAAATCCTCTTATTTCATAAATATTGGCTCAAACCGGGAGATGTGCTGCTTGGGAAAATGTGCTATAATATTAAACGATTACTCATTTTTATTTTTATCTGAAAAGAGGGATGCTGTCTATGGAAAAAATCCGTTTTGGAATCATTGGCGGCGGATGGAGAAGCCGCTTTTACATCACTATCGCCCAACAAATGCCGGAACGTTTCGGAATAACGGGGGTGCTTCTTCGGGATGCTGAAAAAGCCCAGTCTTATACTTCCCAAACTGGGGTGAAAGCATTTACTAATTTTGACCAGTTCATGGCAGCTTCCCCTGAATATGTTGTCCTCAGTGTTCATCGGAGTGCCGCACCGGAATATCTCCGCCTTTTAATGAAAATGGGCGTTCCTGTCTTATGTGAAACTCCCCCAGCCTGGAGTATCCCGGAACTGGAAAGTCTCTGGAATGAATATTCCCGGCATCAGGCAAAAGTTCAAATTGCAGAACAGTATTTTGCCCGTCCTATGATTGCGGCTAAACTGGAAGCTGTCCGTCTTGGCCTTTTAGGGGAGGTTTCCTATGTTGAACAGTCGCTCTGCCATGGCTATCACGGGATCAACCTGCTGCGGCAGTTTTTAAGAGTCGGCTTTGAAAACTGTGTAATTCGTGGACAGCGTTTTCTAATTCCAGCCACCCAGACCCGTACCCGTGACGGGGAGCTTCACCCTGAGCAGTATATTGTTAAAAGCGTCAACCGTGACTTATGCACGTTTTCCTTTTCCAATGGGAAAACAGGGGTCTATAACTTTTCCGGCGAACAATACCGTTCTTATATACGGCGCAGCGGGATTCAAATTTTAGGGCACCGCGGTGAAATTAATGACGACAGTATTTTCTGGCTTTCAGCGGATGGCACCCCGTCTACAGGGGATTTCCGCCGGTATGACCACGGAGTCGGGGACGATCATGACGGGTTCTGTCCCAGAAGCGTCACTTTAGGGGAAAGAGAGCTGTACCATAATCCCTTTATTCCAGCCCGTATAGGCGATGAAGAAATTGCAATAGCTGACTGCCTGGTAAAAATGCATGAATATGTTCGCGGCACAGCGGAGGCATTTTATCCCCTTCCCCAGGCTCTCCAGGATACCTATTTAGCGTTATGTATGGAAAAAGCTCTGGAATCTGGAGAACCCGTCCATACTCAGTCTATGATCTGGCATTAAAAGCCTATCCCAGAATGAAGCGCCTCCAGACTGCGCAGTCAGATTTTTTGCCAAACAAGGCGCTTTTCCGCAGGCAGGCTGCCGCCCGGCAAGGGAAATTAACGTGGTTGGGCGGAAAATATGCAAGCTGGATTGGGCGCAGTTAATTTTGGGATAGGCTCTAAGCCAGACAAATATTATTATTTTAAATTTACAGGAGTTGATGTTAGTTTTGGGCAGTCCCAGTTGGTTACAATTTGTCAGCGTGCTTCTTTTATTAGCAGGGTCGTCTTTCTGCTCCGCATCGGAAACGGCCTGGTCTACCGTAAGCACTATGCGTTTAAAAAACCTGGTGGAAAACGGCAACGAAAAAGCCAAACGCGCCCTTGCCATTGCCGAGGATTACGATGGTTTTCTCACAACCATTCTTGTGGGAAATAATATTGTAAATATTGCCTCTGCATCTTTGGCGACGGTTATCGCTACTGATCTTTTAGGTGCAGCTTATGGGCCGTTAGTATCTACAATTGTCACTACGATCGTTGTTCTAATTTTTGGCGAGATACTTCCAAAAAGCTATGCAAAATCCAACAGCGAAAAACTGACGCTGCAATTCTCTGGGATTATTTCCTTTTTAATGAAGATTTTAAAGCCGGTTGTATGGATATTCCTGCAAATCAAAAAATTGACTGTCAGCAGTAAAGAACCTGCGGAAGCACAGCCATATGTCACAGAAAGCGAACTGAAGTACATTATAGAAACGATAGAAGGCGAAGGCGTTTTGGAGAAACAGGAAAGCGATCTGGTACAAAGCGCCCTGGATTTCGATGAAATCACTGCCCAGGAAATCCTGACGCCCCGTGTGGATTTAACAGCCATCAACATATCAGACACGCCGGAAGAAGTCTATGAAACTGTACGCGAAGGTCATTATTCCAGGATACCGGTATATGAAAAGAACATAGATAATATCATAGGGATTCTGTACGTCCGTGAATACCTGCTGGCACTGTCTGCCGGAGAACAGCCAGAACTCCGTTCCCTTCTCCATGATTGTCCCTTTGTACACAAAACCATGAAAATTTCCTTTCTGCTCAATGAACTGAAACGTTCTAAAACCCATCTGGCGGTTGTAACGGATGACTATGGGGGAACCATGGGCATTGTCACCATGGAAGACATTCTGGAAGAACTGGTAGGCGATATCTGGGATGAAAGCGATGAGGTAGAAATCCCCTTCCTGAAGAAAAGCGAAGATACCTTTGAAGCCTCTGGCGATTTGAACATATACGATATGTTTAACTATCTGGATATGAACCCGAAAAATTTTGAATCAGATTATAATACCTTGAGTGGATGGGTTTTGGAAAGCCTGGAGCATTTGCCGGAACCTGGGGAATCCTTTACCTTTGAAAATCTGACCATTTCCGTTTTAGAGGTGGAAGATCAAAGAATCCAAAGGCTGCTGATTAAACGGAAGCCCCTCCCATCTCAGACAGATGAGGCATTGGCGGAAGAAAAAATGTCTTAATATTCGCTATCTAGCAACCCCCTCCTTGGCTGCCAAAAGACAGCCAAGGAGGGGGTTAACTGCTTTATTTATTTTTTCCAAAAGTGTATGGTGATCTGAAGCGGGACAGACTTTCCAAAAAATGTGAATTGCTTTTACAGTCCTTCCCTGTTGTTGTATTGCTCCAGTCTCTAATAAATCATCTATTAATCTATTCGATATTGTTTAATCCTTTTTATCCCCATCCTTAACGGCTTAAACAATACTAATGCCAACACCACATTCCCGCCACAATGCAGCAGATCGAAAGGAACCCCGCTGACCCAGTAAGCCATTCCTGCTGCCAGTCCCCCGGCGATTCCATAAGGAATGGCGCACAAAGCTCCAAACATCATCCCGAATATCCCTAAAACAGCCGCCCAGAATAAAACGGAATCCGTTTTCCTAAAAATCCAACAGATCACTGCCAGCAGCGGCCACACATATAAATACATAATCCACCACAGGCCAAACCCATAAATCAATCCTTCCAGCACCACAAATACCATTAACGCGCCAGGAGCTTGTCTAGGAAATTCCAATGCATAAAGCGCCACCAACAGGGAAACCATCTCCACATTGGGAAGGGGCGCCAATACCACCTGAACGGTCAGCAGCAGCGCCCCCAGCAGCCCGGAGAGTATGATACTTTTCAGTGCCGTCCTTCCATTTATCATTTTCATCAATAGCCAGCGGTCAAGGTGATTTCAAAGTGATCTCCGTCAGCAATAGGGGTAGTGTCAACGCCGGTTTCCAGCATTTGCCCATCTTTGGTAAAGCTCCACCATTCCTGTTTCGAGTCGTCAACAGTCACGCCGTCAACGGTTTTGACAAACAGCCCGTATTGGCTTTCCTCACCGGAAACTATTTTTTCCTGTTCTAATGCCCCGCGCAAAAATTCCTCTGCTGTTTGAATGGTATGGCTTTTAGAAGTTCCATCCCCAAAGATAACTGCAACTTCTATGGTTTTATCTCCTGCTGTCCCCTGGGGACGGTTAAAAAAGTATACTGCTGCAAATATCACAGCCAACACCGCTAAAACTGCCAGTGCAATCCCGATTTTTTTATTCTGCTTATTCATATAAGCGTCAATTCCTTTCCTTATGTATTTTGTTTTGGAACTTGCTTTTGCTTAAAAAATTATACCGGAATTGACGGCAAATTGCAATCTTTTTCTGAGAAAGCCGTTATTTGCTAACAATAAAGATACTTTCAGCCCACCTTTTAACCCGCTCCCCTGTTTCCGGGGCAGTCAAATAAGCAGTGTCCAAAGAGTCTACTTCTTCCCTGCTCCGAAACCATTCCCGTTTTAATGGCATAAGCGACCGGATATAAAAATCAAAAAAGCCTCTGGTACGGGAGGCGTCCTGCTTTTTCCTTTGTTGGAGGATCTTTTCATCCGCCTCCAGGAAAAGAATTTTGTCCGGCATACACTCCCGTAGCATTGCCAGCTCTTGTTTCAGCGGTTCGGCTATCTCCCATTCCCTTCCTATGGCTTTGGGGTAGTTCAGGGTATAAAATTCGACCTCCTCTGCACCAAAATCCATCACGACCTTGGAATACTGGGAAACCCGCTCCCAGCGCTCAATTTCATGGAGGATATACAGCCGCTGGATTTCAAGATAATCTTCATAAATATCTTTTTTCAATCCACGCTCTTTTACCTTTTGAACCACAGCGGCGTTGTCTTCAAAGGATACATGGATTTCCGGCGCGTGCTGCTGGAGATAGCGGGCGGCGGTTGTTTTGCCCGCCGCCATACAACCTTGAAGGGATAAAATCATTTTTTCAGCTCCCTGTACTCTTATAATGCTTGACTCCAAACTTCCACACCAACCAGGAAGCCAGCAAAAACCCTGCCCCCACCGGCAGCGGCAGCCAGCCCTTCCACATGGGTTCTCCCCAGCCGCAGATGGCAGACATGGGGTAGTAGCTGATCACCAGCACTGGGATGATAAAGGTAAACACCCGGTACAGCGCCTTGGGCATATATTCCACCGGGCACCTTGTCACCTGATACCCTGCATTTGTGAAAATGTAAATCCAGTCTATTGCCTGTATGGTAAAGAAGGAGATGCCGGAGGTGAGGATAAACACCCCTGCATACATCAAAAAGCCTCCCAGCAGCGCAGCCAAAAGCATTAGGAGCCGGGCCGGATTCATGATGACATGATGCTTGCCAAAGAGAAAGGCAATAACCCCCAGCCCGCACAGCGGCCGCGACAGCCTGTGGAGATGGAAAGCGGATGCGGCAACCTGCAAAGTAAGCGGTCTTGGCCGGAGCAGAACCCTGTCAAATCCTCCTTTGCGCACCATGCCGTAGGGGAAGGAATCGAATCCCCGGCAGAAAACTTCCGCCAGCCCGAAGGCGGTTACAGCGGTAAAGTAGATCAGAAGGATCCGGTCTACGGACCATTCCCCGATGTTCCCAAAGCGGTCAAACATCAGCAGGGTGGAGATGACGTCGGAAAAGACGACAAAGATAACCTGAATCAGCATCATCCACCAGCCCTTATACTGGACGCCGGAGCGGGCATGGATGCGGATATACTGCCAGTAGAGGGAAAGATTTCCGGGAGAAGTACTCGCTTTCATAAAACATCAACCTCCCTGCACCACAATATTTTTCAGCTGCCTGTTCATAACTAGGTTTCCCAAAAAGATAAAGAAGCCAGACCAAAGAATCTGCAGTCCTACCGCCCACACAGCGTCAGACGGCGCAAGGGAGCCGATGTAAAGGCGTATCGGCAGATCGGCGTATCCGGCGAAGGGCTGAAACAGAAGGAACTTCTGCATAAAATCTGGCCAAAGCTGCAAAGGAAGATAGGTGCCGGACAGCACACCGGGAACCAGCAGCAGAATAAACATGGGGCCATTTCCCCAGGAAACATTCATACGAACAGATGTGACAAACATCCCGTAAGAGGTGCAGAGCAGCAGTGATCCCACCGCCGAAATCAGCGTGGCTGCAAACCCCGCCGGGGAAGCGGGCAGGGACATCCGATAACCGCCCGGCAGGATGATGCCCGCCAGCAGCACCATCGCACCCCGCACCGGCAAACTGCTTAAATTGATGGCCGCCAGCCTGGCGAACCAGTGGCGGTAAAGGCGCATAGGGCGGCATAGCTCCAAGCCCACATCGCCGGAGGTGATTTTCTGCGTAAACTCCCCGGGAACACGGGGCTGTATCAGGAACATAAACTGTCCCAGCCAAATGTAAGAGGCAAGCTGTTGAAGGGTCATTCCTGCGGCGATTCCGGCAGCATTGTTGTCAGCATATCTGTAAAAGACAGTGTAGACTGTAATCTCAACAATTCCCCAGAAAATACTGGTGGCAGCTCCCGCAAGGGCGGCAATTCGGTACTGCACCTTTTGCAGCAGTTCAATGCGGAAAATAGAGAAATACGCTTTCCAGGGCGCGGTTTTGGAAGGCGGGCTTGCTGTCATCCGAATTTCTGCGCTCATAATGACATCTCCTTATACATTGCGGCAATCATCTGGTCAATATCCTGTTCTTCAATGGTCAGATCCCGCAGAGTAAAAGCTTCTGCTAATAGGGCGGCAGCTCTGGGGGCTGGGAAGTCTTTGGGATGAAACATGGCGGTTACAGTGTCCCCTTCTATGGAAAGATCGGACAATCCCGCCAGAACAGGAAGCTCCTTTTCATTTCCCCATTCCTGGGAAAGCCTCGCGCGGATGCGGTGCAGGGGCGCATATCTTTCTTTGAGGGCATCCAAGGAGCCGTCATAAAGCAGCTTGCCATGGCCGATGGTCATAACCCGCTGACAGAGCGCTTCAATATCATCCATATCGTGGGTGGTCAGGAGGATGGTCACACCTGTTTTTTGATTTTCTTCTTTGAGGAACCGGCGCAGAGAGAGCTTGGACACTGCGTCCAGGCCAATGGTCGGCTCGTCCAAAAAGAGAATATCCGGCGAATGAAGGAGCGCGGCGGCGATTTCACAGCGCATCCTCTGGCCCAAAGAGAGCTGCCGCACCGGAACATTCCGCAGTGCTTCCAGTTCCAAAGCCTTGGAGAGCTGTGAAATCCTGTCCAGATACTTTCCGTGGGGGACAGAATACACATCCCGGAGGAACTGGAAGGAATCTTCTACCGGAACATCCCACCAAAGCTGGCTCCGCTGTCCAAAGACAACCCCGATATGGCCAACATAAGCTTCCCGCTCCTTCCAGGGGACACGGCCAAGGATACGGCACTCGCCGCCGTCAGGGTTTAGGATACCGCTCATAACCTTGACAGTGGTGGATTTTCCCGCCCCGTTAGGGCCTATGTAGCCCACCAGCTCCCCGGCTTCCACCGAGAAAGTAATATTTTCCAGGGCTTGAACCTTCCGCTTTTCCCGGACAAAGATTCCCCGCAGGCGGTTCCCCTTCTGCGGGACGGAGACAGTGAAGGCTTTTTCAATGCGGTTGAGATAGATTTGCTGCATGGTATAACGCTCCTTTCCATTTTGAGGTTTTATCATTATAGCAGAATCAGCGCCATAGGACAAAGTTCTTCCTCCCCTTCCAGGATGCTTCCCTGAAATCCATAGCTGGGAACAGGTGAAAAGCTCTTTTTTTCTCAAAATTCCTTGACATTTTAATGTTTCCATAGTATAGTATATATACAATCTGGATTGGAAACCAGGGTGTGTGTTTATATTCGTGTCAAAATCAGCTCATATACTGTTTTTTATTCATCTTCCCTTATAAAAAGGGGAGATTTTCTTTTGCCGGGAAACGCTATCATCGAAAATAAAAAAGGAGCTGTGAGGAAAGTTAAAATCCTCACAGCTCCTCTGTTATGTTTACTTTTTCATCTCGTAAAAGCAATATTCATGGGGAGCATCGTCATTGATATCCTGATACTGCCTTGTTTCCAACAAACGGAAGCCAACCCGCTCCAAGGTTTTGCAGGATGCAGGATTGTCTGCCTTGGCGGCGGCGGTTATCCTGTCTGTGTTATAGTTTTTCAGAAAGTAATCCGTGTACGCTTTGGCAGCTTCCAAAGCGAATCCCTGCCTTCTGTACGCCGAACCGATAAAATAGGTAAGCCCTGTCTCCCCTAAATCCTGATAGTATGAGCATCCCACCGAGCCGATTACGGCACCATCCTTTTTATTCACAACAGCATAGGCTAAATAATCCTTTTTAGGATTGTTTTCCAGGTCAAGCTGGATCGCTTCCCGAAGCCAGCCGCCCATCCATTTCCCGCACTCCCGGCAGTCGCCAAAAATCTCATAAAGGCTTCCATCAGAGGCCATTTCAATAAAAGCGGATTTGTCCTCTGGTTTTAGGCTGCGGATGATTAAACGCTCAGTTATAATTTCCATGTTTTTCCTTTCTTCAATATAAAAGATGCTGTAACGCTCTTGCTACAGCATCTTCTGTACACAAAAAGGTTGAATTTCTATCAGAATAAATCGCTGTGCGAACCAGTTGTGGTAAGATATAAAATTAAATCTTTTCCGTCTATTTCATAAATCAAAAGCCAGCCTGGGGCAATATGACACTCACGACAGCCAACGTATCTGCCATAAAGCGGATGATCGTGATTTTTGGGCGGCAGCTGCTCCCCTGCCGCCAATTTTTTCACAATATCCGTAAGCAGTGAAAGATCAAATCCCCGCCTTTTTATCCGTTTCAAATCTCTCTGAAACTTTACAGTTGGCCTTATCTGATACATTATGCAAGCAGCTCCTTCATCATCTGGTCAACATCGGTATAAGTTTTACCGACAGTTGGGTCTGCCTTCATACGCTGCACTTCCTCTATGGCTTCGATTGTTTCTGAATTTGGTATATCACCGCTGATATCAAAAGGCATCCTGTATTCCTGTACTGCTTTTTTTGCAAAAACATTGAAAGCTGTTGCCATAGATATACCCATATTATCACAAAAATCCTCAAATTGCTGCTTTAAATCTGCATCCATAGGAATATGGACGATTGCAGTATTATCCATAACATCAACCCCTTTTCACCTTAATTATATTTAGAACCTGTATTCATAACCGAGGGATGCCGGATGGATGAGGATTTTTCCCGTCAGACAAGGAGATTTTCCGCAGCCATACTGACGTATGGCAAGGGAAACCGACGCAGTATGGCGGGAAAAAGACCAGCCGGACGGCGTGCAGCGGTTGTGAATACAGGTTCTTAGTTTTCTTTATATTGTCAACAACCTTTAAAATAACTCAAAACCGAAGCCGCAACAATCTTCAAGCCAGGAACCAAACTTTCCAGTTCAATAGATTCCCCGCGGGTATGGGCTCCTTTCCCATTGTATCCGCCAAAGCAGATGGAAGGAATCCCCATGGAAAACGGGATGTTGCAGTCAGTGGAGCCAGAACCTGCTGCCGGCTCCACCCCTCCATTGTAGGCTTTCATAATGGATGAAAACCTCTTTTCCAGCTCCGCCTGGGCTTGGGGGTCCACCTCGCCCATGCAGGGGCGCTTGCCCATAACCTCTATGTCTATTTCAACGCCCATATTGCGGTAAGCGTCGATCAGGCTGTAAAACATCTTCTCCATCCGGTCAATACAGACCTTGGAATCGGAGCGGTATTCATACAGCATGGAAACCTGCTGGGCGATGGTATTCACAGAAGTTCCGCCGGAGATAGCGCCTACATTATAAGTGGTCCTGCTGTCACCGTCCTGGGGGACTTTGACAGAATACAGCGCAGTAATCAGGCTGGACATGACTGCAATGGCGTTGCGGTTGCCAAAGCTGCCGTAGGAATGGCCGCCCTCTGTCCGAACCTCCACCCGGTACCGGTGGGAACCAACAGATTTGTTGCAATAATGGGTCATTCCGCCGTCCAGGGAAACGACTGCGGCCACCCGGCCTTCAAAGTCCTTCATCAGCTGGCGGCATCCCTTTAAATTGCCGAGCCCCTCCTCGCCGGAGTTGAAGACAAATAACATCCCGCAGCTTGGGGTCAGCTTCTTCTCGATGACATATTTAACGGTGGTCAGCAGAACTGCAACGTTGGCAGTATCGTCCCCCACACCGGGACAATACAGCCTCCCATCCTCTTCTTTCATAGGCATTGGCTCCATATCGGGGAAAACCGTGTCGGTGTGGGCCATAAAGACGACGATATCATTCCGGTTTTCGCAGCTGACAGGATAGACGACATTTAACGCCTCATCAATATAGACGCCCTGCGCTCCGATATTTTCCAGCCAGCCTTTAATCCAGGCAGCGCGTTTTTCCTCATGGTTGGAGGGCGCGGGAATTTTGCAGAGTTCTTTGAGAAGCACAACGGTTTCCGAATAGCGGGAGGCAATGTCTTTCTCTGTTTTAGGGGAAAGCAAGTATTCCATGATGTTCAGCTCCTTTTTAAACTGCTTTTTTATTGGTTTGTCTCTCTGTCTGTTAAAGAATTCTATCCAACAGGTAAAATTACAGATTGTGCGGTTGATAATTGGCTCTTATAACAGAGCGGGCGTCCCCGTCTATCAGCCACTCGTGAATCCCGGTATCGCCTGTCCGAAAGGAAAATTTCCTTTCCATAGGAAGACCGAAAAAAGATCGGTAAAGCTGGCTTATCATACCTCCATGTGTAACAACAGCTATGGTGCTGTTCCCCTGGTTTTCATAGATCATTTTTGACAGCATATACTCTCCCCTGAATCTGAATTCAAGGGCGCTTTCCTGTTCATATACCGATAAATGCCGGGGAACCTCCTGTTTAGGATACTTTTCCGCTACAATGTCGGGTTTTAATCCGGCTATCAGCCCATTGTTAAATTCCATTAAACGTTCTTCCAAAAACAACGGGGCGTTTGTCTTTAATCTCAAATATTCGGCAGTCTGTGCCGTTCTTTTGAGCGGGCTGCAATATATCCTGTCAATTTGGTAGTTCTGCGTTACATATTCGCTCATCGCTTCCGCCTGTTTATGCCCGCGTTCCGTCAGTTCAAAATCTGCCCGCCCTTCATATACGTGAAGGATGTCCGCCTCGCTTTCACCATGCCGTATTATCAAAAGCCTCATTAAATCTCCCCCCTGTCAAATTCCTTATAAACGTCATATACAAGTTAGCCAATGGTTTTAACTTGTTCTTATTATAACAATAATGCGGCTGGAAGTCTATACCTTCACAGCCGCATTGTTTATTTAATAGTCTCTAATAAATTTCTTTTCACCAAAATATAAGGATAATTTAATCTCCCCTCCAACCAATGGCATCAAATTAAGAAATTTATATTAACGTGAGTTCGATGGGGAAAAGGGGCTTAGAAGGCTAAAATTGAAGCCACTTAACCGGTAAGGTAGAACCCCTCCGGCATCGCTTTGCTCGCCACCTCCCCTTTCAGGAGAGGCTGGGGGAGCTGCCGCTCCCCTCAACCCCTGGATTTATGCCTTTTCTTGAATTACTTCTCGTCGAACTCACGTTATATTAACGTGAGCTTGATGGAAAAGAGCAAGAAAACCGCATGAGTATGAACCGTTTGGTACATGGCTCCCCTGAAAGGGGGTTCAGGTCAGCGAGCTGACCTGCTGCCGGAGCGTTGCGAAACTTAGTTTCGCGCGAGGCTGGGGGGTTCTACCTTGCCGTTCAAACAGTATTAAATCTAAGCTTATATCTCACATCTCCCTTTCCCCATCAAACTCACGTTAAATATGTTGTATTCACTAAGTTGATAACATTGCCCCTCCAACGGATTTCCCATATCCCATTCAAACAGAAATGATTTTTTAATTCTTTTGGAAGTCATCATTTGCCGGATTTGAAGCAGAAGCGTCTTGTTTCATCACCTTTAATTCTGGCTTTGGAGACTCTATATATAAATCTTCGCAATGCCGCTGGACATCTATTAACATTTGGATCGCTTTTTCGGTTTTACGAACCATTTCCAAATACATTTCCTTATAGTCAGGCATTTTCTATCCCCCCAGTTAGACATAAGAAAAATTTTCCCATAATAATTTATATCCGTATAATACGGATATAGATTATTATAACATTGTTTCTCCGTAGTTACAATACATATATTCAAATTTTTGTACAAAGGAGAAACGAAAATGGAGCTTGACTATAAGGCAATCGGTAAGCGAATCAAAATAGCGCGGATTAAAGCGGATTTGACACAGGAACAGCTTGCTGAAAGAGTGGGAATCTCTCCCACACATTTGAGTAATATCGAAACAGGGACAACCCGTGTAAGCTTAACAACAATGGTTGGGCTGGCAAATGCTTTAAAGGTTACAGCTGACGATGTTCTCTGTGATAATGTTGTACACGCCAAAGTTCAATTTGAACGGGATATTTCCCAGCTTTTAGAGAGCTGCGACGCGTACGAAATCCGTATTGTTAAAGAAATGGCTGAAACCTTGATATCATCCCTCCGCAAAGGAAATTCTCTGCGTGATCAAACTCAGTTGATAAAAAGTTGAATATTCCATGGTATACTGAAACCAAGGAGGCGGTATCCATGCAGTCAAAAATCCTCATTGTTGACGATGAACCGGACATTGTGACAATGCTCCGGCAGTTTTTCACATCCAAAGGCTACCAGGTTTTCACTGCTGCCAACGGCGGCGAAGCCCTCTGTCAAGCCGGAAAAGCTCCTGATCTCATTCTCCTTGACATCCAAATGCCGGATATAGACGGCTTAGAAGTCTGCCGCCGTATCCGGGGTCATATCCCCTGCCCCATCCTGTTCCTCACTGCCCGCATCGAAGACGCCGACAAAGTAAAAGGCTTCTCGGCAGGTGGGGATGATTATATCGTCAAGCCCTTTTCCCTGATAGAATTGGAAGCCCGCATCCAGGCCCATCTCCGGCGGGAGGCGCGCAGCCGGAGCGAAGCACAGGTGAAATTTTCCGGCGACCTTACCATCGACTATTCTGAGCGAACCCTGTCCCTGCAAAACAAAAAAATCCCCCTGGCAAAAAAGGAATTCGACATTGTGGAGCTTCTCTCCCAGAACGCGGGACAGGTTTTCGACAAAGAACGGATTTATGAGCGTGTTTGGGGCTGTGACAGCGATGGAGACAGCAGCGTTGTAGCGGAGCATATCCGGCGGATACGCTCCAAGCTGTCCGCCCGTACCGGCAAAACCTATATAGAAACTGTCTGGGGGTGCGGCTACAAATGGAGCAGATAAAAAGCTTATGGCGGAACCTCTCCCTTCAAAAAAGCCTCTTATGCTGTGTCATAGTCTTTGGAGTATTGGACTTTATTCTCTGTGCTGCTACCTTTTCCCTCTGCGAAAGGGCTGATTCCGGTATCCGGGAAAAATATCCATTTTTAGGAGAAACCTACTATCTGACCACCGAGGACGGAAAACGCCTAGGAGAAGGAACCAAAATCGGCATTGGGCCTGTTCCGTTTTCCGAAGACGATGAACAAAAGGTCAGGCTTTTAAACTTCCTCCCGATTGCCGCCACACCGGTGTATTCGACAGCCTGTGTAGCGCTTGGGATCATGATCTTTTACCGCAGCAAGCTGAAAAAGCCCCTTCTCCTGCTCCGGTCTGCGTCAGAAAAAATCTCCCGCAGCGACCTTGATTTTTCCTTGGGCTATGACAGCAAAGACGAAATGGGGCAGCTCTGTCAGTCCTTTGAAACCATGCGCTCCATGCTGGCGGCGAATTTCTCCGAGATGTGGCGGCAGATTGAGGAGCGCAAACAGCTTAACGCTGCCTTTGCCCACGACCTGCGGACCCCTTTGACGGTGCTGAAAGGCTATAATGAAATGCTCCAAACCAGTCCAGAGCCGTTCACGCAGGAAACCGCACTCACCATGGAAAAGCATATCAAGCGGCTGGAACAGTATGTTTCCAGCATGAGCCGTCTGCGCCGTCTGGAAGACATGGAACCGGAATACAGAGAAATTCTGCTGGATGAGCTTTTAAATACCCTGAAAGAAACAGGTGAAATGGAGTGCCGCGCCCACGGGAAGGAATTCCACTTTCACAACAGGATATTTTCGGAAAGCTGGCAGATGGATGAAGGCTTTCTCTCCCAGGTATGCAGCAACCTGACGGCAAACGCTGCCCGCTATGCAGCTTCGGAAGTAACTCTTTCCATCAAGGAGGAATCCGGCGGGCTGTGTCTGGAAGTCACCGACAACGGCCCCGGCTTTTCCAAAGAAAGCCTGCATAAAGCTATTACGCCTTATTATACTGATACCTGCGGCAAGGACAACGGTGAGCATTTTGGACTTGGCCTGTACATCTGCCGGATATTATGCGAGCATCACGGCGGATACCTGAAAATAGAGAACCTTCCCAACGGGGCTAAGGTGAAAAGTTTTTTCAGCATGAAATAGCAATTCTTCGCACTCTGTAAAATTACCGAGCAAGGATTGAAACAAAAGTAGATAAAAAATAGATAAATTACTTGTAAAATCTCCTTGTAACATAAAACAAGGAGGTTTTTCTTTATGGAAAACAACATTCAAAAACTACTCATAGGATTTCTGGCTGCGTCTGTACTTGCAGTATCCCTGATAGGGTGTTCTGCAAAAGGGACTCTTTCTTCTCAATCCGGCGGCTCTTCTCAAAGTGAAAGCAAGCTGACAAACCAGCCTGAGCAGGAAGCCTATTCCCTTGATATCCCAGAAGAAGACTGGACTCCTGTTTCTATGGGAATGTGGGCTGCTTTGAAAGATTCCCAGGTTTTAACCAGCGTCCGCATCTGGGTTGTTTCCTTTGAGGGACAGACGGCGGAGCAGGCCAGGGAATCCCTTGCCGCTGACGATTACCAACCAGACGGCGAAACCATCCAACGGGAAAAGGAAGGCGTTATCAGCAAAGTGTCGCTGTACGAATCAAAGGGCGGCACTTGGGGGCTGTTCTATTCCTATCCCTCCGGCGAAGCGGAGCAATGGGAAACCGAGCTGTCTGCCATTGTGGAAACCTTCCAGCTTTCCAGCAACTAAAAAGGAGCATATAACATGGAATTAAAAACCATTGAGCTTACCAAGCGATACAGCACCAAAACGGCGGTCAGCAATATGAGCCTGACACTTAGAAAGGGGGTTAATGGCCTTCTTGGGGCCAACGGCGCAGGAAAAACCACATTCATGCGCCTGCTGTGCACCCTGCAAGCGCCGACCTCCGGGGAGATCCTTTTAAACGGGGAAAGTGTGCGGGGGCTTGGAGAGGATTACTGGAAGCTTCTGGGATACCTGCCCCAGAACTTCGGGTACTACCCCCATTTCAGTGCATTCGATTTTCTTCTGTATGCGTCGGCCTTAAAGGGACTGGACAAAACCGCTGCCAAGAAAAAATCCGCAGAGCTTCTGGAAGCAGTAGGGCTTATAGGAGATGCCAACCGCAAAATCAAAACCTTTTCCGGCGGCATGAAACAACGCTTGGGAATTGCCCAGGCCATGCTGAATGACCCACATATTTTAATTTTAGACGAACCCACCGCCGGCCTTGACCCCAAGGAACGGGTGCGGTTCCGCAATCTCATCAGCCTTTTTGCCAAAGACCGGATTGTTTTGTTGTCCACCCATATTGTGTCTGATGTAGAATCCATTGCCGAAAAAATCATTCTGATGAAAACAGGACAGGTTATCCAGTTTGGCAGCCCGTCGGAGATTATCTCTGAAATTGAAGGAAATGTGTGGGAATATACAGTCACTCCCCAGCAGGCGGAAGAATATACTTCCTGGTTCGATGTCAGCAATCTTCGGCAGGAAAACGGGAAAATGACTCTGCGGATCATCAGCGGGCAAGCCCCTGGCCCGGAAGCGGTCAGCGTTCCGCCAACTCTGGAAGACCTGTATCTGTATTACTTTAAAGGAGCGGAAAAGCCATGAAAGATTTAACCAGGTTCGAGCTGCGCAAGGTTTTGGAACGCCCCATCATTTGGGGAGGTCTTTTGCTGGTTCTGTTGTTCTCCCTGCTTTTGTCCTATTCCAGCTATTGGAATATGTACGCCTTCGATCCCTTGCTTCAAATGGAGGGAAAGGGGAAAACCGCCGTTGAAATCAACAAGGCTGCCGCTGCACGATATGACGGAATCCTCACCGATGAAAAAGTTCAGCAGATGCTTTCCGACCTTGCACCGAAAACCCGCCCAGGCGGGATAAACGCCATTTATCTTGGAGTAAACGCTGTCTGGTCGGCTGTGGCTCCCCATTTTTCCAATCCAGAAGGGCATTGGAATGGGGCAGCGGTCTCTGATGTATATGGGGATGAGGCCATTAAAATTGGGTATGTTGATGGATGGCTGACTATAAGCTCCAATATGGTCCAGATTTTTATCATTTTGTCCTTTGTGCTGATTCTGGCTGTGTCCTCTGTTTTCTCCGGCGAATATGGCGGAGTTGACAGCATTATCCTCACCGCCCGATACGGCCGCTCCAAATGTGCTGCTGCGAAAATCGCCGCCAGCTTAATCACATCGGCGGGAGCTTTCCTTGTAATTGCTGGGGCAAATCTGCTGCTTGCCTTCCTGTTTTACGGAAAAGAGGGCCTGGACTGCAGCATACTCTTTGCACCCTTGGAGTTTGCAGAAAGATTCATCCCCTTCAATATTACAGTTGGAGAACTGCTTTGTTATCAGATTCTTTTGGGCTTCACCAATGTGATCTCTGTAACAGGAATCGCTTTGGCGCTCTCTGCCCTCTCCCAAAACCAGCTTTCCGCTTTTGTGGTCTGTGCGGCGCTGTATATGCTGCCGATCCTTGTCCCAGTACCGGAAACCAGCGGATTTTTTCACATCCTCGCACTTTTGCCGCTGTTTCATGTGCAGTTTGTGTCCCTTATGGCTATTGAGCAGATGGGGAGCGGGCTGTTATACGCGGTTTGGGCTTTGCCGGTTTCTGTTCTTTTTATTGTAACGGGGGGAGTTATTGCGTATAAGGCATTTGCGGCACATCAGGTTTCTTAGAGCCCGTTTAGGATCTCAACATGTGCGGATTAACGAGCGGATTTTTTGCCCGGCAAGGCAAAGAAGCCGTGTGTTGGCAGGCAGCCAACGCGCAATCCTGACGATTGCAAGGGTTTTTAACGCAGTCCGGGCGGAAAATCTGCCGATAAGACGTGCGCAGGGAGATTCTGAACAGGCCCTTAACCAATGAAGCATAGTAGAGGGAAGACCTTCAGCAAAGAACCGCCTATAGCAGTCTAAACCTTTTTTCATTTGCTTTCTCAAACTCACAGTTCTCCGCTGCAAAAATCTGCCAAAGTAAACTGTACAAGGTAATCCGAAATTACCTTGTACAACCCCTGCCATAGCGGGAACGTCCGGCAACCCTTTCTCCGGGGACAAACGGCCTGCCCTGGCGCCAAACAGGCAACAGGAACCAGCGGCCCCTCTATCAGCTCAATAATATCCTTCACATTATACTCATCCGGGGAGCGGTTCAGCCTGTACCCGCCGCCTTTCCCCCGCATAGCATCAAGCAGACCGCCTTTTACCAATTCTTTTACAATAATCTCCAAATATTTTTCTGAAATCTCCTGGCGTGACGCCGCGTCTTTCAACGGGACAAAGCCGTCTGCCTGATGTTCTGCAATATCCGCCAGAAACCGAAGCGCGTACCTGCCTTTTGTAGAAATCATCAAAAAAACCATCTCCTTTATACCCTATCATACCACAAGGTAAATAGGTTTTCAATAAAGGAATAAACCTATTGACAAAGTGGGTAAATAGGTTTATAATGCTATCACATCCACTAAGAAAGGGGAATTTTCCCATGGGCAAATATAAATTTGAAACTTTGCAGCTTCATGTGGGGCAGGAACAGCCCGACCCCGCTACTGATTCCAGGGCAGTACCCATTTACCAGACAACCTCCTATGTTTTCCGGGATTCTGCCCATGCTGCCGCCCGTTTTGGGCTGGCTGACGCCGGAAACATCTATGGCAGGCTGACCAATTCCACACAGGACGTGCTGGAAAAGCGGATCGCGGCACTGGAAGGAGGCGCGGCGGCACTGGCAACCGCTTCCGGCGCGGCAGCTATCACCTATACCATCCAGGCGCTGGCACAGGAAGGGGATCACATTGTAGCCCAAAAGACCATCTATGGCGGCAGCTATAACCTTCTGGCCCATACCCTGCCCCAGTATGGAATCCAGACAACCTTTGTAGACGCCCATAATCTGAAAGAGGCCGCCTCGTCCATCCAGCCCAATACAAAAGCCATTTATCTGGAAACCCTGGGCAACCCCAACAGCGATATTCCCGACATAGACGCGATTGCAGAAATTGCCCATTCCCATAAACTGCCCCTGGTGATTGACAACACATTTGGTACTCCCTACCTGATCCGTCCCATTGAGCATGGGGCTGATATTGTTGTACACTCTGCCACCAAGTTCATTGGGGGACACGGAACCACCTTGGGCGGCATCATTGTAGACAGCGGCAGGTTTGACTGGAAGGCAGCCGGCAAATTCGCCCCTATTGCGGAGCCGAACCCCAGCTATCACGGGGTAAGCTTTGTAGACGCCGCTGGGCCTGCGGCTTTCGTTACATATGTACGGGCTATCCTCCTGCGGGATACCGGGGCGGCTATTTCGCCCTTTAACGCCTTTTTGCTGCTTCAGGGGGTGGAAACCCTCTCACTGCGCTTGGAACGTCATGCAGAGAACACAAAAAAAGTGGTGGGTTTCCTGTCTGCCCATCCCCGGGTAGAGAAGGTCAACCATCCTTCCCTGCCCGGCCATCCCGACCACGCTTTGTATGAAAAATATTTCCCCAATGGCGGCGGGTCTATCTTTACCTTTGATATCAAAGGCGGACAGGCTGAAGCGTATAAGTTTATTGACAGCCTGGAGGTATTTTCCCTGCTTGCCAATGTTGCAGATGTGAAATCCCTGGTTATCCATCCTGCTACAACCACCCATTCCCAGCTTTCCCCGGAGGAATTGCTGGATCAAGGCGTCAAACCCAATACTATCCGCCTGTCGATTGGCACAGAACATATTGACGATATCCTGGCTGACCTGGAAAAAGGCTTTGCCGCTGTAGCAAAGGGATAATGGAAGAAACGCTCAATATGTACACAGACTAAATTGTACACATCTTGGTCTGTGTACATATTGTTTTTAGGAATGATCTGCATATAACAGCTCCTTTCTTGTGGCTATATTACACCCTAAATTAAGATATAAATCAAGGGACAGCATGGTATTTTTATATTTTAACTCCACAATAAAAACAGCCATAGAATCGGTTTTTGCCCGATTCTATGGCTGTTCTGGCATATATTTCCCATTATATGACCGAAAACAAAGAAATGATCCCGGAAAACAAATTGCTTATAAAGTGAATCATCCAGCTTGGAAAAATCGACCCATTTGCTTTCTGCTCGTTTACATATCCCATTGCATAAGCAATTCCCCCGGTACAGAGAACAAGGACAGCCGCCTTTACAATTCCAACAAATGGGGCAAACATCATTCCATGGAGCATGCCAAAAACAATGCTCTGTATCATATTAGCGGTTGGGAAGAAGCAGACACGGTTGAGCCCCTTCAGCAGGAAGCCTCGGAAAAAGATTTCTTCCGGCAGGGATGTATTCAGCAGGGCATATAAAACCACGCTGGGAAGGCCGGCAAGCCCCAGCCCGTCAAACTGTGAAACAGCGGATTCAACATCCCTAATGATGAACATTGCAAAGCAGCCCACCGCAAAAAAAGCAGCCAAAATGACAACAGAATATACAGCGGCTTCTTTTTTATGTTCAATTCTCCGAAAGCCAAGCCAGGAAAGGAAGCCTTCTTTGTTACGCCGCCCGACCAGCCACCAGAAAAAGGGAATCAAGCTGAATAGAAGGATTTCCAGAATACTGCTGGCCAGAATCTGAACAAACATTTCAAAACACCTCCAGCTATCTTTTCCTCGCACTTTTTGCCGCTTCCTTAGCGGCCCTTTTCTCCCGCTCCATCTGTTCCGCCAGATTCCTCATAGCTATGCCGCCGTTTTCAAAAGCAGCCTCTACTTCCCTTCCAATGGCGGAAACTTCCTCCGCGCTGGGGGATGTATCTCCATATCTCACCCGGTCATAAACCGGATTCATCTTCTCAAAAACCGGCTCCAAGGGTGTTTCCCGGTTTTTACCCAGAATTTGCCCAGTGGTATCGCTGGATACCACCCCTGTGTTTCCGGTTTTGGCGGTCATAACCATCAGGCGGTATCCACCCCGCACCTTCTCCACAGGATCGGTGAGCTTCTGCCATTGTTTCAGCGCCTTTTTCAGCTCCCTCTTTGTGCGGAAGGATGCGCTTTCCTTTGGCCCGTCATCCTGGGTCAAAACTTCCACGTCGTCGGTATAATACCCTTCTTCTGCACCCATTTCCCGGAAGTGGAACTTTCCCATCAGGAAATTGTAGATTGCAGTACCGATCCTGGAAAACCAGCCCCGTATACTCCTGAAAATCGCCTTTCGATTGCTGGCCAGCAGATAAACCGCCAGCGCAATCAGCAGTACATAGAGGATATTCCACAATGGATTAGTGGCTGCACCCTGGGCAAGCGTTTCATAAATTGAGGTATCAGGTTTTCCGCTCCCGCCTACTTCCCCATCCTCCTGGCCCCGTCCCAGAACTGAGAGAATAAACATGATAATATAGATAACCAGCAGCAGGATCTTTTTGCCCAACCAGATCAGTCCGGCAAAAATCTGATTTCCAAACAGCAGTCCTGAAAAGATAATCAACAGCAGCCCGGCAATCATAATAAGATTATAAAGCCGGATCTTTCCTGGAAGGGACGCTTTATTGTGCCGCCTGCGCTCCATCATGCTGTCAATGTTGCCCTGGTTCATAAGGATAATAGAGAACACCACTGTTATACCAAAGGATAGGGATAACGTAGCAACATGAAACTGAACAGGGATTGTATCGTTGAAAAAAGCAATAAATACCAGAGCAGCTACATATATTCCCGATCCACGTATAAAATGTGAAAATTCAAAGGAGGTTGTATAGCTGCCAGGCATATTCCTAGCAGCAAGTATCCATCCAGCAATTAAAATTCCCGTACATAGAAAAAGATGGGCTGTACGCCTGATGACAATATCAGGCACATCCGCAGGAACAGGCCAAAGCAGAAGCGCAATCAGCAGGCAGACAATAGGTGCAGCAGTATACATCATAATGTGCAGGGATTTGGAGACAGATTTCTGTGGAGCAGGTCTATTATCGTATCGGCAGGAAATCCAGCCGAGCAATGCACCAAAGCCTCCTGCCAACGCCATGCCTGCTGAAATGCGTGCCATCTGCACCCATCCAAAAATTCCCCCGCCCAAGGTTAAATTGCACACTGCCAGCAGCGGAAGTATTGAAAGGGGCTGAACAGCAACAGCCATTCCCTTTAAAAGAAGGAACAGAGGCTTTCGGTCTTGGTTTTCTTCTGGTTTCATTGTCCTGCTGCCTCCTTTTGGAAACCATCGTCTGTTTCATCCTTTAAAACAGCAAGTTCCTTTAAAATATTGATTTCAATATCATCGGGCATATTGGCAGAGGGAAAACCCACCAGAAAAATTGTTACCCGTTTGTCCTCCCTTATAGCTGCGCGGGCGTAGTCATAAATTTCATCGCATAAATAAGGGGTGACAATCTGAATATCAGTGGAGGGAAAAATCTCCCCTCTGGCGCCGAGGTATGAGGGAAAATCCAGGCTGCTGCCTTTGGGAAAATTCGCCAGAGTATGCAGCAGTTCTAAAATATGCTCCCGCCCAAAATTCTGGCTGCTTTCAAAGGTTTCCTTGTCCTTCCCTTCCAAAGATGCATTGGAAGCCAATGAAACAGGGATGCTGTTTTCCAAAGTTTCCTCTAAAAGGGTCGCTGCCACACGGATACATTGCTCCATCCGCTCCTGGTCAATGGCCTCCCCCTGTTCAAACTGTCGGGACTGCATATTTAAAACAACTGTGATGCTCTGCCGGGTGGTATATTCCATATTGCGGATCATAATCCGGCCCAGCTTGGCGGTGGCGTTCCAGTGGATATTTTTCATGGGGTCGGAAGGCTGGTATTCCCGCACGCCGGAAACATAGAAGGGATCTGGGATCAACTGGTTGCGAACCGGATTGTCCCCTTGCAGGTATCTGGCGCTGACAAACATCTGGTCTAAGTCTACCGTCTGGGGCAGGACGGTTACACAAGCGGAAATGTCCGCTTTCTGGGAAACGACTTTTTGCCCCAAAAGGTCGGTAGAAACCAGGATCACGCTTTCAATGGGGAACACTCCCCGTTTCAGGCATTTAACCTTCCAGCGTCGGGTAACCTTCTGGTAACTTTTTACAAGGAAAAAACTGGGTACAAATCGGGTATTATATGTAACAATCGACTGGGATCCCGCAAATTCCAGCCAGCGGCTGGTGGTAATCTCGGTTTTAAACCAGGGCAGAGGCACCCATTTCCGGTTGTAAACCTGTTCTATCAGCTCTATTTCATCTCCCTCGAAGGCCTCAGGGCAATCGAAATCACAGCGATACTCGAAATTCTGGAAGGCTTTTTTTCCAAAGAGCAGCATCTGCCCCCAAAACAATACCGCCAGCAGAAACAAAATAACAAATATGGGCATAATGAGGAACCTCCTATTTTTCCACCGGCACAGGGACAGCCGCCAAAATTCCCTGTAAGGCTTTCGGGGCAGCATCTGCGTCCCGGAGGGCAGAACCTCCGCGCACCAAAATCCTATGGGCCATAATATATGGGGCAATGTTTTTTACATCGTCAGGGGTAACGAAATCCCGTCCATCAAACGCCGCCCTGACCTGTGCGCCGCGCATCAAAGCCAATGCGCCGCGGGGACTCAGTCCAAGCCGAACGCCTTCAAAGGTACGGCTGGCATGGGCAAGATCGATAATGTATCCTCTCACCGTATCCGAAACCCTGACCCCCTTGACAGCTTCACGGGCTTCAACAACCTCCTCCTTTGTGGCGGCAGGCTTCAGGGAATCCAGGGGATTTTCCTGTTGGAACCGTCCCAGCATGGCTTCTTCTGCTTCCTTGGAAGGATAGCCCATAGAGAGCTTCATAAAAAACCGGTCAAGCTGGGCTTCCGGCAGGGGGAAAGTACCCTGGGTTTCAATGGGGTTCTGGGTGGCGATGACAAAAAAGGGACTCCCCAGCTGATAGGTAGAGCCGTCTACCGAAACCTGTGCCTCCTCCATACATTCCAGCAGACTGGACTGGGTACGGGGGGTGGTGCGGTTAATCTCATCTGCCAGCAGGATATTGGTAAACAGCGGGCCCTTGCGGAAGATAAAATCCCCCTCCTTCTGGCTGAAGAAGTTGACTCCTGTCAAATCTGATGGCAGAAGGTCAGGGGTAAACTGGACGCGTGTAAAATCCGCTTCAATGGATTTGGCCAGGGCTTTTGCCAGGGTTGTTTTTCCGGTGCCGGGCATATCCTCCAGCAAAAGATGGCCAGAGGCAAACAAAGCTGTCAAAACCCGGTCTGTAACATCCTCCTTGCCGTTGACGACTTTTCCAATGTTGGCCTTTAACCGATCCGCTAGATCCTTTACCTGAGAAATTTCCATGTTCCTTCTGTCCTTTCACAGCGGCTTTTCCGCCAAAAAAATTTCTTTTTTAAAAAAGATTTTAGTTTTATTATACACTATCATAATATATCTTTTTTCTAAAGTCAATCGAGGTACGAAATAGAAAATAAAAAATGGCGCACAGCATGTGCGCCATTAAAATACATTTATCCAGAAAGCGTATTTTATATACGGTCAACGCCCCCGTTTTCTAGGACAGAGGGCTGATTTTTATTGACTTTATACAAAAAAAACTCTTTAACTTTTTCATCCAGCTCATTTAAAATTTCCGCCTCTCATACAAGCGCTTCATCTTTCAAGCGGAAGCGTCCAACGGAAGCTTTCAGCCGCTGCGCCTGATTGTTAAGCGTTTGGGAAGACATTGCAAATTTTTCCGCCATAGAAGCGTTTGTCTGCACTACAACTGAAATCTGCTCCATACCCTTGTTTAACTCTTCCAGGGATTGGGACTGATTAGAAGAAGAAGCGGCAATATCCTCTATTAATTCCGCTGAATGCCGGGAAATATTCACGGCCTCTGTCAAAGCTTCGGTTGTTTCTGAGGTTAATTTAGTGCCTTCCTTCACCAATTTCAAGGTATTTTCAATCAAAGACGCTGTATTTTGTGCAGCTTCCCCACTTTTAGAAGCCAAGTTGCGCACTTCGTCTGCTACAACTGCAAATCCTTTCCCGGAAACCCCTGCCCGGGCTGCTTCCACAGATGCGTTTAAAGCCAGGATATTGGTTTGAAAAGCAATATCTTCAATGGTCTTTATAATTCCGCCAATCTGATTGGAAGCATTAGAAATATTATCCATGGCTGTTGAAAGCATTTTCATTTTTTCATTGCTGAGTATGAGCTGTTGGGAAGCCTGTATAGAGTTGACATGAGCAGTCGATGCATCCTGTGCTATTGTTTTCACCTGTTCAGACATTTCCCGGCTGTTATCGGACAGCTCCTTAATAGAAGCTGCCTGCTCGGTCGCTCCCTGTGTAAGCGTTTGAGAATCAGCGGACACTTCTTCCGCCTTTTCAGTCACATGCTCCGCCGCCATATTAATATCAATCAATGCTGCATTAAGTGCATCTATAATCTGGCTCATAGCCTCCTGGATAGGACGAAACTCCCCCTGATAATTCCGGCCTATCTCCAGATTCATATTTCCGTTGGCCATTTGTGCAAGTTTCTCGTCAATATCCTTTATATATGTTTTAAGTTCCTCTTTTGTAACATGGATGGAATGGACTAATGTACCGATTTCAGAAGTATCGGATTCCATAGAGAAAGCCGCTGACAAGTTTCCGGTTGCGATTTCTCCCATTTGATCCCTAACCGCCACAAGCGGCGCTAAAATTCTCCTGCGAATCACAAGAATGCTTTGGACTTGAATCAAAGCAACCAGAATTACAGTTATGAGAATAAGCAGGCGATAAAGGGAGGCCCACTGCGACAGTACATGTATTTCTTTGGCCGTCCGCGTATCCAGCGTATTCAAAAACTGCTCCCGCAGCGCTTTAATCTGTGCAATAGAATTTGTGTACTCCTCTCCGTAAACATATGCCAGCGCTCCGTCCCGGTCGCCTTCCCGCGCCCGAACCATGGCGTTTTCCTCCAGAGGAACCAGCTCGTTGGAAATGCCGGACATTTTGTTAATCATTTCTTGTTCGTCTTGGGTAATGCCGATTTCCTTCATCGCCGCAACGCCTTCATCACGGCTTTTTACATTGTTGACCTCGTTCCAGTAATTATTATAATGCTTTTCATTGGCTGTAGCTGCATAAGCCCGAACCTCGTCCGTAAGGTATGTAGAACCGTTCATAAATTTGTTGGCATTGGATGTAAGGGCAAACCGGTCTTCATTCGCTTGGTCAATCTGTGCAGTGACTCGGCTGAACAGGATAATAGCAACTGCCATCAGAAACATTGCTAAAATGGATACTCCGCTCATGATAAAGGTTAGTGTAGACTGTTTAACTGCCTTTTTCATTCTTTTCCCCCCAAAGATCTACTTTCTTCTATTCTATCAGATGTTGGGGAAAATTCAAGTATTGTTTCTATTTTTATAGTTCTATTCTAGAAAAATATTTTATAAACATATTTTCCATAAAAAAGAATGTAATAGTTGATTATTTATAGTCAATAAACAGTATTTTTTACTATAATAATCCGAGTAAGCTTTCAGAATTTTCCAGGTAAATTCTTTTTCAATCGTAAATTTTTCTTTTTTTCCAGAAAATGTGTTGTACCCACACCCCAAAACAACTATAATAAAAAGTATATGACAACTGACGGGGCTTCAAGCTCCCAACGAAAAAATCGGAGGAAAATACATGGAATTTTTAAAACGTGTTTTGTATGGCGCCATTATTGGAGTGGCGAACATTGTCCCGGGAGTCAGCGGCGGTACCATGGCGGTTATCCTAGGGATTTATGACAAGCTGCTGGAAAGCATCTCTTTTAAAAATCTAAAACAGAATATTCTATTTCTTCTGCCGATTGCTTTAGGCGGCGGTACAGGTATCCTTGCCTTGAGCAAAGCAATGAAATTTTTGATTTCCACCTATCCTATTGCAACCAACTTTGCTTTTATGGGATTGATTTTAGGCAGTATTCCCATGATTTGGAAACGTGCGCGGAATCCAAAAGGGGAAACTTCCATTTCTCCTTCCAGCATCCTGTTTTTTGTTCTTGCTTTGGCCTTTATGCTGGTATTAGCCTTTTTGGAAAAGGGTTCTATTGAAAATGCAGTTCAAACACAGCTTACGCCTGGACTTTGTATTCATCTGGGACTGGCATCTGTGGCAAGTGCTTTCGCTATGCTGCTCCCAGGAATCAGCGGTTCCTTTGTTATGCTTTTGCTGGGATGCTATTCTACGGTTATTACTGCTATTTCCGATTTAAACATTATGCTGCTTCTGCCTGTAGCGGCGGGATGTGGGGTTGGACTGCTTTTAGGGGCTCTCCTGATTTCCAAATTGCTGAAAAAATTTCCTCAAGCTACCTATATGGCGATTCTGGGATTAATCGCTGGATCATTGGTTTCCATTTATCCCGGTTTTGTTTTAGGAGCAGAAGGAATTATCGCTGTTCTTTTGTTGGCAGCATTTGCCTTTATTTCCTGGTGGTTTTCCGTCCGGGAAGATTAATTTCAAGATAGGACGGATGAATTTTGGAGCGTAAATATAAAAAGCTCTTTTCCAATACCATTATCTTTTCCATTGGTACGTTCAGTTCAAAGATTCTGGTATTCCTTCTGGTGCCTTTTTATACTCATTTTCTCACTGATGCAGAATATGGAACCGTCGATCTGATTACCCAGACAGCCAATCTGCTGATCCCTCTGGTTTCCCTGGGGGTCGCCAGCGCTGTCCTGCGGTTTGGCCTGGACAAATCCTATAACAAAAAGGCTATCTTTACTACCGGCGTATCAGCTATTCTCACAGGTTTTCTCCTTTTCTTATGTTTTATTCCCTTAATGCTGCAAATAAAGATTATAAACCAATACACCCTTCTTCTATATATTTATGTTTTCGTTGGCTGTTTTCGCCTGCTCTGCACCGATTTTGTTCGGGCACTGTATGCCCGGCTGTATGCTTTTGACGGGGTACTCTGTACCATATTGGTTATATTGTTTAATATCTTATTTTTGATGGTTTTCAAAATGGGGATTACGGGGTATGTTCTGGCGACCATCTGTTCTGACCTCTGCTCAGTGCTCTTTTTGACTATGATTGCTGGGCTTCACCGTTTTGTCGATTTTTCACGGGTGAAAGTAAATGTTATTTTCCCCATGCTGCGATATGCCCTTCCCCTGATTCCTGCTAATATTTTCTGGTGGGTTACCCATGTTTCCGACCGGTATATGGTGACGTATATGATTGACGAAAGCGCCAATGGCATGTATGCCCTGGCCTACAAAATTCCCACCATGATTTCCATTGTTTCCACCATATTCATGGAAGCTTGGCAGCTTTCCGCCGTAGTGGAAAAAAATGATCCCAACCTTCCCAAATTCTTTACAGATGTTTTTTCCTCATTCCAGTCGCTGCTGTTTTTCGGAGGCTCCGGCTGTATCATGTTATGCAAAGTTATGATTTATCTCCTTTCCACAGGCAAACCCAACTTTTATATCGCCTGGAAATATGTCCCTATTCTTATTATGGCTACCTGTTTTTCCTGTTTTGTTACCTTTATTGGAACGGTTTATGTAGTGGAGAAAAAAAGCATCACATCTTTTTGGACGACTTTCCTTGGGGCTGTTTCCAATGTACTGCTGAATCTTTGGCTGGTGCCTTTGCTGGGAGTAAACGGGGCAGCGCTTGCTACCATGTTTTCATACATGATTGTATACATTGTTCGGGCATTTTCCACGAAAAGAATTATCCCCATGAAATTTAAAGCTGGAAAAACTTTTTTAAATGTCCTTCTCCTAGGTGGACAATCCGCTGTTATGATCTTTGAAGTCCCATTTTGTTATCTGATTTCCAGTGTCATTTTCCTTGTGGTAACCGTAGTAAACCTTCGGGGATTGTTCCATACAGCCCTGCACCTTCTCCAGAAGCGAAAAGCACATTGAGAATTGTAAAAACAGATATGCAGGTACAACCTAAGATGAGTATTTCTCTATCCTAGGCAGATTAAAAAGGTTACAGCTCCAGGAGAGGATGTGCAGCTATGCTGCACAAACTAAAAAGACTAGAAAAACACATCTTTAAAGAGGAAAAGAATGAATCAAAAAGCCCGCTTGCGGAAGTAAAATGCCATAGCAGGCGGACAAGTTCAGGTTCTGTAAAATATTATGTGGAAAACAAAAGAGATTTTTAGCATAAAACCACATTAAAAATTTAAAGGAGGCAGTCGTATGGGAAAGAATGGTAAATTCTTTATTCCCTGTTCCATACGTAGCATATCTGGATTTCTGGGACGGGTTTTGGGAACAGAACGTGTTTCCCAAACCTATTTGGAATTTATCAAAATGCACGCAGGGTATTTGCTCTTTACCAATATGAAAAGCCTTTTTGTCAATACGCTTTTAATCCGCATTACCGGCGATGATTCTATGGTAATGAAATTTAATCTGATGCAGTTTATTTGTATTCCCTTTGCCTATACAATAGGTTCTTTTTATATCCGCCGCCGTTCTCTCCCCAGAGCCGCAAGATGGGGAATGATTTTTTCAGCGTTGTTTTATGCTATATTCTTCTTGTCATTAAACCATTTAGCGCTGATGCTGCCTCTGCTCTCCATCGTTACAGCCATTTCCTTTGGTTTTTATACGCTGTCCAACCAATCAATGACAGTGGAATATTGCAGCGACGACAACCGGGAAGCCGCTATTTCCATCAGCGGAGTGGTATCCGGTGTAATCTCTATGTCAATGCCGATTGTCAATGGGGCGATTATCTCCGCCTTCCCAGGATTAAGCGGTTATTACTCGGTATTCGGGGTATCAATGATAATTGCTTTCTTTTCGATCCGTCAAACAAAAAAACTGCCAAATAACCATATTCCCGGCAAAATCAATTTTTGCGAAACAATCCGCGACGCGCTTCACAGCCGTCCTTTTATTTTAGCAGGGCTGGCTGAGACCTTTAAAGGCATTCGGGAGGGTGTTTTTACTTTTTTCTTGAATGTGCTATTATTTGAGTGTATTCAAAGTGAACTCCTGGTAGGGATTAACACCTTTTTAATTGGGATTTTTTCTATTTTTGGATGCTGGCTGTTGGGCAGGCTTGTACGCCCCTATAACCGTATCCAGTATATGTGTGCTGCTCTGATCAGCCTGCTTTGTGTTACCTGTGCGCTGCTGTTAAAACTGAATGCTTTTACTGTTATGCTGATGAGCGTATGCAATTCCTTTTTTACCTGTTTTACGTTAAATCCAAGTTCCAGTATGCAGTTTTATGTTGTAAGCCAAATGCCGAAAAGCCAGGAACGGAAATCCGAGTATCTGGCGCTGAAGTCCTATTTTCTGGCTGCAGGGAGGGTTGCAGGCGTTGTGATTGTTTCCTCAATGCCGGAATCTGCTCAGGGAAGTGTACTTGGATTGCTGGCAATTACCCTGCTGCAATTTGGAACCCCCATTATGTATTATTTTGCTGTAAAGGAAGCCGCCCTCCTTCCCTCTCAGCAATAAAAGGCTGTTGGACGGAATGCCGCCGTAGTGTTCTAAAGCCGGAACCCTGGCTTTTACATTCTACTTAACCAGACAGTACTGTTCACGAATTAAATTTCTCAAAGAAAGGAGTTCCCAACATGGCTTTGCAAAATATATCCTTTCAGCTCAGTCCAAGGCTTCAGGCAATCGCTTCCCTTGTCCATCCTGGCGGAGTATTGGCAGATATTGGTTCCGACCATGGATATCTTGTAACATGGCTGGCCGCCCAGGGGATCATTGAAAAAGGTTTAGCCTGCGATATCAACACCAAACCATTAGAACATTCCCGTTCCACGGTTCTGCGCTGCGGGCTGGAAAATAAAGTTGATCTGCGTCTTTCCGACGGGTTAAAATGCCTTACACCAGGGGAATTCAGCCAATGTGTGATTGCAGGAATGGGCGGGGATACCATTTCAGAAATCCTTTCCGGCGTGTCCTGGAGCAGTAAGGAGCCTGTTCGTTATCTGCTCCAGCCGAATTCCAAAGAAGATCATTTACGCGAATGGCTGTATCATCACAGTTTTCAAATACAGGAGGAGCACGCGGTAAAAGACGGGAAATTTGTCTATCCAATACTTGTTGTGGAACCTGGCGAAATGCAGATTCCCATAGAGCAGCGCCCTCTTTTCTATGCGGTGGGAAAGATTGGTGAAAACAATATTATCAACCACCAGGAAAACGCCTATTTATTAAGGCGCAGAAAAGCTGTCCTGCTTCGCTTGGAAGGAAAAAAATCCTCCTTGTCCCAAACACCCCAACAGGAACTGAAAGTTTTGGAAAATATAGTTGAGGGGATCAACCGGCGGCTGCAAGGGCTGGAAGGAGAACACCTATACTTAGTTCGGGCAAACGAAGACATGCGGGACACAGCGGAAGAATACAAAGAGGAGCATCTTCAGTATGGGGAAACAGAGCTCCACGGTTCTGCCATGATGGATTCCCTGCCCTTTGACCTGTGGATCCGCCAAACTCTGGATAATGCATCTCCGGAAACCGTTCAGCCCAACTGGGTGGCGGCATCTACTTTTTTTGCAGTTCGGAGGAAAGATGAACGGGTTGTAGGGATGTTAGATGTTCGACATCGGCTGAACGGCTTTCTTCAACAATATGGAGGACATATTGGGTACGGTGTTCGGCCATCAGAGCGGAAAAAAGGTTATGCTTCAGAGATGCTCCGGCTGGGGTTGAAATATTGCTGCCATCTTGGGATAAATCGGGTAATGGTATCCTGTTATCAGGACAATGAAGCCTCCAAAAAGGTTATTTTAAAATGCGGCGGAGTTTTGGAACGGGAATATCTGCATAGAGAAGGGAAAATAGTTCAGATATACTGGATTACTTTGCCGGATACCAATAAATAAAGGGAGAATATTTTATGAAAATCAAGGAAATTGTACAATATATTGATCATTTCGCGCCATTTTCAACTGCTATGTCTTATGATAACTGTGGCCTTCTCATAGGAAGCGGGGAAACAGAACCCACCGGCGTAATGGTTTCCCTTGATGCTACAATGGACGCATTACGTCGTGCACTGGAAAACAACTGTAATGTTGTTGTAACCCATCATCCAATTATATTTAATCCTTTGAAGCGGATTCATGAACAGTCTACTGTGTATCAGTATATTCGCCATGGCATATCTGTCATCAGCGCCCATACCAATTTGGATATGGCAAAAGGAGGCTTAAACGATTTTCTGGGAAAACGTTTAGGATTAACTGGGATGTCAGGGATTGGGCTGATATCGAAACAGCCCTATAAAAAGATTTCTGTATTTGTACCGGAAGCATTTGCCGACACGGTTATGAACGCTATGGCGGATGCTGGCGCCGGGGAGTATGCTGGATACTCCCGCTGTTTCTTTGCATCCGGTGGAAAAGGATATTATCAACCGGAAAATGGCTCCCATCCCTTCCGCGGCGAAACTGGGAAGCTTCATACAGAGCCGGAAATCCGCTTAGAAGCAATCTGTCATCCTGCTAAGGCGGATATGGTTATAAAGGCCATGCTCCAGACACATCCTTACGAACGCCCTGCTTATGATGTTATAGATGATTTTTCTTTAACTGACCTGGTTTATGAGGGACGTGCAGGGGTGCTTGCCACTCCCCTGACCCCTGACGCATTAGCCGGACAGGTAAAGGAACGACTTGGACTGGATGCAGTAGGTTTGGTTTGCCGGGAAGGTTTGGAAGAAAGGCTCATTACCAGAACCGCTGTATGTTCCGGGGCAGGCAGTTCCCTGCTTTACGACTGCGCAAAAGAAGGAGTAGAAGCCCTGGTAACATCAGAAATAAAGCATAACATTGCCCAGGATGCACTGGAAATGGGGATCGTCATGGTGGATGCGGGACATTATGGGACAGAAATTATAGTGGTTCCCATGTTGGCGAAAAAACTGGAACAGAGATTCCCAGAACTTCCTATCTTCCCCTTTGTGCAGCAGCCCGCCATACGTGCAATTTATTAAAACAAGATAAATTTGATAAATGAGGTGATATTTTATGGCGTTAGACGGCGCATTTTTATCCCGTCTGATACAGGAAATTTCCGTTGATGCCCTTGGAGCAAAGGTAGACCGTATTTTCCAGCCAGGACGGGAAGAAATCCTCTTTGTCCTCCGCTGGAAGGGCGGTTCAGGAAAGCTTTTGCTTTCCGCAAACGCGGATACAGCCCGGCTGCAATTTACCAATGCGGCCTTTGAAAACCCCAAAAGCCCTCCTATGTTCTGTATGTTCCTTCGAAAGTATCTTGGCAGCGCCCGGCTGGTAGAAATCCGCCAAATTGGTTTGGACCGCATTGTTCACCTAATTTTTGAGGCGCTGAATGAATTGGGAGATATGATAAAAATAACAGTTGCAGTGGAAATTATGGGCCGCCACAGCAACATTATCATAATAGATCAAAACAACAAAATCATGGAATCCATCAAACACGTTGATGAAGAAATGTCCTCTGTCCGCCAGGTGCTTCCGGGAATGAGCTACACACTCCCGCCAAGGCAGAACAAGCTTGACCCCCGCACTGCATCACCGGAGGACATTATCGCCAGGATTGACAGCGGGCGCGATGTAGAGCTTTCCAAAGCACTGATGGATTCCGTCCTTGGCATATCCCCTATTGTGGCGCGGGAAATCGCCCATTATGTCAACCGCAACGAACATGCGCCCCGTTCTTCCCTGACTGAAAGCCAGCGGGACAAGCTGAATTTTATACTGGGCCAGTTGGGAGAAACGCTCCGCAGCCAGGTAGGAAAAGGAGATTTAGCTGCTCCAACAGTCGTCCTTGACCTGAATGGGAAGCCAAAAGATTTTTCCTTTTTAGAGATCCACCAATACGGCCATTCTGTTATGACAAGAGGGTGTGATGGGTATAGTTCACTTTTAGATGTTTTTTACAGTGAACGGGATTTGATAGAACGGATCCGGCAGCGTTCAAACAATTTGCTGCGTCTTTTGGTGACAGCCACAGAGCGAATCTCCCGAAAGGTGGCAGTCCAAAAGGAAGAATTAATGCAAAGTACACAGCGGGAAACATTACGGCAGTATGGAGATTTGCTTCAGGCGAACTTATACCGTATGGAAAAAGGAAATTCCTCTATACGGGTGGAAAATTTTTTTGATGAAGATTTGCCGGAAATTGAAATTCCCCTTGACCCTTCCCTGACCCCTTCCAGAAATGCACAGCGGTATTACACGGAATATCGAAAGGCGGATACAGCAGAAAAGAAATTAAAGGAACTGATTTCCCAAGGAGAAGAAGAACTGGAATATCTGGATTCTGTCTTTGATGCTTTGAGCCGCGCCCGGACCGAAGCAGAATTAAACGCAGTCCGTCTTGAGCTGACTGAACAGGGATACCTGCGAGGAGACCGGAAAAAGGAGCAAAAACAGAAACCTGGAAGCAAAGGAAAAAAGCCGGCCAAAGAAGAAAAACTTCCGCCAATGAAGTACGTGTCTACGGACGGATTTACAATCCTATGCGGCAGGAATAATATGCAGAATGACCGGTTGACGTTAAAAGACAGCCGTAATTATGACATCTGGTTCCATACTCAAAAAATCCCCGGCTCCCATACGATTATTATTACAGACGGGAAAGAACCGCCTGCATCTACTCTGGAACAGGCTGCAATGATTGCTGCATATAACAGCAAGGCACGGGAATCTACAAGGGTTGCAGTCGATTATACCATCGTAAAAAATGTGAAAAAACCGAATGGTGCAAAACCGGGAATGGTAATCTATGATAAATATGAAACAGCGATTGTTACACCAGATGAAAATTTAGTCAATTCTCTGCGGAGCATTTAAAAGAAACGCAGAAATGCGGGCACAGTCTAGATGAATGCCGTCTCAGACTGTGCCCGCATATTGCTATCGAACTTACATTATTTACTTTTGCTCGTCCTCGTCATCATCCTCATATTCTTCATCTTGGTCTCTATCGTCATCTTCTGGAATTTCCATAGCCTTTATCTTCTTTTTCCGACTGACCATAACCCAAAGCGATGCACCAACTGCAACAGCCAAAACAATTACAATCGGCACAACGCCAGAACCGTTCTGGCTTTTCTCATCCGCAGCCGCAGAAGTGGAAAGCAAACTAGTCCAAAGCTGGTCTACTAATGTATTCACCTCATCCGGCAATACAAGAAAAGTTTCAGCCTTATCCATAATCTCCTGTTCTGGATATGAAATGGGGCTGTTCCTTGTTTCCTCATCCAGTAAAAGGAACGCAGCAGAGTTTGGCGTTGAATATCCAATTGCTTCAATATTAGCAGCAGCCACTTCCGGTTCGCACAGGAAATTAATATACATATGGGCCGCTTGTACATTTGTTGCATCAGACGGAATGCAGATTGAGTCAATAAAGGTATTCGTCCCTTCTTTTGGAGAAATAAACGCCAAGTCAGGGTTATCTTCAATCATTGTGATAGCGTCTCCCGCATAATACGGAGCAACAGCCGCCTCACCGCTTCCCATCTTATCAAAGATTTCATCCATCACATAGCCCTGTACAAGCGGCTTTTGTTTTTTCAGTTCTTCAAAGGCAGCGCGGATTTCTGATTCGTCTGTGGTATTCATAGAATAACCCAGTTTTTTCTCTGCAATCATCAAGGCGTCGCGGGGATTAGAGAACATAAGGATATCGCCTTTATAATTCTCATTCCAAAGAATATCCCAGCTATCCACTGGTTCGGTAACTTTGGCTGTGTTGTAAATGATGCCCACGGTTCCCCAGGTATAAGGGACGGAGTATTCCCCTGTAGGATCAAAAGCGGCATTCATATAGGTGGGATTAATGTTGGAAACTGCGGGAATTTGAGAAAGATCCAGCTTTTGCACCAGACCTTCCCGAATCATCCGCGCAATCATGTAATCGGAAGGAATGATTATGTCATAGCTGACCGCCCCGCTTTGCAGCTTGGCGTATAATTCTTCATTGGTGGCAAAGGTTGAATAGTTTACTTTAATGCCGGTAAGCGCCTCAAACTCTGCATTTACATCGGCGGAGCCTTCAGAGCCGTCAGAGATGTATTCTCCCCAGTTGTATACATTGAGGGAAACATTTTGTCCTTTTAAAGCGTCGTAATATCCAGAGTCGGAAACTTCCAGCGCATGGACAGACGGTAAAGGGGCCGCCGCGATTGCGGCGGCAATGGCGGCCATCATTGTGGCCTGTAATCTTTTTTTCAACACAATCACTCCTAAAATTTTTATAAGAAAACCAGCCCTGTCCAAAATGGAAGCAGACTGGTTTTTCAGCAGAAAATAAGAACCCCCAGCCAAAAGGATTAATCAATTTTTTCTTGCTTTTTCTTTGCCTGGCGCATATCGTAAAGGTTGACCAACATCAGTACTGCCAAAACCACGATAAAAATAATGGTAGAAAGGGCATTGATTTCAGGGCTGACCTTTTTACGGGTCATGGAATAGATCGTGACAGGCAGAGTCTGGGAAGTTGGGCCGCTGACAAAATAACTGATGATAAAATCGTCCAGCGAATAGGTAAAAGCCATTAAAAAGCCAGAAATAATCCCTGGCATAATCTCAGGGATTACCACCTTGGTAAAAGCTTGGGCAGGATTGCATCCCAAATCCAGCGCAGCCTCATAAACGGAATGATCCAGCTGCCGCAGCTTAGGGATGACATTCAGAATGACATACGGCAGGTTAAAGGTAATATGTGCAAAAGCCAGAGTAATTAACCCCATCTCCAAAGGAATATGCAGCTTTGTCCGCATATAGACGAACAGGAGCATTAAAGAAACACCAGTGACAATTTCCGGGTCAATGATGGGAAGATATGTAATATTCATAACAAGACTGCGCATTTTTTTACTCATGGCCTGAATCCCAATTGCAGCGGCTGTTCCCAAAATTGTGGAAAAGACAGAGGAGACAAGGGCAATCAGCAAAGTATTCCCCAATGAGGAAAGAATCAGACGATTAGAAAAAAGCTCCTTGTACCATTTAAAGGTAAACCCTGTAAAAACAGAACGGCTTTTGGACTCGTTAAAGGAATAAACAATCAAGACAAAAATGGGGATGTACAGAAACCCCATTATCAACCAGGTGTAAACTTTCCCCAAACGTTTCACAGCAGCATGCCCTCCATTTCTTCCTCGGTGTCAATGCTTTTCATCACAAACATACAGACAAGGATTAAAACCATCAGCAACAGGGAAATAGCAGAGCCCAGGTTGGGATTATAAGCATTGCCTAAAAACTGCATCTCGATAAGATCGCCTACCATTAAGTTTGTCCCGCCGCCAAGCATTTTGGAAATAATGAAAGTGCTGGCCGCTGGTACAAAAACCATAGTAATACCCGTTACAATGCCTGTCTTGCTCAAAGGAATCAAAACTTTCCAGAGAACATTAAGGCTGTCTGCTCCCAAATCCTGAGCGGCTTCAATAATATGCGGTTCAATTTTAACCATAACGGAATAAAGCGGCAAAATCATATAGGGGATGTAATTATAAACCATACCCAGTACTACCGCACCTTGGGTATTAATCATCTGAAAAGGTCCTAAGCCAAACAGTCCCAGCAGGCGGTTAATCAACCCGGTATTTTCCAGCAAGGTCATCCAGGCATAGGTGCGGAGAAGAAAATTCATCCACATGGGAAGCATTACCAGCATAAGAAAGGTCCTCTGTTTGTTTTCAGGCTTACGTGAAATGATAAACGCCAGCGGATAGGCCAGCACAAGGCAAATGACCGTTGAAATCGCTGCCAGCAGGATGGATCTCCAAATAACCCCGGCATACTTCCCCACCTGGGAAATATGTTCCAAGGTAAACGCCCCGGAAGAATCCGTAAAGGCAAACAACACAATCAATCCCAGCGGGACGACAATAAAAACCGCCATCCATACCAGATATGGAGCAGCCACCGCTTTTCTCATTTCTAACCTTCCGCCTCCTTTTTTGATCTGCCGGAAACTTTGTCTGTTGGCTTCTTCCGGCGTTTCTTCATCTTTTTCATAATATGGATATCAAAGGGCGCTACTCTCATGCCGATTTCTTTCCCTGCATCCTCGCAGATGGTAGAATGGATTGTCCAAAGAAAACCGGTATCATCCAAAACGCGCATTTCATAATGTACCCCTTTGAAAATGACCATTTGTACCTTTCCGGTAAACTGTCCTTCTTCCAAGGGAACGACTTTTAGATCTTCCGGCCGAATTACCATATCCACCGCTTCGCCAGGTGCAAAGCCTACATCTACACAGGGCAGCGTTTTGCCATGAAAGGATACTGCCTTATCCTCCGGCATAACTGCATCGACAATATTGCTTTCCCCAATAAAATCCGCTACAAAGGCGTTTTTGGGCTCATTATATACATCCTGGGGCGTGCCTATCTGCTGGATTTCACCGTCCCGCATAACGACAATGGTATCGGACATCGTAAGGGCTTCCTCTTGATCGTGGGTAACATAAATAAAAGTAATTCCCATACGCTGCTGAATTGCTTTCAATTCAGCCTGCATTTCCTTGCGCAACTTCAAATCAAGGGCTCCCAGGGGCTCGTCCAGCAAAAGAACCTTTGGATGGTTGACCAATGCCCTTGCTATGGCTATCCTCTGCTGCTGGCCCCCGGAAAGCTGCTCAATGCGGCGCTTTTGAAAATTCTTCAAATTCACCAAAGACAACATTTCAGCCACCCGTTTGTTAATCTGATCCTCCGGGGTTTTGGTAAGGCGCAGCCCAAAAGCTACATTTTCAAAAACATTTAAATGCGGGAACAATGCATAACGCTGAAAAACGGTATTGACCTGCCGCTTATAAGGAGGAAGGTCATTAATACGCTTCCCTTCAAAAAACACATCCCCTGCATCCGGTTCTGTAAATCCGCCGATAATACGCAGGGTAGTTGTTTTCCCACACCCTGACGGGCCAAGGAAAGTTACAAACTCCTTATCGCGAATATCCAGGTCTATTCCCTTTAAGACCTTTGTATCCTCAAAGGATTTGGTTAAATTTTTCAAACGGATAATAAACTGCTCTGGCATGGCGTGCATCCCCCTTCCACAAATTCCGGTAAATGCGAAAGCGTCGAAAACAGTGCTGAGAAAAATCCCCGCCGCTGCTCCAAGCCGCAAAAATCCCCCATCCAAAGGCAGCAGCCTACGCTGGTTAAGGCCATCCGCCGACAGACAGAGGAATTTCATCAGCCGAACTTACCTTTGCCCTGCTGGACAAAGGTAAAAAAATAACAACACCAATATAGCATAAATACGCGAAAAGTCAAGAAATTTCCGCAAAAAATCGGAATAAATCTTAATTTGTAGAAAAGAAGATATAAAAACCTCTGGATTTCTCGGTTTATCTCTGCTATGCTTGGGATTCTATTGGAAAAGTTTTGATTCAACAAAGTGGGTAAACCTTACAATTTTTAACGTTTTACAACCCGCCTGTTTATGCAGAGAGTATGAAAAGAAAGCAGGTATAATCTAAAAAACTCTCAGCCAAACACGCAGCCACAGCCTAACCCTCTAAAATCTTCACACAATATTTCCGTTTCCTGGGGCCGTCAAACTCGCAGAAATAAATCCCCTGCCATGTCCCCAGAACCAACCTTCCCTCATGAACAATCACTGACAGGCTGGCAGAAAAAATGGAACTTTTAAAATGCGCTGCAGAGTTCCCTTCCATATGGCGATACTCTTTTAAATTAGGGAAAAAATGGCTGCAAGCTTTGGTTAAGTCAAAAATAACGTCTGGATCGCAGTTTTCATTAATGGTTATGGCAGCTGTTGTATGGGGACAAAAAATAAGCGCAATTCCCTCCTGAACGCTGGTTTCAGACAAAAAGGCAGAAATTTCCTTCGTAATATTGTAAAAACCTTCTCTGCCAGTAGATAAAGTAAATTCTTTATAGGTTGACATCGTATCACTTCCTTGGTAAAATTTTATCATAACGTTAAACGATGTGTCAATATGGAAAAGGAGGGAGCTTCGATTAGCAAATTACAGTTTACAACAAACCAGCTGCTAGGAATTGCCGCAGGATGTTCTATATTAGCGGCAGTTGTATGCAATGCCGCATTGATCCCAAATTCACAGGCCGTTTCTGTTTCTTATCCAGAATCTGTAGAATCTGTCCAATCCACCCTGCCGTCTGTCGAAGTTTCGTCCTCCCGTGCCCTCAACAGCATGAGCTTAACAGAACCAAACAATGAAGCTCCCGGCCTGATTGACATCAACCGAGCCTCCAAAGAGGAGCTGGACTCCCTTCCAGGAATCGGGCCCGCTCTTGCTGACCGGATTATAGACTATCGGGAACAAAATGGAGCTTTTCAGTCTTTGAAGGATCTCACTCAGGTAAAAGGAATAGGAGAAAAAATTTTAGAAAAGCTTCTCCCCTATGCCACCTGTGGGTAAATTCCCCAGCATTATCTATCTTAATCATATTTAGTAAAGGAAGTTATACATTATGTATCAGTTAGGATTTATAGGGGCAGGTAATATGGCCTCGGCGATTTTAGGAGGGATTCTCCATTCCGGCGTACTTTCTGCAATGCAGATATGTGCTGCGGATATCAATCCCGAAAGGCGCAGCGCATTTTCAGAAAAAAAAGTCTGCGTCCTTCCATCTTCTGTACAGGTTGTAGAGGAAAGCCGTTATATCCTGTTGGCAGTCAAACCACAGAATATCGAGCCCGTCCTGGCAGAAGCCGCAGCAGCTTATTCCTCAGATAAAATAATCATTTCCATTGTCGCGGGAGTATCCGCTGCCTGTATCCGCCGCCTGCTCGGATGTGAAGAAGCTAAGGTTGTTTTAGTAATGCCAAATACTCCCCTTTTGATTGGAGAGGGTTCTGTTGCCATGAGCCGGGATGATGGAATCGGTGAAGAAGAATTCAAATTTGCCAAGTCTTTGTTCTCTGCCGCAGGCAAAGTGGAGGAAATTCCCCCTTCCCTGATGAACGAAATCATTCCTGTCAACGGCAGCAGTCCGGCTTTGATTTACCTGCTTGCCAAGATAGTTTCAGAATATTCCCAGGCAAAGGGAATTCCTTATGAGACAGCAAACCGGCTGTTCTGCCAAACTTTAATTGGTTCTGCTCAGATGATGCTGCAAAGCGGGAAAACACATCAGGAATTAATTGATATGGTTACATCTCCGGGAGGAACCACTTTTAAAATGTTGGACGGTTTAAAAGAATGTGGTTTTTCCCATACGGTAGAAGATTCTTTTGACCGCTGTATTAAACGCGCCTATGAATTGGGAAAATAAAATCCACTTAATAATATTATAAGGGCATATTATGTGGAGCTTTTGAAAAACAAGGCGCGCAGCCTGTGGATTGTGCTGTGTACAGAGCTAAAACCTGAACCTCTAACCCCTTTTTCTCTTTTCTCTGTTCCAGATGCTGCCCAGATTCAATTGATGCCTAACAGCTCCACATAATAATAATGACATGAAAGGAGTGCAGAAGATGGATATATATAATGAAGAAAAAATCGTATTCAACGATACTGTAGATTATAGCGGCGGTACTTACGATCTGGTTTCAAAAATAGCTTACCTAATTGGAGTTCCAAAAAATATTTTTGAAAACGAATATGAACCGCCTAAAATGGAAATATTCAACCAACTGGAAAGGGATAAAAACGCCCGAATTATTCGCCATTTATGTATTATACGGACTGCAATTGAACGGAAATTTAAATTTATTAATGAAAAGATGCGAATGGATTTTCAGGGATTTTTTTCCATGCCGGAATATATTCCCGCTGAAAGTATCCATCAGCTTACAGAGGATGGAGTAAACTTTATAAAGAAGTCCAATATAAAATTAAACCAACATATTATGGAAATCAATCGAATTATTTCAGACCGAATAAATAATTGTAAATATCTATTCCCCATTTGGTTAAACTGGCAGTACATACACGATCTGTTTATTATGCCAAACGGCCTTACAGAAGCTGGTACAAAGGAAGCTGCCACCCTGTATTATTCCGCCCGTTCCTATTATCCGTATCAAATGTATATCAACTGGACTCCCAGGGACGAGGGCAATATACTTTATAATGACAAAAAGTTTGCCATCCTTCTTTATCAATGGCATGATAATTATTTTACTGAACTAAGCAAAGTATCTGATGCAAGCAGCTATATTAAAGGCAATATATACAGTTTTATTCATGCCAGCGAAAAAATTGTATTGGCGGTTGACTGTGAAAATTCAGATCCTTATAAATTATGTGCAACTCTTCAAAATCTTGAGCAGCAATATATTTCTAAGATTTCCTTAATCGTCCTATTTGACGACATTCATACTGCGAGTGCATGGCAGATATTGGAGGAATTTACGGATATTCCTGTAGATCGAAAATTAATCGGACGGGTAAAAGAAGATAAATCTTTGGTAGATATGAGGCTAGCCTTGCGGGTAAGCGAGGAATTTTACCGAAATAATGTAGATTCATTTATTATTGTGTCCAGCGATTCTGATTTTTACGGTCTGATTTCATCCCTTCCAGACGCGCGTTTTCTTTTTATGGTGGAGCGGGAAAAGTGCGGCCCGGATATGAAAAAAGCTCTTGTGGAATCTGGAATCTTTTATTGCTTTATTGATGATTTTTACTCCGGCAATTCAGAGGATTTGAAATTAAATGCTCTTTTTAAGGTAATGAACCAATATCTAAGGAATTCCATTCATTTGAATGTCAACGATATGTTTTCTGAAGCCCTGCATACAACCAGGCTGCCTATGTCAACAGCGGAACGGCGGCAGTTTTATGAAAAGCATATACGGAATATGAGTTTAGTGATAGATAAAGAAGGCAATGTGAGCATTGAACTAAAACGGTCATAAAAAATCCCTTGACTTTTCTCTAAAAAAGTGTTACTATGAGCCCAAAGCAGAGAAAAAGACTGACGTTTCCGCAATCTGTCTTCCAGAGAGAAAATGCCTTTGGCTGCAAGCGTTTTCAGGACAGAGGAAACCGATACCACTTTGGAGCTGTGGCACGAAGGTTTATTTTATCAGCATAAGTGTCAACGTTTGGCCAGCGTTACTGGGCCTGACTGTAAACCATTTTTGTTTGCAGAAAGTGAAAAATCAAGGTGGAACCGTGCTGAAATTAAGGCACCCTTGGATGAAAATCCGGGGGTGTTTTTTGCGTTCCCGGAAAAATGAGAAAGGGACGATAAACATGAAAGTAATCTACAACAATGGCGAAGTCAAAGAATGTCCGAAAGAGGAAGAACTTCACGTAATCCGCCATACAGCAGCCCATATTATGGCCCAGGCCATCAAACGGCTGTACCCAGAGGCAGATTTCGCCTTTGGCCCAGCAACAGAAAATGGTTTCTACTACGATGTAGACCTTGGCGACCGCAAACTCACTGACGAGGACCTTGCAAGCATTGAAAAGGAAATGAAGAAGATCGTCAAGGAAAATCTGCCGGTCAAGCCCTTTATCCTCTCCCGCGAGGAAGCAGTCAAGCTGATGGAAGAGCGGAAGGAAAAATATAAAGCAGAGCATATCGACGATCTGCCCGACGATGCAGTAATCAGCTTTTACCAGCAGGGCGAGTATATCGACATGTGTGTCGGCCCTCACCTGACCTATACGAAAGGCGTCAAAGCATTTAAGATCACCCAGCAGAGCGGGGCATACTGGCGGGGGGACAAGGCCAACAAGATGCTGACCAGAATCAACGGCATCGCCTTTGCCAGCCAGGAGGAACTGGATGCACATCTGAAACTGCTGGAAGAAGCTGCCCGCCGCGACCACCGCAAGATTGGCCGGGAGATGAATCTGTTTATGCTCTGCGAGGAAGGCCCCGGTTTCCCCTTCTTCCTGCCCAACGGTATGATTATAAAGAATACTTTGATCGACTATTGGCGGGATATCCACCACAAGGCCGGTTATGTTGAGGTAAGCACTCCCCTGATTATGAACCGGCACCTATGGGAAACCAGCGGCCACTGGGATCACTATAAAGATAATATGTACGCCACTAAAATTGACGATGAGGATTACTGCATCAAGCCCATGAACTGCCCCGGCGGAGTTATGGTCTACCGCAATGAAAACCACAGTTATCGGGAGCTTCCCATGCGGGTGGGCGAAATCGGCCTTGTACACCGCCACGAGCTGAAGGGCACGCTCCATGGGCTGTTCCGGGTACGCTGCTTTAACCAGGACGACGCCCATATCTTTATGCGCCGGGACCAGATCACCGACGAAATTGTAGGGGTTGTGCATCTGATCAACGAGGTTTACAGCAAATTTGGCTTTAAGTATGCCATTGAGCTTTCCACCAGACCGGAAAACAGCATGGGCTCTGACGAGGACTGGGAGGCTGCAATCAACGGTTTAAAGGGTGCATTGGAGAAATTGGATCTGCCCTACACCATCAACGAAGGGGATGGCGCCTTCTATGGGCCGAAGATCGACTTCCACCTGGAAGACAGCCTGGGACGTACCTGGCAATGTGGAACCATCCAGCTTGACTTCCAGATGCCGCTGAACTTCCAGTTGGAATATGTTACGGAAAGCGGTGAAAAGGAACGTCCCATTATGATCCACCGGGTATGCTTTGGTTCCATTGAAAGGTTTATTGGGATCCTGACCGAGCATTACGCCGGTAAATTCCCCACCTGGCTGGCTCCCACACAGGTCAAGGTGCTTCCTGTCAGCGAAAAGAGCGTGGAATATGCCCAAAAGCTGGCCGATGCCCTGGAAGCAAAGAATATCCGGGTCAAGCTGGATGACCGCAACGAAAAGATCGGGTACAAGATTCGGGAAGCCCAGCAGGTGGACCGGGTGCCCTATATGTTGGTCATTGGTGCAAAGGAAGCGGAAGAGGGCAATATCAGCGTCCGTAACCGGGATACAGGCGAAACAACTGCAATGAGCCTGGATGCATTTATTGCAGGCATTACAGAGGAAATTGCAAGCAGAAAGTCCTAATCAATCCGTTTGAACACCCAAAAGCCCCTTGTACCAAAACGATACAAGGGGCAAAGTTTCAGTATATTGCAAAAAGGGGGACAGATCATGCAGTATGCAATCGAATTATATTACGATATAGAGACGGAAAAGAAGCTTTTTGATTTGGCGAAAAGAGTAGCTGACGAAAAACTGAGCACAAAATTTTTGGAATGGAAAACACGCCCGCACCTGACATTAGCCTGTTTTAATGATGTAAATGAGCAAAGATGTGCTGAACAGTTAAGGGACTTCGCTCAAAGTCACAAAGTAATGCCTGCATACATTGCTTCTGTTGGAATGTTTAACGACACCAAAACAATTTTTGCATCGCCAATTATGACAAAAGGCATGTATCAGTTTCAGTCGGAGCTGCATGAGTGCTTCAAGGAGTATGATGCCACCGGCTGGGAATGGTATCGGCCTGACAGATGGGTTCCACACTGTACCCTGGCGCTTACCGGAGAAGATGAAGACAGTGTTTTTTACAAGGCAAGCGATTTGATTTTACATGAATTTAAAAAGATAAGCGGAAAATTTACTGCGATTGGACTGGTGAAAATAACATTCCCTGTGGTTGAAATATATACCGCGGAGCTGTATAAGTCCAGGGGGATATAGTCTATTTCTCCTTAACCATTACCCAGAACTCCTCCATGTGGTCAGAATAGGCGATTTCATCCTGAACAGATTCGGAATAAACAAATCCAGCCTTCTGATATGCTTTAACGGCCCGTTTATTAGAAGCAGCAACTTTTAGATATATTTTATCTTGATATTGTTTCATTTTCCTGATTTCCTGAACGCACTGTTTCACAAACAGATGCCCATTCCCTTTGCCACAGTATTCCGGTGAAAGTGACCAGCCAACCCATAGCTGGCCACCATCAAATTGGCAGGCGACCTGACCGACTGTCTTTTCTCCCTGGCACAGCGCAAACTGCTCTGTACCCCATGTTTTGGCGTCAAACAGGTATCCGTTGCGATGCCCTTTGAAACTGTAAGCGCAATAGGGTTCTTCATATTCCCACTGGCTGATTTCCAGGGCTGCTTTCTCTGTTAAAGGCTGTAAGAAACAGGTTTTAAAATCCATATACTTCCCTTCCGTTTCAAAGTTTATCTTTATAATATGTGGGGTGATTCCTATCAAACCGCCATGGATAAAACACAAACACATTCTTTTGGCTGTACTGGCGGGGATCATTGCAGTTCTGTTCTGTGGCTGCAATGAAGGTCCTTGGTATTTCAGCAGCGAACAGGTCAAAGAATATCTGGCTAAAAAATATCCCGATTCAGGTGTTCAATTCAAAAGAAGCTCCTTTAACGTGTGGAACTGCTGGTTCCCCGATCTGCCGGATGCGGTTTTTCAGGTAACGGTGGCGGCCAGCGGCGGCAATCCGGTCCCTGTATACCACAATTACCTTTCTTCCAATGCTGATCTGGTCATCTGGCGGTACTATCTGGATCACTACCATGACGAGGGAGGCAGTCTGGATTCCTGGACCATAACTCCTCTGAGCTCTGGCGAAACTTATCTGGTTATCAACTATACTTCAATGGAGGAAGCCCGCAAAGCAGCAGAACAACTTCGAGCTTTTTATGACTGGACAGAAGAAAAGCCATATACAAATTATTTGGAATCCGGCAGGTTCTGCTTCTCCCCTTCCCGTTTCCCCTGGACGATTGAAACAACATTATACAAGGGTGGAACCTGGGACGGCTTTTTCCAAGGGCCGGAGGACAGCCTTGAAGACATTATAGACCGCTGTGCTGAGGAAATAAAGAAATACTACTCTTTTTATAATATCTCCTGCCCTGATTTTACCACAGAAGAGATGGCCGATTACAATGCTGAAAATCTGAACTGGCAGTTATTAGAGAGTTTGCCGGGCATATGGAAGGACGGCGACTCCTTTCCGCCAGAAACCTTTTCGGGAATCGGTGTTTACCCGCGCTATGGAATTGTAAGCTATGGGAGCCTGTATCAAATGCTGCTCCGCCTTGGCTTTGAGGTTGAAGGAACGCCGGAGCATTTTTCCTTCATCGGTGTGGATGGCTGTGAATATGAATTTTCCTATGACTTCTGTTATGAAACGGAATATGATTCCAAGCTCTACCCCACCATCACCGTCTGGTATTTCCTGCGGAACGGTTATCCTGTCGAGCGTACAGACAAACCTTACTGGTGGGAAACCGGCCCGGTTCTGTCCTTTACTGATTATCAGCGCGTGCCCAAGAACGAAAAAACTTACAGCTGGCAGTGTGTCATCACGGAAATTACCGGACTTATTTTTAAATATCAGCGCCCATAGTAAATACTTTTTGAGAATCAAACTCCAAATATAACACAAGATGTGAAGAATTTATTTTTCTTCACAGCCTCTAATCATTTATGAAGCGCCTTTCTCCTCCAAAACAGCAACACGGGTTTGGAGATCATCTATTTGGTCATCATGCTTTTGAACTTTACCCTCCAAGTCCTGCTGCCCATCACGAGTAAGCAGAAAACCATCGCTAAGAGCATTGAGCTTTCTGGTAACGTTATTTTCTACATAAAGTTTAATTTCGTGTGTATGCTCTTCCATCATGGAAGCAAGATCCTGAACATATCCCTTCATCTTTTTGTCTATCTGGCGGGTATGTTCTTCTAGACGCTTTTCCAAGCGTTTATCCATCTGACGGGTATGTTCTTCAAGACGCTTTTCCAAGCGTTCATCCATCTGA
>CAJUSD010000001.1:222366-235145 GCA_910589145.1 uncultured Oscillospiraceae bacterium
ATCCATCTGACGGGTATGTTCTTCAAGACGCTTTTCCAAGCGTTCATCCATCTGATGGCTATGTTCTTCAAGACGTTTTTCCAAGCGTTCATCTATCTGATGGCTATGTTCTTCAAGACGTTTGTCTATTTTCTGACTGAATTCGCTAAAACGTTTGTCTATTTGGTTGGTATGTTCTTGAAGCTGTCCCTGTAACTCTTTAATCTGCTTTGTCTGGTTTTCAATCAGCGATGTAATCTGGCTTAACAATTCAATGTTATCCACTTTATGGCACCTCCCTCCTATGGTTAGTATAACATAGCCAAATAGAACTGTCAACAAATCCCCTTCCTTTAAATGTATTATTTGGTGAAATAAATCGAAATTTGCCGTTTAGGATTTTCGATTAGATAAACCCTTAAAATCTCCCTTTGACCTCTGCTGATATCCAGTTGGAAAGGAGCTTTTCTAAATGGACATTATCCTTCTTTGGCTAACCCGTATCCTCGTTTTTCTGATAGGGTGCGTCTTTGCCCTGTTTTCCTCCTGCAAGGGAGGAGACACAAAGCTGTACACCAGGAATGAAATTCTAACTATCCTTTCGGAACGGTATGGGAAAGAGTTTGTCATTGTGGAAAAGCTCAAAACAACCGATTTCGATACAAAGTGGACTGTCAAAAGCCGCTTCTATGCCGCTGCCCCGACAGACGACCAGGAAAAAATATTTTGGGTTTACGATGAAGTCAAAAAATACAGCGGATTATATTTCCCTTCCTATGGACACAACAGCCTTCAAGATACCTATGCCCACGACTGTTTTCTGCAAGGCTTTGATACCCTCACCAGAGAAAGGCAGCTGTCCTGTATCTACCGTTACAGAGACAATACAATAGACGTATCAGACCATTTGTCCCAGCAGCATCTTCAAGGAGGAGAATTCTGCTTTTTTATCAATCAGGACAATGCAGAGGAAACTGTCACAGCAGTATTTGAAATCTGCGGCAAACTGAAAGAGGAATTTCCGCTTCTGAATCATCAGCAATTCTTCCTTATTGTTTCCTTTTATGATGAATCTGAGACTGTCATTGATGGGAAGAAGCTGTTAGGCGGGGTTTACTTTTCCCCATGCAAGCCAGATTATTCCAGCGGAGAATATGCCACTGCGGATTCTGTCCTTCAAAAAATTTTCGAAATGTATGAAGAATCTCAATAACAACAAAAACCGACGGCACAGTATTAGCTGCACCATCGGTTTACTTTTTTATTCCATATTGCTGTGTTTATCTCTCAGCACCACGTCATGGGAGCCGCCTTCTATAATGGAAGTAGAGGAAATCACTGTCAGCCTGGCATTTTTCTGCAAATCCGGGATATTCAAAACGCCGCAGTTGCACATAGTCGAACGTACTTTATTGAGAGTAACCGTCACATTGTCCTTTAAGCTGCCAGCATAAGGTACAAAGGAATCGACGCCTTCTTCAAAGGAGAGCTTTTTCGCGCCGCCCATGTCGTATCTCTGCCAGTTGCGGGCGCGATTGGAACCTTCGCCCCAATACTCCTTCATATAGTTGCCGTTGACAATGACCTTGTTGGTGGGGCTTTCATCAAACCGGGCGAAATACCGGCCCAACATGATGAAATCCGCTCCCATAGCCAGCGCCAAGGTAATATGATGGTCATGGACAATGCCGCCGTCGGAACAGACAGGGACATAAATGCCGGTTGCCTCATAATATTCATCGCGGGCCTTGCATACATCGATCAGAGCGGAAGCCTGTCCGCGTCCGATCCCCTTTGTCTCCCTGGTGATGCAGATAGAACCGCCACCAATGCCCACCTTGACGAAATCCGCCCCGGCTTTTGCTAGGAACAGAAAACCGTCCCGGTCTACCACATTTCCGGCCCCTACCTTAACGGTATCCCCGTAACGCTCCCGAATCCAGTTGATAGTAATCCTCTGCCATTCGGTAAAGCCCTCAGAGGAATCAATACACAAAACATCTGCTCCCGCGTCCACTAAGGCGGGGACACGTTCCGCAAAGTCGCGGGAATTGATGCCTGCCCCCACTACATACCGCTTCTGACTGTCCAGCAGCTCGTTGGGATTTTCCTTGTGGGAGTCGTAATCCTTGCGGAATACAATATATTTCAGCTTCTGCTCACTGTCTACAATGGGCAGAGAATTGATTTTGTTTTCCCAGATCACGTCGTTGGCCTCTTTCAGGGAGATGCCTTCTTCCCCGTAAATCAGCTTGTCAAAGGGGGTCATAAACTCGCTGACTTTGGTAGAAGGGTCAAGACGGCTTACCCGGTAGTCCCGGCTTGCCACAATGCCCAACAGCTTCCCGGAAGCGGTTCCGTCATCGGTGACAGCTACGGTGGAGTGTCCGGTTTTCTCTTTCAGTTCAAGAATGTCAGACAAGATCGCATCGGGCCGGATGTTGGAATCACTGGTGACAAATCCCGCCTTATAGCTTTTTACACGGGCAACCATGGCGGCCTCTTCCTCTACGCTCTGGGAACCGTAGATAAAGGAAATACCGCCTTCCTTTGCCAAAGCAATGGCCATTTTATCGTCAGAAACAGACTGCATGATAGCTGATACCAAAGGGATGTTCATAGTAATGGCCGAGGTTTCCCCCTTCTGGAATTTGACAAGGGGGGTTTTCAGGCTGACATTAGATGGAATACACTCTGTCGATGAATAACCGGGGACCAGAAGATATTCGCCAAAGGTGCGGGAGGGTTCCTCAAAAAAGTATGCCATCGCTATCGTCTCCTTTTTTAATTTGTTGGCATGGCTAGCCTGCATCAATATATACTCTCGAAATGATATGACGTATATTATAGGCTGAAATCCGGCAAATGTCAACTGGAAAAGCGACTGAAAACCTTACAAAAAGAAAGGGGGAAAACCGGCGCAATTTGTCACTTGTCATTGTGGAAAAATCGGGCAGGAGAATTTAGCTCCTGCCCGGTCTTTTTTAACTCCCAATTCAATTTTGTGTTCCCATAGCTTCAAATATCAAAATATAGCAAATACTTATAAGCCGAATTGCTTATTTATGATTTTTTATTATAAGTACAAAAGAGCACTATTAGTACATGCAGGAATATTTTCTGTCTGAGGATCAGGGAACTTTTTAGGAGTGCAGCTCCGCTGCACAACCCCGGGACCTTCAAACCTTTTAAATCCAGCCCAGGCAGTACCCTTCTCAGGCTGCGCTTGTACATATTCTTTTATCTGGCTGTATAATCGAAGGCGGTGAACTTGGCAAATCCTCCGCAGTCCTTCCCATTACCGGTAGCATACAAAGCCAAGAACACCCCGGTAAAGCCCAGCTCATGGGCCTCAGTGGAGACGTACCGGGTCAGTGCACCGCAGAGCGGAATCTCCTTGCCCTCTACAATTACGCTGAAATCATAGTGCATGGAATCAGACAAAATGCGGATAGTCACACTGTCCCCTTTCATCGGAACCTTGGCGGCAATATGCTGGATATCCCCTACCACCTTGCGGACCATGACGCATCTTTCCCCATCAGCCTGTGTCAAGGCAATATCATAATGGGAATCAAACTTGTAGAATACGGAAATCCCCGCTTCTTCCCCGTCCTTTTCCGGCGCATAGGTCAGGGAAACCTTCGCGTCACCGTTCATGAACACCTGGCGGATCCCCAGGAAGGTGGGCGCGTCTACATCGTTCAGGCTCAGGGCTGTCCCCCGCATTTCCAAGCAGCCGTTTTCATAGCGGTAGTTTTCTTCTATGGGGTTGCGCAGGTGTACCCAGTCAAAACCAGGCTTGCCCTCATCGAAACGGGTATGGACAGGGGTTCTCCCCTTCTGGACGGGATTTCCGGGAAGCTCTGCATCCATCACAGGGTCAATCCGGCGTTTTCCGTTAATCAAAGGCCAGCCGTCTTCTGTCCACTCCACAGGGGCCAGGAAGGTTTCCCGTCCCAGATGGTGGAAATACTGATGGGTCTGGCGGTATGCCAGGAAAACCGCCCACCAGCTCCCGTCGGGGGCTTGTACAAAGTCAGCGTGTCCGGTGGCCTGTATCTCCTTGCCCTTCTGGTTAGAGTGGGTCAGGATGGGGTTATAGGGGCAGCTCTCATAGGGGCCGTACAGGGAGCGGCTGCGGGCAATGGTCGCCATATGTCCCAACTCTGTGCCGCCCTCGGCAATCATCTGGTAATACCAGCCATTTATCTTATAGATATGGGGAGCCTCCGGAGAAGAACCGCCGGTTCCGCCCCAAACAGGGTGGACGTTGCTCAGCTTGCCGGTTTTCAGGTCAATTTCACCCAAAAGCATACCATTATGGCCGTTTTCTTCCCCTCTGGCGTTGGAGATAAAATAGGATTTTCCGTCGTCGTCAAAGAAGAGAGAGGGGTCAATGCCGCCCTGTTCTACCAAAATGGGCTCAGACCATTCTCCGGCGGGGTCAGTGGTGTAGACGTAGAAGTTGCCGCACTTGCGGGTATTGGTTGTCACCATGTAGAAAACACCGTCATGGTAACGGATAGTGGGGGCGTAGATGCCCTTAGAGGCAGGCACGTTCACCAAATCCAACTGGGACCGGCGGCTGAGGCAGTGGCCGATCTGAGTCCAGTTTACCAGGTCTTTACTGTGGAACACCGGAACGCCGGGGAAGAACTCAAAGGTGCTTGTCACCATGTAGTAATCTTCTCCCACGCGGCAGATGCTGGGGTCTGGATAAAAGCCGGACAAAATCGGGTTTTGATAGCTCATTTTCTGTACCTCTCTTTGATGTTGTTATGAAAGGTGAAAAAATTACTGGTATTTCACATTTCATTCTTTTATATAGCTAATAACAAACTAAAAGCGATAATCCCTTAACTTGTTATTTTCTATCTTTCTTTTCTAAATTTACCTCAATCCACTTATGGAAGTCAGGAGCAAGACAAATCATGTGGATTGCCTCTTGTCAGTGGAAAATACCGCTTTTGCTTTGCTCGCCGCTGCCGCTGAAATACACAATTAAATTTCTCCCTTTTCAGAAAGAAGCTGTTTTAAAGAACACTGCCTTTGCTTGACAAGGGCCAACACGCCCAAACGCAGTTCTGACGGCGCATCTGCGTCGTTGTGCAGACTCGCCAGGCGACAGCCTGCCTTCGCCTCCACACCTTGCAGCTCCACCGTCAGAACTGCGTTTGGATCCCTCGGCGTTTTTGGTGCCGTTTTTTGCTTTGTTATATCCACCTTCTCCTTTGCCAGCCCCAAAAACCATGTTTTCCCCTGTCAAGCAAAGGTAACTAATATAACTATAACAATTACAAAAATAATATTAAATATCCATGTCCACTTATTTCCTAAATTCATTGTATAGCCAAACCCGCTTCGTGATCTCTTGATAATTATTCTTTTATCTTCTCTGTTGAAATATAGCCTTCCAGTTAACCAGCCATCATCTCTATTGCTTGATTTCATAAAGTTCTCCTTTGCAGCTTCTGATTTATATACTTGATTATAAAATATTTGCCTGTTATTTGCAATATATCTTTATAAGCCCGTTTATCGGGTACACAATTTTGAAAGGGAGTTAAATTTTACCGCTAAGCTTTCTTTACGTCAAATTATTTTCGGAAATTCATCCCCTGCTTACAGCAGCTGGGGAATTCTTGCTGCACCATGTTAAAATAATGACTGCTAATACTATCATTGTGATACCTGCATAAAGGCTGCTTTTCAGTGTCATTTCAGGAAATTGATGATACTTTAAAACATATGTAACAAAAGCGTTCGGCAAATTGACAAAATAGGATACAAATAAATTGTTGTCTGACAATTTAAAAGAAATTGCAAATCCCATTCCCACAGCAAAAAGCAGTATTATATCGCTGAATGTTCTAAAACCTGGATATCCTAAATGATAGAGCGAAAACAATAAACCCGAAACAATAATTGCAATTCCCCATCCAAATTCTTTTTCTGCCCTTGTCTGGATAAAACCGCGAAATAAAAATTCTTCAAAAAACGTTGTCATAATAAGCGGCAAAACGGCGGCAGGCAGTACATTCCAGGAGAGCTGTTCCCCTGCTGTCATTTTAGGTATCACCTGCCCGCCAACTGAAAACAATACAAAAGAAAATAATACGGCAATCTGACGTCTGCCTAATTTTTTTACGCCAACTTCCCTTAAAGGTTTCCTCTCTTTTTTCAAAATCAGAAGGGGCACTGATACACTTATCACAATCCCATAGATTAAGTTATAAAATATATAATATATAGAGTTGTCAAAAAGACAGGCTATACTAATAAAACCCACAATAGCCAGTTCCAGTATGCAGCACAATCGTATCAAGTTATATTTCTTCATGACAGCTCCTCTCGATTTATCACTTTGTTAACTGGAATTTTCATTTGTTCTGAAACTTTTTCCATATCAAATGCAAAACAAACCGGATAACACCGCTGAATACCGCAATGCTAAAACCGCTTCCCATCAGTATATTGCCTATCCTAGCATCAACTTCATATTGTATCCTCAATTCCAATGGAGGGTCCTGGTAAGGAATACCCGCCTTTATCATAAAATAATATAAACCTATGAACCAGATAATAATGCCTGCTATTATAAAGGCGTTGATAATTGGAAAAAGAATGTACCTTACTTTTTCTTTCATTGAATTTACTCCAATCTCTGAAAGCCTGTATTGCTTCGACGAACCATAAATAGAATATATTAGCAGCTACATAGGTCTTAGGTTTTTGTTGAGCCTGTCTATCATCCAGGCAATGCGCTTCTCACGTCCGGCATCGGTTTTTGCATCAAAATAAGCCCGCGTGTAGGTTTTCTTTACAGACAAAGGCATAGCTTGGAAATTTGTAAAGGCTGGTTCATAGCCTTCCAACACTGCGGACACACAGGAAATCTGTTCCTCTGTAATCTCCATGGGGTTTGGAGCATACCACTGGCCGTTTTTCTGGGCTTCCTCTATTTTCTTTCGGCCGAAATCAGTCATAAGTCCCCGCTCTTCAAGACTTTTGGCCAACGCCTTATTTTTCTCTGACCACTTGCTTTTCTCCCGGCGCATAGAAAAATATTTCTTATAAGTTTTAGCGTCAAGGCTCTGCATCTGCCCGTCAATCCACCCAAAGCAGAGGGCTTCTTCCAGCGCCTCCCCTGCCTTGATGGTCTTCGGCCCGCCCGCCTTGCCGAATAAAAGCCACACGCCGGCGCTGGTCAGGCAGTTCTCACTAAGCCATTTTCTAAATTCTTCCCGGCCCGCAAATTCCATGATATCGCTCATTCTGTGGACCTCCCCTTTTATTTGCTTTATCCCAGTTTATTTATCTTTCATTCAGCCTGTTGTATGAAAATCAAACCACTTTCCGCTGTTGACGCCTTTTACAAAACAAATGGTATGATCTATTTTTATTTCCAGTTCAAACAGTTCCTTTAATTCTGGATATATCTTTAATACATTTTCTTTCAAAAGTTGTTCGTATTCGTCAATATTTCCTGTTTTAGGAACATCGCTTTGGATAACCCAACTTTCCATTCCTTTTACAAAAATGGCTTTCCTTAACAAATGTCCCTCCTTTAATGCAGGGTCAGCATAAACAAAATTGTCCATTTTCCCTCCATACATTTCAATGTTTCGTTTATTTTTTCAGACAAACTGAAATGAGGCACAGATCACATCTCAATACTACATTTGAAAACTCTCTTATCCGCTTCTTAAATCTCCGACGAAAATCTGCTTTTATCTAAAATTTATCTAACTGTTATTTCATAATGTATTCGCTGCCCTGCGTATTCGGGACAGAGCGTTTCCTCACTCTTTTTTACAAACTGAAAGCCCGCGCTTTCATAGGTGTGTTGGGCGGGAACAAGAAGCTCATTGGTCCAGACAACTATCTTCTTCGGTCCTTGGGCGGTCATACGCCGAACCGCCTCCTGCATTTGGCGCTTTCCATAGCCCTTTCCCTTGTACTCCGGCAGAATGCAGTTGTGCCCGACCTCTGTAAATTCCGGCAGTCTCGACGGATTCCACGAAACAAACCCAATGGGCTTTTCATCCAGAACCGTCATAAAGCCGCTGAATTCCGCAATACGGGGGTTATCATAAAAAAATCGTCAAACTCCTGCCACTGCTTATGAAAGTCCCGCTCAAATTTCGGTTCAAAGGAATAGCCGTCTTTCAAAAGGGATGCAAGGGAACCGCGGGGAAATTCTGTTATCTTTTTGAATACAATATCCATTCTCTATCACCCTTTCCCACAGAATTATATTTTTAGGTTTTGAGACGAATCGTTTTCCAATATGTTTGAATGATTTTTTTCTTCCATGCAGTCAAAATGCAGAAGGTGAAAAGCAGGACAGCAGCAAATAATACCATCCATGGACTCAGCCCTGAATGATTGATAAATTTTGTAACGTCATCATTTGGAGGCGCTTGGCCAGCTAAATATAGTACAGGCACCAGAACCCATGCAAGTATAGAGAATATGGGAACAAGTACGGCAAAAAAGGAAAAAGTTCTATAAGGTATACTGGCCGCATTATCCCGATAGGTCAGCATATAAACGACTGACGCAAGAACAGGCAGCAACATTCCCGCAACATGAAACAGGGATAAAGTGATTGGTGTAAAGGCGCCGCCCTCATAACTCATATATGCGCCTAAAATACTAAATTTTGTAATTTTGGCACCGCACAGCGCTGCTATCAGGGAATGCCCGCCTTCATGCAAAAGGATGTATATAGGAAAAATCAATATAAAGTTTATAAACACGGATAAAATTATTTTAACCTTCAAATTCATGGAATTCCCCTCATGTTATTTCACATACATTGTGATTTCCGTTTTTTTTATCCTGCCCTGAAAGCTGTCATCTTTCCTGCTGCACAAGGGATTTAAACATAATGAGACAGGGATTTTCTTCATCCCACATTTCTGTTAGGGTAATAAGAGGTTCAAAGCCAATGCTTTTATAGAAGCGTCGTGTTTTTGTGTATGGTTCAAAGTCAACAGTATCGCTCAATGTTTTAACAATTACATATTTACAGCCCTTCTGGATAAAGTAATCCTCCGCCGCATAATAAACTGCCTTCCCAATGCCGTTATGCTGATACTCCGGGAGCACGCCGCACACAAATATATCACCTGTATGCTGGTAGTGTATCTTTACAGAGAAAAAACCGATACATTTACCCTCTGCATTCAGTGCGGCAAAATAAGGAAGTTCTTTGGCCTCTTCCACATATTCATCAATCGCCTGTTTGTTTCCAAACCAGTCCGGCAGTTTTTCAAGGATTTCTCTGGTATAGGATGCTTTTTGGATGCTGTTATGTATTTCAGTAATGTGAATTCTATCTTTCATTTCTTGTTTCTCCCATTCTTAAATCACAATTTCGTTATGATATGTTTTGTGTTGTTTTGATAAAAGCTCATAGCACTTTTCAAGTATCTATTGAACCGTTCACCTTGGGACATTTTATCCCAAAGGATCGAACAATCCCAAACAAAACTGTCCGCCATAGCCCCGACACGTCTGCGCTTTTGGCTCACTCGCCACGGGTGGGGAAGTCGTGTTCTGAAATAACCTCGCCGCTGTCAGCATCTTTCACGGCCACATGGACGGCCCATTCATCGCCAGAGACGCCGCATAACACTTGATACCTCCCCAGCATGACCGCCGGTGCAACCGTGACCAAAGCGGAATACCACATTTCCATCGAATGATATGTTTCTGTATCTACCGATACGGTAAGTCCCCACGGGATACCGTTTTCATCAATATCTGTATAGTCCGCCTCCGTTACAAATTCCTGTGAAAATTCAGTGGTATAAGGATCGCGCAGGCAGCCCAGCCAATAATATGCCGATTTCAATTTTGGGTACTGTTCTTTGGTGAGATAGTAGCTAAAAGTGCCGTCCTCGTTTGCCAGCAGCGCATTGTAGACCGCCTGCTTCAACGTTCCTTCCTGGGCAGCCGTCTGGCGCTGCTCCTTATCCTCTGCTTCCAGTTCCTCGGCAGTCTTTCCTCCCAATAGCGTCTTGGGCATGGTAATGACAATCTGGCCGTCCTCATTCACCGGGGGCATATACATATATGTATTTGTAAGCCCGTCCACGCCGGACATATCCTCCTGCGGTTTACTTCCACAGCCTGCCAGCGAACCTACCAGGAGCAGAAGCGACAGAGCAAACGCAGTCCCTTTTTGTAATCGCCTTTTCTGTTTCGCCATACCTGCGAACCTCACTATCTTTAATATTGGCAACATGTTTAACAAACCAGAAGTTGTTTTTTATCATACATAAAGTGATTTAGCAAACGGAAACTGTTCTTTCTCCATTTTTGTATATATTTTTTCAAAGTCTACTTTCACTGCCGCCACCACCTCTGGCATAGACATATCCTCATAGTTTGCGCTTATCAAAATCGCCATGCTCTCATTATTAGTATCACAGCCCCAGCATTTGTTATCCCTCATATAAAGTCTAATATCATCCTCAGATAAATCATCATCGGTAGCAACAACAAAATGGTAACGTGCTACATTGTCTGTCAAATAATTACTGTTGAGTTCAAGCCGAATAGTGTAATAATCAGAATGCTCAAAATCTATTTTCTGATAAAATTCAGCCAATGTACAATTTAAATTGTAAGAATAATAATGGTAGGATGCCGTCCATGCTGTTTCAAACAGTCGGTCAAAATTTTCCAATATGTAATAGACCACCTTTTTTGTTTGCTCCAGATTTGTAGGTGTTAGGTTCCATACAACTATATCCAGATTAAACTCCCGCTTGAGATGTGTTGCATCCAAAGAAAACGGGATTCTCAGACTCGGTTTATCTCCTTTGTCATTTTCCACAAAATCAATCAATTTCTTCCAATTTAATTCACAATTCATAGACATAATTCCTCCATCCTAATGTTCTTCAGATTTTGGCTCACTCGCCACGGGTGGGGAAGTCGTGTTCTGAAATAACCTCGCCGCTATCAGCATCTTTCACGGCCACATGGACGGCCCATTCATCGCCGGGGACGCCACAGAAAACTTGATACATCCCGATATAGATAGCCGGACTTATTGTTACATAATAAGAATTTATCAGTGTAAAACTCTCGTATGTTTTTCTATCAACGAATACCACCAGCGTCCAGGGTATCCCGGCCTCATCAACATCTGCATACTCTGCGGCCTTAATAAATTCCTGTGGGAAAGCGTTGGTTTCAGGGTCAATCAGCCTTCCAGCCGTGTAGGATGTTTCTTTTGTACGCTGGAACTGTTCGGGTGTAAATATGTAATTAAAACTCCCGTCCTTATTTGCGGTAACATCTGACCAAAAGAGCTGTTCTATTTCTTCTTTGCTCATTCCCGCAATTTTTGCCCGATGTTGTGCCTCTAAATCTTTTGCAGAATTTCCGCCTGAAAGAGTGATGGGAAGTGTAACAACGATATACCCATTATCATTTGTTGGGTGTGTGTATAAACTGGACGGCTTACCCGCACTAAACGCATCCTCCTGAAGTTTACCCCCACAGCCTGCCAGCGAACCTACCAGGAGCAAAAGCGACAGGGCAAACGCAGCCCCTTTTTGTAATCGCCTTTTCTGTTTCGCCATATCAGCGGACCTCTCTTTGCTTTTTTCGTAAATATCAAAAATACACCACGCCGCCGCTAAAATCGACATCATTACCCCCGCCACAAAGACGATTGTTTTTAGTTTTGCCATACCCACGTACCAGCCTCACCCTTATGGGCCAGTTTGTTGCAGTCTCTTTTGATATTTGCCTGCCTCATCCAAAATATATTTTTCAATGGTTTCGGTGTTTGTATCAAGTCTACTCAAATATAAGCTGTCAATCTTTATAAGGCAAGATTGATTTTCAAGCCATGTAGGTTCCCTATATGTGAGATTAACAGTCACGCCATAGGGTATATTTTTGACTACATCGGATGTATCTGCATAGGCTTGGGATAATACCGTACACACTGTTTCCAAATTTTCAGAAGAAACCGGCTCAATGTTCACATACAAATCAGAGTAGTAAACAAGTGATGGCTTGATGGGATAGAAATAGTCGAAAGAATATTCCATATCCGTATCAGACGCCCGCATTTCAAATGCCTTGCCGAAAATATCAAGTGAATAGGTGTCCCGTAATCCATTACGAAAGCCCGGTACACCGAAACTTTCTCCCTTGACAGTGTTGAATACAAAAAATTGTGTTTCCGGGTCGTCTTTGGGTGATACGGTATATGCTCTTACCCTCCATACATCGTCATCATAATAATCATCGGTGACAGACTTGGATGAAAGCACCGTAAATTCCTGGCCGTACTGCCTTTCTAAATATTTTTCCACTTCCCGCTCGGATTTGAGACGGAAATCACATGAAGAAAGCAGTAACGCCAGCGCACATATAAAACATATTCTTGCTTTTATTTTACCTGCCATCTTCATCCTGCCTTCCATGGTATAATTCTACTAACCGGCTCTGTAATTCCAGCCCTTGCCTGTAATATTCCAACAGCTGCGCCGCGCTGTATTCCTGCTTAATATTCTGGTCGGAATAGCTGTTTGCGCTTGTGGGGTCTATTCCATTCCACAAACGACATTCTTCAAAATTATTGCTGCAATAATTTGTTTCAAAGAAACCACCGCCCAAAACAGATACTTCGTCCCCGTCTGCCAAAGACTCCGCCGTTATTTCAATACAGACGGACACATCATAACGTTTTTTTGCGCCCACATCCGCCGTATTTTCAAAAAGAGGTTCCTGCTTTATATCCCTCTTGCAGATTTGCAGGCGGA
>CAJUSD010000002.1 GCA_910589145.1 uncultured Oscillospiraceae bacterium
GGAGCAGCAGACTTTCGAATGAAAATCGAAGAGTCAAGAGCCTTTTACTGCCATACCAACAAAATAGAATACACCAGAACCGTGGGAAGTAGATTGGTGTCAGTATAAGGAAAGGAGCCTGATCGAATGCTTTTTCCAGAAAATTAAAAATTATCAGCGCATTGCAACACGATACGATAAACCGGCTGTGCATTTCCTCGGCTTTGTACATCTCGTCTGTATTCTAGTTTGGTTGATGTGACAAATTATTCATTTTTTAACATGCCCTAGGAAATTACCGTACCTCCCTTCTATCCTTCATAATTTTGACAACTGCATCCACAATTTTATCTATATCAGTTCCCGATCCAAGTAGTTCCAGATAATTTTCCAAATAAGGATACTGATCCTTATCAGCCTTTATCTTTTCATAGATTATTTCAGCAGCATCTCCCGTGCTCCCAATTGGTATAATTGCGCCATTCTTTTCTCTAGCTATTTGATACTCTTGCAAACAACCATCTGCAACAACTTTTTTACCTTCAAGGCTTTTCTTGTTGCCTATCATAAAGACAGCCACGCCATTTTCCTGAAGAATGTCCTCTCTATATTTTTGCCACTTTAATTGCCGTTCATCTTTATCTTCAATTCCTTGTGGAAACGGACGGAGGCATAGATGTTCGTCCATATGTTTAAATTTACTACTATAAATTTCGTCTAAAGCACCATTAATAACTGATGATCCAACACCAAGCCCAAATCCAGACGTTACTTTGAAATCTTCTTTTACAAGTTGATTCGCAAGCTTATATGCAAGATCATGTACCCTCGCTTCTGTCCAAACACTCTCAAAAAAGTCGGCACTACCAGAAATAAAGACATTATTTGCAAGAACCAAACTTTCGACTTCTCTTAAAATCTCTGTAATCTCTGTATATTCATCAACAAAAATTGTTTGAATACCATAGCGTTTTAAGTCATCTTCTCTCATATCCTGCTGTGCTTTCTGATATCCAAAATCCACATCATTCTTTGCATCTTTATGTGCGACTCGTTTCATGAAACAATAATGATTCCTAATATTTTCATCAAGAAGTAACCTAACCTGTCCCAGGATACTATCAAGATTAGGATCTTCAAAACTGAAACCTATAAAGAGAAAAGTTTTTGATATCAAATCCCCTTGCAACACACTTCTGAATAAAGGATAATTTCTATCATATTGAACATAATCATCTTTGGTTAGGACAGCCGCTGCTGAGTGGTCTGCATCGCCATGCATTTTATATACTACTGCATCCCGATCTCTCTTTGTACTAGATAATTGCTTGTATTCAATCTTTACATCAGAATTACGATTTGCAGCTCGAAGGCCTTCTTCTATAAGATGATCATAATTGGTTGTCCAATATGTATAAATTGGAAGCCGAGTAAGGATAGTCACGTTTTCATTTATTTCCACATCCTTGCTATAGGCTTCAAGAATAGACGAATTGATTGCTGCTCGGTTGCCCGACTTATTTCTCACATATTGGGCAACATTTGTGAGGTCACGTTCATCATCAATATTTAAACCTATATCCTCTGCTAGGGGACGAAGAAGCTCTTTCCATACAACAAAACCCGATGGACGTGACAGCCCTGCACCAGCAAACACAGCAGCATTTCCGTCTCGGATTGCTTTTATGTATTCACGAAGAAATTGCTTTTTTGTTGCCATACTAACACCTCGCCCTAATACCTTTCGAATTGTCTATATTAATAAATTTATTGCATTCCTACACTATATAGTATAGATATACTGGCATTTTCAATGCTTAAAACCCATCTTTAGGGAAATGACATTTATTTAATGCCTAGTTCGAATCCATAGTTATTTTGATAAAACAACATCACACTTAAATATTGGTACAGAACCCTCATTTCAGCTGCTGGTGTTCTTCATCAAACTTTTTCCTCTACTTTCCTTTTCAACTTCTCTGGACGCAAAAGGGCGGTTCCTTTTCCGCTTTTTTCTCGCGATTAGAAACTGCCCTCTGGAATTCCTTCCCTGCACCTTTTTAATTTTTTGGATATCCGCTCTTTCTTCTGTTACATTTTATAATACAGAAGGCTCGTACAACTTTCCAGCTGTACGAGCCTTCTTTCTGATGGAGACGAAGGGGATCGAACCCTCTACCTCTTGAATGCCATTCAAGCGCTCTCCCAGGTGAGCTACGCCCCCAGATATGATTTCCATTCATCATACAGGCATCTTCTGAAATTATCCTTTTGAACTTTTATCTTTGCTTCAGGGTTGCACACTCGATGTCCCGGACTCCCAGGTGAGCTACGCCCCCATATACATGCTTGATAAATATTACTAACTAAATTTTTCAAACAACCTTTTCATCAACGAAAACTATTATAGCACAATTTTTTTTAAATGCAATACTTTTTTGAAAGATTTTTTTGTTAAAAGTTTTTCCGTTAAATTTTGCAGCTTTTTATCTTAATAAACAAAAACTAACCATCACGGATTTTAAACGTATATATATTTTCACTTGACTCTATTTTATGGTATAATCTTGCAATTACCCAAAATTACCTGTATAATTACATTATATTAACGTTTGGAGGTAGGCATTATGTCCAAATATTCAATAGGTGTAGATTTTGGAACTTTATCCGGGCGAGCGGTTCTTGTCAATACTGCTACTGGCGAAGAACTTGCAGACAGCACATACAATTATCCGCATGCTGTTATGGATGAATCCCTCCCTGACGGAACAAAATTAGGGGTAGATTGGGCCTTACAGCATCCCCAGGATTATCTTGATGTATTCTCCCACACGATTCCAGATATCCTGGCGAAATCTAAAGTTGAGCCGTCAGATGTCATTGGAGTTGGAATAGATTTTACAGCTTGTACAGTTCTCCCTGTTAAATCCGATGGAACTCCATTGTGCTTCCTTCCTGAATTCTCCAAAAATCCAAACGCATATGTAAAGCTTTGGAAACATCATGCAGCGCAGGACAAAGCAAACCACCTAAACCAGACAGCATCAGAACGGGGTGAAACATGGCTGCCACGTTACGGCGGGAAAATTTCATCAGAGTGGGCAATTCCCAAGCTGTGGCAGATTCTTGACGAATCCCCAGAGATTTATACAGCAATGGATGCGTTTGTTGAGGCTGCAGACTGGGTAGTTTGGCAGCTAACAGGCAAACAAACCCGTAATTCCTGCACAGCAGGTTATAAAGCCATGTGGAGTAAAAGCGAAGGCTATCCTTCAAAAGAATTTTACAAGTCTCTTGACCCCCGCCTGGAAAATGTTGTTGAAGAAAAGTTCAGTGGTCCTGTTACACCTTTAGGAGAAAAGGCCGGAGAATTAACCGAAACGGCAGCCAAACTTACTGGATTAAATCCTGGAACCGCTGTGGCAGTTGGAAATGTAGACGCTCATGTAACAGTTCCTGCTGTCAAAATTGACAGCGCGGGAAAAATGCTGGCAATTATGGGAACCTCTACCTGCCATATGCTTATATCAGACAAGGAAGTAAAAGTTCCTGGAATCTGTGGGGTGGTTGAGGATGGTATCCTGCCCGGATTTTTCGGGTATGAAGCTGGGCAGTCCTGCGTAGGAGATCATTTTGCATGGTTTATTGACAATTGCCTGCCAAAGTCCTATTATGATGAGGCCGAAAAACAAGGAATGAACATCCATAAGTTTCTCCGAAGCAAAGCAGAAAAATACAAGGTTGGCGAAAGCGGCCTGCTTGCCTTGGATTGGTGGAACGGAAACCGTTCTGTTCTGGTAGATGTTGATCTCACTGGAGTTATTTTAGGTATGACCCTTCAAACCAAGCCAGAGGAAATCTATCGGGCTTTAATTGAAGCAACTGCCTTCGGTACTCGTAAAATTATTGAAACCTTCCGGGAAAACGGCGTTCCAGTAGAAGAATTTTACGCATCCGGTGGAATATCTCAGAAGGATCCTATGACAATGCAGATATATGCAGATGTTATTGGTCTGCCAATCCATATTGCAGGATCAACCCAGGGGCCAGCATTGGGATCAGCTATTTTCGGAGCAGTTGCAGCTGGAAAGGAAAAGGGTGGTTATGATTCTGTTATGGACGCTGCCAAAGCTATGGGCAAGCTCCGCGATGAAATTTACACCCCTATTCCTGAAAATGTAGAAGCCTATAATAAACTGTATGCAGAATACAGCATCCTCCATGATTACTTTGGGCGGGGAACAAACGATGTAATGAAACGTCTAAAGCAAATTAAAAAATCTGCATCCCAAAAATAATAAGAAAGGCTGTTGTATATGCTGGAGGCTCTGAAAAGGTCTGTCTGCGAAGCAAATTTACAGCTTCCGCAGTATGGGCTGGTAACGTTTACCTGGGGAAATGTGTCAGCAATAGATCGGGAAAAGGGACTTGTTGTGATAAAGCCCTCTGGGGTAGAATACGACGGGATGAAACCGGAACAAATGGTAGTTGTTGACTTGAATGGAAATCTTGTAGAAGGAGACCTTCGGCCTTCTTCCGATACACCCACCCATTTGGAATTATATCGCCAGTTTCCAAAAATCGGGGGAATTGTGCATACCCATTCCCGGTGGGCGACTATCTGGGCCCAGGCTGGGCAGGGGATCCCAGCTTTAGGGACAACCCATGGGGATTACTTTTATGGGGAAATCCCCTGCACCCGCAAAATGACCTCGAATGAAATTAAAGGCGAGTATGAACTTGAAACCGGGAAAGTAATTGTGGAAACATTCCGCAAACTGACAGAAAAATCTCCTGAACGTCTTGCTGAAATGGATATTCCTGCGGTTTTGGTACATTCCCATGGGCCGTTTGCCTGGGGGGAAGATGCATTTCAGGCAGTTCACAATGCAGTTGTCTTGGAAGAGGTTGCAATGATGGCTTGGCATAACCTGGCTATGGCCGGCAGTCTGGAATCTATGCAGCAGGATTTGCTGGACAAGCACTTTTTAAGGAAACATGGTCCCGACGCCTATTATGGGCAGAAATAAGAAACTTGCCCAAGTATAAAAAAGCATAGCTGCAAAAACAGCTATGCTTTTTTGTTATTTAATTTAGATGCTCTTTCTCCTGCTTTTCAATTCTGTTAAACCATTCCTTCAAGTCCTTTATTGAAATGTTCAATAAGTTGGAGATATTTTCAACAGATATTCCGCCCTTATAAAATTTATAAGCTGTTTCCATATTCCCCTCTTGACGGCCTTGTTCCTTAAGCTCATGCCCCCATACCTGGGCGGCATACTCCTGATCGAACAGCATTGTCATAATATCTACAACCTCCTTTTCCCTGCCCATTAAAAATTCTTTTAGCACGTCTTTATTTTTACAGATGTGAATTGTCTCTATAATTGCATCCCTCGTCCAACCATATCTCTTAATCTGTTCCTGCAATACTTTTGTAAAGGTGCTGTACTGATTTATTATGTCCCCTTCTTCTCCATCGCATATCACTCTTGCCTTTACTTCTACAACAGACTTATCTCCACCAAAAAATTCTTCTGCCAATGAAATTTCTTCCGGTATTTCTTTTATATGTTCCCCTGTATATATTACATACAATTCCGGCTTTGGCAGAACTACCTTTTTTCTGCTGTGTATGTTCAGTTGGTTTTTTGTGATATATTCTTGGTAAGTCTGGGACAGATATAAAAATAATCTCATTACTATATTTAATGACCAAATTGACTGGCACTCTACCAAAACGATCAGAATTCCTCTCACCAAAAATCCTAAATCATTATACCATTGATCTACCAGAATATTCTCTATTGTTACTATCTCTAAATCCTCTTTTGTAACTGTCTGATCTTCCGGGTGCAGCGACTGGTATAATTCCAACAAATATTTGGGCTCTTTGAACAGGTGGGTAAATACACTGTCTTTTACTCTATGTTTTACTCCCTGAGGGGGACGCTGCTTTGCCATGATATTCACCTCTCCTCAATATAAGGATACCTGATTTATATTGAAAAGTCAACATAACAAAGGGGAGGGTATGTGGCCACATACCCTCCCTTTTCCGCCATCCGTCCCCCTGCCGGCTATGGGTCAGGACGGTTTACCTTATGCGGTTAATCGGGGAATTTTGCTTTGGTTAAACATAACCTAGATAACTCTGTTACCAGTACAATTATTGCAGCAGCTGGAGGACGCTCTGAGGCTGCTGGTTCGCCTGGGCGAGCATTGCCTGGGCAGACTGTACCAGTACGTTCATCTTGGTGTAGTTCATCATTTCTTTTGCCATGTCGGTGTCGCGGATACGGCTGTTGGCTGCGCTCAGGTTCTCTACAGCAACGTCTAAGTTGTTGATGGTGTGCTCTAAGCGGTTCTGCAGTGCACCCATTCCAGCACGGGCAGTGGAAACGGTGTTGATTGCGGTCTTAATCTTATCCATTGCATCGCTGGCGGAAGCCTCAGTCATGATTCCCACATTACGCAGGTCGCCCAGAGCCAGGCCATTGGCACTCATGTCCTTAACGGCTACGCTCATTTTGTTGAAGTCATCAGCGGTATCACCGATCTGGAGAATCAGGCCGGAGCTGCTCAGTTCTGGAGCGTCTGCATCGGTAGCTCCACGTAACACCACTGCATTACCTTTGGAACCATTAGCGAGGGTGACATTCTCCTTAGATGCCATAGGTGTAGTAAGCCCTTTATTGAGAGCGGAAACGATATTGTCCAGGGTGGTGTCATTATCAGTACCAATTTCAATTTCCCCATCGCCAGCAGTTTCACCGTTGGCAACGAAGGTATACTTCTTGCCGCCGACTTTGATTGTGTCGCCGGCATTGATCTTGGAATAATCCTTGACCTCCAATACATTGCCAGCAACCTTTGCACTACTAACCAAAGACGGATCCTTTAACTCAAACAGCTTCTCAATCTTCTCTTTGCTATCAAGGGGTTTCATTACATCAGCATCAAAGACTGTTTTATCTCCCACACCATTTCCTGTCTTGGCAGTCTGGTCAATATGGATTGTAGTACCATTCTTAACGCTGATTGTCCAGGTACGCCCATTGGCAGTAGGATTCCCGTCCTTATCGTCAGATTTACCTGTGATAGTCTGCGCACTGAGAAGGTCAGCAGCAGCATGAATCTTGGTGTAATCTTCGGTAATCTTAATGTTGGTATTGGATGAAGTGAGGTCAATAATAGTATTGCCGTCAGCATCCTGTGTACCATTAGCACCAGTAATTTCACTATCCTCATCCACTTTGAAGATAAAGCTCTGACCGTCAATGGTCAGCACATTGCCTTCTTTGATAATGGTATCATCTAAAGTGAGATCAATACCAGCAAGAGTGGCATCTTTTTTAGCAACAGCTTCCTGTACCTTGGTGGTATTATGAATCTGCTGAGTACCGCTTAGCTCAGCTTTAGCACCAGCAGTTGTTACACCAGTGGTATCCAACTTAGCACCAACAGTCGTACCGATCAATTCATTGACCGCCTTTGCTTCTTCAGCACTCAAAGGCTCATCAGCGATTGCTGTATATGCGCCGTTGACAAGCCGACCTTCTAATGTAAACTCGATTTTACCAGCGCTTGCAGTGCCGATCTTAAATTGATAATCCCCAATTCTGATTGATGTACCATCGCCCCCAGCAGTAGCATTATTACCATCAGCTTTGAAACCATTTGTGGTATCTTTCTTCATTGCAGTTACTAAATCTGCAGCTATATCTGTAGCGGTTTTTGTCTGAGCAGCACCATTACCCGCATACTCCACCTTATATGTTTTATTGCCAAATGCGATTTCTACAGAAGCTTTGTCAGCAGCTACGGCAGTATCATTTAACTTGACTTCCAAACCGGTCAGATCCACAGTAAATTTCGCTTCTTGTGCAGCAGCAGAGTCGCCCTCTGTATGGAAATCCGGCGAATCTGTACCAGAAAGTTTACTGGTAATATCCACAGTACCATCATTTGCATTGGTTGCGGGTACACTTCCAGCGATATTAAAAGCCTCTGTATTCAGCCCCATGGTACCATCCAGCAACTTGGTTCCGTTGAAGTTGGCAGACTTGGAGATACGGTCGATTTCTTCCAGCAGAGAGTCAACCTCAGCTTGGAGAGCGGAGCGCTCCTGGCTGGTATAAGTGCCGTTAGCGGACTTAGACGCCAGCTCAACCATACGGTTCAGCATAGAGTGAACTTCTGTCAGGTTTCCTTCAGCGGTCTGGATCAAAGAAATGCCGTCCTGAGCGTTGGCGGACGCAGTTTCAAGACCGGTGATCTGCGCCTTCATCTTCTCGCTGATAGCGAGACCTGCGGCATCATCACCAGCCCGATTAATGCGGAAACCGGAAGACAGTTTCTCCAACGACTTAGTAACGGCATTGTTATTCATACCCAACTGACGATATGCGTTGAGCGCCATAGTATTAGTTCTAACGACCATTCCCATAATGTTACCTCCATCCAACCAGGCTCCGAAATCAGTATCCTTACCGAATTCATAGGAACGTTGGTTGTTATAATTATGAAATGTATTTATTTTTAACCTTTCCGCCTGCTGCGCGCGTGCAAACAAAAAGACTAAAAAGCAAGAATTAGAACGGGGAATTTGCCTTTTATATTCCAGCCAGTCAAAACCCTCTTGGCTCTAACTGCCTTTCACTTATATAATCGGCACAACTTTTTCTTTCTAAAGAGATATCTCAAAAAATTTTTTCAATTTTTTGATTAGGACGTTTTACATCTTTTAAATTGTCCTCACAAATAAAATCGGATGTTTTAAAAATTTCTAAAGGGGTTTCGATAAATTTCTTTGGAAAAATTTTTGAACCTCTTTTTCACCCAGTTTACAGCCGCTGGACATTATCCGTTTTCTGCCGTAAAATAGGGATGGCAGGAGATTATACTTATTACAAAAATGGGCAGGCGTATTTCGCGTTTGCGAGCGCGGCCAGGGGGCTGTACTCATCTAAAGTTACTCCCGCATCTTTTGCTTTTCCCTGCCAGGAATTACGGCGGACCAACTCCTTATCAATGCCTGCCAGGACAGCTTTCTTATTTTTACTCCACAAAGGGCCAATTAAATCTTCTGCCTTACCGTCCCCTGTAACCCTTTGGACTACGACTTCCGGCGAAAGCAATTCAATCTGGTTACACACAATCTGGACATACTGTTCCATTTCCAAAAGATGGAATTCCCCCCTCAAAAACTCCTGTTCCAACTGAGTCCCCCGCAAAACATGAAGCAGATGAATTTTAATACTATGGACAGGCAAACCAGCAAGAACCCGAACTGTTTCCAGCATATCCTCTGCTGTTTCCCCTGGCAGCCCGTCAATAATATGGACGCACACCGGAATATGATTTTCAGCCAACTTATAAAAGCCCTCTAAGAATTCTCTATAAGTATGTCCCCGATGAATACGGCGGGCAGTTTTATCATGAACCGACTGCAAACCCAGCTCAATATACAGGTCAGTTTTCCGATTCAGGCAGGCAAGATAATCTATAACGTCGTCTGGGAGGCAATCGGGTCTGGTTGCAATACTCAGGCCAACAACCCCAGGCTGTTCTAAAACAGATTCATAAGCCTGCCGCAGAACCGGTAAAGGGGCGTATGTATTGGTATACGCTTGAAAATAGCCAATATATTGGTTTGCCTGGGGCCATTTGCGGGAAAGCCTTTCCCGCTGCTGCTGAAACTGTCGCGGAAGTTCCAGGACAGGATTTCCAGCAAATTCCCCGCTGCCGGAAGCAGAACAGAATGTACAGCCGCCAACGCCTTTTGTACCATCCAGGTTAGGACATCCAAAGAGAGCGTTCAAGGGAACCTTTAAAACTTTTCCTCCATAGCGGTGTTTCAAAAAATAATCCCAAGTATGATAACGTTTATTAGTATCGGAATAAGGGAATGGAGATAGCGGCACCGGAAAACCCTCCTGACAAAAAAATTACAAAAAAGGAGCAGAAATCATGTCTAAAGAGATGCAAGCTGAATGTATCCTGGAAGCTTACAAATTATTAGAAAGCTCTACACCCCTGCGTTTTGATTGTGGGATACTCTGTGAGGAATCCTGCTGCAAAGGGGATGAAAATACGGGGATGTGGCTGCTTCCTGGGGAAGCGGAACTGATTGGGAACCAGGAAGGCTTTCACGTCCAGACTTGCCAGGATAATAACGGATATCCCCTTTTGGTCTGTGAAGGAAACTGTAATCGGAAATACCGCCCCTTTGCCTGCCGGATTTTTCCTTTATTTCCCTATGTGGCTGAAACAGAAACCGGTGGTTTAGAGGTTTTTGCTGTCTGTGATCCAAGAGCAGTATTGTACTGCCCGTTGACACAATATTCTATGCTGCATCGGAAGGCTCCTTTTGACAGACCGGAATTAGGAGCTATTGGGGAGTTTCTTGCACCGATCTATCGAAAAGGATTGTCATGGAGATTTATGTCAAAAGTACGCAGGGCAGGAATAGCTTTATTGGGGGATGAAGAATTAAAACAGTATCTCCTAGATACCAGTAAATTTTTGCAGGAAACAGCAGAATTATGGAAAAAGCTCGGACAAAGTTAAAAAGGTTTGAAGGTTCAGGAAAACATCCGCCGGAATGATATGCGGCAGGTCAAAAACCGGTCCTGAGCCTTTTACTATGGGCTGAAAAGGCGATATAACAGCTATAATTTCAAATTCCCGCCGACTATTGTCACCTTTTCCCCTACAGCCCAGGTTGGAGCCCCACTCCCTAGGGCGATGGACAGGCCTACGGCAAGGGCATGATTCCCGGAAGCAAATTTTCCCTATCAAAAGCACCATCCAAAATATAATTGCTGCTGGCAGCAGCTTCTAAAACCAGCATATCCGCGCCATAAGATGTTCACATCATCCAAGGCTTTGACAAGGTTTGGTTTTTGTTCATACTGTTTTGTTAAATGGGTTGTCTGTCCCTTTGCTTGACAAGGGAAAACATGGATATAACAAAGTAAAAAACGGCGCCAAAAACTCCGAAGGAGCCAAAAGCAAGGGTACCATATTATTATATCGTAAATGAAACATGGCCTCAATGCTAAAGTCAAAAAAGATAGGGATATAATAGAAATGTGTTCCTTTAGATACAATGTATCTCAGGATTTCCCTTTAGAATGGCTTGCCCATAAAACTCCCATCCATTTATGGATATTGACACGAAAATATGTGAAATGGTATAATATGTATATAGTTTTATTTTGTTTTTTATCCTTGGATGTCACCTCCTAATGAAAGCGGAATGGAGATCAAACATGAAAATGAATCGAAACGGAAGCAGAAAGAACAGTGGTATTTACTTTCTTCTTCCTATTATATTATTTTTCAGTATTATAGGCTTTGTGGTCTTTTCAGTAGCCCAAAAGATATCTGAGGAAATGTCCCAATCTGCTATCCAGAATCTAAGTGAAAGCCTTGATTTGATTAAATGTACAATCGAATCTATTTTAAAAAATGAGGCTGAATTTCAGACAATGATAGCCCATGAAGCAGCAATGTCAGAAGACCCAGAAACATATATCCAAACCTACGAAAAAAACCAGACGATGGTAAAGCTTTCGTTGATTCTTTCAGGAAAAACAGAAGGGATTTCCCACACAGGGGAAAAATTTTCTGAAGAAGGCTTGGAGTTTTCTCCAGAAAGGACAATAAATGGTTTGCCTGTTTCCCGCTCATATGTGAATTATATGGGTACATGGGCATATACCATAAAATGCCCTGTTATAAAAGAAAACCAGGAAATTGCGTACCTTTATGTAGAATATGTTTATGATACACTGGACAAATCTCTTCCAAATGGGTTCTATAACCAGCAGGCAATGCTGTATATTATGGATGCAGAAAGCGAGAGATTTGTCTTAAAGCCTAAGGGAATGGGGAAACGAAGCGCAGGACATATTAATCTGGAAGACTTTTACCGTGCCAATGATATTTTAGATGAAGGACTCCGAGCGAAAGTAACAAATTGTCTGGAAAATGGAGACAACATCCTGTTTTTTCACGATATACGGGATGTAGATGCACTAAATTATATGTGGTCGGTTAATGAGGGAACTCTTTACTTGATTGGATATGTACCGATTGAGGCAATTCAGCAGGAAGGTAAAGCAGTCAATCAAAATATTTTTATAGTTGTCTTATCAATGTTAATCGCATTTTTCCTATGTTGTTCTTTTTACTATTTCAGTCAAAGGCAGCAGATGAAGCTTAGAAAGGAACAAGAGGCTGAAAGAGAGATATATAATAAACAGCTTTCAGAAGCTTTGCAGGCAGCCCAGGTTGCAAGCAACTCCAAAACAATGTTTCTTTCTAATATGTCGCATGATATTCGTACCCCTATGAATGCAGTTCTTGGTTTTACCTCGCTTCTTTCTATGGATGCTGAAAATCCTGCTAAGGTAAGGGAATATACAAAAAAAATAATGGCCTCTGGCCAGCATCTTCTTAGTTTGATTAACGATATTTTGGACATTTCTAAAATTGAGAGCGGGAAGGTAGTACTTTCATTTGAACCCTTTACTCTCAACAGCCTTATTTCCTCTGTAGACGCAATTATTCAGCCAATGGCAAAGGCCAAAAGGCAGGTTTTCCATGTTGAGGTAACAGGTGTTAAACATGAATATTTAATGGGGGATGAAACCAGGATTAATCAGGTTTTAATGAACCTTCTTTCTAATGCAGTAAAATACACTCAGGAAGGCGGAGATATCTGGTTTCGTATCATTGGCCTTAAACAACATTCCAATCAATATGAACATATCCGAATTGAGGTAGAGGATAACGGATATGGAATGACGCCAGAATATTTAAAGACGATTTTTGACGCATTTACCAGGGCGGAAAACAGCACAACAAATAAAGTCCAGGGTACGGGGCTTGGTATGGCAATCACTAAAAACATTGTAGAACTTATGGGTGGAACAATAGAAGTATTCAGCGAAGTAAATAAGGGAAGCCTTTTCCGGGTTGAGCTGGAACTTCGTATTCCAGAAGAACAGTTGGATAAACAGTTTTGGAAGGATAGCGGAATTACCCGAATACTAGCCGTTTCCAGTGAAACGGCTGTTTGCCAGACAGTTCAGGAGCTTATGCACGAACTGAATGTGCAGGTTGATACAGTTTCTAATATAGAGGACGCTTCCCGTTTGACACAGGACAACAACAATTCAGAAAATAAATATCATATTGTTCTTTTGGACTATAGTATATTGGAACTGGAAATGCAGGCAGCCAAAAAGTGGCGGAAGACAATCCCCCAAATACCATTTCTATTTTTGGCAGACCACAACTCAGAGGGGTTAGAAGAAGCTCTCCAAATAGAAAATATAGGTGTTCTCACAAAACCGTTTTTTGCCTCTGCCTTTAAAGAAAAAATTTTGGAAATGCAGAAGGTTTTAAAGGGTGAAAGCCAGGAAGAGGCTGTAAAGAGTAATATTTTGGAGGGGATGCATCTCCTCGCCGCAGAAGATAACGAGATTAACGCAGAAATCCTGGAGGAAATTTTAAAGATAGAAGGGGTTTTCTGTGAAATTGTTGAAAATGGGCAGCTTGTTTTGGAACGCTTTGAAAACGCCGCAGAAGGCGAGTTCGATGCAATTTTAATGGATGTCCAAATGCCAGTTATGAACGGCTATGAAGCAACAAAAGCAATCAGAGCCCTCAGCCGTAAGGATGCAGCGAAAATTCCAATTATCGCTATGACTGCAAACGCCTTTGCAGAAGACGAAAAGGCAGCCTTAGATGCAGGAATGAATGCTCACATTCCAAAACCTATCGACATAGATATGTTAAGAAGAATTATTAGCCAGTACTCCAAACGAAAGGAACTACAGAATGAAAAGACAAAAGACCAGCAGGCTTAAAAGGCTGGCAGTGATTTGTATAGCTGGAATGATAACAGCAGCTTTTACATCATGTACGGGAAAAACGGAAGATAAAAATTTGATTGTTTCGGGAAAAGACGTTAAAAAGACAGTTGTTATGTTCAGCCCAATGGAGAAAACAGCTCCAGATGTTGAAAATACTGCAAGAAGCGCTGCAGACAAAACCATTATTATGGCTGAGAAAAAGTTGGGTGTCAGTGTGGAATACAGCACTTATACAGCGGAAAACTATCAGGAAAAAACATATGACGAAGTGTCCCTTGACAGGGTACGCAACCATATGGACGACTTATATTTATTAAACCCGGACGTTATCCAGACGCTGGGGGAAGAAGACCTGTTAATGGATTTATCAGGGCTTGAAAATGCGAAAAATTTACGCGATGTTGTGAAAGCAGCAAATGTTGTTAATGGAAAACTTGTGGCAATCCCGCAGGAAGTTGTGGCCTATGGATTGTTTATCAATAAGGATATGTTCGATCAATACCAACTTGAACTTCCAGAAACACCGGAAGATTTTTTGGAATGCTGCAAGGTATTTCAGGAAAACGGAATTGATACGCCGGTTGGAGCTAACCGCTGGTGGCTGGAGACATTTGTTCTCGCCCAGGGGTATGCCGATTTATATAATGGAGGGAATACAGAGGCGGAAATTGAGGCCCTGAATAACGGAACTAAAAAGTACAGCGACTATATGCGTCCCGGCTTTGAATTCCTTCAGGAGATGATTGACTGCGGTTATATTGATGCTGAAAAGGCTTATGTCAGCGAAGCGATTGAAGCAGAAGGGCCGGATTTTCTAGCCCAGAAAACACCCATCGTTATGGCTTACTGGGGCGCGGCAAATACGGAAACTGCTTATGGGAATCCAGATTTTGAAATGCTGGTTATCGGCTTCCCAAGCAGCCGCGGCCAAATGCCTGTTATGCCCATGACAGGATTTGCAGTTGGCGCTGATTCAGAACATGCGGAAGATGCAATGGCAATATTAAACGAGATGGTTTCGGATGAAGCCCTCCAGGTGTATACAGAAACCAACAAAGTGATTTCCCCCTCTAAAAATATTGAAGTAGACTGTATCCCTGCACTGAAACCTTTGAATGACAAAATTAAGGAAAATATTTTTGTACTTGGCTCTAATGCTGGAATGAAGATGGAACAATGGGGAAATACCTGCCAGGTGGTACGTATGTTGTTAAACGGCGCTACAGTAGATGAATGTATGGACGAATTTGACAGGCTTCAGGAAGAAGCAATCAAAAAATAAGATAAATTCGGCAGAAAAGGAGGCTGTAAAAAGCCCCCAAAAATCTTTCCATCAACAAAGACCGCCTTTTCGTGGCGGTCTTTGTTGATTTAGGGGCTGTTTTTTACAGCCCCTATATAATTGTGACATTCAGATAACAGTAACGTTAGATACTTGACCCGTACCCTCAAAATGATAAGCTGTCCCATCTATATAAGGTTTCATCACCTCCAATTTGAAGTAATACTCTTCTCCCTTCTCAATCCCTACAAATCTTTCGCTTCCACTGATTCCATCCCCACACGCTTCATAATACCCTATCTTTTTATCAAATGTTCCATTCTCTTTATACAAAGTAAGCCTATAGATATACTTACTACTATCGAAATAGTAAGTATCTGTATAAACATACATTCTCGCAGTAGTAGTAATTGTAATTGAAGTTCCATCCGCAGTAAAATGATCTGATCCTACCCAATCCTGAAACATAAATTCAAACGAGCCATCCGCGTCCATACGTTCATTGCCTGAGTTTACAAATCTGATATAGTTAGATTCGTCCTCCGCAGATACTGTTGTTCCTTCAAGCATCGACGTTGAATTGTCCTCTGCAAATACTGTTGTTCCTCCAAACATCGACATTGAACCCACAAGAACCGCAGCCATTAAAGATACACCCTGACGCACTGCTTTTTTCATTGACAACCATACTTTCTTTTTCGCGAAAAACTTTCCTACAGTTTTTCTTTGCATTTTAATACTATCTTGGATTTTGAAAAAATATATCCAAGCATAAATCCTGGCAGCATTAAGATAAAATTATCTACATCAAAACTACCTATCATCGTAAGAAGTTGAGTTAGTTCCACAAACAACACAATAGCTAACCCACATATTATTGCCCTATCTAAAGTATTAATTTTCAAAAACAAATACCCAATAAAAAAACCCATTGGAATCAGCCCGACTAAATCGCCGCCTATCTTTAATATGACTGTATCATAATTAATGGAATTTGTCTTTACTTTATAATAATAGCGTAAGATTGTACGTAATGGAAGCAAATTTGTACGTTTAGCTATATGTTCGAAGAATGTAAAGCGTGGAGGAATAACTATTTTATCAAGGAATAAAAAATAAATCAATCCTAAACAATATATACCAAAAAGAAACCAAATTCCAAAATGTATTATTTTTTTCACAAAAGCACCTACCGTTTTCAAATAATTCTGCTACTGTATATCTATTAATTTTACCAAAATAGAATTATTTTGTCAATAAAAAAGACTTATGGGATGTGGACATAGAGCGCATATTATAAAAAATCAAGAATAGAAAAGGGCAACTCACGAGAATTGGAAGAACGTTTTTGCCGGGAATTCATTTTTGCAATACCAAAGGCATTGAAAGCCTGAACAAAAAACTCCAGAACTGCTTGCAATGTTTCAAGCTTTCTGGGAAAACAGCGGCTTCGGCGATGCAAAACAGGAATATAATGCCTTAAATCTGCATTGATGCTTTCAGCTGTAAAGGTATCACTTTTATCGTGAGTATTTCTAATATGCCTGCCCGGATAAACTATATCAATATATCCGAGATAACCATCTGTACAATAATATTTTGCCTGTGGACCGCTGTCAACGATTTTTTGAATCCGATTCGGTGATTTGTCTCCTGCCGCATCAAATCCTACAATCTGACGCGGCGAGCGGCTTACCATAGTCATAACATATGTGTTTTCCTGGGTTTTGTTATTGGATTTCTTTCCTATAAACCAATATAATTCATCAAGCTCCAAAATATGGAAATCAGTCTTCGCAACCGGAGCCGTTTTTTTTAATCCTGTTATAGACGTTAGCCTTACTGAAACCAAATACCTTTCCCACTCCGCGTCCGCTTGCTCCTGCATAAAATGTTTTTATTGCCTGTTGGCGAACTTCCTCAGGATATTCCCGTGTTTTCGGGTTCATGGTGTAGTATTTTTTGCATTCCTTGCAAAAGCACCTTTGACTTCCCGAACGGTTTTTTCCTGCATTCACCTGGTTTTCTGTTTTTCCACAGATTGGACATTGCCGACCTGCTTCTTCTCTTGCTTTTCTCATTGTTTTATTTTACCTTCTTCTGCGCTTTTTGTCCACACCCGACTTATGCTATTATATAGGTGACTAATTTGAATTTATTGCAATCTATGATGTTAGAACCTGTATTCATAACCGAGGGATGCCGGATGGATGAGGATTTTTCCCGTCAGACAAGGAGATTTTCCGCAGCCATACTGACGTATGGCAAGGGAAATCGACGCAGTATGGCGGGAAAAAGACCAGCCGGACGGCGTGCAGCGGTTGTGAATACAGGTTCTTAAAAAGCAGTGAAGAAAGAACCTTCCGAAAAAAGAAGTGGAACGCCAGCCGGATTCATTTTACATACAGTATAACAATACAACCCAAACAAAAAAGCAGTCTTGCGCCATTAGATTGAATATGTTAAAATGAGGGGGCACAAGAATCGTTAATTGTTTTTTCTTAATCTTAAGTAACAATCCTGTAAAACACCAACATATAATAGATACTACTAATCAGGAAGGTGATACGCCATGTCAAAATTACGAATAGCGGTGCTGTTTGGAGGGGCTTCCAGCGAATATGAGGTATCCTTGTTGTCAGCAGCTTCGGTACTGCGGAATATCCCGGAAGAACAATATGACGTTATTAAAATTGGTATCACAAAAGAAGGTGCATGGTACCTATACAGCGGACCCATACAGTTAATTGAAAATAATACTTGGCAGACAAACCGTTACCTAACCCCGGCAGTAATATCGCCGGACCGCAAATCTCCAGGAATCCTGCATTTTACCGGCAGGGACGGCTATGAGCATTGTGAACTGTTGAATATTGACTGTGCCTTCCCTGTTCTGCACGGAAAGAACGGGGAGGACGGAACCATTCAAGGGCTATTAGAAATGTCCGGTATTCCCTATGTAGGATGTGGGGTTCAGGCAAGCGCAAACTGCATGGATAAAACTATAACGCATACGCTTCTGGATGCAGCGGGAATTCCAGGGGCGAAATGGAGGAAGGCTTTTGTCTCCGACTTGAACCGTTTAGAGGAATTGGAACTGGAATGGAGCCAATATCTTGGATATCCGATGTTTGTAAAGCCCGCCAATGCAGGTTCCTCCGTAGGCGTTACAAAAGTGAAAGGGTTGAAGGAACTGCGGGCTGCCTTGGAATTAGCATTTACCATAGATGACAAAGCAATTATTGAGGAAGCTGTTGACGGTATCGAAGTTGAAACCGCAGTTTTAGGAAACAGTAATCCTCAGGCGGCGGCAGTTGGGGAAATTGTCCCAACTCAGGAATTTTACAGCTATACCGCCAAATATTCAGATGAAAGCACAGACTTGTATATTCCAGCACGGATTTCCGAGGAGGATACTCAGAAAATTCGTGAAACCGCTGTCAAAGCTTATCAGGTTCTGGGATGTTCCGGCATGGCCAGGGTTGATTTCTTTGTCAAGCGGGATGGCAGCGGGATTATTTTAAATGAGCCGAATACAATTCCAGGTTTTACCTCCATCAGCATGTATCCCAAACTATGGGAATATTCCGGCTTGCCGTATCCTGAATTAATACACCGTCTGATTCAGCTTGCTGTTGAGAAAAAAAGAGGATAATATTTATTGTGAATAAGTATGGGATACATATTCCGACCAAAAAGGAGGAACTAAAAATGATAATTGCGCCAAGCGTTACATTTTATGGCTGCTGTTTGGAGGCCGTTGAATTTTACAGCCGTGTTTTTCCAGTCGAATCCAAAACCGTTTTATTTTTCCGGGATATTCAGGGGCCCTTTGCAGGCTGGATCAACCCGCAGAATGAAAACCTTGTGTATTCCGCTCTATTAAAATTCTATGACGGTACTACAATAACCTTTAAGGATTCTCTTGCTATGATCTACCAGGACGATGGCAGCCAGGGAAAAAATAAAGACAATACGATCTTTGAAGTCCTTGATCTGACCAGAGAGGAAATTCAGCATATCTATTCTGCCTTTATGCAGGATGGGGCTGTTTCCAATATTGCCCTTGGCCCCCGTCCAAACAACCAGCTATATGCCAGCCTGATTGATCGGTTCGGTGTTTGTTGGAATTTGACAGGCTCCATTGACTGATTGTTTTTCTATCATTGCATAAAAATAGGTGACAAGATGGATTTGCCGATGTATAATAGCATTTGTATGCTTTAGGAGCCCCACCAACAATGGGACTCCAACAAAAATCATTTGAAAGGGTAAAAGTTTATGGAGCAGGGCATAACTGGATTGTCCTGTTTACCAGAGTCTGCCCTTTTCAGAAAGCGGGGGCTTGTATTGAATATACAACAGAATCACCGCATTTCTTCAATGAAATATGATAATCGTCCAATAGGGGTATTCGATTCCGGCCTTGGCGGGCTAACCGCATTTAAAGAACTGCGGCAGCAGCTTCCTCAAGAGGATATTATTTACTTTGGAGATACAGGCCGCCTCCCCTACGGCACTAAAAGCCGGGAAACCATTATCCGGTATGCTTCCCAGGATGTGGACTTTTTGCTTCAGCACCAAGTAAAAATGATAATTGCTGCTTGTGGAACTGTAAGTGCTAATATTCCAAAAGATTTTACAAAATTTCTCCCTGTCCCCTTTACAGGGGTTGTCACTCATACTTGCGCCGCTGCCTGCGCTGCTGCAAAAGGGGGGCATATCGGGGTTATTGCAACTCCGGCCACAATACGCAGCGGCGCTTATGAAATGCTGATTCATTCCATTTCCCCTGAGGCAAAGGTCACGTCTGCCGCCTGCCCTTTGTTTGTACCGCTGGTGGAAAGCGGGTTTATTCAGCGGGATAATCCTGTTACCCGTCTTATAGTGGAACAGTATCTTTCCCCTTTGCGATGTTCCAATGTAGATGTATTAATTTTAGGCTGCACCCATTATCCCTTGCTGGCGGATGTAATTGGAGACTATATGGGAGAATCGGTTACACTAATTGATTCAGGCCGTTCCGCTGCCCTGTACGCCAAAGATTTCCTGTCTGAACAGGGACTTCTGGCATCCCATGACAAAGGCCCTGGCACAAACCATTTTTATGTCAGTGATTCTGCAGAAGATTTTTCTGAGGTTGCATCGGTTTTCCTTGGGGAAGCTATCCGCGGAGAAGTATCCCGTGTAGCTGTCGGCTGAAATGCAGCAGCGTTTGCAGTTATAAGGAATTGGAGGGTCAACTGTTTATGAAAAAGGATGTTTTAATTACCATTAAAGGCATACAGACCGTTGATGGGGAACAGGATGTTGTTGAACTAACCACCACAGGCAGCTTTTACCGAAAAAATGAAACCTACTACCTCACCTATACGGAAGCGGAACCAAGCAGTTTTGAAGGACAGAGAACTACTTTAAAGCTGGAAAACAGCCGGCGTGTTTCTATGATCCGGCACGGCGGAGAGGATTCCTCCCTGGTAGTAGAGCGCGGGGTACGCCATCAATGCTGCTTTGATACTGGATTTGGAACCATGCTGATTGGAGTATCTGGGAGGAACATTGAAAATGATGTAACAGACAATGGCGGCAGTATCCACTTTCAGTACTCTTTAGATGTAAATACTGCTTTGGCCAGTGTCAACGATGTATATGTAACAATCAAAACCTATGAAAGCTAAGAATCTTTAAAAAATGACTGGAGGACTTTAAAATTATGTCTAACTTAATTGGAGAGGCATTCCAACAAGCGGAACAGCTTCTAAAAAATGCGTTTACTGCTGCTATGGAAAAGGAGCAGTTACCGCAGGGGGAGATACCTGCCTTTACCGTAGAAATTCCAGCAGATACATCCCATGGAGACTTTGCTTCCAATGCGGCTATGGTTTCCGCAAAGGCTTTTCGGAGCGCTCCCCGAAAAATCGCAGAAGCATTATGTGAAAATTTGGAACTGGAAAACAGTTTTTTTGACCGATGGGAAATTGCGGGTCCAGGTTTCATTAATTTTTTCCTCAAGAAAGAATGGTTCTCCCAGACAGTGGAAGCTATATTAAGCGAAAAGGATGCTTATGGCCGCTCCAATTATGGCAAAGGCGAAAAAGTTATGATCGAATTTGTCTCTGCCAACCCTACCGGCCCTATGCACATAGGTAATGCCAGGGGTGGAGCTTTGGGGGACTGTCTTGCCGATGCAATGAAATGTGCCGGATACAATGTGACAAAAGAATTCTATGTCAACGATGCGGGAAATCAGATTGCTAAATTCGGTAAGTCTCTGGAAGCGCGTTATTTACAAATCCAATTAGGAGAAGATGCTGTAGAATTTCCAGAGGATGGATATCAGGGCGAGGACATCCGGGAGCTGGCGCAGGAATATACTGCTCTTCATGGAAATTCCCTTGTCAATGTCAGCAGCGATGAACGCCAAAAGGCACTTTGCGAATTTGCGCTGCCCAAAAACATCCAAAAAATGAAAGACGATTTAGAAAAATACCGGATTGTATATGATGTATGGTTTTTGGAGAGCACCCTGCATGAAAGCGGGGCAGTGAAAGCGGCAATTGACACGCTTACCCAAAAGGGCATGACCTACGAACAAGATGGCACTGTCTGGTACAAAGCTACCAGTTTTGGAGCTGAAAAAGATGACGTTTTAGTTCGTGGGAACGGAATCCCTACCTATTTTTCGGCAGATATTGCCTACCACTATAATAAATTTGCCGTCCGGGGATTCCAGAGGGTAATTAATGTTTGGGGGGCTGACCATCATGGGCATGTTGCCCGGCTGAAAGGTTCTATGGACGCTATCGGCTTAGATGGAAGTAAATTAGACATTCTTCTTATGCAGATGGTTCGCCTGATGCGTGGCAATGAAGCTGTCAGGATGTCCAAGCGCTCCGGTAAAGCCATTACATTGAGCAACCTTGTCGATGAAGTTCCTGTTGACGCTGCCAGGTTCTTCTTTAATATGAGGGAGCCCAATTCTACCCTGGATTTTGACCTAGATTTAGCTGTTGAGCAATCTTCCTCAAATCCTGTTTATTATGTCCAATATGCCCATGCGAGAATTTGCAGTATTCTGAAAAATCTGGCTGCGGAAGGAATCCAGCCTGTACAGGAAGCTGAAAAAAGGAATCTTAACCTGCTGAAAACTTCAGAGGAACGGGAATTGATCCGGCTGTTGGCAAAGTATCCACAGGAAATTATTGAAGCGGCCAAGGCTTATGATCCAGCGAGGATTACCAGGTATACGCTGGATTTAGCAACACTGTTCCATAAGTTTTATAATGCCTGCCGTGTAAAGGGCGAGGATGTGGAACTTATGCAGGCAAGATTAGCGTTATGTTTAGCGGCACGGATTACGCTCCGCAACGCATTGCAGCTCCTGAAAATTACAGCACCAGAGGTAATGTAAACGATTCATATTGGCGGGCACAGCCTTCGCACTAAAAGCAGATGAAAAAGATTCCGGTTTCAGAGGGATGTGCAGCAAAGCTGTGCCCCTAAAAATACCCCTTCTCATATTGCCCAAAAAGGGAAAGCTGCCAAACAGCTTTCCCTTTTCTTTTACCACCCATAATAGTCAGTGGCAGTAGCCTCAAAATCTGACTTTGTGTAGCCTCTTTCCCCGTTAGACCGGATTTCAACAACATACCTGTAATTTTTATGGAACTTAATATTTTTAAAAGTATAATTTGTATCAGAAGTTGTAACCTCATTGGTAAGATAAGTCTGATTGCTGCCAAAAGTGCGCAGTTTAATGGTGTAGCTTTTGGCGTGTTCCACTTCCTCCCAGAAGACTTCGAGAGAACCGTCATCAAGAAATTCTGTTTTTAAAATGGTCGGGGCCTCAATTTCATCGTTCCGGCTTTCAATTTGGCGGTAATATTTAGAGAAAGGGGAAGATCTTCCATCTTCACGAGCCTGTACATACATTGTGTATTGTCCTTTTTCAGTAATGCGGACGTTCTCCAGATAGTGGTAAGAACTTGAGGTAATCGTATCCACCAAAACCTTTCCCTTTGGGTCAACCAAAAGAAAACGATAGGAACCCGCAGAGTCTGCCTCATCCCAGGAAGCCTGTAAAGTCTGGTCTTCTACCTTCAGTTCCAGCCCGCGGGGACGGTATACCCGCAACGAGTCCGAATTATATTGGGCTGCTGCAAAATTGGATTCAGCAAAGCCCTCCTCTCCAAGGGCCTTGACCCGGAAAGTGTAAGTAACGCCTTCTTCGGGTTTATAATCGGTACGGTAGGAGGTTTCATATTTGGAAAACCTTTTTTCTTCTATCAATTGATTGTCAGCACCAGAGCGTATCTCTACAACATAGCCAGAAGCGGAAGGGTTTAAGTCCTTCCATGTCACTTTCATCCGGTCGCGGTATTCATCCACCTCCACCAAAGGAGCGTATAATTTTGGAAGTGCAGCGGAAGAAGTCTTCTGAGATGCCCCAGAACGGACTATTACCACTCCATCCTTTACAACTTTTTCCGGGGAATTGGAATCCTGCTGATTTTTGACTATAACGATTTTGGAAGGACTGTTTTCAGAATCTTCTGGGATGGAATCGGCAAAAGCAGTTAAACCGCTTGCAGCTGCCAAACAGCAGGCTAATGCCACTGCACTGACAGCACGAAGAGGCTTTAAGGTTTCTTTATATTGGAATTTTTTCATCTAAAAATACCCCCTGTAAATCAACGAATAAAATCGTTTTGTATTTCCCATTGTAATGCGTTGGACATCTGAAAATCAAGCTGATTTTTTGGACAATCATGAAATATTTATAAACAATCAAAAACGAAAACCGCATGGGCGGATCCATGCGGTTTTATGGAGCTGGAAACGTGACTCGAACACGCGACCTGCTGATTACGAATCAGCTGCACTACCGACTGTGCTATTCCAGCAAACTAAGCGTACAATATTATAACATGATTAAAAAGTGCAGTCAAGGGCAAAAGAACAAAAAAATTTAAGCAAACCTTTAACCCAAAAACCCAGCCTTTACGTTTTATTTAATTGGGCGGCAAAGTCCGCGAATGTAGAATTCGCTAGCTCAAAAAGTTCTTTTATTTTTCTTTACAATGTTTTATGGAAACTAAACTTTGTTCCCTACTATAGTAATTTTGCCTCCGCCAACAGGCTTTTTTATTGATACTTTTTTCTTTCACCTCTTTAGGCATGGTTTTTACTCCCTTTTTAGTTTATGCAGGGGAGTTTCGCGCTTGCGAGCGCGACCAGAGGAACTTTTTAGGAAAGTTCCTCTGGACTCTTCAAACCTTTTTAATCCGCTTTAGGTGGTACTATGCCCGCAGATTTACTTTTCTTTTATGCTAAATTATACACATTTGAATCTTCTTTCGTCAGCCTGTCAATAATCTCTACCAATTTTGCAATTTCAGGCTTAGAAATCTGTTCATTTGCGCCTAACTCCCTACCTTTAGCCCGCATAGCGTCGTTAATAAGCGATGAGAACAAAATAACTGGAATAGCCCTTAACTTGGGATCATCCTTAATCAGTTTTGTCAAACGATGGCCGTCCATCAAAGGCATCTCAATATCGGAAATAATACAGGCCACATGTTGTTTAACATCTTCTCCTGAATTGCTAACCTCGTTTAGATAATCCCAAGCCTCCTGACCATTATCAGTTTTAACAGTATTATTGTAACCTGATTTATGTAGAGATTCAATAATTAATTTAGAAAGCAGCATTGAATCCTCAACAACCAAAATCGTTTTGTCACTTCTGGGGCGTTCACCAAGCTTGTCGAGCTCACTGACCTGGATGCCAACCTCTGGGTTAATTTCTGCCACAATCTTCTCAAAGTCAAGAACTGTAATTAGGCGATTTTCAAACTCTGCAATGCCAGTAGCAACACCCTCATCGCCACCATAAATGAGCTTGTCCGGCTTTTTCATATTATTCCAGGAAATACGGTCAATTCCTACAACGGAATGAACATGGAAAGCAAAGTCCTTATTATTGAAATTTGTGATAATAAAGATGTCATGTCCAGGGTCTTTAGAAGGGGGGAGGCCCAGATATTTGGCCAGATCAATAAGAGTAGTAACATCTTCCCTAGGCTTAAAGACACCCTCAACAGCAGGATGGGATCTTTGCATAGGTTTAATTTTCTCAGCCCGCATAATCTCAATGATCTTGGCGACGTTGATGCCGAAAAGCTCCCCGTCTATGGTAAATTCCATAATTTCCAGTTCATTGGTGCCGGATTCCAAAAGGATTTCGGTTTGTTTATAATTTTCCATCGCACTCATGCTACTTACCCCCAATTATATATACGATATCTAATAAATTATACGAATTTTTCTTGCAAAAATCAACCCCTTTAAAAGCCTTGGGGTAATTTTTTGTGTTATAGAATTAAGTGGAAAGGATCAGTCACATGTAATCCTGCTGATCTTCCTGATCTATGCTGACTGCACTGGCTGTTTCAGCAGAATGAACTGGTTCGCGCTTTATCTCTGAAAAGAGGCTGGAGGACAAAACATATAAAAGGAGCGAAATCGCAAAATTCATTCCAAAGGCCAGCGGCAATGGAATATTCCAAAGAATAGCGGCAGCCATTAGAAATGCTTTTGGAAGGGCAATCACTAGGAGTCCTATCATCAAAGTTCTGTTAATTGCCTGACAGGATCGGAGAAGTTCTGAAACACTGCTTGGCCCTGGCAAAGCCAAATGGACTTCCTGTGGCCTTGGAAGAGTTTCTTCCTCTGGAATCATGAAGCAGCCTGTTTCCAGGCAGATACATACATCATGGAATTGTCTGATTTTGTTTTGCTGGCCAATAATCGCCACCTTTTCTGCATCTTTTGCCTTGAGTCCCTCTAGCAGAAGCCTGCGGTCTACATAAGATGTTTCTATATAAGAAGAATCTGCACCAGTCAGCAGCGTTGCAGAACGCACGCTGGCTCCATCATAACTGGTAAGCAGTCCAACCTCCTCAACACCACTTTCGTGGAGCTCCCGAATCAGCCGGATAGAACCTTCCCGAATGGAGTCGTTTAGTACAAACGCCCCGGCATATTCTCCCCGTACTGCAACATAAATCGCCATGCGCCCATCTTCCAAAACAGGGACTTCCAAGCCGATTTCCTCCATCATTCGTTCGCTTCCTACCATGATAAGGACACCGCGATACATACCACGGATCCCATATCCCTCCAAAACCTCAAATCCTTCTACTTCTTCATCTGGAAGCTTTTCTATCCCCAGCTGTTGAAAAGCATATTGGACAATAGCGGAGGAAAGCAAATTCTCTCCTTCAACGAGAATTTCAATTTGTGCAGCTGCTTCGATAACTTCCTCTGGAGACTGCCCTTCGGCGGGTACAAACTCTTCCACCTGGAGATTGCCTTCTGTTACAAAACCAATATGGTTCATTACAACCCTTTTCAAGTGGGGGATTCTATCCAGCAAATCCACAGAACCCAATAAGATCCCCTGATTGCTTAAAAAACTTAGGCATCCCTTTTGTGCAGTATGGCAGGCAACAGAAAGCCCACAAGGAAAAATAGCAGCTACTAAAACTGCAGTCCTGTAAATGCCGTCTAAATTCCAGTGCAGCCCATAATAAGCAAAATAGTAGGTGGCAGCAGCAATCAGTCCAATTCCCGTCAAAACGACAGTCCAAACTTTAGCACGGGAAGTCAGGGGCGCATCATCCAGCGGCGTATTGGTAACCATTTCCCGAACAATAGGAATCCCTGCCCCCGGATTAGGCGAGGTAATTGTAACAGTGATGGTCCCCTCCAAACTTCTATCCCCCTTGTGGAGTTCATCTCCAGCTTCAGCGATGTGTGGTTCCGTTTCACCAAAGGGAAGAATCGTTGCAGCCTCTCCTTCTAAAATCCCTGGAAATGGAAGAACCATATTTTCTTCCAAAAGAATTTGATCGCCTTCCCGGACTTCTTCGGGCGGAATATCAAGAGTTAAATTCTCTCGAATGCATACAACCGTTTTAGGGCAAAACTGAATGTTTTCTTCTAACTTTTCCTCAAAACGGTTATAAAATGTATCAATGTACATTACCCCCAAAATATACACCAAAAATCCCAAGACTGCCATTATCTGATAGCCTGCTATAAAGGCCCCTAATGTTGTTACAACTGCAGCGGCACGAATCAGCCAATTTTCGGAACGGGCATTCTCTCCCACAAATAACCCAGAGAAAAGAATGAAAAAATAACTGGCTGCTGCTAAATGCGGCCTCGTTACGCCGCTATGCCGCCAAATTCCGCTAAGGAAAAGAAGAAGAAGCGAGAGCCCTGTACATGACCAAAAGATAATTAATAATATTTTCTCCGTTTGAAGATTTGCAGCGCCTTCCCGTAAACGCTGGGTCCAAGGAATTTTAGGCTCCACATCTTCTTCAGGAAACTCGTCGTCATAAATTGTATCATTATCTATGTAGTAATCATCGTCAGTGTCCAGGTTCGTTTCCGCCTCTCTGCGGTGATAGGGGGTTGTATTCAATTTAGGCTGCTGTAAGACTGCTGCATCCGTCAAACGTACCTTTACCCCTGGAAAGGTCTGCCGCAGAAGAACCATCACTTCCTCTACAACTTCTTCTGTCTCTCTCCCCGTAATATCCATTGTCAAACGCTGGGAAAGATAATCTATTCGGGCGGAGTTGACTCCTTTTACTGTGCATAGGATAGGTTCAACCAAAGAACACAATTTCGCATTGTTCAGCCCATCCAGGGCAAGGATCTTTAATGACACAGGGAAACGCCTCCTTAATGAAAAAATTAGGCAGCTGAATTATGCCAGTGAAATTATGCCGGGAAAGCTAGGCTGTCTTCTTAAAGGAAGCGGATACCTCACAGTCGGAAGTAACAGTCAAATAAGAAACCCCTTTTTCAATTGTTTTAGTGGTTCCACCCATATCAACGGAAATCGATTCTAACTGATAACCGGCATTTGGAAAAGCAACAATCTTCAAAACAATCCCATAAGGGACAATCTGTCCATTGTCCAGTGAACCGCTGGAATAAGTATATTGTATGGAAAGATTTCCATTTCTAGTACGGGTATAATTGATTTGGCATGGATCCTTATCCTCATTAGGAGTTTCCGCGCTGACAATAGAGGGCTTTTGAGACATATCCGGGAGAGGATAATCTTCCTGGGAAAGTGCAGGATCGGTAAAATGCGGATTAAAATTTTGAGTAAAGCTCCCCTGATTGACATATTCAGGGGTAGAGCCTTTTCCTTTCAAGAAATATGTATATCTGGGCTCCCCACCAACAGGATCGTCGAAGGTAGCATCTACTAGGTAGTAAGCTCCATCTACTTGCACATAATTCCACATGTGGGATTCCCCTCCTGCATTTCCGCCCACCAGCACACAGGAAATTCCTGCACGGTCACAGAGCAGCTTAAAAGCTTTGGAATATCCCTCACAGGTAGCGTTGCCATAGACCAGTGCTCCAAAGGCTTCATAAGAAAGAGGATAATTTTTAGGGGTTTGGGCAGCGGGCTCGTCATATTGGCAGTTGTTAGTGAGATAGTCGTGAAAAGCGCGAACTTTGTCAAAGTCAGAAGCCCCAGCATTTTTAATAATTTCCTGTACTTTTGCTTCCAGAGCCTGCTGCTTTTCGGCCAGTTCAGTTATACTGGTAAATTCAACTGAAACATCTGCATTGGAAACTTTAATTTTATTGCCTTCCTGAACCCCCTGTGGGGAGATTGTAATATTAGACTTTCCAATCCAGAATATTTGGGGATGATCCCGGTAAAAGGCTTCATATGCCCGGAAAAACATTTCCCGGATTTTGGTTTGGGCTTCCTGGGTACTTTCAAATTCCAAAGCAGTTGGAAAAGAATAGGTAAAGGATGCACTTCCCCCCTGGAACTTTTCAGACATTTCGTCATATAAAACAGCTTCCTGTTCGCTTAACTGGCTGCGATAGGACCATACTGTATCAGCCCCATATACTGTATATTCAGGCATCTTTTCTATAATAGGCAGCGAAAAAAGAACTGTCAGGATAAAAATAAATGCGGTAATTCTTTTTTTCATATTATAAAATCTCTCCGGTTTAACGATTTTTGATACAGCCGCCCAATATACAGCGGCCTGCGAAACAGAAGGGCCAGGCGCTTCCACAACGTTGTTTCCGTGCCTGACCCTGCTTATGAGGGAATGGGTACGTGGCGTACCCTGCTGCCCTGCATACAGGGTATACCTGTCTTAGGCAGTTAATTAGTCGTCCACATAGATCATAATTGTACCATAAGTTCTCTGGTAACGCTTATCACTTGGAACAAATTTGAATTCAAATTCATCTGTCTCGGTCACAAGGGTCATATCATTATCTACCCAGCTTACTTTTCCTGGAACTTCCTCGCCGGTATTGGGATCATAAGCAGTGACATGGGACTGAAGCTGCGTTGTAAAGTTGCGCAGACGTTTGCGGGTTGAAGTGGTTTCAAGGTCTTCCACATCCAAACTTACCTGTCCCTCATCACCCAAAATTTCTTCGCTTTCAATTTGAATCTTGATAGAATCCTGTATGCGCTCATATTTAGTACTGTCTGGAATAAACATAAAGTCATAATACCCTGAACGGTTGACCCTTGTATTTTCATTAATCCAGCGCAGTGTTCCCGGAACCCGTTTCCCATATATGTCGTAGGCTGTCACACTCTGGCGGAGTTTTGTCGTTAAATCTGCAAGGCTGTTGGTATTATACTCCACTGTAATAGAACGGATATCCAAATCCAGCTCGGTAAGGTTGGTGTTTTCATCATCTACAACAATACGTATATTCCCGTAAGTGACTTCCAAATCATCGTCATCGGGAGTAAAGCGGAACCGGTAGGAACCGGTTTTCTTTAACGTTGTGCTTCCGGAAAGAGTCCATTCTGCTTCGCCGGTAATCCGTTTTTTCCGATAATAAGCCCTTACGCTGGCCTGCAGGTCTGCTGCATAGTCGCGCAGACGGTCTCCATAATCTGCATAAAGAATATCTGTACGGAAGGTAACATCGCTGTTATTGTTAGAAATCGTAATTGTTCCAGCAGAAGTGTTGGAAGAATCCCCGGTAGAGGTTTTTTTGACAACCGCTCCATCTTTAATGGTCAGCCGCGCCGCAGAGGAAGAAGTGACAGCATTATTAATCTGACTGTCCTTAACCGCAATTACAGAAGCTCCTGCGTCAATATTAATTGTTCCGATTTTCCCATATACGCTCACCTTTACAGGAGAGTTCACCGTTACATCCGAAACAGAGCATGAACTTCCAATAATTACATTCCTATCCAGTTCCCGATGAAGGATCAGGCTGTCTATGGACCCAACGAGATTCACATTTTCCTGGTCGCCAAGGGTCACACCAACATATTGACCATCTGTATTATAAAAGCATACAAGCAAATCATCGGAAGAATCTGTAACCAAAACAATATCATTTTTTGACATTCGGTAAGAACCTGTTGTACGACCATCCTGCTGGAAAGAAATCACCTTATCCCCCACTGTAACACTGAAGGGGGAAGAAGAAGCCGCATAAACCTCTGCCCCGGTCCAGCAGGACAGAACCAGGAACAAGGCCAGAAAAACGGCTGACAACGAAATTAGCCTGCGTGTGCGAGTCATACGCTCAACTCCTTTTAAAAACGTCAGAGAGAAAATTTTAAAACGATTTCTTATAAAATCCTAGAAAACGCCCTATAAAAACTTTTCGGCAACTTTTCCTAAAAATCAAGGCTGTAACACATTTTTTACATTTATAAAAGGCATCATACATCTACATAAGCCAGAAGAAGCGAAAGTGTATTAGAAAGCCCCTCCCAATGAGTTCGTTCCATTCCATGGGAAGCATGAACCCCCGGCCCAATCAGCGCGCCGCGAATATTATTGCCGCCTCTCAGCGCAACGCTTACATCAGAACCGTATTGAGGATAAATATCCACTGCAAACTTGAGATGGTTCTGTTCTGCCAAACTGATAAGCCTTCCTACCATCTCGTAATCATAAGGGCCGCTGGAATCTTTAGCACAGATAGAAACGTCATATTCTGTACATGACAGATCATCACCGACACATCCCATATCGACAGCCAACATTTCAGAAACTTCTAGCGGAAGGCACGCCGCCCCATGTCCAACCTCTTCATATACAGAGAAAAAGAGAATGGTGGTAAAGGCAGGCTTGCGGTTTTCCTTACTGAGAATCTCCGCAAGGGTAAGCATACAGGCAGAACCGCCTTTATCATCTATAAAGCGGGATTTCAGAAAGCCGCTTTCGGTTATCTGGGTTTTGGGGTCAATACATATAAAATCGCCTGCACGGATTCCAAGCTTTTCCACATCTTCCTTTTTACAAACCGGCATATCCAGACGGACTGCCATTTCCGCCGGGGCGCGTTCACGCGTTTTGCTGTCCGTATATACATGGGCAGATGGGCTGAGGCTTAGGATGGTTCCAGTATAAACATTCCCTGAACGTGTATGGATACGGCAATACTCTCCGTCAAGGGTAGGAACAACCGGCCCGCCCAACAAGGTAAATTTTAACATTCCATCTTCCGTGATGGAACGAACCATTAAGCCAAGGGTGTCAATATGACCGGAAATCAATACTGTTTTAGACGGATCCCGACCGGGAATTGTTACCATAACACAGCCTTTTTGGTTTTTTTCACAGGGATAGCCCAATTTTTCCGCCTTTTGTAATAGGTAAACTGCTGCTTCCTGGGTGAATCCTGTAGGGCTGTCGATTTTCAGCAGTTCTTCCGCATTTTGGAAAAGCGTCTGCCGATAAGGGGTAATATCTATCATCTGGGGCGCCTCTTTCTGGACTTGCCGTTTATTTTTTCTTATACTTCTATTATAGCGAAAATGCGGGTTGCGTCAATGGGCAGAGGAAAAGTTTTAGGGAAAGCCAATATATAGATATAACCTAAGATACACACTACCAAGGTAACGAAAAAAGGTTTCAGGTCTAGGGGGATGTACAGCAAAACTGAACTCCTAAAAAGCCCCTGGCCGCCATCCTGCATCTGGGGAGCACCAAGACCGCAGGAAGGAAAAATTTCCAGAGATGGGCTCTCTCAGGCAGGTTTCTTCCGATTCGTCCAACCCCGCAATGTTGAACGAAAATTACCCGCCAGGCAGCCGTGCGGCTGTGGACGCCAGGACAGATAAACAGCAGGGCAAACAAACATATACCAAAAGACGTCTCCTGATGGGATTTTCTTACCAATTCTCCTAAATTTTTTTGAAACTTATGGACAGAATCAAAATCCGAAGCGTCTTAATGGGTGTAAGGATAAAAACACAGGGCCAGGTGCTGAAACAAAGGACCTAGCCAACAAAAGAAAGAGAGGTTGCACTATGGGAGAATATGTAAACATGAAAGTTTGTGACCTGCGGTTTATCCACACTGTCGAGGAAGCAAAAGAGATTAAGGAAATAACAGATGTAGAGCTGCTTGTCCTCCCCAACGATGCACCAGCAGACGTTGCAAAGGTATTGGCGTCAATTCCCAAAACGGACGTTAGGCAGGTCGTCCAACTGGGAAGCCAGGAAGAACTCGACGTTTCCAAGTATATTAAAAAAACTGTCACCTATAAGGATGTAAAAATTCTTGACCTGCGTTCCATTACAACTGTGGAAGCAGCGGAAGCGGTCAAGGAAATCAAAGGCGTAAAAGTTCTAATCATCCCTGCCGATGGGCCGGAGGAAGTCCGCTGTGCCATTATGGCTATTCCGCAAAAGGGAGTTGGAAAGGTATTGCGCTTGCAGCTTAATGAGGAAATAGACTATTCCAAATTGGAAGAGGAAATTTCTCTCAGCGAAAAGAAAGAAATCAAATACAGCGATATGGATATTCTGGATCTGCGTGATATTAAGAGTGTGGAAGCGCTTCAAAACATCCGACGGATTGAGGATATCTGCCTGCTGGTACTTCCCAAGGAAACTTCCCCAGAAATACTGTCTGCAATTATGTCCATCCCCAAAAGGAATATTATTAAAACCATCTATCTGAAAGACGGGGAGGATATTCCATACCAGATTCAAAAAGCAAACGGCGTGCATATCATGAATACACTTTCTCAAAAAAATGTAATTATAAAAGTAAACGGCATTTGTATGATCCCCAGCCTTTCAGGATTAAAAGAGGATATTTCCGTCACCCTAAAGGCAAACGGGCTTTGTTTACTCCATAGCAGCTTAAAGAACATGGACAATTTTGTTCCTTCTATCAATGGGATAACCATCTACAAAGATTTTGACCCCGAAAAGGTTAAAATGAACAATGAAATGGAAATAGAAGCTGCTACTCTTTCCTATCTGCCGGAAAATACTTTCCTGATTGTTGCCAACCGGCTGGCCTTTGCAGACGATGTTACCCCTGAAATGCTGATAGAAAAGAAAATCCAGGTTCTGGCAGGGAATAATATTGAAGCTCCCAAGCACTTAATCCCCTATCTTACTGCAACCGCTACTGTCGGAAACAAAATCGTTGAACGCAAAGAATGATTAACCTCCTGCCGCATATCATGAAAGGACGTATTTGGAAATGTTTCATGGGGATATGGCGGAAGAAAAATTCCGCAATATGTACGAAGAAAATCAAAAAATCGTATACGCTTACTTTTTATCCTGTTTCCGTGATCCCTTTGCAGCGGAAGAACTCAGCCAGGAAACCTTTGAAAAAATCTGGAAATATCTGCGGGAAAACCCTTATTTCTTTCCCTTCCAGCAAAAGGCATGGATTTTCAGCATAGTAGCAAATGTCAAAAATGACTGGCTGCGGAAAAAACAGCGCTCCCCTCAGATGGAAGAATGGGACAATTCTGAATACGTCATTTCTGATATAGATTCCTCCCCATACGGCAATCCGGAAGACTGCTTGGAGTCTATCCCCATCCAACAGGCTTTCGAGATGCTTAACCAGGCGGAGCAGGAACTGATTACTTATAAGGGCCAGGGGTTAACCAGCATGGAGATGGAACATATTTTAGCTGTGCCTGCGTCAACTTTGCGTTCACGTATGGCAACCGCTAAGAAGCATTTCCGTAAAGCGCTGGAAACCTGCGGAGTATTTTGGGAAGATAAATAATGTGAATTTAATAAGGCTAATTTGCGAGGAAAACCCAGACGGGTACAACCTAAAGCAGATTAAAAAAGTCCCCGCTCGCCAGTTCAGCTTTGCTGAACGCAGCTCTGCTGAACTGAACCCGCATAACGCGAAACTCCCCAGCTTGCTTAAAGGCAGTACAAGCAAAGCGAAAGAGACAGCTGCTTAAAAGTATAGAAAATCCCGCCATTTCTTATGTGGGAGCAGTAGGAAAAGAGTTTGGAACAGGTTCCGGGGGATATATAGCAGGATTTCCTGCCCAAGTTTTCCACTTGCAGCCAGCAAACAGCCTCCCCTAAACCGTAAACCTTAAAATTGAAAATAAGATTTATCGCAAATATATTAAACAAAAAATAATTCTACTAACAAAAACCCGAAAGGCATAAACCTTCCGGGTTTTTGTTCCTATTGGGCAGGTTATTTGTTTTCAGGCCCGTGGTAAGCATCTACCAAAATTTCTTTCAATTCAGAAATCAGCGGATACCGTGGATTAGAAGGAGTACACTGGTCGGCATGGGCCTCATCCGCCACAGCGTCCAGGTTATCCATAAATGTTTTTTCATCAATCCCCTGGCTCTTAATAGAACGTGGAACATTCATAGAGTTTTGAAGATCAATAATAGCTTTAATCAAACTCTGAACGCCTTCCTCTGTGGTAGAACAGGGCAGCCCCAGCATTTCGGCAATCTCGGCATAGCGTTTGTCAGCAATAAAGTGTTCATATTTGGGCCATGTCGCAAATTTAATTGGTTTCTTCGCATTGTAAGCGATCACGTAAGGCAGCAGAATCGCGTTAGCGCGGCCATGGGGAATATGGTAAGCGGAACCCAGCTTATGAGCCAGAGAATGGTTAATCCCCAGGAACGCATTTGTAAACGCCATACCTGCAATACAAGAAGCATTGTGCATCTTCTCTCTTGCCTCGCGGTCATTTCCGTTGTCGTAAGCGCGTTTGAGATACTTAAATACCAGCCGAATGGCATGGAGCGCCAAGCCGTCGGTATAATCGGAAGCCAGAACAGAAACATAAGCTTCAATGGCATGGGTCAGCACATCCATACCTGTATCTGCTGTAACAGACTTTGGAACCGACATAACGAACTGTGGGTCTACAATGGCAACGTCAGGAGTAAGCTCATAGTCAGCAAGAGGATATTTAATATTAGCTTTTTTATCGGTAATAACAGCAAAAGAGGTAACTTCAGAGCCCGTACCAGAGGTAGTGGGAATACAGACCAGTTTCGCTTTGTTGCCCAGTTCCGGGAAATGGTAAGCACGTTTGCGGATATCAAAGAACTTCTGTTTCATGCCAGTAAAGGAAATATCAGGGTGTTCAAAGAACATCCACATACCTTTCGCTGCATCCATTGCAGAGCCGCCGCCCAAAGCAATAATAACATCCGGCTGGAAGTGATTCATTGCTTCCACGCCCCGCATGATGGTATCTACAGAAGGATCGGGTTCCACATCGTCAAAAATTTCTGCATGGCAGTATTCCGGCCTTCTCCGCAGATAGTGGAGAATCTTATCAACATTGCCCAATTTCACCATGGTTTTATCAGTTACAATAAAGGCCCGGCTGATGTTAGGCATTTTCTCAAGATACTGAATGGAATTATACTCAAAGTAAATCTTAGGCGGAATCTTAAACCATTGCATGTTGACTCTCCTCTTGGCAATGCGCTTGATGTTGACAAGGTTTTGTGCGGAGACGTTGGAGGTTGTGGAGTTTTTACCAAAGGAGCCGCAGCCCAAAGTCAGGGAAGGCGTATTTTCATTGTAAATATCGCCAATGCCTCCCTGAGAGGAAGGAGAATTGACAATGATGCGCCCAACTTCCATTTTTTCTCCATACTGGGAAATCACATCAGGATCTCCTGCATGGATGGTTGCAGAATGGCCCAGGCCGCCGTTGTGCAGCATTTTAGAGGCCATTTCAAAGCCCTGTTCTTTATCATCAACAATAATATAAGCCAAAATGGGGGAAAGTTTTTCTTTGGAAAGGTGATGTTCCGGGCCTACATCCGGGATTCTTCCAATCAGGATTTTTGTTCCCTTTGGAACAGAAAAACCAGCTTGTTCTGCAATCCAGGCAGCAGGTTTGCCAACAATATCTGCGTTAAGGGAACGGCCTTTTGCTTCCGGGAAAGCATAATCAATCAATTTTTCTTCTTCCTGACCGGATACAAAATAGCAGCCGTTATCCTTCATAATGGCTTCAAAAGCCGGAGCAATCTCCTTGTCTACAATAACCGCCTGTTCCGAAGCGCAGATCATGCCGTTATCAAAGGTTTTGGACAGCATCAGATCATTACAGGCTTGTTCCAGGTTGGCGGATTTATGAATATAGCAGGGTACATTGCCAGGGCCGACGCCTAAGGCAGGTTTTCCGGTAGAATATGCAGCGCGAACCATTCCCGCACCGCCAGTAGCCAGAACCAAGGCCACATCAGGATGATTCATCAGCGCATTGGTAGCAGCCAAGGAGGGAATTTCAATCCATTGGACACAGTTTTCAGGAGCACCGGCAGAAATTGCCGCATCACGGACAATCCGCGCCGCTTCAGCAGAACATTTTTGGGCGCTGGGATGGAATCCGAAGATAATCGGGCATCTTGCCTTAGCTGCAATCATGGCTTTGAACATGGTTGTAGAAGTTGGATTAGTGACAGGGGTTACACCTGCTACAATTCCCACAGGCTCTGCTATCTGTACAATCCCGGACAAAACGTCGTCGTCAATAACGCCGACGGTTTTCTGGTCTTTGATATCATGCCAAATATATTCGGTAGCAAAAAGGTTTTTAATAATTTTATCTTCATAGACTCCGCGCCCGGTTTCCTCTACTGCCATTTTAGCAAGCTTGGTATGGTTATCCAATCCTGCAAGCGCCATAGCATGGGCAATCAGGTCTATCTGTTCCTGATCCATTTGTAAATATTGTTGAAGGGCCGTCTGTGCTTTAACTGCCAACTCGTTAATCATTTCGTTTACATCAACGGCTGGGGCGGCGTTGGGGGTTTCTTTTTTTTCAGCCATTTATAAAGCCTCCTTATCATTCATTAGGGTGCCTTTGTACTGTACATATTATAAACAGATTGTTATTTTTTTGTCAATGCCTTTGCTGCCAATGTTGATCCAAATTAAATTCGTTTTTTTGTAACTTTTGACAATGTGGTAAAGGTAGCCTGAAACTTATTTTTTGTACAAATTAAATTGGTTTTTAGTGTTCTTCGTTCTTTAAGGTTTTCTAACTCAACCGGGTTTATACGTTGAAGCTGAAACACTTAAAAAAGATTTGTTTTCCCATCGGTATAAAGTTTCTTTTATCCCGCCAAGTTCTGAATCATAGTAGGGAATAATCAGTTCTCCGTCTTGTGCCTCCAGTTCTATGGAAAAACTTTCTCCCTTGTTTGGATCTGCAAGCGCTATAAATGCTTTATGTCCATCAGAAAATAACAAATCATAAATGCTCCCGTTGGTATCAAGACTATACAGTTGATACAGCATATTCGTACTTCCAACGCTTCTCTGTCCCAATATAAAATCCGGGTTTCCGTCCCCGTTATAATCTTGAAATTTCAGGGTGAAAGTTTGGTTAAAGTTTAACTCTGCCCCTTCATCAAAGGAAACTGCCTCTGTACAAAGGGTATTATATGGATACGCTGATTCGGTAATGCGGAACTGGTAAGCCCCCTGAAAATTGGATATATATGATGATTCTTCATGGGACGACTGGAAATACCTGCCTTTTGTCATTTCTAAATATACAGCAACATTTTTTCCGTTAGCCAGCTGGGTATAGCCTTCTGCTAAAATAATCGGTGTCTGGACAGTAATTTCTGTATGCTCATAATGCTTGCAGCTTGTAAAAGCCAACATAGAGCCTAAAATTCCAAAGCCAACTGCCCAAAGCCTGCACAGGTTCATGCTGTACCCCCCCCCCCCAAAAGTCCGGCTGTAGATAGCATAAAACGATCCCAAAAACTTTATTTATTATAAACAGGATTGTTATTTTTTGTCAATCAACTGGCTGGCTTTGATATGCCATTGTTATTAGATTTTTAGGTTTTGTCCATTTCTTAGTATATATCATAATTCCTTTGAAATTCGTCCTACTGATGATATGGCCTCCTTTCATTAAACATTTGTTCATAATAATTTTACCGGATTTAATGTCTTTTTGTTTAACTTTCATTGCTGTAGTTTAAAAGTTATGATATAATCTAACTAATATATCTAAAAACGGCCCAGAATACCAATTAAAAGGAAGCGATAATTATGAGACAAATCACGGAACAATATGTCACCTCTATCGCGCCGAACCCAGCGGCAGTCAAAAATGCTAAAAAAATTTCTAATTCAGGCGGTTTTGTCCGTCTATGTGCATCCTCGGACGACTCCTTTTATATGGGAGAATGTAAAGGAAGCGGTTCTTCTAATTACATAACCTCAGCAGACTTTGCAGATGCATCAAAACCCGTCTACCGCTGCAGCTGCCCCAGCCGTCAGTTCCCCTGTAAACACAGCCTGGCTCTTTTATTTGAAATGGCAGCGGGAAAATCCTTTACCCCATGCGAAATTCCAGAGGACATCCTGCAAAAGCGGAAAAAGCTGGAGGCCAAAGCAGAAAAGGCCCAATCCCAGTCAGAGGAAGACAAGGCCGCACCAAAGGCGCCGCCAAAGGTCAACAAGGCAGCCCGAACCAAAAAGCTGAAAAAACAGTTGGAAGGTTTAAATATGACCCAGGAACTGGTAAACAGCCTGTTAAATTCAGGTCTTGGCGCAATGGGCGGAAATTCCGTAAGCGCCTACCGTGATTTAGCCAAACAGCTCGGAGACTATTATCTTCCCGGCCCCCAGGCATATATAAACGAACTGGTTCTGGAAATGGAAGCTTTCCGGGAGGACTCCAATACAGTCCATTATACAAAGGCAGCAGGCATCTTGTCCCGGTTGCGGGCACTCCTCATAAAGTCCCGCGACTACCTGAACGGGAAACTGGAGTCCGGTGATGTAGGAGATGACGACAGCACCCTTTACGAAGCCCTCGGAGGCGTATGGAAGCTGGATCAGCTCCAAGCCCTTGGATTGAAAAAGGAAAACGCCCAAATGATGCAGCTTGCATTTAATGTAATCTTTGACGAAGCACGTAAGGAATATATTGATATTGGCTGGTGGGCAGACCTTGAAACTGGTGAAATTTCCACTACTTATAATTACCGCCCCTTGAAGGCAGTAAAATATGTCAAACAGGATGACACTATTTTTGAACTGGCCAAAGTCCCCATGCTGACCTATTATCCCGGCGGTTCCAACCGGAGGATAAGGTGGGAAGCTGCGGAATTCATTCCTATTACGCCGGAACATCTCGCACAGCTTCGTTCCAAAGCTGCCCCGGAACTGGCGGGGCCTGTCAAAACTGCAAAGAACGAAATCAAAAACGCTTTGTCTCCTGACAAGGTAGTCAGCCTGATTCAGTTCCGCCGTATTGGGAAAACCGAAGGGGGCTATGTTCTGGAAGATAAAGCTGGACATACAATTCTTTTGAACGATATGCCTGACGGGGAAAGTACCACCCTGCGCCTCCCTATGCTGCCCAATCAGGAAATTCTGGAAAATCAAGTGCTTTTAGGGGCGTTTTACTATGACCGCCCCCAGCAGAGAGTCTGTTTGCAGCCATACAGCATTGTCACTGAAAAAACTGTTGTGCGTCTGATGTATTAAAAGGGGGTTTTGTTGATGAATTTGCAGCCGCTTTATGAATTGCGGGAGCGCTTGGAATCCAGCATGATTGCAGGCGTATCCCTGCTCTCTGATGATTTCCGCCTTGCGAGGGCAGTAGAACAGATGGCTCCCCTGGCAGGAGCTTCCCCCATATTCAAGCGCATTTATGATACAGCCCAATCCGCCCTTGCCCCCAATTGTTCCGACCGCTGCGGCGCAGTTTTAGACGCATATTCTCTGGCGGACGCAGTACTTTGTACACAGGGAATCGTAGAAACAGAGGGCGAAATTTCTGATCTCCCGCTGGCAGAAGGAAAACGGGTTCTTTCTAATGCGCCATACAGTGCCCTTGCCCCCCTTCTGGAGGCCCTTACCACTACCGGGAGCGGACATTATTCCACCGTTGTGGATATGCACCAGAGCCAGCCGGAGCTGTTCCAGGACTACCGCCTGAAAGATGCACTGATTAAAGGGCTTGGAGCGGGCTACAGCGAGCTTGCCGACCAGGTTGAAACCTGGCTCTGTGAAGAAGGCGAGGACATTATCCCTCTGCTGAAACGGGATTTAAACCCCAAAGGCAAAAAGGAAATGGTTCGCCGGATTCATATTATTGAATCCCTCCGCAAAGAAAAAGACAACGATTATTATATTTCCCTTTTGGATACTGCTGAAAAGGATGTGCGCGAAGCCGTTATCCTTGCCCTGCGGCACGACCAGGGGAATGTCCAGAAACTGCTGGATTTGGCGAAAGCCGAAAAAGGGAACTGCAAAAAAGCCGCCCAGGCTGCCCTCACTTATATGGATGCTCCCGAAGCCATAGAATACTGGGAAAAATCCATGAAGAAAAAGCCGGGGACTGCTGCGCCGTTTTTAGCTTTTACCAAATCTGATGTTATGGCTGACATGGTTGCCGCTGCCCTGGAAGAAATGACCGATCGCCTGCTGGAAAACGTCAAAGAGGAAAAGGAAACCACTGAAACAGATGTCAATACCTTTGACACTTTAATGAAATCCCTAAGCGGCAAATCTTCCCCTGCCATTATCCAATGGTACCGCAGGGTTTCCCAAAGGGCTTTGGCAAACTCCCTGGACAAACTTGCCAATTCTAAAAAGGCACAAATAAAATTTTCCGCGTCTTCCAACAGCGGTTTTTACAGTACATACCACTATATGGGCGAACTTCCCTTTACGCAGGTAATCCCAAACGTGCTGACAAACGCGATCCTCAGTTCCCCGGTACAGCCTTTGCTGGACTTGGCTGGCGAGCTGTTTTCATCGGTCGGCGTGGAGTATTTTAAGCCTGCCATTGTAGCCGCTTTCCTCTCCCGTCCAGCCGGCGAGGTTTACGAGGAGTTTGCGCCCTATATTGAGGATAAGAAAAAAACATACTATGATTCCTGTTTAAACACCTTCTATCATGGGGTATTGGGGATTCTCTCCTTTGATGACATCTCCCACCGCCATGAGTTTGGCATTACCGTCCAAGACCCGCTCCGTTACCGCGAAAGAGGAGTGAACTTCCGCCAACCCCTTTTTGAACCTCTGGATATAAGATGGTACCAGCTTTTTGCCTCTGGGATATTCGACAGGGTTAAAAACTGGGGCCCATACAACTTTACTAGGACAATTAGCCCCAAGGACAGCCGCGCCCGCGAGATTATGGGGGAATATTTCTATCGAAAAGCATTGGATCCTTCTGCAGACCCCAGGCCGCTTTTCTATTGCCTGAAACAGTGCGGATGGGTTGGAGAGAAATGCAAAGGAATTGTGGTTGCTGCTGCTAAAAAGAACTTTAACAACAGTTTCTGGTATTTCTATAACCTGGTAGGCAATGCCCCGATGGCTGACACGCAGAAGGCCGATGAATTGGAACAGGTCGCAGAGCTGGTAAGGAAACATAAAATCAATATAAAAAATTGGGATGAAAAAAGAGTCCAGGATTGGTGTGCAGAACTAAGGGCAGGCAAATAAGGGTGGATAAGCGATGAAGATAAATTTACAGCCCCTTTATGAACTTCGGGAACGCCTGGAATCCAGCATGATAGCAGGGATATGCCTGCTATCTGATGACTTCCGCCTTGCACGGGCAGTAGAACAGATGGAGACTCTGGCGGGAGCTTCTCCGATATTTAAACGCATTTACGATACAGCCCAATCCGCCCTTGCTCCCGGCTGTTCTGACCGCTGCGGTGCGGTTTTGGATGTATACTCCCTAGTAGATGCAGTACTTTGTACACAGGGAATTGTAGAAACAGACGGTGAAATTTCCAATATTACGCTGGCAGAAGGGAAAAGGGTTGTTTCCAACGCCCCATACAGTGTTCTGGCTCCCCTGCTGGAAGCCCTTACCACTACTGGAAGCGGGCATTATTCCACTGTTGTGAATATGCACAAGGATCACCCGGAACTGTTCCAGGACTACCGCCTGAAAGATGCCCTCATCAAAGGATTGGGCGCAGGCTACAGCGAACTTGCCGATCAGATTGAAACCTGGCTCTGTGAGGAAGGAGAGGATATTGTTCCCCTTCTGAAACATGGCCTGGACCCCAAGGGAAAGAAGGAAATGGTGCGGCGGATCCGTGTTATTGAAGCGCTCCGCAAAGAAAAGGACAACAGCTACTATATCGCCCTATTGGATACTGCCGAGAAGGAGGTCCGGGAGGCGGCAATCTATGCCCTGCGCCATGATAAAGGCAACATCCAGCTTCTTTTGGACTTAATCAAAGGGGAAAAGGGCAACTGTAAAAAGGCCGCCCAATCTGCTTTAATCAGCATGGAGTCCCCGGAAACCCTGGAATACTGGAAGGCTGCTATGGAGAAAAAGCCCAACGCTGCCGCCCCGTTCCTCGCCCTTTCCCATTCTGACGCTATGGCAGACCTGCTCGCTGCCGCCCTGGAAAAAATGACAGGCCAGCTTTTGGCATACGCTAGCGATAAGAAGCCTGTACCCAACGCGGACATTACTGCAATGAACGGCCTTCTGGAGATCCTTGCAGGAAAGTCCTCACCGGCAATATGCTCCTGGTACCGCTGGACTGCCCAAAAGCCTGTCCCTGACGTAATGGATACCCTTTTGGATGCCCAAAATAAGCCTGTCCGGTTTTATGCCTATGGCGGCTGCGGTTCGGGATTCTATTCCGAGGATCTCCGCGACAACCTTTCTTTCAGTCGGTTAATACTCAATATTTTTACCCATTCGATGCTCTGTTTTCCTGACAGGCGGCTGTTTGCCCTGGCGGATGAGCTTTTTGAATCTGTGGGTACTGAATATTTGAAACCGGCGTTGGTCAGCGCGCTGTTTGCACAATCCGCCCCAGAAGTTTATGATCGGTTTTCCCTATATTTTGAGGATAAGAAAAGGGAAGATCACAGCTTTTGCGTAAAGGCTTTAGAGAATGTCATGCAATACCTTTGGTTTAACAACAGAACAGGGAAATATGAGATGCGGGCAGTCCATCCCGATCCCTTATATAACCGCGAAAGGACAATCAATCATGCCAATCCTATTTATGAACCCCTTGACCATAGATGGTTCCGGCTTCTGACCTCCGACAAGCTGAATACCACTCCATCCCCCTACTCCCTAGGCACGCTGATTAATCCCAATGACCCTGTTGTCTGTGATATCTTGGGAGAGTATTTCTACCGGCGGGCGCTTGACCCGATGGTTGATTCTAGGCGGGTATTCTCCCAGATGAAAACCTGCGGCTGGGTTGGAGAGAAGTGCAAGGGGGTTATTGTGGAAGGCGTGAAGAAGCCCTATAACCGCAACTTCTGGAATTTTCAGCAGTTGGTTACAGACGCGCCCTTGACCTATTCCCAGAAAGCTGACGAGGTGGAGGAAGTCCGCAGGATGGTTCACAAGCATGAGATCAACATCAAAGGCTGGAACGACCAGACGATACAGGATTTATGCGCCCAACTGCGGGAAGACGCGAAAAGCGAAGGACAGGAGCGTCAGACATGAATTTACAGCCCCTTTACGAACTCCGGGAACGCCTGGAATCCAGCATGATTGCGGGGCTGTCCCTGATTGGGGAAGATTTCCGTCTTGCGCGGACAGTAGAGCAGATAGAATCCCTCGCCGATATTTCACCGGTGTTCCAGCGCATTTATAATACCGCCAAAGCCGCCCTTGACTCGGACTGCTCTGACAGGTGCAGCGCAGTTCTGGATGCTTACTCTCTGGCGAATGCAGTCCTCTGCACACAGGGGGCTGTGGAAGTAAAAGGGGAAATAAAGGAAATTCCCGTTTTGGAAAGTAATACGTTCCACTCCAATGCACCTTACAGCGTACTTGCCCCTATGTTGAAACTGTTGTCGTCTACTGGGAATGGCGATCGCTCCAAGGTAGTAGAAACGCGTCGGAACCGCCCCGAATTTTTCCGGGACTACCGTTTACAGGATGCCTTTATCAAAGGCCTGGGGCTGGGCTACGGAATGGCAGACAGCATTGAAATTTGGCTCCGTGAGGAAGGGGACGATATTGTCCCCCTCCTGAAACGGGATTTAGACCCCAAAGGGAAAAAGGATATGGCGAAACGGGTTCGCCTGATTGAATCCATCTGTGGAAAAAAAGAAAATGGCTACTATATTTCTCTGCTGGATACCGCTGAAAAGGAAGTCCGGGAAGCAGCAATCTATGCCCTTCGCCATAAGGAAGAAAACACCCCGCTCCTGCTGGATTTAACCAAGGCGGAAAAGGGCAGCTGCAAAAAGGCCGCCCAAGCCGCTTTGAGCTTTATGGAAAACCCGAAGTCCCTGGATTATTGGAAAACCACCATAAAGAAAAAGCCCAGCACAGCTGCACAGTTCCTTTCCTTCTCCAAATCCAGCAAAATATCCGACATACTCGCTGAAGCCCTGGAAACTATGACAGAGCGGATTCTGTCTGCATCCAAAGGGGAACGAGAAGTTTCCAAATCTGATATTGAAGCATTTGACGCGCTTCTGCAAATACTGAAAGGCAAATCCTCCCCTGCCCTCTGCCAATGGTACCGCAAAGCTGCCCAAAGGCCTGTTTCAAATTGCCTGGACGAACTTATCACCACAGAACATAAACCTGTCCGGTTCTTCTGCCCTTATGACACAAGGCTTTATCTGAGTCAGAGCATACGCAGGCAGGATGTACGCAAGGACTGGGGTATGGCATGGGGAATGACATTTTCCCGCTGCCTTGCGGAACAGTTGGCAAGTTCCATTTTCTTTTCCCCTGACGAACCCCTGTTGGAACTGGCGCAGGAGCTTTTAGATCATGTGGGGGCAGAATATTTTAAACCCGCGCTTGTTTCTGCCCTTCTCACACAGCCCGCCAAAGAGGTATATGACAAATTTTTTCCTTATGTCGCCGACCCTGAACGGGAAGACTGTGCATCCTGCCGGCTTGCACTTGTCCAGGTGCTTCAAGATATGCACTTTAACGATGGAAGCAAAAATTATATTCTCAGCATCTATTTTCCAGACGACCTGCATAAAGAATCCCATAGCGTGAGCAGGGAATTAAAGGAGCCTTTGGATCGCAGGTGGTTTGAGCCGTTTGTTTCCGGGATACTGGGCAAGGAAACCGATTCTATCCTTAAATGCCTAGTCAATCCCAAAGACCCCTTTATATGTGATGTTTTGGGAGGATATTTCTATCATCAGGCAATGAAATCCTCTGATGACGCCCAAAATTTGATGCCAACATTGAAACGGTGCGGCTGGGTTGGGGAGAAGTTCGGGAAATTCCTGGTTGACGCTGTTAAAAACAATCTTTTCGCCAACAAACTAAATGCCTTTTGGACGCTTTACTCTATGATATACAGCGCCCCTTTGACCGATTCCCAGAAGGCCGATACTGTGGAAAAAATAATAGAGCTGGTACACAGCAGCCAGGCAAAAATCAATACCTGGCATGGCCTGAAAATGATTCACTGGTGCCAGGAACTGCGGGAAAAGGATACATGATATTTTCTGTAAAAATGTATATCCATCTTTTCACAATACAAAATTAAGGAGACGATTCAGAAATGGCAGCAAAAACAGAAACCAAAGTCCAACGGCTCCCGGCGGAGCAGCTTTTCCAGAAAGAAATTGACGCGCTCATTGCAGCGGAAAAAGACCCTATCCCAACAGGATGGAAAATGTCCCCCCGCTCAGTATTGACCTATATTACAGGGGGCAAGGCCGGCAGGACAGTTATTACCCCCAAGTATATTGGCCATAAGCGGCTGGTGGAAATCGCTATTTCCACCCTTGTAACTGACCGCGCCTTATTGCTGATCGGGGAGCCTGGTACTGCAAAATCCTGGCTGTCGGAACATCTGACAGCGGCCATTAACGGGGATTCCACCAAAGTAATACAGGGAACTGCCGGAACGACCGAGGAACAAATCCGGTATTCCTGGAACTACGCTATGCTGATTTCCAAAGGCCCTTCCCTGGACGCCATGCTGAAAAGCCCCATCTATCGGGCCATGGAAACCGGAAGCATTGCCCGTATGGAAGAAATTTCCCGGTGTGCATCCGAAGTACAGGACGCATTAATTTCCATCCTGTCTGAAAAACGGATTTCTGTCCCGGAATTGGGGATCGAGGTTCCAGCACAGAAAGGGTTTTCTGTTATTGCAACCGCCAATACCAGGGATAAAGGCGTAAATGAAATGTCTGCCGCGTTAAAGCGCCGCTTTAATATTGTAGTGCTTCCCGCTCCAGCAGATTTGGATTCAGAGATGGAAATTGTCCAAACCCGCGTCGCCCAGCTTTCGGAGAGCCTGGATTTAAATGCGCAGCTCCCGCCACAGGAAGTTGTGGAAAAGGTCTGCACTATTTTCCGGGAACTGCGTTCTGGCGTAACCCTGGACGGCAAACAAAAACTGAAGCCAACCAGCGGCGTTCTCTCTACCGCCGAGGCGATTTCCCTGCTTGCTAATTCCATGGCTCTGGCTGGGAGCTTTGGGGATGGGACCATTACCGATTATGATTTAGCTGCCGGGTTACAGGGCGCTGTTGTCAAGGATGAAGATAAGGATAATGTAGCCTGGAAAGAATATCTGGAAAACATCATGAAAAAACGCGGTTCCCGCTGGCTGGGACTGTATCAGGAGTGTAAGGAGCTGAACCATTGATGAACAGCATCGTCAGCCAAAGCGTTCCGACGGTGTTTGGGATACGTCATCTTTCCCCGGCGGGGGCATGGAACCTTGTAAACCTGCTGGATGAAAAAAAGCCCCGTCTGGTGCTGGTGGAAGGCCCCAGCGACCTGACAGATCAGATGTCACATATTGTCCGGCGGGAAACAAAACCTCCTATTGCCATTATGGCCTATACCCAAAAGCTGCCGATACGCACAATTTTATATCCCATGGCGGAATATTCCCCGGAATACCAGGCTATCCGATGGGCCTTTGAGCATAAAAAAGAATGCCGGTTTATTGACCTTCCCTCCGGGGTATTCCTGGCGATTGCCGAGTCCCGGCAGCAGATCGACCAGGAAGGGGAAGAAAATTCCATTAATGTTTACCAGCGCTTAGACGAACTGTCCGGCGAAGATGGACACGAAACCTTTTGGGAGCGCACCATTGAGCATACCTGCATCCCGGAAGCTTATTTGCAGGGTGCGCGGGAATTTGGGAAGCAGCTCCGGGAGCTGACCCAGGGACGCGAAAGCGACTGGGCGGAAAACCTGGTCCGGGAAGCCTATATGAAACGCCAAATTGCCGACGCGATTGAGGAAGGGTATGCACCAGGGGAAATCTTTGTGATTACCGGCTCTTACCATGTACAGGGGCTTTTGGACGGCTCCCCAGCCATGACTGACGAGGAAATAAAATCCCTGCCCTGTCTGGAAGCAGAAAAAACTCTGATGCCTTATTCCTATTACCGGCTTTCCTCCCGTTCCGGCTATGGGGCGGGAAACCGTGCCCCGGCTTATTATGAACTATTGTGGCAGGGGTTAAGCCGAAAAAAGCCCTCCCATACAACATATAGTTACCTGTCCCGAATTGCCGCCTACCAGCGCGCTAATGGAAATATGGTTTCCTCGGCGGAAGTCATAGAGGCTGTCCGTCTGGCAGGGGCGCTGGCAGAGCTGCACGGTTATCCAACCCCTTCCCTGCGGGATTTGCGGGATGCGGCAACTACCTGTATGGGGCATGGAAATTTTGGGGAAATCTCTCAGGCTGTGGCAGATACTGAAATTGGAACCCGTATTGGGGCCCTGCCTGACGGGGTAAGCCGGACTTCTATCCAGTCAGATTTTTACCGTCTTCTTACGGATTTAAAGCTGGATCGTTTCCGTTCTGTCACTGCCCAGGATTTGCAGCTTGACCTGCGGGAAAAATTGACAGTAAAATCCGAAAAGTCAGCGTTTTTAGACCTGCAAAGGTCCTTTTTCCTCCATCGCCTGCGGGTTTTGGGGATCTCCTTTGTCCATAAGCAGCAGACCAGCCAGGACCGGGCAACTTGGGCGGAAAGCTGGGTGCTGCGCTGGAGCCCGGAAGCAGAAATTGAAATTGTAGAAGCTGCTTTAAAGGGGGATACTGTCGCCTCTGCCGCCTCCTTCCAGATGAAAGAGGATGTTGAAACAGGGGGTAACATTGCTGCAATTGCCGCTGTTATAGAGGATGCGTTCTGCTGCGGCATGCCGGAATCGGTTGCTTATGCTACTTCGGCCCTGCAAAAAATGGCGGCTGATGCAGCCAACATCAACGAAATTGCAGAAACGGCTTTCCGGCTGTCTACGGTTCTGCGGTATGGGAACATCCGCAAACTGGACAGCACGCCTTTGCTGCCAATTTTAGACCAGCTCTTTCTCCGGGCGTGTCTGCTGCTGCCGTCAAGCTGCCTGTGCGACGATGCAGCAGCTGCAATCATTGTAAAAGGGATTGACAGTCTTAACCAAGTTTCCATTGACCAGGAGCAGCTCGACCAGGAAAGATGGCTTTCTACTTTGAACCAGATTGCAGGGCGGGATGACCTCAATACCAAACTGTCGGGCTTTGCCGCTGCAATCCTGCTGGAGCGCGGCTGTATTTCCAATGAACAGCTTTCTACAGAAGTGGAGCGCAGGCTTTCCAAAGGAGTTCCTGCCGAATTGGGGGCTAACTGGTTCTCTGGGCTGTCTATGAAGAACCGTTATGCCCTGATTGCCCGTATGAGCCTGTGGGAGAGCCTGGACAAGTATCTGGAAACTTTGGACGACGAGGAATTCAAGCGGGCTCTGGTATTTTTGCGCAGGGCTTTTGCAGACTTCTCGCCCAAGGAGAAAAGCGACATTGCGGAAAACCTTGGGGAATTGTGGCAGGTAAATGTACAGCAGGCAAGCGAAATGCTGTACGCCCCGCTAAACAAGGATGAGAAAAAGCTGCTGGAAGAACTGGATGACTTCGACTTTGGTTCTTGAGAAAGGAGGACTGCCGATATGGAACATGAAGAACAAATGAAGCGCTGGCGGCTGATTCTGGGCGAGGACAGCGAAAAGCGTTTTTCCGACATGAACGGGGGCAATCCTCTTTCGCTTACTGAGGAACAGGCGTTGATGGACAACGCTCTTGCGGCAATTTATAATCGTGCCGATCAGGGAGGATTTGGAGACGGGGGCAGCCGGGGAGCTGGCCGCGGCCCCTCCAACCCCCAAATTACCCGCTGGCTGGGGGATGTCCGAACCCTCTTTGACAAAGACCTTGTAACGATTGTCCAGGGGGATGCTATGGAGCGGTGCGGTTTAAAGCAGCTTCTCTTTGAGCCGGAGCTGTTGGAAAACCTGGAGCCTGATGTTAGTCTGGCTTCCACAATTTTAATGCTGAAAGATCAGATTCCCAAACGTTCCAAGGAAAGCGTTCGGACATTTATCCAGAAAATTGTTGAACAGATTAACAAATTGCTGGAAAACGATATCCGCCGGGCTGTGACTGCAGCTATCAACCGGCGGCAGCATTCCCCAATCCCCTCTGCTGCCGCTCTGGATTTTAAGTATACCATTCGCCGGAACCTTAAAAACTTTAACCCCGATTTAGGGACAATTGTCCCGGAACATTTCTATTTCTTTGACCGGACCACTACTACAGCCGCCAACAAATGGACTGTTATTCTGGATGTTGACCAAAGCGGCTCTATGGGGGAATCTGTTATTTATTCATCCATTATGAGCTGTATCCTTGCAAGTATGGCATCCCTGAAGACCCGGATTGTTGCCTTTGACACCAATATTGTTGATTTGACAGAAAAAAGTGATGATCCTGTTGATTTGCTGTTTGGGTTTCAGCTTGGAGGCGGCACTGACATTGACAAATCTGTTGCATATTGTCAGCAGTTTGTAGAGAATCCCTCTAAAACGCTGTTTTTCCTGATTACCGATTTAGATGAAGGCGGAAACAGAGCCGCACTTTTGAGAAGGCTGGGAGAATTAAAAGATTCTGGGGTAACTGTTGTCTGCCTGCTGGCAATTGCTGACGGAGGAAGGCCCTACTATAACACACAGATGGCGGAGAGGGTAGCGGCAATGGGGATTCCCTGTTTTGCCTGCAACCCGGAAATGCTGCCGCAGCTTTTGGAACGGGCTTTCCGAGGACAAGACCTCGCCGCATTCCGTAAAGAGTTTGAAAAACGAAAAGAAAGCAAGTGAGTTTGCTATGGGAAAAGGTTCAATGCCGCAAAATGTGAATTGTGAATTTTCTTATGAAATTAGAGAATTTAAGTTGACAAGTACATATTTTCTAGTATAATGGCTAGTTGTGGGTTGTTGGCATAATGCACATATAAATGGGATTATTTTTGTCGAGTAAAGCGTCAACTGCCCGCTTAAAAATTTATATACAAGGAAGTATCAACGAAAACATGAAAAAAACAGCAATTTTATTAGCAGCGGTTTTGACCTTTTCCCTGGCGGCATGTTCCAAAACAACTACTAGTTCCAGCGGGGCAGGCTCCAGCAGTGAAACAAGTTCTTCCAGCGTCAGCACATCTTCCAGTTCCTCCGAAGTTTCCAGCAGCGAGCCTACCAAGGAAGCTACAATAGCAGAAATGGTAGCGGCTGGTTCCGTAGACGGGCAGACTTATACCAACAGTATTTTAGGGATTACCTACACTATGCCTGAAGGATGGGTAGTGGACAATCCGGAAGATACCCTCAGCGGGCAGCTTGAACGCCTTGCCCAGACCCAGGGGCAGGAAGTTGCTGACAGCAACAAGAAAAACATAGACGCCGGTTACATGGGGTATCTATTCTACACCAGCACAACAGATGAAACAGAAACTTCCAACATCCTTTTACAAATTGCCTCCGAGGAAATGATTGGCGATGCCTCCCCTGTGGATTATGCCAATACTTTGGCAGATGCCTTTGAAGAAGGCTACAAACAATTTGGAATTGAAGCCAAAGTGGATGAGGCTGAGAAAATCAATGTAAATGGCCATGAAATTGCAGTAGCAAGCGTACAGGTAGTTATGGATGGGCTTATTAATGGAATTGAATTCGACAACTACCATGTTTCCCAGGCATACAGCATTTATACCACAAACGGCGCAGTGGTTGTGGCAATGCTTTCCGCCTTTAGTGATGAGGACTTGGAAGCAGGATTGAATACCTTGAAAAATGTGAGCTTTGCTTCTTAAACCAGTACTCCATCTGGTTAGGAATCAGAGTATGGATTTGGAGCTGGATTTTTGCAGGGCAAGGCAGAGGACGCAGCCCTGCGGAAATACGGCCCAAAGCCGACTTCGATTTCTGGCCGGATGGAGTACTAGGGTATTAAAAAAGCATAATGAAGGCGGGGACTGTCTGAGATAGTCCCCGCTTTTTTGGTGGAAACAAATGCACAGCATAAGGCGAGTGCAGCCTAAAGCGGATTAACTTTTACTGAGGTGAAAGGCAATGTTGGAACCAACTTATTTCCCCAAAACTGCGGCAGTCATAGCTGAATTCAACCCTGTTCATGCAGGACACGCCCTATTGCTCCAAAAGTGCCGTGAAACAGGGGCGGACTGTATCCTGATTGCCCTAAGCGGCAATTATGTCCAGCGTGGGGAACCAGCTATCTTTGACCGATATCTCCGCACAAAAGCGGCTTTGCAATGCGGAGCAGATGTTGTAATTGAACTTCCCCTTCCCTATGCCCTTTCCACTGCAGAAAGATTTGCCTATGGAGCAATATCCCTTTTCCAACAATTAGGATTAGGTTCAGGGGATTTTCTTGTATTTGGCAGTGAATCAGGAAACCTTAAATCTCTTCAAAATGCCGCCTTTGCCAGTGAACAGGCAGAGCAGTCTGTATTATTTAGGAATCTTTTGGAAAAGGGAATGTCCTTTGTATCCGCAAGACAGAAGGCAGTTGAAACCCTGTTCCCGGAATTTGGGGAAATGCTTCATACTCCCAATAATGCTTTAGGTGTAGAATATCTAAGGCAGTTGTCCAGGCTGCAATGTCCAATAAAAGCAGTTTCCATCCAGCGGCAGGGGGCAGAGCATCACAGCAAAAGGCCAAAGGATGGATTTGCCAGCGGGTCAATGCTCCGTCAAATGCTTTGGGAGGGCCGCTGGAGCGAGGCAAGCAAATTTTTCCCAGGGGAAACTGCTGGGATATTTCAAAAGGGCATTTCTCAAATAGCCCTGCCTGAACGCGGGGAACGGGCGGTATTATGCCGTCTGCGCTGTCTGGAACAGGACGTTCTTTCCCAGCTCCCCGATTGTTCTGAAGGAATTGAAAATCGTCTTTGGAAAGCGTCCCGTCAGGCGTGTACTTTTCAGGAACTTTGTGATATGATAAAGTCAAAGCGTTACTCTATGGCACGGGTACGGAGACTGATATACTCTGCCTTTTTGCAGGTGGACGGAGAACTGTGCCGGGAACCTGTCCCCTACTGTCATCTGCTGGGATTTACCAAAAAGGGGAAAAATCTTTTGTCCCGCTGGAAATGCCAGGCAAAAATTCCTGTTTCCCCTTCTTTGAAAAAACTTCAGGAACTGGGGGGAAACTGTGAAAAATTTGCCTGGACAGAAGCCAGAGCCGATGACCTGTATTCCCTTTTCCAGCCAGTTCCCCGTCCCTGCGGTGCAGCATATACCGCCCCAGTCATCCGAGCGCCATAAAATATAAAAATATTTTTCATCTTGGAGGAATGACAAAATGGCTGTAAACATGGAAGAACGGCAATACCCTCCCTTTGGCAAATGCCTCGCCCTCTTTAACGGGACTGCTGAACTGCTGGTAAGTTTGGATTTCGGCCCGCGTATTCTTTCCTATCGCCTGGCAGATGGGGAAAATATCCTCCAGCCTGACACAGAAGGGAAACTTGTCACCAAAGACCCAAAACTGGAAGAATACTATGGAGATGGAACTGTATGGAATAACTACGGCGGCCATAGGCTTTGGATTTCTCCAGAAGCCATGCCGCAGACCTATTACCCTGATAACGAACCTGTTTCCTACGAAATTCTGGAAGATAAGGTAATTTTTACCCCTCCTGCGCAGAAAAAAAACAACTGGCAGTATGTCATTACCGTTTCTATGGCTGAGGATTCCTCCAATGTGGAGATCCGCCACCGAATCATTAACCTTGGAGAAACCAGAAAAGCCGGCGTTTGGTCAATCAGCGTTATGAGCCGAAACGGATTTGAAGTAATCCCGCAGCCGGATCGCCCAACTGGGCTATTGGCTAACCGGGTGTTTGCTGTCTGGCCTTACAGCAATATGTCCGATCCGCGAATTTGCTGGGGAAAAGAGTTTATTACCCTCCAACAGGATACTGCCTCTGACGGCCCCTTTAAAATCGGCCTGAATAACGAACATGGCTGGGCAGCGTATTTTAATAAAGGCTGCTGCTTTGTAAAACGGTTTGAACATCAGCCGGAAGCGGCGTACCCCGATGGAGGCATGTCCTTTGAAACCTATACCTGCCCGGATTTTATCGAGATTGAATCGTTAAGTCCGTTTTATACCCTGAAATCTGGGGAATGGATGGAGCATACCGAGCATTGGGAATTGAAAAAGGCGGAAACCTGCAATCCCAAAGATCAGAACGCAGTTGCCGGCCTGGTTCAGAAAATGGGATTGCAATGAGGAAAAAGGCAGTAGCTCTCTAAAATTTGAGCCGTCCTCTGGAAGCAGAGGACGGCTCAAAACCATTCAGCCCTGTTCTTTTTCGATTTTAAAGAACATCCGGAGCAGGCCAGCCAAAAAGCGGGGGCTTTTAACTACAACGATTTTCATATGTGTATACACCCAACCTTTCCCAATTTGGTTTTAGAACCTGTTTAATTTCTGGATTGCGCAGATTGCAAAGTCAGATTTTCTCAGATTGTGCAAAAATTTCGCAGGCAGGCCGTCACCTGTCAAGGAATTTTAGTGCAGTCTGAGGAACAAGATACAAGCAGGATGTATGCGGACAGATTTTAAACAGGTTCTTACAGCAGAAGGAATACGCCAACTGCTATTAACGCTAAAGCCGCCAGAACCAGAACAAGCCGCAAAGGGAAAAAAAGAGCCAGCAGCAAACCTAACCCAAAGGCCGCAGCAGCCATACAAACACACTGCCAAAGGCCATTGCATCCCCTCACAACCGCATCTCCCCTTTCCGTAGAACCCTAACACATCATATGAACCAGGCGGAGAAATGGTGAAAGGAACAGGAGATTTTTTAGTTTTGACGGACAGGCCCTTCTATCCCCCCTTGGCTTTCAACCCACTGGCAAACCTTTTGAATTTCATCTGCATTCGCATTTTCTACCTTCTTCCAACCTCTGCGGTGAATTTCGCTGAAAACTTCATGCTGAATTCGATGTTCGTCTCCTAAAAGATTCAAAAGTGCCATTTTTACTGGGGTTGCTCCGCATTGGTTGGAAAGATCGTTATATTGCGTCGTAATATAGTTCTGTACATTTCGTGCGTCTTCCATCATTTTCTGGTCATCGTTTTGATTTTTCATATTTTAAATTCCCCTCTATTGTTTATTCCATTCCAAGTAATTTAGAAAGTGTATTCCAATGGGAACGATGTTTTGCAGCGATCTGTTCAAATAAGGAACGAAGCTGGGGGTCGTCGGCGTTTCTGGCACAGGAGGAAAACCGGAAAATCAAATTTTCCTCATCTTTTAGCAGCGTTTGGATTGCAAATAGTTCGGATTTGGACAAACTAGGCAATAGAAGCCCTCCCTTAACAATCATTTTATCCTACCATGACTATTCTGTGAAATTTTCTAAAAACCATACCCAACAATTCTGATTTGTGTTATAATAGCAACCAGCCAGTCCTCCTTGGTTGTGAATACAGGTTCTAAGGGAGGGCAAGAGAACCAAGCCGCAGATGCGGCGGAATGGAGAAAAACAAAATGATACAAATGAAAAAAAGCTGGCGGCGGTTTATACCAATGTTAGCAGCAGTCATAGCAGTAGTACCTGTTTTATCTGGATGTAAAGGAGACCCGCAAACGTCCCAAGACAGAAGCGGTGCAGATTCCAGCGCCTATGTTATGAACATAGGCGGCTATGATATTTCCAAAGAGGAGTACAATTATTACTTTCAGAACGAAAAGTTTATGTTAGATCAGGGTGACAACACATTTTGGGATACTGCCACGGAAGAACAGAAAAACCTGAAAGAACGGGTAGATGCAGGTTTAATGGAATTTTATGCCATGAAAAAAATGGCGGATGAGGCTGGTATTCCCAGTGATGGACAGTTGGCGGAAGATGTGGATAAGGAAATCGCTGGAATCATTGAGCAGTTTGGCGGACAGGAAGCCTTTAATGAAGTTTTGGCTTCCAACAACTTGACAGAGGATATGTACCGGATGTTGTCACTAGAGTCTTTCCGTTCCGTCGAACTTTTCAGCAATATGTATGGAGACGAAGTAAAAAAGGCGATGTCAGAAAATTATTTAAGGGCAGCGCATATTTTGATTGCTTTTAATGAAAATGCAGTCGATACACAGGCAGCCCACGCCCAGGCAAAAGAGCGGGCCGAAGAAGTTCTGGCAAAGGTGGAAGCAGGAGAAGATTTCTTCAAACTGGTGGAGGAATATGGGGAAGACCCTGGTATGGTAAACAATTTAGACGGATACTATTTTAAAGAAGGAGATATGGTTGAACCTTTTTATGAAGGTACCCTTGCTTTAAAGGAGGGGGAAACCAGCGGCCTGGTAGAAACCAGTTACGGCTATCATATTATAAAGCGCTTGCCAATGGAAGATTCCTATATTGAGGATCACATAATGGAATTAGCCAGCCAGGAGCATTTTGAAAGCTTTATGAACAAAATAAATGATACAATGAATTCGCTGGAGGTCAAAAAGGAAGCAGCCTACGACAGCTTCAGCCTGGAAAACGCGCTGAAGGATAGCGCGAGTTAAGTCTAAAAAACCGGAAGGAAAGCGGCAGAGAGAGCCTCTGGCCGCTTTTTTCTGTAAAATGAAAAAAAGAATCTGGATTTTGGAACAATCTTTAGGAGTTCGGTCATACAATGTAGGGAGATGGAACCGCAGAGGTTCCCATCTCTACTATATATAAGGTAGGGGGTTTTCTCATGCCAGAACCCAAGGCCATGAATACGGCCAATACTTATTCGCGTCCCGCACCTTCTGTATCTCCAATGTCCTCCGGGAACGGTCCTTCTTTGGATGAACGCCATTCCCAAAATAATTGTCAGGACAGCGCCCATTGTTTTAAAGAGGCTGTATGTCTTGATACCAGCCGCGTCTATGACTCCTGCACGGACAAAGACTGTTTGGAAGATTTACCCGTTCTCTTTACTGACCAAGTGCAGCCCTGCATTGACCAGGCGGTTAATGTCAAGCTCCGCGATGTGGAAGTAGCAAAGGTATTTCTGGAAGTTGAACCGGTTGCGTTTAACCGGGGGTTCTATTCCGTTGATATTACCTTCTTCTTTGATGTTGCTTTAAGCGTTTATACTTCTTCCTGCCAGCAGCCTATTCCTGTAAACGGAGTAACCTCTTTCTCTAAAAAGGTTATTCTGTATGGAAGTGAAGGAAACGTTAGAGTCTTCCGCTCAGATTGCCAGTATGCAGACGACTGCGATGTTACCAGTATGCCAAGGGCCTGCGTTCAGGTGGTAGACCCTGTTGCGTTAAGCTGCAAACTGATGGAATGTTCTCATCCCTGCGATTGCTGCTGCTCTATCCCACAGAGCGTTGCCTGCCGGTATGATGGATGCTTTGTACAGCCAGGTTCAAAGAGCGTCTATGTTACTTTGGGTCTCTTCACCATTGTACAGTTGGAACGTCAGGTACAGATGCTGGTTCCTGCTTACGATTTCTGTATTCCTGATAAGGAATGTGTATCCGCTACTACAGACGATCCCTGTGAATTGTTTAAAAAGATTAAATTCCCAACCAATGCCTTTTTCCCGCCCAGAATCTCCGATCTGGATAATGACAACGGAAGCTGCTGCTGTAAATAACAAACTTTTTTCCGAAACCGCCCCGAACTGTCGGGACGGTTTCTTTTTAGCCCTACTTTCCAAGAAATCGGAAATATGATATGATAAAATAAAAAACAGAAAACAACTTTGAAAGGATAATGACTATGCGCGCGGCATTTTATACATTGGGATGTAAGGTAAACCAATATGAAACACAAATTATGGAACAGCAGTTTTCTGCGGAGGGAATCGATGTTATAGAGATTTCCGAAAATAGCGGAGCAGATATTTATGTTATAAATTCCTGTACTGTCACTGCTACAGGGGACAAAAAGACCCGGCAGCTTCTTCGGCGAATAAAGCGCCAAAATCCAGAATCCATCGTTGTTTTGACAGGATGTTTCCCACAGGCGTTTCCAGAGGCAGCAGAGGGGATTTTAGAAGCAGACGTTATTACTGGGACTTATAATCGTGCCTCTGTGATAGGGGCTGTTAAAGAACGTCTGGCTACCGGCAGGCGGATTATTCGGATTGCGCCGCTTCAACGTGGGAAAGAGCGGGCACATTTTGAAGATATGCGGGCAGTATCCATGAATGAGAGGACAAGGGCATTTGTTAAAATTCAGGATGGCTGCGACCGCTTTTGTTCTTATTGTATTATTCCTACTGCCCGTGGACCGGTCCGCTCTAAACCTTTAAAGGAAATTCAAGAGGAATTAACACTCTTAGCTGAAAAGGGATACCAGGAAGCTGTTTTAGTTGGAATTAACCTTCCCTGTTATGGGAATGATTTAGGGCTGCGCCTTTTAGATGCAGTTAAAACCGCCTGCTCCGTTCCTGGCTTGAAACGGGTTCGGCTGGGTTCCTTAGAGCCGGAACTTCTTTTACCGGGAGATATCGCTGAAATGGCGAAAATGCCAACCCTTTGCCCGCAATTCCATTTGTCCCTTCAAAGCGGCTGCGACGCTACCTTGAAACGGATGAACCGTCATTATGACACAGCAGAATATAGCCAAATTGTTGACAATCTCCGGGCAGCTTTTACAAACCCGTCCATTACGACTGACATTATGGTTGGATTTCCCGGAGAAGATGAAGAAGAATTTAAACAATCCCTGGCTTTTGCAGAAAAAACCGCCTTTGCCAAAGCGCATATTTTTATGTATTCTCCCCGTCCGGGAACGCGGGCAGCACAAATGCCAGGACAGGTCAGCAACGCCTGTAAGGAAAAACGCAGCGCCGAAATGATTGCTGTAACAGAGAAAACCCGGAGGGAATTCCTGCAAAGCCAGACCGGGCGGTTGGAACAGGTACTTTTTGAAACTGACACTTCTAATGGGATGTATCATGGCTACACCTGCAATTATACCCCTGTTGAGGTTCCGGCCCTTGAAGATATCCGCGGGCAGATTCGGAATGTACGGATTACCGGGATGACTGCGGATGGACAAGCCTGTTTTGCTTCGGTGGAATAATCTTTATTCCTACCCGGAACAGCTGCACCCCTGAACGCGATATCTTTATATACCCCCTAGAAGTAAGCTGGGGGGGTTCGCGCCTTGCGGGTTCCATTCAGGAAAGTTCCATGAGACTTTAAATCTTTTTTAATCCGCCTTAGCTTGTACTTAACTGGATCGAATTCATATTACATTTAAAAGGGGTTTGGAAACTGGGATGCTCCCAATTTTCAAACCCCTTTTCTCTTAATTCTTCAAACTTTGTAATGGAGCGGGTATATGTCCACCCCTGGCAATAAACTTTGCTGGTGAAGTAGTATTCACCTTCATAACCGGGCCGCTTCCCAACAGTCCGCCGAATTCTAACTCGTCGCCAACTTGTTTCCCAATTGCAGGTATAACCCTTACAGCCGTTGTTTTAGAATTCACCATCCCAATAGCAGCCTCATCCGCAATAATAGCGGAAATCACTTCTGCGGAGGTATCGCCGGGAATAACAATCATATCCAAACCAACAGAGCAAACCGCAGTCATCGCCTCTAATTTTTCAATAGAAAGCGCGCCGACTCTTGCCGCATGGATCATTCCAGCATCTTCTGTAACGGGGATAAAAGCACCGGACAATCCGCCCACCCTAGACGAAGCCATTACGCCGCCCTTTTTAACGGCATCGTTCAGCAAAGCTAAACAGGCGGTGGTGCCATGAGCACCGCAGGTTTCAAGTCCCATTTCCTCCAGAATGTGGGCAACAGAATCCCCTACAGCAGGAGTAGGGGCCAGCGATAAATCAACAATCCCAAAAGGAACCCCCAGCATTTTGGATGCAGCATCACCTACAAGCTGCCCCATACGTGTAATCTTAAAAGCTGTTCTCTTCACAATATTAGCCACTTCGTCAATAGAGCAGTCCCCCGCCTTGGCCAAAGCCGCCCGAACTACCCCCGGCCCGGACACACCGACATTAATAACACAGTCAGGTTCTCCCGGCCCATGAAATGCACCAGCCATAAAGGGGTTATCCTCCGGCGCATTGCAAAACACAACCAATTTAGCGCTGCCAATGCAGTCACGGTCAACGGTCAGTTCAGCGGTCTGTTTTACAATCCCGCCCATCATACGGACGGCATCCATATTAATCCCGCTCTTGGTTGCACCAATATTGACAGACGAACAGACATGTTCTGTTCTGGAAAGAGCCTCTGGAATGGAACGGATTAATTCCAGATCTCCAGCAGCAAAGCCCTTATGTACCAACGCAGTATACCCGCCAATAAAATTAACGCCTACGGTCTGAGCTGCTTTTTCCAATGTGAGAGCGTATTCAACAGGGTCTCCCCCACTGGCTGCCACCAACATAGCAATAGGCGTAACAGAAATGCGTTTATTTATAATAGGTATCCCATACCTTTTTTCAATTTCTTCTCCGCTTTTTACTAGGTCGCGGGCTTTTGACGTTATTTTATCGTATACTTTGCGGCAGGAACGGCTGATATCGCTGTCACAGCAGTCTAACAGGGATATTCCCATAGTGATTGTACGTATATCCAGGTTTTCATCTTGTATCATCGTAACTGTTTCCAGGATATCGTTTACGTTCATCAATGGTGACTCCCCCTTTCTTTCTCAAGTTTTTCAAATACGGTGCATGGAATTAAAAATATCCTCGTGCATGACGTGGATAGATAATCCCATCTCTTTCCCTAAATCTTCCATTTCATCTACCAATTCGCTGAAATGAACTGTCATGGAACTGATATCCGCTAACATTATCATAGCGAATAAATCCTGCATTACCGATTGAGTTACATCTGTAACATTAATATTGTGCTGCGCACATAAGGCGCTGACTTTGGCTAGTATCCCTACCATATCCCGGCCAATGACTGTAATAACTGCTTTCATGTGTGATCCTCCTGAATCATAATTCGGATAAGCCATATTTGAGTGGTTGTTGTATCAGCGGTTTCTTTTTTGAGTCGTCCTGTTTTATTTTATCATAAAAGGGACTATATGGAAAGACCTAATTGGGAAAAGATCAAAGCTAATCTGCGGGCATAAACCATAGTTGTATACAGCCAAAGACAGATGAGAAGTTTTGCGTGTAAGGGCAGGACAGTCCTGCTGAATTCAATTTGCTTTGAAAGCACTTTCACAATTTATGCAATATTGTATGATGAAATTGTAAATATTTACAAAAAGGGGTTCCGACAGTTGCCTTTTCAACTGTAAATAGAGTATACTAAATTATGCTTGTGCTGAAAAACCGGACAAAGACACTAAATCATTTTAACCTGCAAAAACAACCAACGGTTTTTCAGTGCAAAGCTTATGAAAAAAGAGGTTGCTCCTTTCTATGAATTGTACCCCATTTATTCAATTAGACTTAACAGAACCCCTGCTCCGAGCTGTAGAGGATTTGGGTTTTACCGATGCAACTGAAATTCAGGCGCAGAGTATCCCCATTATTCGAGAGGGCCGGGATATGATAGGCCGTTCCCAGACAGGAACCGGGAAAACTCTGGCCTTTGGTATCCCTGCGGTTGAATCTGTAGACGCAGGCAGCCGAAAAGTACAAGTCCTTGTGTTATGTCCAACCCGTGAACTGGCAATGCAGGCATGTGCAGAACTGCGTAAATTATCCCGATACCGTCCAGGCGTTCGCCCGGAAGAAGTCTACGGCGGTGTATCCATGCAGCGTCAAATTTACGCCCTGCAATCGGGAGCAAATGTTGTAGTGGGAACTCCGGGACGTATTATGGATCATATGCGCCGGGGAACCTTAAAGCTGGACAATGTACAGCTTGTAATTCTTGATGAAGCTGATGAAATGTTAAGCATGGGTTTCAAGGAAGATATTGAAACGATCCTGAAAGAAACTCCCCCAGAGAGGCAGACGGTTCTTTTCTCCGCCACAATGCCTCCGGAAATCCTTCGGCTGACCCATGATTTCCAACATAACCCCGCTATGGTTGAGATTGATAAAAAGCAGCCTTCTGTAAAGGCTATTCGTCAAATTTCCTATAATGTTCCGGCTTTACGTAAAATGGATGCCCTTAATCTTATCCTCCGCTATTATGAACCTAAGCTTGCTATTATTTTCTGCAACACCAAAAAAAGCGTTGACGAATTGACGGCATACCTGAATGCTCATGGTTTCAGCGCTGAAGCCCTTCACGGGGATATGAAACAGCCCCAGCGGACACAGGTTCTTTCGGGCTTTAAATCTGCCCGTACAAACCTTCTGGTTGCCACTGATGTGGCTGCAAGAGGAATTGATGTGGAAAATATCGATTTTGTTATCAACTACGATATTCCCCAAGACCCTGAATATTATATCCACCGCATTGGGCGTACCGGCCGGGCCGGCAAATCCGGCGTAGCCATTACATTGTGCTGCGGCAGACAGCAGCAATGGCAGATGAATACTATCGCAAAAATTGCAAAATCCTCTATTATTTCCATGATTTTACCATCCAAAGAAGAAATTTTTGACGTCTCCAGAAAAAAGCTTTTAGATTCCACATTAGAAACCCTCTCCAACAAAATTCAAGAAGAAAGTGGATTTCCTTTTGCAGATTTAGCCGATTTACTGATTGCCTCCGGTTTGGAACAGAACATCTCCCCGCGGGAAATTGTAGCTTTGTTATTAGAGCGTCAGGCACAGCCCCTTGAAGAACTGCCTGATATTCCCCCAGTACAGCCAGAGCCAGCACGCTCTGCTGCTGTACACAGCCGCCGTGGAAGTTTGGAACGGGGCAGGCGCAGCAATCAAAAAGTAAGCTATATTCTCTTAAGCGTTGGAAAAAAACAGCGTGTTATGCCAGGAAATATTGTAGGGGCTATTACACAGTATACTGGAATTTCCGGGAATGAGATTGGAAAGATTGAATTGTTTGAAGAACAATCTGTTGTGGGCGTACCTGCAGAAAAGGCAGGGGAAATTTTAGAGAGGCTGCGCAGCTTTAAAATCTGCGGACAGAAAGCCAGCGCTCAAATGAGTACAATTCCAATGAAAGGCTATGGTTACAACAGAGGGCAAAGAGGACGTTCCTCTGAAAGAAGGCAAAGAAAACCTGTACGTGACGAGTAAATCCTATCATTCCCATCCTCAAGCCCCCGCCATGTTCCATACAATTTTTTTATTGACTAAAATTTGTATGGAACAAAAACGATTTTTCCCTTGGAAGGAAGTCAGACAAAATGGAGCGAACGAACCGTAAAATAAGCAAAATCGCACGCTGTGCGCAAAGGTATGCGAATGGATCATTGGCAAAACTGGGCGTTGGTTCGACAGAGTACGAATGCCTTTTGCTGATACGAAAAAACGAAGGAACAACGCAATCCTATTTACAGGAACAGCTTCATGTTGATAAGGCGGCAGTGGCGCGTATGATTACAAACCTGGAGAAAAAAGGGCTTGTAATCCGCAAGCGGGACGAGAGGGATCACCGTGCAAATAATATTTACAGTACCGAGAAGGCATTGGAAGTACGCGCGGATAAAACAGGAGCGGAATCCATGTTTTACGAGTGGCTTTTAGAGGGATATACAGAAGAAGAACTAGAGCCGTTTTTAAAGGTACTGGATCAGCTATATGTAAAATCAAGAGAAGAACGCCAGGATGATTATGCACATTTTAAAGCATGGCTGACGGAAAAGAATCAGAAAAAAGAGGGAACTTGACAGCCAAAAGACAGCCCTAATTTTCTTTGACTTTTCTTATACTTTGGTGTATAATCGGTCTGTTATTAAGGCATTGTAAGGATAAAGGAACAACAGAAAAAAGGAGAAAATTAAAAATGTCACGACACAGCAAGGCGTTAAAAACAGCCGGTGCCTCTTTGCTGGCGGTATCTTTGATCGTTGCGGCAGGATGCAGCGACACATCCTGGGGAGCAGAATGCGATGGTCAGCGGATGCCGGCAGGAGTTTATATTAACCAAGTTCTGTCTGCTTACTCCGAAGGAATGGGCAAAGTTGACAATACCGAACAAACTAATCTATGGAAAAACACTATAGATGGAGAAGATTTTACTTCCTGGGTGCGTACCAGAACACAGGAAAACGTATACGAATACTTTGCTGCCGAGAAAAAATTTGATGAAATGGGTTTATCCTTTGATGAATTCTCCCAGGCGCAAATCACATATGCGGTAGAATCCCAATGGAGTTATTACCAAAGCATATATGAAGAAAACGGAATCGGGAAGGACTCATTTCAAAAGTCCATAGAGAATACCTATAAACGTTCGGAACTGTTTAATGCTATCTATGGGAAAGACGGATCGGAAGCAGTACCACAGGAAGAACTTCTTGCAAACTTCAACCAGGAATATATTAATCTGGATCAAATTACCCTGTCTACTATGGACGAAACTGGAGAAACCGCTCTCCCCAAAGAAGAAATTGAAAAATTGATGGAGAAAGCAAAGGGATACCAAAAACGGATTGAAGAAGGCGAAAGTATTCAGACAATAGCGGAAGAGTATCAAAAGGAACAGCAGGATTCGTCTGAAACCGTAAACGTTAATACCAATCTAACCATGCAGCGGGAAGGTTCAAGCTATTCCGCAACATTCCAGGAAAATATAAAATCGGCGTCTCCAGGCAAACCCATTGTATTTGAAGACGATAAAAGCATTTGCCTTGCAATAGTCAATGAAGTGACAACAGAAAGCCAGATTTTCCTGCAAAATGAAAGCTATTTATTATCAGAAATAAAATCGGATGAATTTGAAGATCGTTTGATTCAGTGGGGGAAAGAGCTGAATGTCACATTTAACAGCGCGGCAGTAAGCCGATATGACGCAAAGAAACTGAAAATTACAAAGTCTTAAACCAATCACAGGATGCCGGGCAAAATGGATTTTGCCCGGCATCTTTTTGATTTATCAAAAAGCAAAGCTGCAGATGCTGTCGTCCAGCTAGGTCCAACGTTAAATCCAAGCATCCCAAGCCTTTCTGTTGAGTTCATATGGAAATATAGAAAATATGAAGTACCTGTAAACTTTCCGAATGAGGTTGTCGTGGGAAAAAGTAGGGTTTATAATTAAAAGAGACTCCTTTATAGAGAATAAAAAGAGGGGGTGAAAAGGTGAACAAAAATTATCAGGAATACTACTGGCACACACTAGACAACGCCGCAAAACTATACTCAAGCGTATCAACAGAAAACATTACAAATGTGTTCCGCATTTCAGCTATGCTGTCCGAGGAAGTCCAACCGGAAGCGCTGCAAAAAGCACTTGAAAAAACTTTGGAGGAAATCCCTTTTTTCCGGGTAAAGATGCGGAAAGGTTTTTTCTGGTATTATTTTGAAACTAATTTTTCTAAGCCCCATGTAAAACAGGACAGTTCTCTTCCTTGTACCCGAATGGATCGTGCCTCAAATAAAGGTTATCTGTTTCGTCTGACCTATCGAGGCTGTCATGTACATTTTGAAGTATTCCATGCTCTAGCAGATGGAAGCGGGGCCATTATTTTTCTGCAGACCTTGTTATATCAATATCTGCATATTCTTCACCCAGAAAGTATCCCCTCTGGTTTGGCGATACGGCAGGACGCTCCTTCCCTCAAGGCGATGGAAGAAAACAGCTTTATGCACCATACCGCAGCCCCAAAAGGTTCTGGAATCCCTTCCAAAGTAATTAAGGCGTTTCATATTGACGGCGTGCGTACTTTCCGCGGAGGAATGAAAATAGTTCAGGGATATTGCAGCGCAAAGCAAATTATTGCTCTGGCCAGGGCTGAGAATGTCACCTTAACTGCTTATTTGACGGCTCTGCTTGCGTTCGCTGTTTACTCCCAAAATTACCAGTACAGCCGAAGGGATAAGCCAATTATTATCAATGTTCCAATTAATTTGAGAAATCTTTTTGAATCTGCGACCATGCGTAATTTTTTTGCTTGTGTCAATCTTTCATTCCAGCCCTTGGAGGAAAACCTTCCCTTTCAAAGTTTTCTTGAGGAAACGGCACGCCAACTAAAAGAAGGACAAAAAGAAGAAAAACTTGCGGAACAAATCAGCCGAAATGTCACCGCGGAACGCAATCCTGCTATGCGGGCTGTCCCTCTGTTTTTAAAGAACCCAGTATTAAACTATATGTTTCTCCGCAATGAAAAGGGCCAAACCTGTACTGTATCCAATATGGGCAGAATTGTTTTACCAGAGGCTCTGAAACCCTTTATAAAGCGGATGGAGGTAGTGATTCCTGCTACTTATAGTCAAACCGTTAAACTTGGGTTGGTTTCCTGCGGAGATATATTAGCTTGTTCCTTTTCCTCGAGAATAGAGGAAAACGATATACAACGCTTTTTCTTCCGATTTTTACAGGAACGAGGGGTTGATATCTGTTTAGGCTGCAATGAGGCGGCATTAGATCTATAATAGTAGAATTGGGGGAGAGTCCTTTGAAATATTGCCAAAAGTGCCAAATGCAAATTGAAAACAACATCTCTAAATGTCCTTTGTGCGGCGAATCCCTTTTAGGAACAAACGACGTTTTTGTTGATGAATATCCGCAGACTCATTCCCTTCATAAATATCGTATTGCTATTAAAATTATCTGGTTTGCTGCCTTGTTAGTCAGCGGAGCGCTGTTAATTATAAATTTTATGACAAGTCTGCAATGGCTGTGGATATTGGCCGGTATTTGCAGTATGTGGTATCTTGCCATCAGCGCTGTTTTTGCAATTCGCTGTGCCCGAAATATTGGGTTGATGATTCTCGTTCAGACAATGGGGATATCCCTTTTAACTTTTGTAATTGACTTTTCCTTTTCTTTCCGGCGCTGGTCTCTTAATTATGTGATTCCATTGCTGCTTTCTTTTAGTGTGCTGCTGTTGACGGTCTTGATTCTTTGTAAACCTCTTATGCTTCGGGATTTTATTGTATATTTATTTGTAATTGCTGCATTGGGGCTTACTCCGGTTTTACTGCTGGCTTTTGGGCTGGCAACTGTAGCTTGGCCTTCAATCGTAGTTGGGTTTCTGTCAGCAGCGGTTTTTGTGGGAATGTTCCTTTTTGCCAGCCGCAAAACAAAACATGAAATGAAAAAACGTTTTCATGTTTAAACAAAAATTTGTTTTTTCCTATGCTGCTTTCACCCACTCTTATTAATCAGGAACAAGACAAATTATGTGGATTGTTTCCTGTCAGTGGGTAGATAGCTTTTACTCCACCCACTGCTGCCGCCGAAATGCGCAATTCATTGTTTTGCTAAACATTCTTTACGTCAAATTATTTTCGGCAATCCCCCCTCTTACAGTAGCTGGAGAATGAAATACCATATTGAAAAAGCCGAGCCGGAAATCCTAAAGGGTTTCCGGCTCGGCTAGATGTTTGGACTGGTCCTCCAGAAGGGATTTCAGCTTCCACAATTTTAAGGCTATCTGTTTTAGAAACGCCGTCTTAATCACCATTCATTGTTCGCCGAATGCAGCAGGGTAGTTTCGCGCTTGGCGGGTCCAGTTTAACAGAACTCCCAGTTCAGCTTTTTTGTACAATCCCCCTGGATTCAAAAACTTTTCATTTTCTTTTGGATGTATTCATTTCAGGTTGTGCGCCCGCATCCATGCCTTTTCTGCTCACATTTCCTGAATACTTCCTTTCCTGCGCCGTTTCATATAAGAATGAAATAATTCCAATACAGCGGAATCACATTCCAATCCAAACAGAGCTGGTACCAGGAAAGAAAAAATCTGCACCGCATCCAACCTTCGGTGAACGGCTAAAATTGTTTCCTCAATTACGAGGTTTTTAAAAAACTGTCCACCGGAATAGTTCCCAGAAATGATATAGTAATCCAGGATCTTTTCCACAAGCTCCACATCCCCAACGTCCACCAAACAGACAACGGCTTTTTTCAGAAAGGGATCATTAAAGCGTACATCCTCCTGAACATAAGAGTCTAGGGCTACAAAGCCCTTGTCCCTGACATAAAAGGCAATGTCCATTAGCTGTTGGACAATATAGAGGCAGTCCAGCTTATCGGAACGGCTGCACTGTATTCGCTGAAGGGCGTATTCGGTGTTCATAATCAAAAATTCCCCTTTTCCCATGTGGGTTTCTGCGGGGCCGCAGAATATTGCACAAAGTATCAAAAAGATTACTGATGGAAATCCTCCATTGTTATTTCCGTCTCACCTTCAAGGCTTTCTGAATCCCCTGTCTGTTTATCATAGGGGTTTGTAAGCTGCCTCCAAATATTATTGACATATTCCACACATTCAAAATATTTTTGAGTCAAAATACTTTCAGGGATTTGCAGTTCTTGAGCACAGAGGGTCATACCTTTCCAATCAGCATTTTCATAGCATTGAACCAGCCTGTAAAGTGTGCCGCATCTTCCTTCCTGTCTCAGGAGGGCGCTTTTCACTGCATCGGAGAGGAAAAGTTCAGAAATAGCATCTTCCAGGGGGACTTCCAATAGGGAACCCAAAGTGGAGAACATGCCCATTAGATACGCCTCAGATTTAGATATTTCCAAATCAGCTACATAAGGGGTTAATTCAGAGCAGAAATGTGCACGCAAGAAGGACATGCGAAGCAGTTCCTCGGGATAATCACTGCTTCCGTCTTTAAAGCTGAGCAAATAAACCCACTCTTTCAGCTGCCCCAAGCCCAGGATAATCAAAGCCTGTTTTACAGACTGGACACGGTTGCGCAGAGCAAAGTAAGCTGAGTTGACCAGCTTAATTAACGGGAAGGCCAAAGTTACATCACGAGAAACAATTTCAGTAATTTCGTCAATGTTGGGTTCATCCTTGGTAATCGCTACCATAAGCTGGAAGAAGTTGCTCTGCATATGATCCATACGATGGACTTTAGAGGAAAACTGCTGGGCGACATTTGCGCCTTCCATATAGTCGCAATTCAATTCTACAGCCAGATCAAGAGTTTCAGGGGTATTAACATTATATGCAATAATAGATTTATGCATATTAGAACCCATCCCGGCAATATTGCGCAGGGAGCTTTCACTCATTCCTGTAAAATCAATCTTTATATAATCTACAATGTCCAAAATACTGAAATACCTGGGGGCAAACTCAAAATCCCGGATAGCAATCTGATAACCCTGCTTTTTAAAGCGGTAAATAATTTTCCGCGCCAGAGGATGGACTAATACACTGTCGTCAATCTGGATGACAAGGCGGTTGCTGGCAAACATTTTAGGGATGTTTTTCAGCAAAAGGTTCGGGGTAAAGGTAATGAAAGTGATTTTGCCGTCCAGGAATTTCTGATTATTTAACTCATAGAAGAAATCGTCGATGGCGTTAGCGGCAGTAATATCTTTGTCGTTCGCCTGGTCACTGTCGTTCTTCCAGAGAATTTCGTAGGCAAAAACCTCTTTTTTCCTATCCAAAATAGGCTGCCTTACTACATACTTTTCCAAAATCATACACTCCTTTTACTCGGTTCTTAATGTATCCCAGTAGATTTCAACCTCATCCCCGTCACGAACCTCTTCAACATAGGAAGCCGTCCTTCCGTTAATGCGAAGGACTATATTTCCTTGCGGCTTGCTGGGGTCGATGTCTACATAGTTAAGCATATCCACGAAAAGGTAAGAGCTTTTGTCATGTTTTTGCCGGAGCGTCAAAACCTCTCCATTAAGCCGGATTTTAATAGTATTTTCCTTTTCCTCCACTGGCTGCTGTGGAGCAGCTTCCTCCTCCTTATGTTCCAAAACTGCAACCCATTCATAATGAACTTCATCATCTGGAACGATAGTATATCCCAATCCCTGCGGGAGTTGATTCACTGTAAACCGGTGGCAGGATGGGTCTATCCTCCGCTCACGGCACAAATCTTCCAATGTCACAAGATGCCGGGTTTTTAATACATCCAGCTCACGGATCATCCGGTTTCCATCCACAGGAGCCCCGTTGATGGTTACAATGGTTCCACCCCTTGTTGACTGGCCATTAAGCCGGAATAGGATTTCCTGATATCCCTCTACTGCCTGTTCTACTGTGATGGAAGCATCCTGGCCTGTAACGGCCGGTTCCATGGTAATTTCATCGTTGGGACGGACTGGGGTAGTGATGCTGGCAGCCTGCCCATTGACCAGAACTGTAGCCGCTGTTGGCCTTCCGCCCCGAACCACCCGTTTCTCGCCGTCTACCTCAAAGGTAAGGCTTTTACCTGAACGCCCCAAAAGCTGGTTCCGTTCATAACCGTTGAGCAGCAGTAGTTCCATAACATTAGCTGGTTCCCTGGCCATAATCTGAATAGGCTTCCTGTTAAGGGTAACAGAGTATTTCCTGTTGTTGCGGTTTGTCATGGCAGTAATAGCAATCCCTACAGGAGTGGCGAATTCTGGCCCGCTCACATTTTCCTCTGAAATAACCATCCGTTTCATATAATTGTTGCCGCCTACCGCAACTTTGTTTTCCATCATGGAAAGACCTTTTGCCACAAGGCCGCATAAGCCGTCCAATTTGCTTCCGCCTCCAACCATAAAGACAGCGGCGGGAGCCTTTCCGTTGATCTCCAATATCCGGCCGCAAATTTCTGAACAAAGGTTTTCTACCGCAGGCTGAACCTTTTCTTTCAGATCTGCAGCGGAAATTTTATAGGAAAATCCTAAAATGTCCTCATAATGAATAGACTTTGCCCCTTCAGAAAGGGAAAATTTCATCTGTTCTGCCATATGGAAATCCACCAGGCAGCTTTGAACAATTGCTTCGGTAATTTCATCCCCTGCAACTGTCGCCATAGTATACGCAACAACGCTCCCCCCTTCCGAAATGGCAATATCGGAAGTACCCGCGCCAATATCCACTAAAACGAGGTTGAGCATCCGCAGCTCATGAGGGATGATGGCATTCATAGCAGCAATAGGTTCCAATGTGATATTGGAAACCTTGAGGCCGCAGCGCCCCATGGAAGCATAAAGGCTGTCCACAACCTCGCCTGGAAGAAAGGTAGCAATAATATCCGTTTTCATTTTTTTGCCCCGGTGTCCCTGCAAAGGCGACATAGGGTAATCGTCCAGATAATATTGAATAACTGAGTGGCCAACATAGCACAAGGGAATATTCGGCTGTTCTCCTGCCAAAAGTTCCTCTTCCGCCTGCTGGATAGCGCACATTTCCAGTTCAGCCACCTGCTGGCTGTTAATAGGATCGTTGGTCTCCAGGTTGATTTCATAGGAAGCTTTCTGAGTGCGCAGAGCGCGCCCTGCAGCAGCAACATAGACTTCATGGAGTTCTATCCCCAGGTCTTCCTCCAACATTCTGCGCACTTTGCCGGCAGTCTCTGCCACTTCCTCAATATCCTCTATCTGCCCGTCTTTCATGGCGCGGCGGGAATATTCCATCTGGTGGATTTTAGCAATATGGAACTGGCTTCCTTCGCTTTGCCCCACAATGCCGATTACATTATGTGTACCAATATCCAGAGCAAAAATAGGTTCATTTTTCTGCTGCTGGGCTGCGTTTTCATTTTCCATCTATCATCCGCCTCTCCTGACAATTCAGTCGTTTTCCCTTTTGGGATGGAATCAGGGCTGAAGCCCTCTTTGGAAACGCGATAAAATACATAAACAGCTTATAGATTTTATCTGTTGAAAAGCCTATCCGTAAATAAAATATATGCAGGCAGTAGAGCCGAATTATTTGCGGGATTTTTCTAAATACTCCTCAAAACAAATTCCGTCCTGCATAATCTGTTTGGCGGCTTCTTCACCCACATAACGAAAATGCCAAGGTTCCCAGCAAACACCGGTAATCTCTGTTTTCCCTTCTGGGTAACGGAGAATAAAGCCATAGTCAGCGGAATGTTCAAGCAGCCACCCGGCAGCAGCCGTTTCCGCAAAACCAGAATCCAGTACCTGATAGGATAAAGTTGTAATATCGACTGCCAGGCCTGTATGGTGTTCGCTCCGTCCTGGGCGGGCAACCCATTGTCTCGCCTGCTCCTGGGCATCTTCAAGGGTTAACCCATAATTCTGGTAGTTGTGCACTTTTCTTTGATAAAGGGTATTCTGATCGTCAACGCTGCGATAACTGGAACTCACTATCAGATTTACTCCCTGTACAGCTGCATCCTGTATCATTTGAGTTAGAGAACCCTGGATGCGGTAATCAACCTGCCCGCCGCCTGGCAGGGAGACAAGCGCGACGGTAAAATCTTTCGGCAAAGGGTTCCATTCATTTACAAGGATCATATTCCAGGATGGGTTTGGCTTTTCAGTATCTGAAGTGCTTTCCATATTGGAAGGGGGATTTTGGTATGTTTGAGTTTCCTGCTTTTTTAAAGGTTCTGAAAAACTTATAATGTTAGACTGAATAGAAGGCAGAATAAGCTGCGGTAATATAATCGTACTATCTTCAGCTGCATACACATTTCTGCATACTTCTAGCGGGAAAATTGTCAGCATCATTACCAAAAGTACAGCCTCTATATGTACCTTTTTCAAAAAAGCAGCTCCCCTTTTCCTATTTTACCACAAATACGCATATAAATAAACTCCTATTTATCACTTTTATCAAATTCAAGGGGGATTTTACACCTTGCAGATTTCATTCAGCTGAACTGACAACCAGGATGCTTTTTAGAAAAGCACCCTGGTTCATGCAATAAGCAATATAAAAAGTTTTTTAATATGTCCCTGACGAGATTGCCTCATCAAACAATACCTGCATATCAGCTTTCTGTTTCTTCATTTTTTTGCGGCTGGCTTTCTTCTGTATTTTGGGGGCTTTGGTTATTTCTGACAACTGTTGAGGTAACAGGTCTGCGGCTGTTAAGCCGTTTTGCCCGTTCGCTCAATGATTTTCTTCTCTGTTTCTGCGGCTGGCCGGAAGAATTCCCCTTGATCTCTGATGAAACCTGCAAAAGCTGACAATAAACTGCGGCAATTACTTCATACAATTCCGGCGGGACACTGTTTCCCACTTCCAGCATGCACAAAAGAGACGCTGCACTGTCGTCCCGAAAGACAGGTATCCCCTTTTGCTCGGCAATATCAATAATTTTTTCCGCGACGCTTCCGTATCCAGAGGCGATCACAATGGGAGCCTCATCCCGTTCGGCGTTGTATTTAAGGGCAACCGCTTTTTGTTTAGACTTTGACATTGACACCCGTCCTTTTATATGGGAGGGATTTAAAAACGTCCATCAAAGAATTGGGACGTTCCAAAGGATCCACCCTGATTTTTTCAAATCGGTAAGAAGTAGCATTAATACATCTTTCAATGCGTCCAACCGCGTTACGGAAAATACGGCAGTAATTCGGAGGACATCTGAGGGAAAGCTCGACTTTCTTGCCAAGCGTATATAATTCAGCTTCAAACTTGCCCATACCCTCAATGTCAAAGACAAGAAGCATATGGATACAGTCGCCGCGTTCCGCTTTATCGTCGCTGCGGTCTTCCTCGCCATTGGGGTTAATCCAAATTTCAGCAAAGGACTGGAGCATATTATACTCTACCGGAACAACGAAATGGAGAAGGGGCGTAAAATGACAAGGGGAAGAAAGAAGGCTGGTAATAATTTTTTCAATTTTTTCAGAAGTTGCGGAGGTCATTTCCTCATCGCCAGCCTGTTTCCCTAGGATTTTGGTAAGTACATCCATAATTTTGGACTTTTCCGCTTCTTCAACTTCCTGATCTTCACTGCCCCCGCGGATATCGTTTCGGACTCCATACTGAAAATCCCGCACCAGAGAAACAAACTGCTTTCTATCCTCCCCATTAAGCAGCAGGAACAGCGTGGACGCAGCTTCCTGAAAAAAATCCGGGTTGTCATTAAAGCGCGAAAGATTATAAAGGGTAATGGAACTTATTTTAGCCATTTTGGAGTTAAACAACAGGTTTCCTTCCATCTCTTTCAGAATATCCATTGCTTCTGCCTTGAGCTGGACAAATTTTTCCGGTGCGTCTTCCTGACGGAACCGGACAGAGAGGTCTGCCAGCCTTTGGGAAATGTTCCTGCTTGGCTCCAAACTTTGGGAAAGGAATTTCAAACTGTTGGAAACCGCATTTAAAGCGTCACGCCGTCCAGCCAGATTATTAATGGATTTCAGCATATTGGCAATAGCCGACTGCATTTCACTGGAGGGATTGTCAGACAGGAGGTTTCTCAGGTAATCAAACATCTCCCCCTTGAAGGTAGTAGCAGAGGTTTCCTGATTCGCCATTTCAGCGGCAATATCCTCCGGCTTAATCAAAAGGGAGTGGAACATCTGTTCAATTTCCTGTGTAATGGCTGTATTCTTAATTGGCAAAAGCTGCACAATTTCCTGTAAAACATAGATATTTTTTAGGAAATTGACTGCCGAACTGGGATCTTTCAGAAGACTTGCCATAGCATTGGAGGAATTTTCCTTTTGAATCATCCCATTATTCTGTTTCAGGATTTCCTCCTCAGTAGCAGGGCGTACTACAGTCGGAACATCTTGAAGATTAAACGGCGCAGACGGATCCGCCACCTGCCGGGCCACGGGAACCTGATTTTTATTGTTGTTAATAAAAGGGGTAGTTATTTTTAATAGGTCAGCCATGGTCTATCACCTTGCAGTATCGTATTTTTTCGCCGTTCCAAACGGACTCCCCCATCCTGGGCGGTGTCTCTATTTTTATAAGGGGGGAAAGACAGGAAAACAAAAAGGACAGCCGTATTTTTCAGCGTTTTGTAAATGCACCGAAAAAACAGCGCCGTTTTTTCTATCTACATAAAAAATTATCAAAAACCCACAAAAATCCTACAACTTTTCTTTGCAGAATAAAAAACGGCTTATCAATCAACACTTGTTGATTTCATTAGCAGATTCCCCAAATTTTATCTATATTATATGGCATATTTATTCTTATGTACCATAAAAAGAGGGGAGTGCACGCAAAAATACCCTTCATAAATATATATCGTTATTTTTTTCAAAAAATTAAGCTTGCAAGTTGAGATTTACAAAAAAGTGTCGATAAGTTATAATAGGGAGTAGTATCTAAATTTTTAGGAAATAGTAGGTGAATGCTATGAGTACGATTGATCCAAACATGGAACTGATGGCAGGCTTTATCGAAGAAAATACCCTCCTGCTGGATACCTTAGACGAAATTATGATTGAATCTGAGAAATCCAAAAACATCAGCGAAAAAAATATCAGTGAAATCTTCCGCATCATGCACACCATTAAGGGAAATTCCGGGATGATGGGGTTTGAGACGCTTGCGAATATGGCGCACTCGGTAGAAGACGTATTCTTCATTTTCCGGGAAGATCCTTCCAAGCTGAACATAGTCCAGGACAGCATTTTTGATTTGCTGTTCCAAGCGTCGGATTTCATCAAAAACGAAATGGATGCGCTTCAGGGCGGCGATGCGGAACATCAGGACCCCCAGCCAATCATTGACCAGCTTCACAAACAGGTTGCCCGCATGAACGGGGAATCTGGAGCAGGTGCCAAAGAACCCGCGCCTGCTGCGGGTACGTCCAATGCTCCAGCTGCGCCTGTTCCCTCTGCACCCGACTCCCTTGCTCATAGTGTGAATGGGTATTACCATGTACAGGTATTCTTTGAAGAGGAAAGCCGCATGGAAAACCTCCGCGCCTATATGCTTTTAAGCCAGTTAAAAGACTGGTGCGAAAACCTGGAATCTGTTCCCCAATCCCCTGAATCTGATTCCGGTTTAACTGCCCAGATTGTGCAAAACGGCTTTTACATTCGCTTTAAGACCGCTTCCAGCTCAGAAGACGTTATGGAAGTAATTCGGAATACTGTTGAAGTAAAGACAGCGTCCATGATTTCTGAACAAGAATATGTGGCTGCTGGCGGAACTCCTCTGCCAGTACAGGCGGAAGAACCCCCAGCAGTAGAGGCCCGCGCTCCACAGGCCGATACAGCGCCCAGTACACCAGCGCCAGCCCCGGCTGCTGCTTCGTCTGCTCCGTCCAACACTGCTCCCAAGGGTGTAAAACAAAATCTTATCAGCGTGAACCAAATTAAACTGGATCACTTGATGGATTTAATGGGAGAAATTGTAACGGCTGAATCTATTGTTGCCAGCAACCCAGATTTAAAAGGTCTTACTTTGGACAACTTTAACAAATCCATGCGGGAACTGCGCAAGCTGACTGACGAACTTCAAGATGTGGTTATGTCCATCCGAATGGTTCCCCTTTCCGGTACTTTCCAGAAGATGAACCGTATTATCCGGGATATGTGCAAGAAACTGGATAAGAATGTAAACCTTGAAACTTTCGGCGGGGAAACCGAGGTTGATAAAACAATCAACGATTCTTTGGCTGACCCCTTCATGCATATGATCCGCAACTCGGTAGACCACGCCATTGAATCCCCTGAGGAGCGGCGTGCTTTGGGCAAACCGGAAGCTGGAAAGGTAACTCTTTCCGCACAGAACATCGGCGGTGATATTGTTATTACTGTGTCCGACGACGGATGCGGCCTGGATCCGGTGAAATTGATGAACAAGGCGCGCAATCAGGGACTGCTGACAAAACCGGAATCCGAGTATACGGAAAAGGAAATCTACAACTTCATCATGCAGGCGGGCTTCTCCACCAATACTCAGGTAACGGAGTATTCCGGGCGTGGTGTTGGTATGGATGTAGTGCGTAAAAATATCGAGAAGGTAGGCGGTACAATTTCCATTGACAGTAAACTCCATGTAGGCACTACCTTCACCATTAAGATTCCTTTGACTCTGGCAATTATCGACGGTATGGAAATTTCAGTAGGCAACATTATATTTACTCTGCCTATCAATTCTATTGAACGTTCTATTAAGATTACCAGCAACGACCAGTTAATTCACAATACTGACGGAACAGAAATGATTATGCTGTATGGCCAATGTTATCCTTTGATCCGGCTTCATGAGCTGTACGGGATTGAGACCTCTGTCACCAATATTTTTGACGGCATTGTCATTTTAATTGAATATGGCGAGAAAGAATGCTGCATTTTTGCAGACGAGCTTCTCGGTGAACAGCAGGTAGTTGTAAAGCCCTTCCCTGTATTCCTGAACAAATATGATATTAAGGGTTACGGGCTTTCGGGCTGCACCATTCTTGGTGATGGCAACATCAGCCTGATTATGGACGCAAACAGCCTGTTACATTTGAATGAAAGGTAGTGGAACCTATGAGCGATATACAGAGCGTCAGCACCATGGTTGAAGGTGATATGAGTGATCGCTACCTCACCTTTTTCCTGGGGGAAACCATTTACGGACTGGAACTGTTCCGGGTAGTAGATATTTTGACCATTCCGCCGATTACCCCTGTACCAGGGATTCCTTCTTACATCAAAGGCGTAACCAATCTGCGCGGCAAAATTGTCCCTGTCATAGATGTTCGGACTAAGTTTAACCAGATGGAAATTGATTATACTGACAAGACCTGTATCATTGTAGTAGTAATACACGATATGCAGGTAGGCCTTATTGTGGACAGTGTTTCCGACGTTGTAACAGTTGAACCGAATGAATTTACAAATCCGCCTGAATTTGGAGGCAATGAATCAAACAAATATCTCTCCACCATAGCGCACACAGGGGGAAGAATCATTCTCAATATTGACTGTGAAAAGTTCTTTGCCAACGACCTGGATATGTTCTCCATCGGAGGTTGATTACGTATTTCAGATAAAAGGAGCGTCAGCACATGGCATTAGCAGGCAAACCATCTTCTACTGGTCTAATACACATCACTCAAAATGAATTCCAATCTTTGTTTACTTTTGTTAAAAAAAAATATGGGGTCAATCTTGAAAAGAAGCAGACCTTAATAGAAGGCCGTATGACCAACTATCTGCGGGATAAGGGGATTGAAAGCTTTCAGCAATATCTGGACATTCTTTTCAAAGACTCCAGCGGGCAGGAAGCGACTAACCTTATCAACCGGCTGACCACCAACTATTCTTACTTTATGAGGGAACCGGAGCACTATGAATTCTTAAAGAAAGTAGTGCTCCCCCAGTTGGTACAAACACATTCCCGTGACCATGATCTGCGGATATGGAGCGCAGGATGTTCAGCTGGCCAGGAAGCATATACCACCGCCATGGTTATTGACGAATTTTTCGGGACGCAGAAAGCCCAATGGGATGCGACGATCCTTGCAACAGATATCTCTAAAAACGTACTAGATAAGGCAACCCAGGGAATTTATGAAGGTGAAAACCTAAAAGATATCCCCCCAGCGTGGAAAAATAAATATTTCGTCAAAACTGGGCCGGATTTATATCAGGTCAACGAACGTATCCGCAGCCAGGTTGTATTCCGTACCCTGAACCTAATGGAACCCTTTAGTTTCAGGAAGCCGATGGATCTTATTTTCTGTCGGAATGTAATGATCTACTTTGACGCGGATACCAAACGCCGTTTGGTAGATAAATTCTATGATTCTATGGCGGAGGGCGGATATTTCCTGATTGGTCATTCTGAAACGATTGACCGAAGCGTTTCCAGGTTCCGCTACTTAAAACCTGCTATCTATCAAAGGGGAGGCAAATAAACGATGCCACTTTCCAAAATCAGGGTTTTAATTGTAGACGACTCCATTACCTTTCGGAGGGCGCTGGAAATTGGGCTGTCAAACGACCTAAACATCGAAATTGTTGGGACGGCTATGGATGCCATAGACGCTATGGACAAAATAAAAGCCCTAAAGCCGGACGTAGTAACCCTGGACGTTGAAATGCCCAAAATGAACGGCATTGAATTCCTAAAAAAATTAATGCCTTTACATCCAGTGCCTGTCGTAGTAGTCAGTTCTCTTCCGCTCAATGCCCTTGATGCGCTTCAAGCTGGAGCGGTTGACTTTGTACGCAAACCTGTTGTAAAGGGCGCCTTTGACATGAACAATTTCATCAGTGATTTAACGGTCAAGGTGAAAGTAGCTTCCAAGGCGCACATTTCTTCGCCGCGGCCGCGGCCTGTTGTACGTCCTGCTGCTTCCATTGGCGGTGGACTTACTCTGGCCAACAATCCCGCTTCTAAGAACCTTGTAATTGCAATTGGCGCTTCTACTGGCGGGACAGAGGCTATTTTAGAGGTAGTACGGGATTTACCTGCTACTACTCCTGGTATTATTGTTGTTCAACATATGCCCCCTGTTTTTACCAACATGTATGCTCAAAGGTTAGACCGTATTTGCAAGATGAGCGTAAAAGAAGCTGTCAACGGTGACAGGGTTGAACAAGGCAAGATTATTATTGCAGCGGGAGAATATCATTTACGGCTGCTAAAAGATGCGAATGGGTATTTTATCCGCAGTGAGACTGGCGCTAAAGTCAGCGGGCATTGTCCTTCTGTTGATGTTATGTTTGATTCTGTTGCCACTACAGCTGGGAGGAATGCTGTTGGCGTTATCCTCACAGGGATGGGAGCAGACGGCGCAAAGGGGATTACCAAGCTGCATAGTACTGGTGCGTATACTATTGGACAGGATAAAGATAGTTGTGTTGTTTATGGGATGCCTATGGAAGCCTTTAAGTTAGGCGGTATTTCGAAACAGTTCCCGTTGAACCAGATCGGGGGCGAAATCATACGGTATTTGAATACACGGAAAATATAAGAAAAGACGCGCTCAAAAAGGGCGCGTCTTTTTATCGGAAAAGCCAATATGTGAAAATAACCTAAGACGAGAATAAGCTAGGGCGGATTAAAAAGGTTTGAAGAGTCCAGAGGAACTTTCCTAAAAAGTTCCTTTGGTCGCGCCCGCAGGCGCGAAATACCCCTGCACGAACTAAAAAAGGCAAAAAAGCATTCCTAAAAAGGGAAAAGAAAAAGATAACGTAAAAAAGCCCGTTTGCAAAAGCAAACCACCTTAGCGGGAGCACTAAGTCAAGTTTTCGTAAAAGAATAAAGTGGGGGAATAAAAGGGCTTTTTCAGCCAGCGAATTCTACATTCGCGGACGATACCGCCCGGCTAAGGGTGAGGAAATGCCTGGTTTCCGATATAAGGGGAAACCAGGCATAATTTTCTAATTATTTTTTAAAAGGTTTTTATTCTCAATTATATTAGAATCCGTATTTGGGGGAAATAGCAATTTAAAAATTTTCTGTGCTGGAAGGGGGTCCCCACCGGCGGCTTTCCAACCTGAAAGGAAAGCGGTACGTACAATATCGAATAGAGCAGTTTCAGCCTGATCATACTCCTGGCGGTCTAAGAAATCGCTAAAAGCTTCTTCAAAATCATCTCTCATTATTTCTATATTCTCCATTCCCTATTATCATATTCAAATAGCTTTGATGCAGGAATATCAAGCGCTTTGGCAATATCTAATAAGGCGATTACACTTGGGGTAGCCTTTGCAGTTTCAATCTGCTGGATATGGTTTTTACTATAGGAAATTATTTCAGCTAATTGTTGCTGTGTATATCCTCTTTCTTTTCGATAGTAAAGAATATTAAGTCCGATTTGAATCAGTTCCTTGTGATGTTCTCTGTCCATCTTGCTGTCCCCCCTTTGTTTTCGCCTAAATATATTTTACACAAGAGAACAGAGAAAATAGACAATTTAACATCCAGTAAAACCATTGTAATATCTTGTTTCTTAAGGAAATATATGGTCAAAATTATAGAGAGGGGCAAGGTTTGGTACCAAACCTTGCCCCTCTCTATATCTTCTGTTCATGTCCCTTAGTCTGTATCCTTGGCTTTTCCTCACCTTTAGCTTGGCGACATCGTCCGCGAATGTAGAATTCGCTGGCTTAAAAAGCCCTTTTATTCCCCCACTTTATTCTTTTACGAAAACCTGACCTGGTGCTCCCACTAAGGTGATTTGCTCCCGCAAACGGGCTTTTTTACGTTATCTTTTTCTTTTACCTTTTTAGGTCAGATTTTTACTCCTCTTTTTGTTTGTGCAGGGGTGTTTCGCGCCTGCGGGCGCGACCAGGGAACTTTTTAGGAAAGTTCCCTGGACCTTCAAACCTTTTTTCTTTACCTTGGTTTATGCTATCTTTGGGGTATCTTTCTTATTTTACAAAAAACGCCCACAGCATCAGTAACCCTAATGCTGTGGGCCGATTGTTCTTACCAATCCCATTTCCCCTTATTTGCGGATACAATATGCATAATTCCATCTCCAGGAGAAAAATGCACCGTTCGTCCATAATTTTTCCCTGTATCTTCTGCAATAATTGGAATCCGTTCCTGGGCCAAAACCTTTTTAACAGCTTCCACATTCCTTGCACCTATATTCGCAAGGGAACTATTCCCAATCGCAGAAAACATCTGCGCACCTCCAGCAATTTTAGCCTTCATACGCACACGCAATGCTCCTGCCGCCTCTAATTTACGTATGAGCATAACAATAGCTGTATCCGCAAAACGCATGGGATTAACCGCTCCAGGATTATTAAGGGTGCTGGAGGGGAGCATAATATGAGAAAGCCCCCCTACCTTGGTCATTGGATCAAAGATACAAATACCAACACAGGAACCAAGCGCATATGTAACAAGTACATCTGATCCCTTACCAATATTGAGATCGGAAATGCCAACAACGATATTGCTCATATTTCTATCCCCAGATTCGTCATAATCTTTCCAAGAGACTCGACATCTGGAATCATCAAAATGTGGCTGGTAATATTCTCTTCCATACTGTGGAATTCGTCTTCAATGTAGATAATCCTGTCGCTGATGTTTGCATAATGGATAGCAGGAACGCTCAGGATAGCTCCAACCATGTCGATACAGATGTCAGGAACTGTAATGTTGATCGCCAAGCCAGTCATAGAGGAAATGGCGTTGACATAGGAAGCTGCCATAATGTTGGAAACTTCCTGGATAGCAGATAGGCCCATCTCGTTAATGTCGGAAAAGTCCTTAAAGTTTTCCCCTAATAGGGCGTTCAGGGTCAAATGGGTAAAATCTTTTTGAAGGAGGAACATCAGCATCCCTTCCACATCCCCGCTAAGGGAGAGCAGCAGCCCAACGCACATCATTTCAGGCCCGCCAAGCTGTTCCGCTACCTCACCGTAATCCAGCACGCTGATTTTCGGTACGGAAATATCCACCGCCTTTGCCAGTAGATTGGAAAGAGATGTGGCGGCGTTTCCAGAGCCAATGTTACCCAATTCTCGGAGAACATCTATATGGATATCATTTAAGTCGCCATAGTCTTTAATGCCCATCTTTCATATACCTCTTAATTATCTAAGATTATTTACAATTTCCTCCAATTGATCCGCAGTCTGGACCATTTTGGCATTCATCTGGTATGCCCTCTGTGTAACAATCATCCCTACCATTTCATCTGCAAGATTGACATTAGAGCTTTCTACTGCCATCTGAAGAACAGAATAGGGCTTTGTTTGAGCCTCGTCATCTTTCCTGCGGTTGTTGGCCTTAGGCTCCGCGATTACATAGGGAGCCCCAGAAATTGGGGTTTCAACAAAACTGCTCTGCGTCGTCTGCTCCAACCCATAGGGATTGGAGAACAGATAAACCCCGATTTTGTCTGTAAGGTTTTCAGTAATAAACTGGTTGGTCTCTTTATCACGTTCCAGCTTGATCCGCTTACCCTTGCTGTCAAGGATGTATCCCCCATCACCAGCTACCAAGTATCCGTCTTTTCCGTCTTCCTCCATGCTGATAGATAAAACGCCGTCACGGGTATATTCCACCCGGCCGTTGCGCTCTACCGCAAAAAAGCCCTCCCCCATAATGGCAAAATCCAGCCGCCTGGAAGTCTGACGGGGAGATCCCTGATCCATCAGCAAATCTATGGAACGTGACCTTATCCCATGCCCGGTTAAATGTTTCAGTTCTGCATTGGTGTCCATTTCTGTATACAGAAGGTCTTCAAAAGCTGTCCTTGTACTCTTGTACCCATTGGTATTGACGTTTGCTATGTTATGCGCCAATACGTCCAAATCCTGTTGATATGTAATCAGACCGGAAACGCCGTTACAAAATGCTATGTTCATGATAAATATGCCTTCCTTTCTGCCGCCTTACCTTACAAAGAAGCTATTGAAGTGGCGGCCTTCTGGTTCATCTGGTCTACAATTTTGATTGCCTGGCTGCATGCCTGGAAAGCTCTCTGGGCTTGCATGGCCAGGGTGTATTCCCGGTTCAGGTCTATGTTATTGCGCTCCAAAACCTTCTGTTCAATCTTGTAGCCTTCTGCAGCTTCATTGTTGTTCATGTCAGCAATGGTATAAAGGCCGTTAGCAGTCTTATCCAATTGTGCATCTTCGCCCGGCTTGGTAATTTGCAGAATTCCTGCTTCAGTGCCGTCGGAATTGTAAACCTTCCCATCCCAGTCCACGGTAAAGTTGGAGCCGTCTACCTGAATGGGGCCTTCCTGCCCAAGAACCATTCCCACACCGGGTAAAATCAAATACCCCTGCTCATCCAGTGCAAAACTGCCATACCGTGTCAAAAGCACCGGCCCTGTTCCGCCTTCCACCTGGGGAGCACCGCCATTGTCTGCACCAGCGGTAATATTGGACTGAATATTAAAATATCCTTCGCCGTTAATTGCCATATCCATTGGATAACCTGTTTCTACTAAGGAGTTCGAATCAAAAATAGTGGGCACATCCCGTACAAGCTGAATAGGCGAATCCAAGCCAATCCGTGTGGTATTGCCCTTTTCGATACGGGTCATTAGTTCAAAGTCAAAGGTTTCGGTGACAACCCGTTCCGCCCGGAATCCAGGAGTCCTGGCGTTGGCTATATTATTTGTCAGAACATTCAGAGTTCGCTGCTGATTGAGTACGCCGGAAGCCCCTGTATAAAATCCTGAAAACATAGTGGGATCACTCCCCTTTCATATATTGTTCCATAATAGCCCTCAGCTTCAGAATTGCCCTGGAGCTGATCTGGGAAACCCGCTGATCGGATATCCCCATAATTTTCGCAATGCTGGAAAGCTTCATGTGTTCGTAGTAGTAAAGGGTTACAACCAGACGCTCCCGTTCCGAAAGGGACTGGATTGCATCCCGCAGAACATCAAGAAGTTCTTTTTTTGCCAGCTCTCCTTCCGGGGAACTGGACTGGCTGGAAAAAAGGTCTGTTTGGTTGTCAGAGGAAAGCATATTTTCTAATACGCCTTCAAAGGAAAAAATCAAAGAGTTAGCAGCTTCAGAACTGTTTTTTTGGTAGGTTTCCAGGGATATTCCCAACCGATCCGCTATTTCCTGATCGGTTGGCTCCCGGAACAGCTCGCCTCGAAGCTGGTCATGAGCTTCCATGATGTTTTTGGCGTTGACCCTGACCCGCCGGGGAAACCAGTCCTGTTTGCGGACAAAGTCAATCACAGCCCCCTGTACCCGCTTGTATGCATAGGCTTTAAAGCTTGCGCCTTTTTCGGGGTCATACTTTTCAATGCAGTCGATGATAGCCAGTATTCCCTCGTTGACAATATCCTCCACCTGAGCATAGTTAGAGGAGAGCGTATAGGTCTGTGCTGCAACCATCTGGGCAATATAACTGTAATGGAGTACCAATTGGTTGCGCAGGCCAATCTCCCCGGTGCGCTTATATTCCAGCATCAGCTCCTGAAGCTCCGCCGGGGAAAGCTCTTGTTTTTTGGACGCAGCGCCCTCCGTAATCAAGCGGATTCCTCCTTTCGTTCCAGGCGCAACTGAACGGCCCTGGGATCTAAAGATTATGGAGCTTACGCATCAATGGCGATGGACCCCAACGCCTGGATCTGGGTATTTGCATCTACCTCATTAAAGGATAACACCGTTGTATCGGGATAAAACTGGTCAACCAATTTTTTAAAGTAAACCCGCACAATGGGGGAGGTCAGCACAATAGGAGTCTGTACCAGGTCTTTGATTTTGCTGAGTTCCTTGTTGGTAGAGGCAATAATTTTCTGGATGGTCTTGGTGTCCAAAGCCAGATAGGAACCAGTTTCGGTTCGTTTGACTGCCCCCATAATCAAGTTTTCCACATTGGCGTCCAATGTTATGACCTTGATCTGGTCTGCCTCTGCAAACCGGCGGGAAATCGTACGCTTCAGCGCCTGCCGCACATATTCGGTAAGCATATCCACATCCTTGATGGTTGGGGCATAGTCGGCCATTGTTTCCAAAATGGTTTCCAGATCGCGGACTGGGACGTTTTCACGCAGGAGGCTGCACAATACCTTTTGAAGATCCCCTACGGAAACCAGGGCGGGAATGGTGTCATTGACCATCGCCTCGTTGGTTTTGCGCAGGTTGGCAATCATATTGTTGACTTCCTGGCGGTTAAGCAGCTCATAAGCGTACCTCCGAATAATCTCGGAAAGGTGGGTAATAATAACCGAAATAGGATCAATCAAAGTGTAGCCAGACATTTCCGCCTTGATTTTCTTATCTTCGCTGATCCATTTGGCCGGAATTCCAAAGGCGGGATCTACTGTTTCAATGCCGTCAATAACATCTTCTGACTCAGAAGGCGCAAGGGCTAGGAAATGGTCTACCAAAATATCACCCCTGGCAACTTCCTCGCCTTTCAGACGGATTGCGTACTGGTTAGGGTTAAGCTGCCCGCTGTCTGTCAGTTTAACGGTAGGTACTACCATACCCATTTCTATGGCAAACTGCTTTCGGAACATGACCACACGGTCCAGGAAACTTCCTCCGCCATTGCCTGCGTCTACCAGGGGCAGAAGGCTGTAACCAAACTGCATCTCCACTTGTTCAATATTAAGCAGCCCATAAACATTGTCAATATTCCGATAAAATTCAGCTTCACTGGTAAGCTCGGTGCTTGGGGTAAGCTGCGGGGATTCCTCTGCAGCCACCTTGGGCAGAACCCTGCGGCTTAAGAGCAGCCCCATGGAGAACAGAAAAACAGATACTGTCAATACCTGAGGAACCGGGAAGCCTGGGAGCAAACATAAACAAGCCATTGCGCCAGCAGCCAGCATTAAAACGCGGGGCTGGGAAAGGAACTGCTTGGTTACGTCGTCGTTCAGGCTGAAATCAGAGGAGGAGTGGGTAACAATCATACCAGTGGCCACTGAAATAATCAGGGATGGTATCTGGGACATAAGCCCGTCGCCCACTGTAGAGATAGCATAAATCTGAATGATATCCCCCATGGCGCCCTCGCCGTTAATCATTCCCACTAAAAACCCACCGATCAGGTTGACAAAGGTGGTGACAATCGAAAGAATGGAATCACCTTTGACAAACTTGGTAGCACCGTCCATGGAACCGAAGAAGTCAGAACTTCTTTGAATATCCAGACGGCGTTTACGCGCTTGTTCCTCATCAATAACACCGGAGTTCAGATCAGCGTCAATCGCCATCTGTTTACCGGGCATAGCGTCCAAGGTAAAGCGGGCGGAAACCTCAGCGACACGCTCCGAACCTTTAGTAATAACAATAAACTGCACTAAAACCAATATAATAAAGATAATAAAACCAACGACCACATTGCCCTGAACCACGAATTCGCCAAAGGTTTTAATAACCGCGCCAGCGTCCCCACGGTTGGTAAGGATTTTACGGGTAGAGGAAACGTTAAGGGCAATACGGAACAGGGTAGTAAGCAGCAGCAGAGAGGGGAAAATAGAGAATTCCAGCGGCTCCTTAATGTTAAGGGTGGTCAAAAGGATAACGAAAGACAACGCTAGATTGATAATAAACATCAGGTCCAGCACAAAGGTAGGAAGCGGGATAATCAGCAGGAAAATAATCGCTACTACCAAGGCTGAAACCGCATTGTTAAAAAGCTTCAATTCTTAAACCAGCCTCCTTCTCCTTTCCTTTTCCTTCAGGTTATAGACATAAGCCAGGACTTCCGCCACAGGCTTAAAAAATTCTTCGGGGATTTCCTGATCCAGATCTACCGCCGCGTAAAGCCCCCTTGCCAGGGGTTTATTTTCCACAATGGTGATCTGGTGTTCTTCTGCGATCTCTACGATTTTCCGGGCAAGGAAGTCCGCACCTTTGGCAATCACAACCGGAGCACTGTTCTTACCGGCCTCGTACTGAATCGCAATGGCATAATGGGTAGGGTTACGGATAACCACATCAGCACTTGGAACGTTCTGCATCATACGCTGGCGTGCCATCTGCTGCTGGCGTTCCTTAATCTTCCCCTTAATTTGGGGATCGCCTTCGGTTTCTTTGTATTCGTCTTTAATGTCCTGCTTGCTCATACGAAGGTTTTTCTCGTATTCCCACCATTGATAGCCATAATCCATAACCGCAAGAAAAACAAAGATAACCGCCGCATTCTGAACAATTTGAAGAATAATATTCCCGGTAGAGGCCATCGCCTGTTCTAACGACATATCCATCATCCGGGGAAACAGGGGGAGCTCATCGGAGAAAACGTTATAAATAACAACTCCCAGAACCACAATTTTTATCATTGATTTCAAAAGCTCTACCACGCCCCGCATGGAGAACATTTTCTTAAACCCCTGAAGCGGACTCAGCCGGTTAAATTTAAAGGCAATCAGCTTTGGGGTGACGAGAAACCGCGTCTGGATCCCGGAAAAGATGATTCCCGTCAGAGAACTGATGAGCAGCAGCGGCACAGCAGTAATCACAAAGATTACAGCAGCATTCCAAAAGTCGACCCTCACATTTGCGGGAGTAATTTCCTCTACAGAGGCCGCAATACTCCAATAATCTACAATACACTTTTTCAGCGCCCCTATGATATAGGGAGCCAAAAATTTAAAGGCATAAAAGACTATAATCAGAGAAAAGACCGTAACGACTTCCTGGCTTTGAAAGATATTGCCTTTTTTGCGTTCATCTTGTTTTCGTTTCGGTGTAGCTTTCTCAGTTTTTTCTCCTGCCATTCCCACCGCCCCTTATTCTGAAATATCAGCCCGTCCAATTCTGCGCTTCTAAGTGCCCGCCATTACTGTTAAAACTTTTTCAAGAGATTTTATGAGAGCATTCATATATCTATCCACAAATTCACTGATTGGCTGTGCAAAGACATAAAGCATAAACAGTCCCAGCATCACTTTCATCTGAATGTTAATGACAAAAACATGAATTTGAGGAATCAGCTTCATCAGAACCCCCATAGAAACCTCTACAACAAACTCTGCGGCAATAAAAGGAAGGGCAAGATGTAAAATCATAAGAAAGGCGGAGGAAAAAACCTCTTGTATAAAAGGGGATATCATCTGCCATTGAATCCCCCCGCCAGCAGGGATAAGTTGAAAGGATGCAGCAAAAGCCCGTATAAGGATCAAGTGACTGTCCGTTGCAAAGAAATAGAGCAGGAACAGCACATTAAACAAGCTGCCGGACATAGACGCCTGTATATTGGTTCCAGGGTCGAAAACCCTTGCCATGGAAAGGCCAAACTGCATATCCATCAAGTCGCCTGCAAAGAAAAGCATGTAATAAAAAATCAGAAAGATATATGCACATACTGCACCGATCAGCACCTCCCGCACCATTCCAAGGAGCACCTGAAAGTTCTGACCATAGCCAGAAGGGAGAAGGAAGGGAGCAGTCGGAGCTAAAAGGATCGTCAAACACAGAATAATCCCCACCCGCACCTGCGCAGGAACATTGCGCCGATTAAAGATAGGGTTCAGGGCAATCATTCCCGTCATTCTGCAAAAAACATAGATATAGACGGAAAGGTTATTCACTTGCAGCATATCGGCCAGCCCCTTACAATGCCGCTATCATCTGGAAAAGGTATTGGACAAATTCATCCATCATAGACATCATCCAGGAACCCATAGCCAGCAAAAGCAGCGCAATTACCAAAACCTTTGGCACAAAGGTAAGGGTCTGCTCATGAATCTGCGTAGCGGCCTGGAAAATAGAAATCACCAAACCAATTATAATACTCACAAGCAGCAGCGGCCCCGCCAGCTTCAGTGCAAGGAGAAGCGCCTGCCGGAATACGTCTAAAACGCCGTCTTGAGACATTGTGCATCATCCTTTCTACAAACTGTAATCAGAAAGCAGGGCGCTAATGGAATCCTGATACAAGGGCGCTGAACAGCCGTTCCCAACCGTCTACCAAGACAAAGGTCATTATTTTAAAGGGCAGGGAAATCATGGAAGGCGGCAGCATAACCATACCCATGGACATCAGAGTACTGGAAACCACAATATCTATAATCAGGAACGGGAGGAAGATGTAGAAGCCAATAAAAAACGCCTTTTTCAGTTCGCTGGTAATAAATGCCGGAAGAATTACCTTCATTCCCAGATTCGTAAGGGCCTCCATGCTCTGACCCTCGCTTTGGTCTAACTCCTCCCCGGAAATGGAAAGAAACAGGTTCAGGTCTTTGTCCTGTACCTGCCGGATCATAAATTCCTTAATGGGGATGGAGGCAAGTTCCAAAGCTTCTTTCCCATCTATCTGACCCTGACGGTAAGGCTGGTACGCCTCCGTATTGACGCGCTCCAGGGTTGGGGTCATGATAAACAGGGTCAGCACCAAGGCAATCCCAACCAGAACCTGGTTTGGAGGGGATTGCTGGGTTCCAAGAGCATTTCGCAGGAAGGACAGCACAATGATAATGCGTGTAAAACTGGTCATCATCACCAGAAAGGAGGGTAGCAGCGCAAGAAGCGCAAAGAGCAGCAGAACGTCAAGCATCCCGCTTCCTTCCTCTGCTACGCCGCTGCCCAAATCCACAGTAAAAGATGCAGCATGGACCTTAACAGCCCCATATGCAGCTATCAGCAGGGCGACGGCTATAAAGGAAAGGAAAAAGCGCGCCAATTCTTTTTTCAGCTTTTGGCGCGAAACTGCAGCGGAATCAACCTTTTCCATCGCTTTCCTCCTTCTGGCCGGCGTCCTTCCGGCCTGTAAAACCAGCATATTTTTTCTTCATTTCCTCCAGGGCATCTGCAAAGCCAACCGCTGAACGCTCCCCTGTTCCTCCCGTTTGAAGGGATTCAGGGAACTGCTCCGGGTCCAGTTCGCAGAGGGTCTGGATATTTTTGGGGGTTGCTCCCAAAAGGAGCACCTTCCCCCCTGCCCGCACCACAAGAAGAAACCGGTCCTGACCTATGGGGGTACGGCCAAGGACTTCTACCGCAGCCTGCCCCCGCACGCTTCCCCTAAAAGAACCTCCCAACTTTCCGCCTGCCAATTTTGCTGCCCAATATGCAGCGGCTAAAATTGCAGCGAAACCAAAGAGCAGCCCTAAAACAGAAGCCACAGCAGAACCCAAAGACCCATTGGACAGGCCTGCTGTTTCCAGGAGGACAGGGGAAACAACGCAGCAGAACCTATCCAATGATTTTTTCCACCGTCTGTAAAATACGATCCTGTTTAAAGGGCTTTACAATAAAATCCTTGGCTCCCAGTTTGATGGCCTCAACCACCATACCTTCCTGGCCCATGGCGGAACACATTACCACACGTGCTTCGGGATCCAGGGTCTTAATGGCCTGCAAAGCCTGAATTCCATCCATATTCGGCATAGTGATATCCATAATCACCAGATCGGGATGCTCGTTCTGGTAGGTTTCGACGGCAATTTGTCCGTCGGACGCTTCAACAATGTTGTCATACCCTGCTTTGGTCAGAGCATTTTTAATGGTCATCCTCATGAAAGCAGCGTCATCCACCAGCATGATTTTCTTACTCATTGAAATTCTCCTTCATTTCCATGTTTAGATGTAGTGGGGAAAACAAAAAGCGGAATGTCATATCCGATTTTGGCAGGCGGACGTTCCCGCCGCCTGCCCTTTAGGGGATTACCTGTTGTTTTCCAGGGAATCCACCAAATCTTTGGTTCCCACGATCTCAGTAATGCGTACGCCGAAATTATCAGCTACCACAACCACATCGCCGCGGGCGATAAGCTGCCCATTGACAATAATATCTACGGGAGCTCCTGCCTGTTTTTCCAGTTCTATCACCGTACCCTGAGAAAAGTCCATGATTTCACGAATTTTCTTCTTGGTTTTACCAATTTCCACCGCCACATTCAGCGGTACGTTCATCATGAGATCCAGGTTGCCGCTGGGCGGCGGTGCGGTGGGACCGGGCTGGCCGACAAAGCTTGGGAATTTGGGCGTCTGCACCGGCACCTGATCCATTTGCTTAATAACCCCTCCGGGCTGCCGTTCCTGCTCCTGCGGCGGATAGCCGTAGGGCGGGTAGCCTCCGTAGGGGGGATAACCATATGGAGGGTACCCTCCATATGGGGGATATCCTCCATATGGCTGCTGTGCCTGAGACCAATCCTGACCCATAGGAGGCTGCTGGGGCATCTGGCCCATGCCGGGCATTGCCCCAGGCATTCCAGGCATAGCCCCCGGCATTCCCGGCTGCTGCCCTGGAATACCTGGCATACCCATTCCGGGTTGTTGCGGATACCCCTGGGGGGGTACGTTGCCAGCCTGCTGCGGTGGTGCAGCAGCTCCGGTTGAAGCTGGCTGCTGGGGGGCTGCCGGGGCTGGCGGCGGCGCAGGTTCTTCCTCTGGGAAGAGCTGCTCCACCATTTCCTTTGCCAGTTCGCAGGTCAGGATGCTGGCAAACTCACTTTTCATTACGCCGGTAATGTCAATGACAAATCCGATGGAGACAACATCCTTATCGTCGTCCACCCCAAGGGAATTCTCAAAGGTATGTTCCACCGGATCCATAACGGTGGCTGTGGGCGTAGAAATGTTGATGGTTTTCCCCAGGAAGGAGGACAGAGCAGTGGCGGAAGCTCCCATCATTTGGTTCATTACCTCGCAGGCCGCGCTCATACTCATCTCGTCAAAGACGAAATCGTCGGAAGGGGGCTCCTCGTTGCCCATGAGCAGGTTCAAAATAACCTGCATATCCGACTGGCGGAAAATCATGACGTTGCTGCCAGAAATTCCTTCCACATATTCAATCTTTACTAGGATTGCAGGTTCCAGCTCCGTATAGTTGACGGCCTGAAATTTCTGTATCTCCACTTTTGGGGTAGTAATAATCACCTGCTTGTCAAGCAGCGTAGAAATCGCCGTGGCTGCGGACCCCATGCTGATGTTGAGGACTTCCCCAATCGCATCGATCTCCTCGCTGGTCAAAATCTGCGCACCAGTATTCTCTGCCATTAAGACCTCTCCCTCGATTCGCTAATCAGCTCATTGAGCCGAACCGCCTTCTTTGTTTTTGTTTCTCCCATTTTACCAGTATACCAGGGAATTTCGTCCACGACAACTGTTATATCGCCCTGAATATTTTTATTTAATGGGATTACGTCGTCCACCTGGAGCTGGAGGATGTCGCTCAGGGACAAATGAGATTCATCCAGCACAGCCTTGACCTCCAGGCTGGTATCTAATAGCTCGTTAAAGAGGAACCTGCGGCGAATGGCCGCATCCCCGATATCCTTGCGCTTGGAGGTACGGGAATACTTGATATTAAAGTTCCCGATAAGCTCCTCCAGGTTTTCCGCCGGGATACAGATATTCAGCGTCCCGTTCACATCGGCAATCTTTACGTTGAGCATAACGATAACCACAATCTCCTCTGCCCCCAGGGCTTGCAGGAGACGGGCGTTGGTTTCAATGCTGGTCAGTGCGAAGGTAACGTCCACATAGGAACACCAGGCGTCTTGAAGCCTGGAAAGAATCTTGGTAAACACGTTATCCAGGATTGCCAGCTCGATGTCAGTATAATCGCGCGTCAGGTGGTAGTTGGTGCCCGCGCCGCCCAGAAGCCTTTCAATCATAAAGAATCCCAGCGCGGTGCTCATATCCATTAAGAGCATCCCGTCGCTGTAATGCTTATCAACTGGCTTCAGATCGATTTTCCCAATCAGCGCCGAATCCGGCAGGGCGTTGTTATATTCAAAAAAACGCTGCTCCTCAATAGAAAGAACTGTCACCTCACAGAACTGCCGCAGGATACCCGACAGGTAGGAGGACAGCATACGGGAAAAGTTCTCGTACAATCCGTCCAATGTTCGGAGCTGTTCCTTTGTAAACTTCTTTGGGGACTTGAAATCATACTTCTTAATCTTTGCGCTCTCATCCTCTGATGCCGCTGGTCCTCCAGATGTGAGCTGGTTGAGCAATGCGTCTATTTCAGCTTGAGAAAGCTGCTTATCAGCCATCTTCCGCCTTCACTTCCTCTCTGTACATCCATGCTTTACCCTCCATAAGGGGAAACAACCTGTGCCCCCTGCGGGATTCCCTCTGAAGTATTCCCCGAAGCAGCAGGGGTACTGACACTTGCTGTCGTGCTGGTGTTCCCACCCTCATTCGCACCTGGTCCTGAATCAGCGCGGGATGGCGCTAAACTGGCCTGGCCTTCCTGTCCAGAGGGCTGTACGACAAAACCGGAAGAACTGGAAGCGGGGGGAGCCTCACTGACCGAGGGCTGGGAGGAAACAGGCGGGGTGCTGCTTACTGCCTGGGAGGAAGAAGGTTGAGTGGAAGACGCATTTGAACCAGAAGGAATCAAAACGTCCTTAGTGCCACCGGTTTCCGGGTACTGAGTCGGGTCAAAGGTTCCCAAAAGAATTGAATTGAGAATTTCTTTATCGGATAATTCGGTATTGTTGCTGAGAATTACCATATCAACCCGACGGTTCTGCTGCATCCCCTCCGAGGTGTCATTGCTGGCTATGGGGTAGTTCTTGCCGTAACCAATAGGAAGCAGCTTTTTCGGGTCAAAGCCGCTGCGCGTTTCAAAGTATGTAGCCACATTGGAAGCACGCTCACTGGAAAGCTGCCAGTCCGAAATATCCTGGGTGTAGCCTTTAGGGTCAGCAGTATGGCCGTTGATATTGACGGTCATCACCTGTTCTTCCACCCCTTTCAGGCAGCCGCCCAAAAAGTCCAGCAGAGGGGCTGCGGTTGTCCGCAGGCTGGCGCTGTTGGGGCTGAAAAAGATGTTGTCCTGGAACCGGATGAACACGCACCCGTCCCCAGCCTCCACCACTTCAACGGAATCCTTCAGGTCTGCCTTTTCCACATAATTTTCCAGATATTCAAACAAATCATCAAAGTCCTGGGGTATCATTTCCTGGAGTTCCTCCAGGGTCGCTTCGGCGGGGTTGTCGCCCGACGGCGGGTAATCCGTCCGGTTTTCCGGATAATCCATCCCCTCCATGTCTCCCGACTGGTCCAGGACAAGGTTAATGGTTTCAGGGTCTTTTGAGGTAAAGGCTTTCACAAGCATGGCAAACTTTTCCTCGTTGACGCTGCTCATGCTGAACAGCATGATGAAAAAAGTAAGCAGAAGCGTAACCATGTCGCCGTAGGTGTCCATCCAGTTGCCGCATTGTTCCTCCTCGGCTTTTTTCCGAGCCATCCCTTACCGCCTCCTTCGTTGTCTTATTTCCGGCGTCCAATATCAAATAACTCCCGTCTATTATATCCTACCGCCGAATCGGGGATTTGTCCATTCCCATTTTCAGGTTATTTTATTTTTTCTTGCCTTTTTTCTTGCCGCCTTCTTCGCCGCTGCCGCCTTCGCCCATGGTGGCTGCTACCTTGGCGGGAAGCATCTGGATCAGCTTATCTTCTATGAAACGGGGGTTATCGCCAGCCTGAATCCCTTGAACGCCTTCGCAGACAATCATCTTACAAAGCATTTCCTCATCGTGGCGCACCTTTAACTTATTGGAGATAGGCGCAAATACCAGGTTTGCAAGGAAGCTTCCATAAAGGGTTGTAATTAACGCAATGGCCATGGCCGGGGCGATAGCATCAGGATCGCTCAGGGATTTCAAAAGATTGATAAGTCCGACCAAAGTACCTATCATACCGAAGGCCGGCGCATAGGAAGAACCTTTCGCATAAAAACCGCGGGCCTGGGCATGGCGTTCGTCCATGTAGTCCAGTTGGCTTTCCATCATCATTTTAACCTTTTCCGCATCCACACCGTCAATGACCAAATTTAAGCTGTTTCGGAAAAACGTATCCGGTATTTCCTCAACCTTGTTTTGAATGGACAAAATGCCTTCCACGCGGGCGGGCTTTGCAATGTCAACTATTGTCTGTATGTACTCCTTGGGATCAAACTTTGTGGGCATAAACGCGATTTTTAGATGTTTGGGCACCTGCGTGAAGAAGCTTACCGGATACGAAACCATCAAAGCCGCCACTGTACCGCCCAAAACAATCAGGATGCTGCCTATGTCGAAAAAGCTGTATATGTTATTGATTGTCAGTTTCGCCTGTTTGTCAGCTTCTGCTACATCCGGCCCAAACTTGGGGAAGGTGATAATAATACTTACAACAATGAACGCTATGCCTATGAAGAGACCCGCGGCAGTAGCGATATCAAACGATCCGCCTTGTTTGCCCGACTTTTTCTCTGCTTTATCTGCCATTTTCCAATCCACCCTTTTCAAAGCGACCATAGAGGATATCGCTTAAAGTCTGCCGATGATATTCAATCGTTCTGCGCACAACCTCGTCCATCGTTTCCCGCACCATATATAAATTGCCATTCGTTAAAGAAATCCTTGTATCTGGATTCTCGATGATGCTCTCGATCAGGTTGCAGTTAAGCGCGAATGGATCCCCATTCATCTTGGTCAAAACAATCATAATGGCCCTCCGTTTCCCCCTTTGTCAAATCCTTTTTTAAAAGCGGACGCGGCGCCCGCTGCCACAAGCAGCCGAAAGCGGCCAAACGACGGTTGCTGCCTTCGGCTGTTTGTGGCAGCGGCTATGGGGGGCAGGGCGGGAGAGCGCGAGAGTTTTGTACTTCTGCATCAGGCCGCCGGATTCTTGCTCCGGGCCGCCCCGCCCGTACATAGCCGCTGCGTTAAACTGTGAGGGTTATTAACGCTTGAGGTTTATCAGTTCTTCCAGGAGGGTGTCGGAAACGGTAATCATACGCGCATTGGCCTGATAGCCGCGCTGTGTGGTGATTACGTCCGCAAATTCCTGGGACAGGTCTACGTTGGACATTTCCAGGGTGCTGGAGGCCAGCGCGCCGGAACCGCCTGTACCGGATTCCACGATCCTCATGGAACCGGTGTTTCCGGTATTGGCGAAGTAGGTGTTACCGACCTGTTCCAGACCGGAGGGGTTGTCGAAGGTTGCAAGGTCGATACGGCCAAGTTCAAGGAGGTTCCCGTTGTGGGTTGCCTCAATAACGCCGTTGGCGTTGATCTTGAAGCCGCTGATATCCGCCAGGGTCTGGGGGCCGCCTTCAGTACCGTTCTGCATTGTAAAAACGTTGCCGCCTAAACCAAGGTTGTCGGATTTTTGTGCGTTTGTGATGGAATACTCTCCGACATTTGGCATGCCTAGTGTACCAAGTGTGGCATCTTCTGCAAATGTATATCCATCTGCTTCTGGAGGAAATTGTTCTTGTTGGTTTTTGTCCTGATTCAGTTTAGCATACTCTGTACTCATCCGAATCAGCTGCCTCTCGTTAGGACAAACCATTGTAATGTAGTCCTCTGTAGAAGTTGTAGCACCATTTGCTCTAAGACGAATTTTTCCACTGGACAGTTCACCGCCAGAAACCTGTGCGTTATACTCTTTACCTCCAATTGTAAGCTTAACTGTCCACATCCCATCTGCATAGGATACCTCAAAGCCCTTAGCATCACAAGTACCCCCACCAGAAAACTGGCTACCCGTCGGAGGATTGGCAAAGCTGAAGCCCCATGTTTGAAGGTTATTAGTAGTAGTACCATGGTCTGTATTATTAGGATCTCTTTGCATCGTCACCTCGCCGGACAGATTTGTTCCAGGTGTATCGCAAATCTGCGCGCCGGTCAGCCCCTCTGCTGGGAAGGTGACTACCGGAGATGTTGTCAGGTTGAAGGTTCCTCCCGGATGCTGTTTGTTGTTGTTGCCTGCAACAATAGCGTCGTTGACATATGTGTTTAATTCATCCATACTTTTAAAGGTAAAAGTCTTGTTCAGCTTAACAGTAATGCCAGTAGACGTAACAGTCGCCTGTGCAGGAACACCGGCAGGCAGGTTGTCGGAAAGGAATGTAACTGCAACGTTGCCGTCAGTAGTAGTATTGCTTGCAGTCAAAGTATACTGGATGTTATTTAAAGACATCGTATAACTTGCCTGGGTAGGGTTCAGTGCAGGGATCTGCATCTGGATGCGGCTGCTGCCGGGTTTCTGCCCGACAACCTTGTTGCCCTGCGCCTGGGTGCCCAGAACATAATAACCGTTGGAGTCAACCAGGTATCCCATGCTGTCGTACCCGAACTTGCCGGAACGGGTATAGAAAATGTTTCCTTCAGAGTCCTGAACCTGGAAAAATCCTTCGCCGCCAATGGAAACATCCCAAGGGTTGCCGGTGGTGGAGGAAATAGACTGGGTCATGTTCACGTCAACACTGGAAACCTTAGAACCATAACCTACCATGGATGAGTTTACACCGCCGCGGGTGCCGTTGCCGGCAGATGCGCCGCGCAGGCTCTGGTAGTAAACGTCGCGGAAAGTGGTGGAACTGCTCTTAAAGCCCATAGTATTAACGTTTGCGATATTGTTGCCGATAACGTCCAGGCGGGTCTGATGGCCTTTCATGCCTGTAACGCCGGAATAGAGCGATCTTACCATAGATGTACAATCTCCTTTTCAGTTCATGTCAAAGACGGGGGCGCTGTCCGCTGTCATTGTCCGGCAGCGGACAGCCCGCCAGGATTTGGCAGCAGGCCCTTCCATCAATCGGGGCCTGAAAACCTCCATGCCTTTCATGGGAATCCGTCAAAGGAATCGGTCCGGCTTATCTGCCTACATAATGACGGTCCCGTCGATATTTGTAAAAACATTCCCTTTGAGTTCGTCATGGTTGACGGTAGTAATGACCTTGTGGTTTTTGACGCTGACCAGAAAGGCGGTGTTATCCACCAGAATCAGCGTATCATTAAGGCCCTTGGACTGTGCCAGACGCACACCTTCTTCCAGACGTGACAGGCTGCTCTCGGTCAGGGCAATTCCCCTTTGTGCAACCCGCTGCGCCGCGTGCTTGGAAAAGGCGATCTGCCGCTGGGATTCCATGGCCTCCAGCGTTTCGCGGAATGACACGCCGGTATTTTCGGCGGCCTGCGGCTGGGCAGGAATCTTCGGGGGCTGCGCCTGGGGCTTCCCGGTAACTACGGGGAAGCGGTTATTGAGAAACAGCTCGTTCATACTCATTGTTCATCTCACCCTATTTTTAGCGTCCATGCTTCATTCGTCCCGTGCAGTACCTTGCTGAAAGGTCCACGTTACGCCTCGGACGTATCCGGTGTAATGGTGCCGTTTTCAATTCCCTGCTGGGCGGCATCTGCACCGTTTACATTATTTTCCGTGTCCACAATGGGGTCTGTTGTTGTGTTAGAGTCATCAGGATTGCCGGAGTTTTCCGGCGGAAGGACTTCGACAATTTCGTCGTCCTCAGTATCATCCAGTTCACCGGAAGATGCCTCATCCTTGGAATTCACCGAAACAAAGTCATCCAATCCATACCAGACTCCATTCACCATAAAGCGCATACCGTCGGTCATGGAAACTTTTTGCACAATGCCGGTAGACTGTATGTCGTTTGCATCTTTCACAGTGACGTTCTGTCCTAAAAGGGACATCAGGAAGCTGGATTGGGTATAATCGGTTTTGTCTTCATCCTCTGGAGGAGTGGTGGGGGTATCGTCAGAGGAACCCGGTTTCTTTGTGGTAGCGCCGATTTCCATAATTTGGTCAAGGCTGTAGGATTTATCCCCGATATAGATGAGGTATTCATCATCCACCAAGGAAATCTTATCCACTACGCCAGTTGTAGTATCCAAATTGCCGCTGACAGTAAACTTAGATGCTGTGACAGTCTGCCCAATCAGGGAAGAAACATAATTCTGCTTGGAAAAGTTCGCCAGCTCCTGCATATACTGCATACTGCTGAACTGTGCAAGCTGGGACAAAAACTGGGCGTCGTCAACCGGATTCATAAAATCCTGGTTTTTCAGCTGCTCCATCATAAGGTTGAGGAAATCCTGGGCTCCCAGTTCATTGGTCTGTTTGTCGGTAAAGACCGTGTTCCCGAAGTTGGTGCCTTTGGTTGCCTGGGGCTTATAGTTGGCTTGGTCCCAAAAGCTGGAATTGACGTTGTTTACACCGCCAATAGATTCGGACATAACAGGTCCTCCTTTCTGTCAGATTCCCCGGCTTACGCCGGGGGGATGTGCGCGGCCTAAAAATTAAACGTAATAGGTGTTAAGGCCCGTAGAAATCCGATGGGAACCAACAGGTACAGGGCTCGCTTCAACGGGGGAATCGCCATTGACAAAATCCCGGAAGGAAACCTGTGTCCGGCGTTGGTTCTGCTGCTGGCCTGCAAACTGCTGCTGGTACTGGCCGCTGAAGTTCTGAGCAAAGTCCTGATTGGAAGCATATGCCTGCTGATCCACAACCTCCTGTACAACGGTGTTGTAGGGGCGGAGGGATTCGCGGAGCTGGTCGATTTCACTGCTCAGAAGCCGTGCTACATGGGAGTTGGAAGCAGAAATGCTCAAGGCAATTTTGTCGTCGGACTGCATCAGCCGGACAGTAATCTCGCCCAAGCCTTCCGGTTTCAGCTTGACGATAAACTCATCTTTGCCGGAACCGATTTCCTGGATAATCCCCTCTTTAACCTGGGACATTATATTCAAAGGAATACGGGGGAGTTCAGGGGCTTCCTCAACATTGGCAGAATTGGCGACAAACCTGCCAGAATCAACATCCTTTTGGAGCTGGTCCACATCCACGTCAAATCGGTTCTGGGTCTTATTATCCTTATTGGGGGAGAGGAAATCCAATTCCTGCTTTGCCTGTGAAACCGCGCTGCGGAAATCATTTGCACCCTGATTGAAGAAATCCGAGGTTTGGCTGGAACGGTTTTCCACAGTCATGGGGATCGCTTCTTCGGGGTTTTCCTGCTCCATGCCCTGGAGGGGCTGGAAAACAGCTTGGATATTATTTTTGGGTTCTTCCGGGCTGCCTGTATCAGGAAGCTGGCTTTCCAGGAAAGCAAAGAGCCCTTCCTGTCCCTGTACTTCACCCTGTATACCTTCCGCTTCCAGAAGGGTTTCCAGAGCTGGGGCATTTTCAGCGGTGTACAGTTCCGACAGAATCTGGGGATCAATGGTATACAGGTTGGAACCCATGGCAGGGTTTGAGGCCAGCATTTCCATCATCATCTGGAGGGCTGTGTTTACACCTTCCTCCTCTGTATCCTTCTTCCCTTCCTCCATGAGCATGGCCAAAAGGTCTTTGGCGCCTTCCTCGCCAGTCCCGCCCATAAGCTGCATAATCAAAGAGAGGAAATCCATCTGCCCGCCCTGCTGCGCCTGCTGGGTGATGCCGGTTGGCTGTTCCACAGTTTGCATGGCCTGTATGGTCTGCACGGAAACATTGCTTACATCCATTTACTTATTCACCTCCTTTCACTGGGATAAAACATCAGAATCAAGCTTCCTGGGGAAGCGCGAGCTTGCCGGTAATAAATTCCGCGATTTCATTTTCAGCCACCTTCGCTTCATATTTGGCAAATTCTTCCTTCTGATGGTCTTTGAGCTTATCAAGGCCGGAAACAGATTGGGAAAGCTCCAAAACCACCGCAAGCTGATCTTCAATTAAGATATCCTGGTTATGACGCTTGTCGTTGAGCAAATCCATATCATCCCTAAGGCAGTCCAGTTGGAATTGGTAGCTCCGCAGCTCCAAGGCAGAAATTCCCTTTTGGGCTTTCACTGTCATCTGTTGGCTGACAGACTGAAATTCCTTCACAAGATCTTTGAGCTCTTCATCCATCTGGGTTTTAATCACCCGGAGTCGGGCCAGCTCGTTTTTTTCCCTGTCGAGCATTTGGTTTTTATACCCCAGGACGCGGTCCAGGGAAAACTGAAAGCGTTTCATTGGCGTATATCTCCTTAAATATAATAAATTAAAGCAATATAAGCAAACGGCTACTTTGCAACGGTCTGTTGGATTAGCTGCATTGTCTGGTCAAAGGAAAACTTTTCATCGGTGCGCTGCTGTAAAAATTGGTTGATAACATTCATTTTGCTGATGGCGTAATCCAATTCAGGGTTTGTGCCGCTTTTGTACGCGCCAATGGAAATCAAGTCCTGATTGTCCTGGTAGGTAGACATTAAGTTACGTATTTTATTGGCAGCTTCCTTGTGATCGTTTTGAGCAATTGTGCTCATCAAACGGCTGACGCTTGCCAAAACATCAATGGCGGGGTAATGGTTGCGCATGGCAATTTTTCTGGAAAGCATGATATGGCCGTCGATAATACCGCGGACAGTGTCGGAAATCGGTTCATTGGCATCGTCACCTTCCACCAGGACAGTGTAAATACCGGTAATAGAACCTTTTTCAAAGTTGCCGGATCGTTCCAGCAGTTTGGGAAGAGCGGTGTAAATGGAGGGCGTATAACCTCTTGCCACAGGGGGTTCCCCTGTGCTCAGTCCGATTTCCCTCTGAGCCATGGCGAAACGGGTCAGGGAGTCCATCATCAAAAGAACGTCCTGCCCCTGATCCCGAAAGTATTCAGCAATAGATGTTGCAGCCAGAGCACATTTAGAGCGCATCATGGCAGGCTGGTCAGAGGTAGCGACCACCAACACGGAGCGCTTCATTCCTTCCTCGCCCAAACTCTGGTCAATAAATTCGCCAACTTCGCGCCCACGTTCGCCTACCAGGGCAATCACGTTAATATCAGCTTTCACATTGCGGGCAATCATACCCATCAATGTGCTTTTGCCGACGCCGCTTCCGGCAAAAATCCCCATCCTCTGGCCCTTGCCAATGGTAAGCATGCCATCAATCGCTTTCACACCAAATTCAATCGGTGTATTGATTTCGGGGCGATCCATGGGGTTGGAAGGTTCGCCGTTAATGGGATACTCGTCGTCGGTTTCAAAATCTCCTTTGCCGTCAATGGGATGGCCCAAAGCATCAACAACCCGCCCGATCATGTCCCGGCCAACCTTAATGGTCAGCTTGCTGCCAATGTTCTGGACAGAGCTTCCATATCCAATACCTTCAATATCCTGATAGGGCATCAATAATACTTTGTTGCCGCGGAAGCCGACAACTTCCGTAATGACAGTAGGCTTATCGGGACCACGGATGATATTGCATACATCGCCGATGCTGCACTCAATACCGGTAGCCTCCACCGTCATACCTACTATTTTATCAATTTTTCCCCGATAAGAAAAGAGATCGGAGGCGAAAAGTATATTTTTAAATTTTGAAAGGTCGGCAGCAGTATATGAAGCCATTGGAATCACCCCTTTCCCAAATGAGAAGATAAAGAACTTATACATTCGACAAAAAAGCTAAAAACTGGAAGCCAAGCACATACTATTCTATTTTTTGGCAGCCTTTTGAAAAAGCTGCTGAAGGTTGTCAAGCTGAGTCTGAATAGATGCGTCGATGGTTCCATCTGGGGTATCTACAATACAGGTTCCTGGAGCAGAACGGTTTTCCGTAAAGGCGATTTTCCTTGCATCGCTTTGGTGGTAGTAATCGTTAAGAAGTTTAATAAGCTCACCGGAACGGTTGGAGAGCTTGACAGTAATCCAATCGGCGTCCCTAACCGTCCCAATGGACTCAACAATCAGGTTTTCCATAGAGGCAGGGTCTAAGGTAATCTGCTTATGCAGAATTTTTCCGGCAATTTCCAGGGCAAAATCCTGGGTCTGGGCAGCATAGGACTGGAAAAAATTCAGCTGATCCTGTTTCAGCTCTTCCAAAACAGCATTCATTTTTTTCAGCATTGCGTCGATTTCAGCCTTTTTTTCCTGAATCCCCTTACGAATTCCCTCCAGCCTGCCCTCCTCCATCATCTGAACGGAAGACCTTTTAGCCTGTTCCAAAATCTGTTCCCGTTCCTGTTCGGCCTGGGAACGGATTTGGCGGGAGGCTTCTTCGGCTTCGCTGCGATCACGCTCCAAAATAGCGTCAAACTGGGCACGGCGAAGGTCGAGTTCTTCCTGGGCAATGCGAACGGATTCTTCTGCGGAGGGTGAAGCTTCTTCCTCATCTTCTTTATAACAGGAAACAATACCGTCTCCGGCGGATATTTTTACAAATTTTTCCTCTGGTACGATCTGACCCTGTTTAAGCACCTTAAGCAATAATCTCATCCTTCCCGCCCTTAGAAATAATGATATCACCGCTTTCCTGGAGCTGACGGATAATGCCGACAATTTTCTGTTGAGCTTCTTCTACATCGCTCAGGCGGATATTATGCAGATACTGCATATCGCCTTCGATATTTTCGCGCATTCTTTGAGACATATTGCTGAAGATAGTCTGCTTGACTTCGTCGCTGGTAGATTTGAGGGCAACTGCCAGGTCTTTGGAATCTGTTTCGCGGATAAAACGCTGGATTGCCAGGTTGTCGAGAGTGACAATATCCTCGAAAACAAACATCAGCTTGCGTATTTCCTCTTCCAGTTGGGGATCTTTGTTGCCCAGCTCGTCGAAAATAAATTTCTCGGTGCTGCGGTCGACATTGTTCATAATATCTGCAACATAGGTCACGCCGCCCATTTCCATGAACTCCACCGAAACAATATTGGCAAAGCGCCTCTCAAGGGTTTTCTCCACCAGATTGACAATTTCAGGGGAAGCACGGTCCAGTTTGGCAATACGTTCTATTACATCCACCTGAAGGCTCTCGGGAAGTTCAGCAATAATCTGAGAAGCCTGTTCTGCCCGGCAATAGGACAGCACCATGGCAATGGTTTGGGGATGTTCATTCTGTAAAATCATCAAAAGGTTTTTATAGTCCACTTTGCGAAGAAAATCAAAAGACTTTGTGCGCAGAGATTTGGAAACACGTTCCATCAGGGACATGGCCTGCTGTGGGCCATAAGCTTTCTCCAAAATATCCCTGGCGTAATTGACACCGCCTTCTGAAATAACCTTCTGGGTAACGCACAGACCATAAAAATCATCGGTAATGGCCTTCATTTCCTCTGGGGGAAGGCGTTCCATCTTGGCAATTTCCAGGGAAAGCACTTCCACCTCTTCATCCCGGAGGTACTTATAAACCTCTGAGGCATTGTCTGCGCCCAGTGCAATGACAACAGCGGCAGCGCGCTGGGCGGCGTTAAGCTTACTACTGCTATTTGTAGCGGCAGCCATCCTTACTCCTCCTCCTTCAGCATGGTACGGATAAGACCAGCGGTAATTTCAGGATTCTGTTTGGCAAACTCCCGAATTTCGTTGGTAATTGCGCTTTCCTTATCTTTCTCCTGAGCGGATTCACGAAGCTGCTGCTTGAGCTTTTCGATTTCCTCCATCTGGGTATCCTTGATAGTCTGGCTGGCAGCTTCTTCTTCCGCCTTGCGTTTTTTAGCCCTGTTGCGCAGCAGGACAACAACTACAACAACTACAAGGATCAGGAGCAGCAAGCCCAAGGCGACAATCGCAAACAAAGTGGTTGGGCTGAGCCCTTCAGTTGGCTGAGGCTGGGTATTTACCGGTTCCTCGTCGCTGGGACGGGAAATGGTGTAATTCTTAACGGAAATAGATTCCTTACGGATATTGACCGCTTTGGAGACCATATCCTTGATATCGTCCTCTTTCTCAGCGGTAAAGTCCGGCTCGTTGATGACTACAGAAACACTTGCATCCTTGAGAACTGCCTCGCCTTTTTCAATCTGGGTATCAATCCAGCTTACATCCCAATCAATGTTGCGGCTGTAAGATGTAACCTGGCTGCCTCCCTCCCCGGTTTGGTTGGGGTATGTAGGAACATCGGTATTGTTTTCCTCCCCTACAAGTCCCTCCATGGGGGCGGAGCCGCTGATGCCATACTGTTCATCCAGATGGACTTTAACACCGTTGCCGTCATCCCCGGGAACAAGCTGGTGCTGCTGGGTAATCATCTTGTCATAGTCCAGTGTTACCCAAGCAACTACATGAACTCCATCGTCTCCATAGATAGGAGTCAGGAGGCGTTTAATATTGGTTTCAATATTCAGTTTAATTTTGTTTTCATATTCCAGTCTGCGGTCATCCAGCCCGCCAATCACTGGATCTTCATCGGTAATCTCAATACCGGTTTTTGCGTCAATCAGTTTAACATTTTCCAGCTTCATCTGGGGCTGTGTAGAAAATGCAATCAGGTTTCGGATACCGGCCGCCTGTTCAGGGCTCATTTCGTATCCGTCTTCCATAGTAATGGTAACGCTTGCAGAACTTTCCCCTTTGTTCTCATCCCATACATATCCAGTATTATCAGCAATTGCCACATTGGCAATTGCACTTTTAACTCCTGTAATAGAAGTCAAGGTTGATTGTATCCGATCTTGGAGAGAAAAAACATAAATCTGTTTTTTCTCACTCTCAGTACGGGTAAAGCCAGTATTATTGAGGTAAATGTCATAGGTTGGAGCTGTCTGGGGGTACCCTTGGCCTGCCAATGTAACCAGCAGCTGTCCCTGCTGTTCTGCGGGAACAAGAATAATACCATTGGAATTTACCCTGGAAGCAACGCCTAAATCAGTAAGAGCGCCGCAGACTGCCGCAGTTTCCACAGTGGAAAGCTTAGGATAAAGTGCAACCATCTGTTTTGCAGTAGTATTCAAATACACAGCTAAAGCCGCCGAGGCGAGGATAATCAGCACGGCAGCGGAGATAATCAATTTTTTCGTTTTAGAGGCTAACTTAGCCCAAAACTCTTTTAAGTTCTTAAACGCCTTTGCAATTTGTTCTTTCATCCGCCCACATCTTCCTTAATTATTCCCTATCTGCATTTATATTGGAGTCCTTCCAAAATGGGGGGCCAGAGAAAGCCAAGAGACGGGTTTCAAAGACCTCCCCCCGACTCTGTCAGCTGACAGAACGGTTTTTATATCTGCATCTGAAGGATTTCTTTATAAGCGCTCACTGCCCTGGAGGCAAGCTGAACTGTCAATTCCATTGCTGCAGTCGCTTGGGCGGAATGAATCATAACGCTTGCAATATCGTCAGTATTGCCCATTGCGAGGTCATATGCATCTTGATTAGAGATCCGTTGGGTCTCCCACATCTGTTCCATAGACTCCTGAAGAATATCTGCAAAGGGAAGCCCAGCAAGACCCTGCGTCTCCGTAGAGGCAGCACCCTGCTTTTCAAACAAGGGAGCTGTTTGAGAAACCGGCACAATCTGAATCATTTTTAAAATCTCCTTATGACAATTTTTCTTTCAATGATTGGCTGCGGGGATGTATTATAATTGGATTTAAGGTATTTGCTGCAAATTTGATGGTAAACCGCCAATAGTTCTTTAATTCTCTTTTCTTTATTTATCTTACGACAATTATCTAATGTTTTCAAGTGGTAAATGGTAAAATTTTGAAAAAAAGCGAAAAAAAACTATACTATTTATTGGCATATTATCCAAAACTATGGAAAAATATGGAATCTAATAAAAACCATAACTCCAATGTAAAATCCAGGCCCTCCCAAACCAACCGTAACCGGTTCATTATATGACGTTTAGGGGGTCTGATAGACCAAACAAACTACCTCTGGAGAACTAAAACAATAGGGTCCCTAAAGACAAAGGTCGCCATACCGTTACAATGTGATGACCTATCCGCCAGAATTCACCGCGATCTGTTAAAAATCAAGACAAAAAAACGCGAACCAGACAGTGCAGAGTAGAGATATAGAGTAAAATCAAGTTTCCTATTATAATTATATTATTCTCTATGAATTTTGTCAATAAAGATAGGGACAATTATTGCAGAACTAGGGTCCAATTTACCCCTTTATAAACAATATTTGGGGGATTCACTAAAAAGCAGTAGTTTTTGTCAAAAAAGCCGGACCCTTTGCACAGGGCCCGGCTAAAAACTCTATTGGGTTAAACCAGAATTCAATTATTTTCCAATTTCCAAAGCTTTCATAGCTAGAGATTTTACCACAGACAACGCTGTGATATTTGCATCATAGGCACGGGAGGCGGCCATAAGGTCAATCATTTCCTCTGTGGTATTGACATTGGGGTACATTACATACCCTTCCTCATTTGCATCAGGATGTGATGGATCGTAAACCGGAATAAAGTCCTTATCGCTGGCGACAATCTGGGTTACACGGACGCCGCCTTGAGGGGCAGCGTCTTTATCCAGCTCCCCTTGGAGAACCTGTTGGAAATTCATATTACGTTCCTGGAAAACAACCTGCTTTCTGCGGTATGGTTCACCGTTGGCTGTGCGGGTAGTTTGGGCATTTGCAAAGTTCTGCAAAATAATATCGCTGCGGAACCGTTCAGCGGTCAGCGCAGATCCGACAATATTTAAAGAATTTAAAAAGGCCATGGAAAAAACCTCCTGTCAGTCAAATTATTTAAACGCCTGGCCTACAATATAGCGGAAATCACTGATCCTCCCGCCAATCTTCTGGTAAAGGGCCATGGTCTGGAAATACGAACCAACAAGTTCAATATTTTCCTGGTCAATATCAACGTTGTTGCCGTCAGGCCGGGATTCCGTATAGCGATCCTCTTCCACCAGGGCCTTAAAATCATACCTGCCGGAATTACCCTGCCGGGCCTGTTCCAGAATATTATCAAAGCTGACATTTTTTGTTTTAAAACCAGGAGTTTCAACATTGGCGATATTATGGATAATTGCATCCTGCTGCAGTTTCAGCCCTTTCAGGCTGCTTTCCATCGCACGGAAGGAAAGGTCGTTGAACATGGAAAAAACCTCCTAAAAATCATTTCGTTAAATCAGGCTGTATTGGATTAGGGTTCTCCTCCAACTGGGAAATACTAACCGGGGACTCCCCATCATCCAATAACTTTGCCATTACAACATAGCGGACTTTCTCCTGATCCTCTTTTCCGTACTTTACAGTACAGGTAACAAGGGTCAAAATCTTGTCGTCCTGCCCAACCTCAACGCCATAGTTGTAAATGGAACGGGCCTTTGCATCGTTGGCAAGCTGCACAAGGGCGGTACCGCTTGGATCGGCACGGGTAAAGTCAAGGTCTAGATCAGTATAAAAGACCGCAAAAATCTGCCATTTCATGGATTCATAAGGGGTCGAGAAATAGATTAGAGGGTGTCTGCGGGCAAAGTCCTGATCTTCGTACTTGAAAAGCTGGGAAAACCGCCGCCCATCAGGCTGGTCTTCGGACTGGCTCACATCGCTGTGGCCATAAATGACTGTGTTGGCGGAAAGTTCCTCCCTGGTGCCGAAATTGCAGGTATAATCTGCAAAATATGCCCCAAAGATATCCTGCTCTCCTCTTTCATTGATGTTGAGATAGTAGGCGTTATTATCCGCCTGAAGCACACTGTTGCTGATTTTCGTATCAGGGATGTTAATCCATCCAACTGTGTCTTTATTTTGGGTTTTCTCATGGTCAAGAGCACTTAAAATATCAGAAGTCGTTTCGACAGGCTTCATATCGTTGATTTTAACAGAGGCCTGTGAAGATGTAGAAGAACCAGAGGAACTTGGGGAGGCGCTCACAGGGAGCGCCTGACCCACGTTGTTGGGTTTTGCGATATCTGAATAGATAATATATCCCAAAACTCCGATAACAGAAACAAACACAAGGGCCAAAAGCCCAATCAAGACTTTTTTCATCAGGGGAAAACCTCCTTAGTCAGCGGAAGCGCCGGTATTGGGAATCAGTTTCTTGTCAATCGCTTCTGCGCCGAGGTCTTTGTCGTTGTATGGGCTGAGGGTTTCAATCACGGTATCGGTACTCACATCATTCGCACCAATTAGTTTCTGGTCGGAAATGATGTAAGTAGAAAGATGGTCGATAATCAGTGAGAAGGTTCCCTTGGAATTGGTATTGACAGTGCCGTAATAATCCACCCGCTGCCGCTCCTCATTGTAGTAGTTCCAGTAGAAATTGGAATTGCGGTATTTGCTGCCCAGGCTCAAGGTAAGGACAGCAGGGCCGGGGAGCTGCCCATGGTGGTCAAAGTAGACAAAAACAAGGTTGGCATCGCTGTTGCCCGCATGAGAATAAATCTCATCGCTGATTTCCACCTCCAGAGGAGAGCGGAAGCTCATGCCGAACGTATAAATTTCCGTGCTGGGGATAACCTTGTCAATGTCGCTTGCATCAAACTGGAGCGAGTAGTCATTGCCCTGGAAGATAATCTTCTTATCAGGATAATTTTTCAGCTCCTCAAACACATCACGGTGGATACGGGGGTATTTGGTTACGTCAACAATGATAACGTCAGGGGCATTCTCATAGTCGATATCCTCGGCATGGAGCGGCGTCAGCCTGCCCATGTTTTCCTCGTCATTGCGGTAAATGGTAACTGTATAGGTTTTCTTTTTGGATTCGTCCGGGGCAGTGACTTCAATTGTAAACTTGTTTTCCCCGTCTTGAATAGAAGAAGCGTAGTTTCCATCTTCATCGCCTATCTCTTGACTTCCGCGGAAGACCTTCATTTCTGCCATGCTGTCAGCAGGGGTCGGGAACAGTTTAACAGCATAGGTTTCTTCATCTACCGAAATGTCATATTCAGTGACAGATGGATCAAACTCTATTGGCCTGCGGACACCGGGCTCAATATCTAAGCTGGACAGGTCTGCGTTGCTGGTTTTGTTAATCAAATTTGGATTGGTGAAGCGGATGTTATATTCCTTCTTTGTTTCTCCGTCCTGTGCGGTGACAACAATCTTAACTGTTTGGCGGACAGTAATAATATGGATTAATTCACTGGGCTGACCGCTTTCAACACGTTTGCCGTCAACTTCAATTTTGGCTCCTGGATGATTAGCAGTTGGAATAATAATGACTCCCTCCGCGCCTTCGGCAACATTGGCGGAGTAATCGGTACGCATAGGGGCGAACACCGGTTTAAAATCAGTTGTATTCTGGGTTTCCAACTTAATCAACAGAGCATCGGTACTTGGTGCGCCGCGGACAATCGTAAGGGTATATACATTTGGTTCCTGGTCGTCCGGGAATTTCTCCGGCTCCAGGTAGCTTTCCGGGTAAACTTCGATTTTTATTTCTGTCCGGGGTGATTCCTTATAATCGGTCAGCTTAACCGGAGAGCTGGTAGTTCCATTGTCAATCTTTTTGTCGTTCACAGTAAGCTTATATATAAGCGGGTCGGTAGCGGTGGGTGTTACCTGAACGGCAGTAACTTCATAAGGGACATTAATGGTATATTCGTTCTGCTCCGGGTCAAAATCCAGGTCAAGTTCCGGCGATTCAATATGATTCCCGTCCTGGTCAGCCAGAACAATAGATTCCAAGGTATTGATTCTGCTTGGCGGAGCGCGGTAAATGTGGAGAGGATATTTTATAACTTTCTGTATATATTCCTGATACGTATACGTAGCCTCTCCCAAAATCGGATCGTTTGCCCCCTGGGGCCGCTCCCAGACAACAGGCGGGAAGGTACTTTCGGGCCAAACTTCCACTTCAAAAGTATGGTAGGTGCCTTCCTGGTTATCCTCATCAAAGAAAATGGGAGTAAAGGCGTTAGTAGGGCTGTTGGCAGGAATACGTACCCAGCCTTTTCCGCCGTCCTCAGGTTTTCCAAACATAGAGGAACCGTCAATTACAAAGTCCCTTTCCTCATCTGCACGGGGAATATCCCGAAGGATAACAGTTGAACCACTGTCATCAGCTTGGGCGCGGATTTTAATCCTGCTGGCAGAATAGGGAATTTCTACATCGTAGTAATCCCCCTGATCCATATCTTTATGGAAAGCAGGTTTATACTCTATAACTGCATCGTCATTTTTTCCATCCAGGACTTCAAGGCTTTGCAAGGTATTTACCTCGCTGGGGTCAGCACGATGAATATGTATGGTATATTCTGTTGAGCTTACCCCATCTTCTGCTAATGTTTTGATATGAAAATCCATCTTTCTTGTTGTAGCTGGTTCATCTGGATGAGCTGCATCATATGCTTTACACCCTTCAATGATATTAAGCCAGACTGCCTCTGTAAAGATACCGTTTTTCTCCAAAGCAGGGGTAAATTCAGTTTTGTCCCTTTGGGCATTCGGATCAGTTAGTTCATAGGCAATTTCCGCCCTCTGAACTTTAAAGGGAATCTCCACAGTATATTCAAAAACATTCTGTTGAATACCATTAAAGAGGACATTCCCTTCCGGGTCGGTCATTGTCAAAGATTTCAGGGTCGCGTCAACACCCATTGGTTTCCTCAAAATATTCAGCTTATAAGTCTGTGTAGAAGTGTCCTCTGCTGTTACTACAATTTCCACCTGTACAAGCTTATTTTCTATCAGCGGAACTTCCGGGGAGCGCCGCCCGTTTATTAGAAAGAAACCATCTGCGTCCTTATTATTTTTCCAGTTTTCATTAAGTACTTTTTTATTTTCGTCATCATCTATCCCTATAATATTGATCTGTATCCTGTCTTTGGCATGGGGTTCGTTGCGGTTCGGGGTAAAATCGATAGCAGTATACTCATAGGGAAGTTCTAAATTATATTCTGTTGTAGCTGGGTCAAAGCCTATGTCAATTTCCGGCCAAAATGCCCTTAGCAAAGAGCTGCTTTTTTCAGTTTTGCCCCGAACTACTAAAGTTCGGAGGGTTGCATCATTGCTGGGGGAATCATCCTTAACCGTGATGCGAAAATCCGGCGGCTGGTTAATGGCCTTAACCGGTTGGCCATTGCTGTCTGGAACGTAAAAGGTCGCCCTGAGAGTTACAGTCTGTTCGGTACGAACCCCGGTTTTCACTGGGGTAAAGATCAAGCTGACTGCACCTTCTGTGCTGGGGGTATTTGCACGCGGATTTTCAATCTGATTGCCGAAAGTATAGTCATTCAAAGCAGCACCGCTTTCAATACCCTGCGTCTGCATGGTAATAAGATTAGGATCGCCGCTGACGCACTCTACAATTGCATAGGAGGAAGCCCCTCCATCCTTACCCATATTCAACTGAATCTGGTATTTGGAAGGTTCTGCGGGAATAGGTGTTCCTGCAACAGTTCCATCATATGCGTTAAGAAGAATACGTTCAGGCATATTATCTAAATTAACACTTTTTTCAACTACCGTTCTAACAGAACTGTCATTTGGATCCTCTTCTGTAATCCATTGTTTAATAGGCTTTAGAGAAGCTGGTTCACCAGTGCCCTTGATAATAACAGGGATCGCTACTTCCTCTCCAACAGGGTCTACAGTTTTATCACTGGTTCGACAACGTATTTTTGCTCTTAGCTCGCCGTCTAAATCATGATACAATGGATTAATTGTTACCGTCTGCCAGCCATTTGGCTGGCTGGCAAAAATAACAGCTCCTTGTAATTGTTCGTCACTGTATTCGACTTTATGATCGCTGTCATCCTGCCTGGTTCCTTTTGGCTTCCAGTACCATTCCAAATAAAAGTCAGTATTATAACGGCGGGTAGAATATTCAACCTGAAAGTTATTACGAATAAAGGTCAAAGTGTCACCCTCAGCCAACCGGATAAACGGGCCTGACTGATCTTCGCCTGTCTGACGTTCAATATCCTGTTTAATATCTGCTGCTGCTGCTTGTGGAGTATAAACAGACAGGATAATGTCATTGGAACGGGATTTATTAACGGTAAAGGTAAACTTGCTGCCTTTCTGAATATAGCGGTTTCCCTGAGGAGCATCCTCTGCATTTTTTAATGGCTGTCCTTTTTCGTCCAAAGTATAATAAGAATATGGGGTAAAGGTAATAGTACATGGCCTTACATCAGTACCAGGCGCACCTGTAAGTGTAACAGATATACTATCTGTATCGCTTTGTCGAACCCCTTCAACAGTAGCAATTTCATAATCTTTAAAGACATTAGTTCGAGTATCATCTTTAATAACATCAAAAGATGGACCTTCATTAGCGGTTTCAGTTTTACTACATTCTATTGTAATAGTGCTAGTTTCAAACACAGTCAATTCTGAAACTGTAAATTTGGAGTTAATAGGAGACATAAAACGTTGCTTTAGTTCTATTGGATTATTATCGGCATCCACTTCCCAATATGTTTCCCAACCTTTCTCAACAACACTGCCTTCCTTAAGAATCGCATCATATGCGCCGCTGATACTTAAATTTACTCTTCCTGCCTCTCCTGCTTCTCCTGGCGTAAATCCGGCAATAGAAAATTTATCTGTAATATTTATAGATTTTACTGTATCTCCAGTAACATTAATGCCCTGTGCGTTTGGATTACCATAATCAACACCTGTAATTTTCAAACCATTATTACTGTCATTTTTTTGAATATATCCGTTAGGCTTACGGACATTAACATCAACTGCGCCGCCAGTAACAATTGAATTTGTTCTTGGATCGTCAGAATTTGCAAACGTAACATAAACATCATACTCATCCCCATCCGCCGCAAAAGCGGACATAAGCGGGGAAACTGCCTGCCCCGCCAACATAATCGCGGCCAACCCAGCCGCAACAGTTTTCTTAAAACGCATATAACACACATCCTTGTCATAGGTTGTAGGTAACAAAAAGATGAATTACAGTCACAAAAAGTATTGTCAGGCAATAAAGCCCACAACTATCCACATAAATAATCGGCAGAAAAACCGAAAACGAAAGGGGCAGACAAAAAAGTTTACAAAAAGCTGTTTTTTTCAACAGTGTGAGCTATGAGACAGCAGATTACAGCTTGTATCTTTGAATCATTTACTGCGGAAATCCTTTTCCCGCTTTGCGCGCTTCATCTCTGTTATCAGCATAAGCTTTCCCTGACATTTCTCCCCCAAGTTACAAATTATATTTCTGCAACGACTTGTTGCAGAAATCCTCATCCCACATGATACGTTCCATATCGTCAGTTTTATTCTCATGGGATAACAACATATAGAGCCGTCTCAAACGGCTGACGCCTTTTTTCATACCTGTTTCCATACCTTGTTCTATACCTATTTCAATACCTTCTTTAAGGATTGTCTTCTCATATAACTCTTGGTCAAACTCTGTTATCAACATAAGCTTTACCTCCAACATTTCTCCCCTAAGTTACAAATTATATTCTTGTAACAATTTGTTGCAGAAATCCTCATCCCACATGATACGTTCCATATCGTCAGTTTTATTCTCATGGGATAACAACATATAGAGCCGTCTCAAACGGCTGACGCCTTTTTTCATACCTGTTTCCATACCTTGTTCTATACCTTGTTCTATACCTTGTTCTATACCTATTTCAATACCTTCTTTAAGGATTGTCTTCTCATATAACTCTTGGTCAAACTCTGTTATCAACATAAGCTTTACCTCCGCCAATTTTTTCAAAAGGTATTCTTTCAGGAAATTCTCATCAATACATCTCTTTATTGCCTTATCAACGGCCTCCTGTAAACGGATCCCTTCCTTCTGGTGTTCCTGGATGTATCGGATTAACATCACATAGCCTTCCAGAACCAGGCAGCGCTTCAGCAGGCCTTCATTTTCCGCTGCGTTTATATTCAGCATATGCGCCGTCCATTCGTATCCTTCCACTGGCATCAGGAATGCATCTGAAAGCTTCAGCTCCTGTACTGCTGGCACTTTTTCCAGCCCATTGTAAAATACATAATACATCGGCGCTGGGATCTTTACCAACTTCTTTCCATATAAAGCAGTTCCCTTTGACCGCAGAATACCGTCAATATTATGTGCATAATAGATCAGGCCCCTTAACGGCATATTATAATTGACCGTGCTCTGGTGTTCCCACAATGCAAGCTGGTTCTGGAACAGCACCGAAACATCATTTTTCCTCTGGATATAGATTGCATCGGAAAGGGTGACAATCTCCAGGCCGTCCGTATCCTGGTAATCTGTACCATTTAAAGCATTATAAAGGGACAGTGCATTTTCCTTTTCCGAAAAAAGGTCATGGAAAACGGTATCCTTGTGTTCCCTTTGGACGGTATCATTCCCTGACATATTATTTCCCCTTTCCTGCTATTGTTCCATGATATACTTATTGTATCATATGAAAACAGCACTGTAAAGAAAACCAGGGAAAAACGTTCCGGTTTTTTCTTCCGGTCAAAAGCGGAAAGCCAATATGGAAAAAAGGGAGAACGCGGCCAGCAAGCCGCGCCCTCCCAAGCGCTGAATCCGACCACAGTCTATAGAATGGTATAGCAGGTGCAGTCGATATGATATTTTTCTTTCAGGTAGTCTGTAAATCCTCGAACTTCAGCCTGAGCTTCCGGGGGAATTGATTTCATCATAATCAATTCAGAACAAAGGCTGGAAGAATTTTGAATCTTTTCGTCTGTATTCCCAAGTAGATAATCCAGAGAAACATGAAATATCTGTGCAATTTTAATTTTCACGTCGTCGTTGGGGGTACTCAGCCCGCGCTCATACATGGAAATCGAATTGACGGACAGGGAAAGTTTTTCTGCTAGTTCTTTCTGCGTCATATTCCTCATTTTCCGCAAATCGCACAGCCGGGTTCCAATCATGTATGACCACTTCTTTCCAAACATCCGGCAGGCAGTATCATTGGCTGAGCGTATAAAGGGGATACTTAAAACTATGTTTAGGGCACTGTATGAGGTTTTGCCGCAGTGGGACGAGGCTTAGTAGTTGGGCTGGATGTACGCGAGGCAGGATGTGCGGGGGCAGCGGTGCGCGCTGCCGATGGATGTGCCGGTGCACGGGGCGGCTGAGGCGCCGGAGGAGTAGGTGCAGCAGCGGCAGCCTGGGGATTCCTGGCGCGTTTATCGGCTTCAATAAACGTTTCCTGCAACTCCTTAACCATTGGCAGGATTTCGTGGATAGGTCCTGATTCTTTCTTAATATTTGCCTCTACAATTTTTGACACAAAGAACTCGTATAATGCGGCTAAATTATTGGAAATATCATAATCAAAATTCAAGGTAGCCCTCAGGTGGTTCAGGATACGCTGGGCACGCTGAAGTGCATCGTTCGTTTTGTTGTAATCCTTATCCTTGAGATACACTTCCGCGAAAGAAAGCTGTTTCACCGTTTCCTCAAACAGCTTGTTAAGCATTTCCCCCTGGGTCATGGTCATAACGGACTGCTGTTTGTAGGTTTGGTATGGGTTCTTTTGCATCTGGGTTCACCTCATCTATCAATCTTGGCGGCAGGTTTTCAAAAATTCATGGGAATTAATAGGAGAACTGCATCGCCAGCCAAGAGCTCTGGTTGCTCATATTGGCAAGGGCAGTTTCCATTGAGTTAAACTGGTTCCAGTAACGGGTTTTTTCAGTTTGATATTTCTTTTTGAGTTCTTCAATCCGTTCGTTAATGGAAATCAGCCTTTGAGTCATCTGGTTTGTAATAGCGGTAGCTTTGCCCTGAACGCCAGCCTTTTCGACCAAAGTACCGGCACTGCCGGAACTGGTTTTAGCGGTGCGGTCAAGTTCCTTGTTCATAAGGGCAGCAAGGCCATCTGTAGCATTGGTAAAGAGTTCTTGGACTGCCTGGGGATTCGATTCAACCATACTGCGGACTTTAGACTCATCAAATTCCAGTTTGCCATAATCGCGCCATTCACTGCTGCTCTCGATGCCAATGTCATAGAGGGCGAATTCAGAACCTTCCGGCTTAGAATAAAGGGCGGTACGCATATTCTGGAGGAAGCTTGAAATATCGCTGTCGTTGCGGAACAAACCTTCCTGAGCTTTTTCCTCCCAGAGTTCAATTTCACGATCGGACATTTCCTTTTTCTGGGCACTGGTCAGCGGGGGATAATCACGGTAGGTAGCGTCTGCATGAATGAGGGTATTGAGTCCGTCAATCATTTCGTTGTATTTCTCAACAAAGGATTTCAATCCGTCAACGATTTTGTCAGTGTTCCGGGAAGTGGTGACGGTTTCGGAGGAACCAGTGAAAACCTTACTGTCATTGTCGTTGGAATCCACAATGTAATAATTTCCGCTTTCATCCTGCTTTACATTAAGGCCGGTCATATTTTTATAGGTATCCAAAGAATTGCCTGATTTATCGGTAACTGTAATAGAGCCGTCAGTGGTATCCAGCCGATATGTTGAACCAAACTGATCTGTCCATTCATTAGAATTACCGGTTGCGGTTAAAACAGGCAGTTGTTCTGTTGTTTCATTTAGAGTAATTGTCATTCCATTTGCTTCAAAAGTATTGCTGCTGCGTTCAATGGTAATTCCATTGATTTCAGCAATGGCATTTTGACCCTTTACCTCTTTCGCATCAGCCCCGACATTTGCTTCACCCAGCTGTAAGGTGTTGCTTCCAAACAGTTCAGCCAATTCCGGTTCATCACTTATATCTATAGATCCTGAACCTTTTACAATAAACTGCCCGTCTTTAAATTCAACATTGCCAGCCCCAACTTTTGCCTCCAGCAGCCCCTTTAATCTCGTTATGTCGCTGTCGTTTTCGTTGGTGTTTACATTGCTGCTGTTATTAAAACCAAAAGCAACATGAAGGTTCTTTGCAGCTATGTCCTTCAATTCATCTGCACTGGCGCCTTCCGGGATAACATCATCAAACGTGACTTTTGAACCATCGCGGACAGTCAGTTTATAACCGTTTGTTTTATCCCCTGTCAATTCGATTTTTTGGTCATTGGTGCCATCCATATATCCGAAACGGTTGGCAAGGCCTTCATTAATCAGTTTAAAAACCTGGTCGCGGGAACTGGCGGATTTGCTTGGAATCCCTATACTATAGGACTTCCCATCTACTTTAAAGGTAAAATAGCTGCCTTCAAAGGAATCACCAAAACTTTCCAAATCGGTACTTCCTGTCACTGTATCTGTAAGCAGTTGTTTGCTGGTAACAGAAGAACCAGTGGTCATCCCGTCTACTTTGCCAAACATTGCACTAAGCAGGTTTCCGCTTTCCTGTGTCATTACAATGTTTCGGCCTGCACCAGTTTCAGAAGACTCAATGGTAAATTTATCCTCCAAGTCACTGTACGTAATTCTCACGCCAGCTTTGCTGCTGTTAATCTGTTTTATTACGTCATTTATTGTGTTCTCGCCAGTGAAGGAAAATTTTTCTCCATTAATCGTAAATTCAAACTTATCTCCCTGCAGGGCATTTACAAAACTTGTATCCTTCAGCATCTGGCCGCGGGCAATCTTATCAGACTGGCCGCTTTTCAGCCCCAGAAGGTCTAGGCCGGACTGGCTGCCGGAAACAGTAGCAACATTACCTTTTCCGTTGGTTTTGAGGGTAAATTTATTGTTGCTGTCTATATCTACCGTAATCCAGCCCTTGCCGAAAACATTATTAATTTCGTTCTGAAGGGCTGTTTTTATATCTGCGCTGGAGCTGGAGGAGGTTAAGCCATCCAGAGAAACTGTCCTTTTAATGCCATTCAGTTCTATATCAAAGGAAACGCTGGCATCAGGCTTCGCAGTTGTAACCAAGCTGCCGTCAGATTTCTGTCCAGCAGTAACACCAAGCATTTCCATACCCAGAGCACTGGATTTTGAAGAAATGCTGAAATCACCTGTCATTTTAAGTTTTCCATTCTCATCAATTTCAGCACTTATTCCCGCATCGGTAAGCTGTTTTGCTAATGCTTTAAGGTTTTCCTCATCAGACTTATTAGGATCAGCAGCAGATAAAGTAACTTTTTTCTCACTGCCTCCCACATTAAAAACAACTTCCCGTTTAAAAGCATTTGCATCAACGGTTCCAGTAAGCCCACCGCTGACAGTTGCCCCTGACTTAATACTGCTTGCTGTAGCTAGCTGCCCAACCCGAATAGAAGTATTTCCCATGGCGGCATCAGCAGAAGCAATAATATTAAATGCCTTGGAGGAAAAACTAACAGACATGGAATTAAAGAAATCAATGCTGCTCAAATTTGTGGAAGAAGTACTTCCAAAGAAAGTGTCCTGGAACTTATTAAGTTCCGCAATGATTTCACGGTATTTCAATTGCTGCCAAATAATTTTCTGCTTTTCCTGTTCCTGTTTGTCAATTTTATTCTGGGTACCGGCGAGCATCTGCTCAACCATGCTTTCAGTGTCCATACCAGAGATCATACCGGACATGCCTTTATTTGTCGCGGAACTGGTGCTGTAAGTATTAGTAGTATTTACATTCATAAAAAACGCCTCCTTATTTCAATCCACGCTCGGTAATTTTACAGAGTGCGGCGGGGGGATTGACCTCATGCCAGTGAAGGATACCGATTTCTTTCCGTCCGCACTGTCGATAGAACGGTCCCGCATCCCATCTCCCACTTGCAGAAGATGGGGAACCCTTGCTGATTCATGTTAAAAAGCGGGATTCACAATTTTTCCTTATAAATCTAATCGGACGTTTTCATAAAAAATAAAGATGGAAATAAAAAAGTTCTGGAAAAACGCCGAAACTAGACGTTTCTTTTATATATGCCGGGCGCGTTCAGGGGTTCCGGCCCCTAATCCGACCTGGAACGCCTGGGAAAACCGGGCAGCCTTGGCACTGACACTGCGGTTGTTCTCTCTGATTTTTTCAGACAGTCCTTCCAACTCCTCCTCAATGCGGTCAATAACAAGAGGCTCTTTTAAACGGATACGATTGGCGATAGCGTAGACCTCCTGTGCCTTTTCAAACACAGGCCAAAGGATTTCCGGTATTTCCGATTTGGCTTTTTGCAGGCGAACAGCATCCCAAGCTGCCTCCGAAAGCCCGTCCATGGACTGGGCTGTTTCATGAAGCCGTGCATCTAAATAATCAATCTTGGGAATCAGCCTTTGCCGGCGATTTACCTGATTCTCTATTTCATCTATATGAACCGTAAGGAGCTTCTCAGTCGCATCGTCATATTCATGGAAACAGCCTGCCTTTTCGTCTAGTAACTGGCAGAGAGTTTCAATCTTTTTCACAGGAATTCACGCCTTTCCAGTTGTATTTTCTCCATAATTTGGTACAATAAGTACGAAAGGGATGGTAGACAATGTTTGTAACACGCGATTATTTCCCGGCAGTCCTCAAGACAGCAGAGGGAAATTTTTTGGCGGAAGGCCATGCAAAGGGATATTTAAGCACACGGACATTAGAATTCCGCGGAGATTTTGTGCCGTTATTGAAGTACCGGACGCAGGCGAGGATCGCCCGTATGGTAAAGGGCTATGAATTACAAAAGTTTGAGGGAACTGTTTATCTTTCTTCCCCGGCTATGCTGCGTCTGGTAGATGTAAACGAAAGAGAACTCGCGGAAATAGAATTGGAAACCCTTCAGGATGTATTATTTAAAGGGACAATTATCCAGCGCGAATCTATGCGGGAAATTGGAAGCGCTGCGGAAATATATTCAATTTCCTATCAAAAACTGCGCTTTACCTGCGAGGAAAGCTTTGAAGAGTCAGAACAGCTCGGTTTAATATTGGACGAGCCTTTTTTAATAAAGGGAATTGAACTTCGGGTTCAGGAAAAGATCGTCTTTGGACAGCAGGAACGGATGGGATATCGATGTGAAATCCTATCTATGCCGCCGGAAGGCCGGGAGGCGCTGACAGATTATGTCATTCGCCAAGCCCGCGAAAAATAACGTAAATATGCGGGCACAACCTTAGGAGGTCCTCTTCTTAGGTGAATGCCCGCAGCTCAGTTTTATTTTTCCTTTTCTTGTCCAATTTTAGCCAAGAACGACATAAGATCTGTTTTAGATGCAGAAGACTTTGCCGCCAAAATATTACTTTCCACCGTCTGACAAAGTTCTTTCCGCATAATCTTATATTCTTTTGGTGCTTGAATACCAACTTTAACACGGTCGCCGGAAACCTCGGTAATTTTAACCTCAATATCCCCAATCATAACCGATTCGCCGGCTTTTCTGGAGAGTACAAGCATAATCAGCGTCCCTCCTGACTGCCGACAAGTGGGCGGCGGATGGGGAAATCCTCATCGAGTATTGTTTGAACAGCGCGTTTTGTTTGAAGGTTGACAATTACTGGACTTTTCATATTGATGGTAGACTTTGGAAAATCCTGGGCAACCACCACAACCAGCCAGAAAAGATATTCCCCTTCTCCCAACTGTTTCTGAACGTCTGCGGACAGCTTGGGAGTATAATGGTCCTCGACGAGTTTGGGGTCAGCAAGGATAAAACAGATATGAGGATTTTCTACTGACTGGAGCCAGACAAAATTTGTATTTTCTTCTGCAAATAAAAAGATATACTGGGTCAAATCCTCAAACCCAAACATTGGGGAAGCAAAAGTAATAATATCCTCTGGGGCCGCTTCAACTTCACCAAAATCTCTGGTGAGAATTTTCATAAGAATAATCCCCTTTCATATGACAACAGCTATGCAGTCAGGCAACCCGGCGCATAGCTGTTGGATTTTTACTTTAGTTTGTTTCAATCCACGCTCAATCATTTCACAGAGTATGGCTGCATCGTAAACGAAAAGGATACGGCGCTGACCGCCGCACATTTTGAGCCTGTGGGACCTTCTACAATAATGGCCCGCGAATATTTGCGCTATCATCCAGGGGCGGTTTTACCGCCCCAAAAGGACAGACGCGCTAAAAAGAAACGGGCTATTTATGCCACAGGCTCTTCATAGTTGGGATTTGCGCTGGGCGGCACATAATTTGGCTCGCCTAGGTATTCAATTTTGACCTGCGGATATTGCTCAATAATCATTTGGAATTTGCCTGGAACATAATCCAGGACATTTTGGTTAATTTCCCAATCCGTCTGGGTAGAAGCCGCTATATAATCAGTATCAACAGTAGCTGGATCCCACGATATTTCCGGCCCGGCACTGGGCAGAAAAGTAGTAATGGTATCCGGCTGCTCAAAGAGTTTTTGGGAAATTAGCTGGGGAATCGTCACGCCGTTCTGAATCTGGCTTGCTTGATATGCAAAGTTCCCAAAATCAGCCACTGCCTTTTGAACGGCTTGGGCTCCCTTGGAAGCTTCTTCTGCCAGCATCGTCGCGGTGCTTTTCAGGTTTAAACTGTTTCGCATTTCAGTAGTGTCCAGCCTAACCTGAATATCCTTTTTTTGGAGATTAAGTCGCGCCGCGGTGCGTGACTGGTGCATTTGAGGATTGTCGGCTTGTTTGAGCTCCAATCGAGCGCGTTCAATCTGGATTTTGTACTGGATTGGAATGTTTTCAATCTTTAAAAGCTGCATAGTCACACCCCCTAATAAATTAAAAAATACCCGCAGCCTTTATTGTAGAAAGTCCATTAGTGAAGTGGGGACAACCTTGGAACCAAACTGGTAAGTAGCCATCATAAGTGCATGGTAGTTTTTCCAAGCAATGGATTCCTCTGCCGTATCAGCGACTTCCAGTTTCTGCTGAAGTTTGGTCAGGTTCTCATTGTCATTTTCCAGTCCCTCAAGGGTTTTCTCCAGGAACTGGGTTTTTGTACCAATGTCAATAACGGTTAAACGCAGATCCTCGGTACTGTCTTTCATGGTATTGCTGATATCTTCCATATGGGAGCGGTCAAAATCACCGTTTTCCTTTTGAAGCTCCGCAATGGCGTCCTGAAGCTGGCTGTATACATTTTTAGGAATTCCATCCTCAGTTTTTCCATAACCCAGAATCTCCAAACCAGAGAAAGTAAGATTAAATGCAGAACGTTCCTCAACCCGATTCCCTGACATGGTAATACCAGCGCCAATATCTACAAACTGATCTACATCTTCCGGGATAACCATTTCAACAACGGGCGCAGTTGGCGGGGTAGGGTTGGTGTAGCTATCAGGTTCAACAAATTCCTTTTTAGTTTGGCCGGGATTATCCGGATCGGGAACCTCTTGGTAGCGATAACATAATTGGCCGCTGCTATTCTTATATATGTTATCCACCGGAATATGGTGATACGCAAGCCTTCCGTTTTCGACAGAGAAAGGGGGTTCACCGTTTTCACTTCCATCGAACAGATACCGCCCGGAAAACTGGGAATTGGCGAACTGAATAATTTCATTCAAATTGCCCTCCAACTCCTGGGCCAGATTTACTCTCTGCATTTTGTTGGTATCGTTCATACCGCGAAGAACAATCTGTTCACGGGCTGTCACCATAATACTGTTAATGGAATTCAGGTCACTTTCCGCAGAAGAAAGTTTTGCGTCAATGTCGCGGATATTGGTAGTATAGAGTTCATTGTCATAAAGTTCCTGCCGGATGCGGTAAGCCCTGGCAGTATCAGAAATGTTCTCCGCAGACTTTTTATATTTCTGTCCGGTCATCCGATCCTGGGATTTAGACAACCGCTCCAAGTTGGTGTTCATATGGCGTAAAAAGGTTCGCGTCATTTGGTTTTGAGTAACCCGCATGGAAATCATCGTCCTTTCTTACAGGCAAAGGCCCGCAAAATAATTAATAAGGGGGAAGGATTAAGAACGTCCCACCAGACCCATTTTGTTAATAACAACATCCAGCGCCTCGTCCATAGTGGTCATCATTCTGGAAACAGCCTGGAAATATCTCTGGTACATCATCATGTTAGTCGTTTCCTCGTCCTTAGATACAGCGGAAACGTCGTCCCTTTCATCAAGGAGCTGATCTGTAATAGCAGCGGAAGCTTCCTTACGCCCCATATAATAGCTTTCCTCACCAACACAAGTATCGTAAATATCGGTAACAAAATCCCGGAAAGAACCGCTGAATTTCTGCCCATTCGTATAAAATTCTGTTGTAGTGTTAGTTGTAAGCATGGTATTCATTTTAGTAAAGTATTGTGAGTTTGTAGCGCTGGATGAACTTGGGAACAAATACTCAAGCTCAGACGCCCATTCTTCTGAAATGGTAATGTTGCCGGCTGTGACATGGCCAGGTTGTGTTGTTACTACCTGTTTGCCTGCCTCATTTGTAATAACTGCTCCCACTAGCTGTTTATATTCAATAGAATCCGGTTCACCCTGGTCGGTAAGCTTGCTGGGAAGGATATTGTTCATCACATTGGCAAAAGTACGGGCAAAGGTATCCAACTGATCTTTGTAATAAGGCACACCTTTTTCGGGGCTGTCATGCTTGGTCTGAAGATTAGGGCCGCGGCCATTAATCATTTCAATGGAAGCCTGCAAACTGCCGGTAGTAAAATTAACTTCCTTACCGGAAGAATTCCAGGCAAGGGAAACCCCTCCATCAGAAAATTCCATATATTGAAGTTTATCGCTCTCATCGCCACTGACTACTACATGGCCGCCCATGGAAACAGTAACCGTCCCATCTTCTTGTTCAACAACGTCCAAATTTGCAAACTGGGCAAGTTCATCCAACAGAAGATTACGGGAGTCTAAAAGTTCGTTTGGACCATAAAAGCCTTTATCACTGGTATCCACAGCCACTTCGTCCATGATTTGCCTGTTCAATCCAGCTACTTCTTTTAGTTTACGGTTGACTTCGTCAATAGAAATCGTCAAGTCATATTTCTGCTGGTTAGCAACCTTGGTCAGCTTATTGTCATATTCATGAAGGGTTTGCACCATACCCTGAAAAGCGGTCCTCAAAATATTCGCATAAGAACGGTCTGTCGCTTTATCAGTAGTAAGGCCCTGAAGGGCTGAACTAATGGTATTAACAGCTTTCATCAAGCCGCCGCCAGTTTCAGCCATCTCGTCAACAACGGCAGAAATATCGCCAAGAATACTAAGTTTTTGATCGTAATAACTGGTATCGCTGTATTCCTCACGGAAACGCCTATCCAAATATGCATTGCGGGTTTGATAGATACCAGTGATATCAACGCCCTGACCGGCAAAATCCACCTTTGTTCCGCCATAGCGGCTGGACTTTCCATAAGCAGAAACCGAAACCTGATCTACCCTTTGCCTGGTATAGCCGGGGGTATTGACGTTCATAAGGTTATGTCCAGTAATATCCAGCCCCTTCTGAGCGACAGCGAGGCCTTTACGCCCCGTTTCAAATCCTAAAAATGTTGGTCTGGTCAAAATAATTCCTCCCTACTGCTCACAATAAACCCTTGTAAATTTGTCAGTTATAATTTGTTTCATATTTTACTAAACCTTTGCTTGGAAAATGGATTGTCCTGAAGAACTTGCAATTTTCTTTGCACGTTCTGTATAAGTCTCCAGATTATCCACAGGCGGAGCCCCCATATTGACAATCTGTAAATTTGTCTCTACAAGACGCATGGCTTTGCTGTTCAGGAACTTAATTTGCTCTACTGCCCTTGACATACGCCCTTGGCAGTTTAAAACCCGGCGGGCTTGTTCTGGGGCTGCCTGTTCCAATTCCTGGGCAATCTCTGCCAACGTTTTATCTGCGAACCCAGCCTCCTGCTGGTGTTTTTCTCTGCCCTTTTCAAACTGTTCCATTTGTATTGCCAGGTTTTGCTGAGCAGCGACAGAACTTTCAATTATTGTAACATCATGGGAAAGCAGCGCTTCCAGCTTGTCGTTCTGAGCCTGTATTGCGTCCTCCAAAAAGTCCGCATATTCTTCCAAATAATCCATCATTTGCTGTAAAGCGTTTGATTCCATATAATTCCTCCGTACCTCCCTGAAATTTACCGCCCTGCTTTATATTTGGACTATCTGCCCGGATTTGTCATATCCCTTTCAATATATTACAGTCAAATCCTGCTCCGCTGCATCATTGCCCCAGCCAGCTCTTCCACAGATACCGAATAAGTACCGCTGCTGACTGCCTGTTGAAGCTCCTGGATGTGTCCCTGACTGTTAATATTCATCAAATCTCCCACAATTTCCTTTGTAATTCCCGATACCATGCCCTTTTGGCTGATTGTGATGGTGTCCATCTTATTAACGGCATCCATCTTAGCAGAAAATACTTCTAAAAAACTGCCCGCCTGGTTGATTGGGGTGGTTCGGGTAGTGGGTTTTGTTTTAAAATAGGCGTTTACTATAGTTGGATTAATGTTCATAGTGGTCACTCCAATCTTTCAATGGCGTTCCTCGCTTGATACGCGCTTGCTGCCGAATAGGAATCCTCTCCTATGTTTCGTATTTATGCAATAATAAACTATCATCTACTAATATAATCGTAGCTTTAAAGAAAAAGTAAAGTCCAAAAATTAATTTTTTTGTTGTTTGGGGATGAATAGAATATGGAAAAAAGAATTGTAATATGAACGATAACCAAATTGTAAAAATATAGAAACACATCTATTTATTTACAAAAACAACTTTACCAATGTCAACCATGTGATATGAAGACAAGTGATTGACATGGGAAAAGCGGCATAGTATCCTAAATATAAAAGCAAATATGGGGAATAAACTAAAACAGATTAAAAGGGTTTCGGGTTCAGAGGGATGTGCAGCGGAGCTGCGCTCCTGAAAAGCCTCCGTTTGTGGCTGGATCATTGCAAGTTTCAGTTAATTTCTATGAGAAATCTCCAATAATATATGGTCAAATTCTCTGGGATCTGTATTAGAACCTGATTTGCACTATTGTAAAAAGCATAAAACTTCGATATAATAAATAAAAGTCCAAACAAAAGGGGGCCGGCTCAAACGGATGTCTAAAATCATAGCGGTACTGACTCAAAAAGGCGGCGTAGGAAAAACAACCACCACTTATTCCCTATCGTCGGTCTACCGTGCCAAAGGATACCGGGTTTTAGCGATTGATATGGACCCGCAGCATAATCTTTCATTAGGGATGGGAGGAGATTGGACAGATCGGGCGACGATCTACCATGTCCTAAAGAATGAAGTATCGGCACGGTTTGCGATACAAAAGACAGTTGTAACAGACCTAATCCCTTCCACAACAACACTAAGCGGAATAGAACTTGAATTTACAGGCCGTGACCGGCAGTTTTTGTTAAAAAAGGCATTAGAGCCAATAGAAGGGAATTATGATTATATCTTTGTTGATTGTCCGCCTGGTCTTGGCATTTTATCATCCAATGCATTAGTAGCTGCAAATTATGTAATCATTCCTACATTATCAGATTTATACAGCCTTCAGGGATTGGTAGAGCTGCACGAAACCATTAGTTTTGTAAAAGGCCAGGATAATCCAAGCCTGGAAATTGCAGGTGTTCTGCTGGCGAGGTTTGACGGCAGAACAAAGCTGGCGCGCGAACTGTTGGGAACAGCAAGGATGGTCTGCGAAAATCTAAACATCCACTTGTTTAAAACAAAAATCCGTTCCTGTGTAACCCTTACGGAAGCGCAGAATATGCAGTGTAATTTGTTAGAGTATGCAAGGTACAGCAATGGGGCGTTAGACTACACAGCCTTAGCAAATGAAATGCTGTCAAGGGGGGTATAAGCTGTGGCAAAAGGCAGACGCGAAATTGATAAGGAAGCTATGTTCCGCAAGATTATGCCGTCGAGTTATTCGTCACCAGCAGAGGAAGAACCTCTCCAGTCTGAATCTCCGCCTGCGTCCACGGCTGTACAAGCTCCCGTTTATACAGAACCAGGGTTAGCCGCCCACCAGGGCCCAGCAGCTGTTGTTGGAGGAGGGGTGCAGCTTCGTAAGGCGGGATCACGGATATTGGTAAACATTATGGAGTATTTGGTAATTGACAAGTTGGATGAAGCCTATGAAAAATTTAACAACTGCTGTAAATGTGATAAATGCAGGCAGGACGCAGCAGCCCTAGCCCTTAACAGGCTGAAGCCAAAATATATGGTAGTTGAGGAACGCAAGATCCCTATTTATATTGCCAAAAATAATACTCCAGAGGTCACTTCCGCTATTGTACAATCCATCTTATGGGTAAAATCGCATCCAAAACATTAATCTTTTCTAACCAGAATTCGTCTCTCGTAGTAGGCAGTTAGCAAAATTTTTTCTTAATACTATCTAGGAAAAAATGAAAATCTGCCGATTAAATAGGTAGGGATATAAAGATTACTTGTTTTCAATTTTCAAAAGCCGCCGGATTCCACCCCCTCCACCAAAAAAGAATACCTGCGGCACAGAAAAAGCGTCTCTCCTATAATGGAGGGGCGCTTTTCTTTTTATGATTTGTTAGCTGTCCAGATAATCCCTTACAAACTCCTCTATCGTATTATATTGGCATACAGGAAGGGAAACTTTCTTATAAAGTTCTTTAAATCGTTCCATCACGCTGTCAAATTCGGCGGCGGACTTGCCAGGGTCGTTTATCTGGAACCCTTCCATAAGGTCAAAATGTTCCATATTGTATTCCTGGAAAAGCTCATCATAAAAATTCTGGCAGCTTGCCGCAGTCATCAGGGAAAGGTATTGGTCACCCAAATCGGCGGCGCGGTGCATCTTGTTTTTCCAGTTTGAGAAAATCTCCTCATAGGTGCCGCGGAGGGTATCAGGAAAAATTTCCTTTTTAGGGGAAAGGAATTCCCCTGTCCTTTCCAGCAAAGAATCTACACTTTTCAGCAAATCCTCTGCTGCTTTTTTAAGGGTCAGCAGGTCGTTTGCCTCTATCAATGCAAAATAAAGCTCCTGAAACCGTTCCGGGAGTATTTTCATAGAACAGATTTCCCTAGGGATTCCCTGAATCCCATGTTTGACGTACTCCTTGTTAAGCATATATAAAGTCTTTTCTATATAGTATATAATCCATGTTGACAGATACCTGCACCGGGAAAAATTATTTTCCAAGCAGAATCTTGCATATTCCGTAAGAGCAGATTGAAAATAATTTCTTGCCTTATCTAAAGTTTCCCTGTCCAACGGACTGCTGAGAACCTTCAAAAGTTTTTCCCTTAATTTGTCATACTTTTGTATCGCCTCCTCCCCGGAACTATAAACAATATCAACATTTATCAGCTTTATGATATGTATATCATTGTACTCTGCCATTTTCTCAAGCTTTCGCCATGTATGGCAGTAAATGTCATGGGCAGTGCCGCCAAGGATAAAGCACTTTGAGAGATTCCACCCGGTATTGTTATTAATTACAATCAGCAAATCCAAATCAGATTTTTCGTAATAGTCCCCGCTGGCAAAGGAACCTGCAACGGCAATCAGATCAACTGCCCCAGGGCAAACTTTTTCTGCCTTAGACTTAACCGCTTCAATAATTGCATTGTTCCGCCGGAGTAATTCCAGCCTTTTGTTTTCATCCAAAGTATATCCCCCTTCATTCAAGAAAAAGCCCGCTGTAAATTTAAAACTTTACAGCGGGCTTTCAAGTTGCAAACCAGAGAAATTTATTGTTTTTTAGGCTTTACCATACTTTATTACAAAGGAAAGACGAGTCATTGCAGCAATACAGCATACCTTCCTCTTTTAAACAGAGCCAGCTCCATCCTAATTTTTCACAAGCTGAAATTCATGTACTAAGTTCTTGAGCATCTTCGCTTGTCCAGAAAGCTCCTCACTGGCGGCTGCACTCTGCTCTGCAGTGGCACTGTTGGTTTGCACGACTGCAGAAATCTGGTCAACCCCCAGACTCACCTGGGCAATCGATTTCGCCTGTTCATGTACTGCCTTGGAAATCTCCTCTGTCAATTCCGCAGTTTTCAGGGAAGATTCCACCCCCTGATCAATCGCACATGCCGTTTCCTCAGAAATCGCCATCCCTTTTTTCACAGACTGCAAAGCGGTTTCAATCAGTGCAGTAATATCCTTGGAAGCCTCTGCGCTTTTTCCTGCCAGGTTGCGTACCTCGTCTGCGACAACAGCAAATCCCTTTCCGGCCGCTCCGACACGGGCAGCTTCCACTGATGCATTCAGCGCAAGGATGTTGGTCTGGAAAGCAATGTCTTCGATTGCTTTTACAATCTGACCAATCTGCCCGGAAGACTGGTTGATTTCTTCCATAGCCCCGCTTAAGCGGGACATTTCTGTCCTTCCGCGTTCCAGATCGTCAGCTGCGTTCCTGGCCTGTTGGTTGGCAGTTTCAGCATGGTTGGCACTGGTTTCCACATGGGCTGAAATATTGTTGATTGTTGCCGCCAGTTCTTCCACGGTGGAGGCCTGTTCCGTTGCACCCTGGCTCAATGCCTGTGCACCGGCAGCAACCTGCTCGGAACCAGTCTCCACCTGATCTGCCGCCTGGCTGATGGGACCAAGGGTCTTATTCAGCTTCATTCCGAGCCTGCGGGCAGACACCAAAAGACCGCTGAATTCCCCGACATAGGCGTCTTCCGCTCTGGTAGAAGCTCTTAGATTGCCGGAAGCCATTTCGTCCAGAAAATAGTCCATATCCCCAATCATAGTGGTAAGATCAGCGACAAGCTCGCCTGTTGCATTGGAAAGGGTGGCAGTCTCATCGTGGGAACGAACGGTTGGCGTTGGGGACTTCAAGTCTCCCTTAGATAAAGAATAAAGGCGTTCGGAGCAGGCCTTAATAGGCTTCCCAATCCTGTCAGCCAGCAGATAGGCAATAAATACTGCCACCAGCAAAGAAATGACAGTACAAATGCCTGTTGTCCACATACTGATTGTTGCTGTCTGAAGGAAATCACTGACAGGTGCAGTAACGCCAATGCTCCATCCGTCCGTGCTCTCAATAGGCGCATAGGCCGAAAACTTACTTGTCCCATTTATTTTGTAACTGCCAAAACCGTTTTCTCCTCCACGCATTTTTGAATGGATAGCGGCCAGCTGGGAAAGGGAATGATCTGTCCTGGCTTCTTCTTCGATATTTTGGGTCAGAATGGTATCCATAGTATTGTCCGCAATGGTATATCCCTGCTGGTTGATAATGTACGCCGCGCCGTTAGAACTAACCTGTACAGTGGAAACAATGTCATTGAGGAATGTACGGTTCGGCACAAAGAAAATAACGCCTATCACCTTTGAACCAGAAACGCCGCCATCCCACAGGGGGGCTGATACAATAATCGAAATCTCCCCTGTCGTCCTGCTTACCAATGGTTCCGATACAAACACTTCCCCCTGCATGGATCTTTTGTAATAATCCCGGTCAGAATAATCTACCCCTGTAAATATGCTTAATCCATCAGAACTAATAATATTCCCATACTCAAAATGATGGATCTGTGCAAGCTGGTCAATGATAGCCTTTTTGTCTTCTGGGAATACGGAGGAATTTGCCAGCCTTGCAGTACATCCGGCATCTCTGGCTACGTTGGTATAAGCAATCAGCTCCTGTTCTATCCGTTCCGCTGCAACCTTAGCCGTCTGTGTCATAGTCTGCTGCAAGATGCTGTTGGCGCTGATATAATTCAGTACAACGCCGATTGTCCCAACTGTCAGCAGCGAAACCAGCATGGTCAATGTCATACAAAGCAGAATTTTTCCTCGGATGGTTTTCATCCTTACACACCTTCTTCCGATTTGGCTTAATGCTGTATTGCCGCCCCGAAAATTTTATCGGGCGGAAATTTATCCATCCTGTTTCCCTAATATTCCTATAAAGCGGCGGCTTTATCCCAGCACCTTGCAGCCATTGATAAATACCTTTTCAGGGGATGAATAAAAATCAAGGGGTTCCCCATCCCAAATGACAATATCCGCGTCCTTGCCAGGTTCAATACTGCCTACGCGGCCGGCAATCCCACAGAGCCTCGCCGCATCAATGGTTGCAGATTCCAAGGCCTTTTTCCGGCTCAGGCCCTTTTTAAACATCATGGCAAGCTGGATATTGGCGTATTCGATATTAAGCGCTGGATGGCCGGTGGAAACCGCAAAATCAATACCTGCCTGTTCCAGCTTTGCGCCAATAATGCTGTCCCGTTTGCGGACTTCATGGCTTCCCTTGCTGCCATAGGTTGGGCCGACAACCAGTTTTACTTGATGGGCTTTCAGCTCATCGGGAATTAAATAGGCTTCACAGGCCCGGTCAATGGTATAATTCAGGCCGAATTCCTCGGCAATCCTAACACCTGTCATAATATCATACGCCTGTTGGGCGGTAATTTTGACCAGCATACCGTCAAAAACGCGGCTTAAGGACTGAGATTTCATGTCAAATTTTGGAGTTTTTCCCTCTTTAACCAGGCGGTGGTATTCCCTAGCCTTAATCAATGCTTCCCGGATGAGGGCCGCCTCTGCCATTCTGGTTTTAACACTTTTGGAGCCATAGGCGGCTTTGGGAGCACTTCCAAGGGTAAACTGGAAACATACTTCATCTTTCAAAAGCATATCGGAAACGGTTTTGCCTTTGCTCTTAACAGCCGCACAGGTTCCTCCAATAAGGTTGCTGCTTCCAGGCCCGGTAACGGAAGTAGTTACGCCGCCGCGAATAGCCATTTCAAAGCCTTCATCTTCCGGGTTAATGGCATCCATAGCCCTAAGCTGGGGAAGGATCGGCCCGTCGATTTCGTCGCCGTCATTTCCTTCAAATCGATAGATCTGTTCTACAACACCAACCTGACAGTGAGGTTCCACAAAACCCGGCGTAACGATTTTTCCTTCTGCGCTGATAACCTCCGCACCAGGATAATTGCCTTCATCTGCATAATCAACAATATCTCTGATTTTCCCATGCTCCACCAGGATATCCTTTTTCTCCTCATAAATGCCGGCCATGTTGATAAGATTACAGTCCTTTATAATCAACATCAATTTCATCCTCCTTTTTCTCATATCTCACTTTACCGTCAATAATGACAATGCCTGCCTGGCTCATAGTATCCAGCGGGTCAACGTCCCAAATAACAATATCCGCATCCTTTCCAGGTTCCAGGCTGCCTAGACGGTCAGCCAAATCTACATTTCTGGCAGCGTTGATCGTGACAGCTTTTAAGGCGGTCTGGCGGCTCATGCCGTGCTTATGGAGAAGGGCGAGCTGCATCAAAAGCCCCTCCATAGGGATAACAGGGTTATCTGTCATAATGGAGAATTCCACGCCGTTTTCCTCTAAAACCCTGCCAGCGTCCATAGATTTGTGCTTTAGTTCAAACTTGCTTTTGCCGCCGAAAATCGGACCAATAATGACCCGGCAGTTATGCTCCTTCAGTTTTTCAGGGATACGGTATCCTTCTGTACAATGGTCGAGGGTATACCGCAAACTGAATTCTTCAGAAATACGGATAGCGGTCATTATATCATCCGCCTGGTGGCAGTGGATTTTAACGGTCATACCGTCAAAAACCCTCATCAGGGAGTGCATATTGAGATCATAAGCAAATTCCCCCGCATCCTCGCCAGCATCCAGTTTTGCCTTGTGCGCAAGCCATTTAGTGCGGTAATCCTTTGCTTTCATAAGCTGTTCACGGAAAATTGCGGCGCTCATCATACGGGTAGCAGGAGCTTTGCCGCGGTTTTTGCCATACGCAAATTTGGGGTTCTCGCCTAAAGCGGTTTTCATACAGATTTCAGGATTGATTACTGCTTCATCCAATGTTTTCCCATAGGTTTTAAGAGCAGCAAAAGTGCCCCCGATTACATTAGCAGAACCCGGGCCGGTAATAACAGTAGTAACGCCGTTTTTCAGCGCCACATCAAAGGCGGGGTCAGCGGGATTCAAAGCGTCCAGCCCGCGGATACCTGGGGTAGCGGGATTGGTATACTCGTTCCCGTCAAAGTCCCCTACTCCGGTAGGCTCCAGCCCAATATGAGAATGGGAGTCAATAATACCAGGGGTGACAAGCCTCCCCTCTGCGTTGATAACTTCCCAATCCGGCTGAGGATCGAATCTGTCGGCAATTTCCTTAATTTTGGAACCCTCTACCAGCAAATCGCATTTTTCCTCATAGATTCCTGCCATGTTCACCAGATTACAGTTTTGAATCAATAGCAATGCTGTTCATCTCCTTTTATCATAGCTATATGGATAATGGGCTAATTATAAACCTATATAATCCGTTTCCGGTTCACCTTCCTTTTTGGCATATTTCACTTTTCCGTCAATAATCACAATGCCTGCCTCGCTCAAAGTCGCGAAGGGCTCCACATTCCAGATTACAACGTCCGCATCCTTGCCGGGTTCCAAACTGCCTACGCGGTCGTCTATATCGTTGAGTTTTGCAGCGTTAATCGTAATTGCCCGCAGCGCACCCTCCCAGCTTAGGCCATTCTTAATCAACAGGGCCATCTGGATTAAGAGGGCTTCCACAGGGATAACGCCGCAATCAGTCATAACCGAGAACAGCACATCATTTTTCTCCAGAATCCCTGCGGATTTCAAAGACTTCCGATGGGATTCCAATTTATTTTTCCCGTAGAACAGCGGGCCGATAATGACCCGGCAATTATGTTTTTTAATCTCATCTATTAACAAATAACAATCGCTGAAATGCTCCAAAGTATACCGCAGCCCAAACTCCTCGGCAATGCGGACAGCTGTCATAGCGTCTACGGCATGATGGCAATGTATTTTACAGTTCATTCCGTCAAAAACCCTCATCAGTGAGTGCATGGCAAGGTCATACTGGAACGGTTCGGATTCCTCCCCAGCAGCAACTTTCTTCTGATACTCATTCCACTTTTGACGATAGTCTTTTGCCTTCATAAGCTGCTCGCGGAGCATGGCGGCGCTCATCATACGGGTTGCAGGTTGTTTATTCCGCTTCCCATAAGCAAACTTCGGGTTTTCTCCAAGCGCCATTTTCATGACAGCTTCTGCTTTTAAGGTGCATTCCTCAATGGTAAGGCTGGGGTTTTCCCCGCTCACGGTTTTAATCGCCGCAAAAGTCCCTCCGATTAAATTAGCTGAACCGGGACCGGTGACAATCGTTGTTATGCCGTTGCGCAGGGCAGCTCCAAAGGCTGGATCCGATGGGTCAATTGCATCAATTCCTCTCAGGCTGGGCGTTACAGGGCTGGTCATTTCGTTGGTATCATTGCCCTCCATATTGCCGGTGCCAGATACCCCCAAATGGCTGTGGGGATCAATAATACCAGGAGTGACAAGCCTTCCCTCTGCATCTATGATTTCCCATCCCTCTTGTTCCGGGATATATTCGGCAATTTCCTTTACCTTAGTCCCTTCAATTAAAAGGTCCCTTGGTTGTTTAAAAGTGCCTGCCATGTCGATAAGGTTGCAGTTTTTGATTAAAAGCAAATGGTTCATCTCCAATCTGTTATGATTCCTGGATAACTGTATCAAAGATCATTTTCCTACAGTCTGGGCAGTAATAACTTTCGAGGGAACGGCTCATCAAAGAAGACTGGACAGGCAGCAGGCTTCTTCCGGTAAAAACATCCTCAATCCTCCGTTTATCCCCATCCTCCAGCCAATATGGAACTGCACCTCCTGCAGTATAGATTTTGCCTTTTTTCATTTTCTTTGTGCAGTAAGGACAATTCACACCCTTCACCTCTTTAATCAATTATATATAATTATAAATCAATTTTGCCATTCAGTAAATACCGTAAATGATTTATTCGAAGTTTTTTTGATTAGATACTATGGGTTTCCTTTAGATGAAGCGTTTCTAAGATTTTTAGTAAGCCGGGGAATTTCATGCCTGGCCAGTTCAGCAGAGCTAGATTGGCGGCTAGGGGACAATTCGCTTTAGGCTGTACCCATCTTAGGTTTATTTCCGCAGATTTGCTTTTTCTTAGAACCTGTATTCATAGCCGGGGGAAGCTGGAAGGGCGGGGATTTTTCCCGCCAGACAAGGAGATTTTCCGCAGCAGTCCTGACAGATTGCAAGGGAACCCGACCAGTATGATGGAAAAAATGCACAGACAGCGTTCAATGGTTGTGAATACAGGTTCTTAAACTCATATTCATATTGAAAATTCCCTTTTATCAAAGTATAATGGAATTTATCAATATTAAGGGGTAATTGTATGGAACGATTTGCGCCCTTTGCTGCTGCAGGCTGCGCGGCATTTGTCTCTTGTGCGCTGGCCTGTGCATTTGGAACGATTGCAGCCGTACTTCTCGCTGCCCTATTCATTGCTGCAATCCTGTTCCTAATTCTGTCCAAGCCTTTCCCCAGCCGCCGCATCTGGTTTTTCATTCTAACGGCAGCAGTATCAGTGCTGATACGATATACAATGAGTTATTATATCAATTTTCAAACTATTTCCCAATATACTGGCGAAACCCGCAGCCTGGAATGTCAAATTACAGATATCCTTTCCCAAAATAACGGAGTAAGATATACAGTCTCAATCCCGTCAACAACAGGCCCCCATCGTTTGAAAGCTTATCTTTGGGCAAGTTCCGATATGGCAGCAGGACAAATAGGAGAAACTTTTACAGGGGAAGCAGCGTTTTACCCCCGGCCTGATTCCCGTTGGGAGGAGTCGTCCCTTTATGGCAGTCGAATACACCTGAAAGGTAAAATCATAATAGGGGGCTTTACCCAAAGCGAGCGCCTTTTCCCAGAAAGTGTTTCATCTAAGCTCCGTCAAAAAACAGCCCGCATGATTTCCAATGTGTTGCCAGACCAGCGGGGAGCGCTTTTATGCGCTGTTTTAACGGGAGACCGTTCCCGTCTGTCCAACGCCTCCCTGCAAATTCTCAGAAGGGCGGGGCTGTCCCATATTCTGGCGCTATCCGGGCTTCATCTTTCTGTTTTATCCGGCTTATTCTCTCACCTGCCCATATGGAAAACCCGCAAAAGTAAAAAATGGCTGGCTCTGCTGGGGATTTCCATTATTTTGGCATATTGTTTTTTCACAGGAGCTTCAAATTCCATCCTTAGAGCAGCGGGAATGTGGATTTTAATTTATATTTCTCAGATATTAGAGCGGCCATATCATAACATAAACGCGTTAGGAGCATCGGTTTTGATTTTAACGCTTATAAATCCATTTTCAGCAGCATCTATTTCCATGTGGTATTCTGCTGGCTCCACCCTTGCCATTTTATGGTTCAGCCCAAAAATGTCTGAGTCAGCCCACCATCTAATTCGCCAAAAACCATATAAAAAGATCCTGTTTTCCATTTTAACTCCCGTTTTCGCCAGTATTTCCGCTTTAACAGCAGTAATTCCAATCTCCTGGGCGGCAGGGTATACTATTTCTCTTGCCTCCCCTATTTCCAGCCTGGCAGCTTCACTTCTGCTTCCCCTTATACTGGGATTTGGATTGTTGGGATGTCTGCCTGTTCCCATACTGTCTGAAGTCTTTCTCCACATTTCCGGTTTGTTCTCCGGGCTTTTGAACCTGGTCGTTTTATGGATTTCCAAAATCCCTTTTTCCGTTGTACCCAAGGGAATGACCTGGATTATCCCCTGTCTGGCTGGAACATTTGTAATTGGAGCGCTCTGTCTGCATGATGGAAGAAAAGGCACTCTGCTTTCCGGCGCTTTTTGGATTGTAATCCTGTTTTCGGTTTCCTCTCTCAGCTATACGATCTGTATGAAAAATATAACCCGGATCATAATCCCGGCAGAAACAAACTGCGCTGTTGTTTCCCGAAACCATACCCATTTTCTGATTGGGGAAATTACCAGTATTCGGGAAGCAGAATGCCTTGCTTCTGTTTTAGAGGATTACCACATCCGTCATCTGGAACTGGCTGTCTTAAATAATCGGGTTGGCGGGGAACTGGAACCCCTGTCTAATCAAGCGGAAATTTCTGTTCTTGCCGCTCCATCCCAGCCGGGAAGCAAAGAATTTCTCCGATATGCAGGGCAATTCATTCCATTGGAAAAAATGTCCTTTTCCTTTGGCGAGGATATTTCTATTTCCATAGTGCCTTTTGACAGTGGGTACACCCTTTCCATGCAGGCGGATGGGGTAAGCATGTTACAATTCCTTGAAAGCAGTGCTATAATAGATTTAGATATTTATCCAAAACATCAAATTGTATTTTTGCCTGTAGTGCAGGCAAAGGGAATCCATCTGCTTCCCTCTGATTATAACATTGTAACAGCGTCAACGGATTCATATAATATCTATCATGCGCCTCGGTCTGCTGAAATGGTTTATGCTTCAGAAAAGAACGCTGTTTTTACAATTAAAAACGGCTCTGTTGCTTTACAGAAATAAGTGGTCGAAAGAAGGGAAGGACATTGCTTCACATAAAAGAGGAGACCTTTATCCGGCATATTAGGACAGAAAAACTATCCCGTTTTTATATCCTTGCGGGGCAGGAGAATTATTTAAAAGAACATTATCAGGCGTGGTTGGTAAAGAGGGCACTAGAAGGCGGAAACGCAGACTTTAACCTTCATGAATTTGACGGAGGCGCGTTTAAGTGCCGCGACGTGGCAGATGCTCTGGAAGCCTTTCCTATGATGGGAGGGAAAAACTGCGCACTGGTAAAAGGAATAGATTTAGACAAAATCCCTCTGACGGAATACAATAAACTGAAAGACTTTTTAAAAGACCCTCCAGAAGAATCGGTTGCTATTTTTGTATGTACAGGGGACTTTAACACAAAAAAAAGCGCCCGATGCCGGACACTGGAAAAACTGTTGGAACCTGTAGGGCAAATTGCCGTTTTTTACAAAAGAAGCGAATCGGATTTATACCGTTTTGCAGTAGACCGGGCGGCAAAATTTCACGCTTCCCTGCCGCGAAATGTGTTCCGAACCCTTAACCAGATGTGCGGCGGGGAAATGCTTCTGTTAAAAAACGAAACGGATAAAGTCGCAGCTTATTGTGAAGGCAGGGAGATAACGCCGCTGGATTTGGAAACCTGCTGCTGTCCAGTGATGGAGACAACTGCATTTGAATTGTCACGGGCAGTAATTTATGGAAACTTTGATAAGGCAATGGAAATTTTAGGGCAATTGCTCTATTTAAAAGAAGAACCTGTGGCAATTGTTGGAGCGCTGGCAGCAGGGTTTATTGATATTTACCGCGCGAAAGCAGCCTCTTTAGCCGGAAAAGGGACAAGCCAGATATTGGCCGCATTTGATTATAGGGGCAGGGATTTTCGGGTGCGTAATGCAATGATGGAAGTTTCACGTTGTTCTACTGGATTCCTGCGGGGCGCTGTTGTGCTTTTGACAGAGGCTGATACGCAGTTGAAATCTTCCCGGATTAAGGATCAGGTTATTTTGGAAAAATTAATTACACAGCTCTTTGTGCTTCGGAAAGAAAAAGAGAGGATAGATTAAAAGGCTTAATTACGGGAGCAGCCTTCAATGAGTACAGGCTGGGGCGGATTAGAAATGCTTGGGGCCAGGGTGTGGCATTGTGTGCGGCATAGGCCTCAAAAGATCCCGGCCGCCATCAGCAAAGATGAACTGGGAGCTCTGTTTAACTCAGCCTGCCAGAGTTTGACAAACCTTAAAGTTTTCTCTTACAGACATCCAACAAACTGAAAACCACACAATATAGAAAATCTTTTATTGAACTTATGTTACAAAAGGAAGGAAAAACAGTTGATTGTTTTACAGCAAGCCGTTATAGTAGAGGGACGATATGATAAAATACGTCTCCATTCTCTGATAGACGGCCTAATTTTAGAAACAAACGGATTCCGTATATTCAAGGATAAGGAAAAACTAGCATTAATCCGCGCTATGGCGCACCAAAAAGGAATTATTATTTTAACTGATTCTGATACTGCCGGTTTCCGAATCCGACGGTATATCCAGTCTGCAATTCCTCCACAGGACAAAACAAAGCTGTATCAAGCATACATCCCGGAAATTTTGGGAAAAGAAAAAAGAAAGTCCCAGCCGTCAAAAGCGGGAACATTGGGAGTGGAGGGAATGCCAACCCAGATATTGCTGGATGCTTTAAAACGGGCAGGAGTCCCAATTTTGGGGGAGACGGAGAAGCCCAGGAAAAAAACTGTCACCAAAGGGGATTTTTTTCAGGATGGGCTGACAGGAAGCGAAAACAGCAGCGAACTTCGCAGGGAAATCATGTCCCGGTTGGGTCTTCCTCCTTATCTAAGCGCCAACGCTTTGCTGGACGTAATAAATTCTTCAATGTCGCGGCAGGAGTATGATGCAATCATTGCACAGGTGAAAAAAGAAACCTCGCCAGGAATTTTATAGGTATCTAAGGAGGGGCAGGATGCACTTTTTTAGTTTATGGTTTTTATTTTTATTTCTACCGGTCGGGATGCTGCTATATGCCCTTACGCCTCAGCGGTGGAAAATGTTGTCCCTCTATCTGCTATCCCTTCTTTACTATGGGCAGATGGGACTGTTCTATTTTGGCTTTATGATGGCTTCGGTGACAATTGATTATTTCCTGTCACGCTTGATGCAGGTTTTTGATGATAACAATAATTACCGTCGAATTGTTTTAGCGGCCGGATTAATCAAAAACTTTGGAATTGGCATCATAACCGGGTCTGGGGCCAATCCAGCATTGAATGCTGTTCCCATGGGCATGTATGTCTATTTATTCTCGGCACTGGGGTATTTGATTGATGTTTACAAAGGCGACGCTGTATATGAAAAAAATTATATCCGATTTTCATTATATTGCATCATGTTTCCAAGGATTCCCTCTGGGCCAATGCTGGAGTATAACTCCTATCTGGCACAGTTAAAAGATATCTCTTTTCATTTAGATCAACTTTCGAGAGGGTTTACCCTTTTTGTTTTTGGATTTAGCAAGCAGGCTCTTATTATGGAAGGTCTTCGCGAGGTGACAGCAGCCCTTTACCGTGTTCCGGTTGAAGAGCTGTCGGTTATTTCTGCCTGGATGTTAGCAGGGTGTACCGCATTAAGCTTTTATTATGCCTTTTCCTCTTATGGAGATATGGCGGAAGGTTTAGGAATTATGTTGGGGTTCCGATATCCTTCCGGTTATGATTATCCTCTTGTTTCAGAAAGCATTTCTTCTTTCTGGAAACGTTTTAATGGGACTGTCGCTTCCTTTATACGGCGTTATGTAACCATACAGCTTTCTGCTGATACAAACGGATTTGCTACAGCTGCCGTTCATTTAATTGCTTCTTCTGTTCTGGTTGGGATGTGGTACTCTGTCAATTTAAATGGAATCCTTTGGGGGTTGCTGTTAGGTGTAATTACTGTTTGCGAGGAGTTGGTCTTTACAAAATACCTGCATAAAATTCCAATTTTTTTCCGTCGTATTTTGACTTTAGCGGTTTTGCTGCCATCCTTTTTATTTCTTACCTGCAACGCTTCTCAATTTTTCCAATATGCTGGTATCCTGGTGGGAATTGGCGCACCGCTTACCGGGCCAGTTATTAACTATACAATTAGTTCTTATTGGCTGCCTCTTGCTGCTGCTGTTATATTTTCTATTCCGATTCTTCGCCCTGTTCGCAGGCTGCTTTCCCCTCCATATGCAAGTGGGAAACGCGAAGCAAAGCCTTTGATGTCTTCCTCAGCGCTCTTTTTGCGTATTATTTCATTGGGGGTGACAGGAATTTTACTTTTCTATTCGGTTGTTATGATGTTATAATTCTTGTTCGCTGGCTAGGCAGGAACTTAAGGAAAATAAGAACCTGTATTCACAACCGCTGCACACCGTCTGGCTGGTCTTTTTCCCGCCATACTGCGTCGGTTTCCCTTGCCATACGTCAGTATGGCTGCGGAAAATCTCCTTGTCTGACGGGAAAAATCCTCGTCCATCCGGCATCCCTCGGTTATGAATACAGGTTCTAAGAAAGGATTCAAGCCATGTTAAAAAAATGGATTCTGTTCCTTATCAATCTGGTTTCCCTATTGCTCATATCTGCAGTCCCGCTCTGCCTGCTTCTCGACAATCCTAATCTGGCGGGTTCCCTGCTGCCCCATTGGAAAGGGGTATCTGCCCTGTCAGAAAAAAGCATACCAGATTATACAGAGGCAGATAATAAAATCCGTACGTTTCTAGGGGAAGCTCCCTCTTTGGAACAATTACAGGTAAAATTCAAGCGTTTTTCCGGCCAACAAATACAGGACAATATTTTTCTGACAAAAGACGCTATGTATGAAAACATCCCCCAGCCGGATCCACAGTCAAACGCAACTTCCAATAATGCCAATGGGATGCTGGAATTTGTCTATCGGTATTATATTCCAACCTATGCTATGATTGTACCTACTGCCTGCGCGATCAAGCAAAATGACGTCCCGCAAAATGCACCTCTTTTTAACCAGAGAAATTATATTGATGATATTTACCGGAGTATTTCAGGAGTAATTACTTCAACTGATGTATATACAACATTGTTCGCCTCAATGGATGAATATATATATTATCGAACGATCCCAGAATTAACAGGCTTAGGGGGATATTATTTATACTCGGTGCTGGGGGAAAAGCTGTCTCTTAGAACCCGTTCCTTGGCGCAGTTCGAGCAGATCTATTTAAATCACAATTGTTATGGTTCATTATATCAAAGGCTCCCATATCCCGATGTGCAGCCAGACATATATAGTTATTACAGGATGTCCTTGTTTCGCCGGGAATACCGTATGACACGCTATGAAACAGACGGTTATGTTCATAGATATAACGATATTATCCTGCCGCAGATTATGGAGACTTCTCAGGAAATTACTGATGTGGTATTGGGAGGACGTGCACCGTTAATTACAATCAAGGTAGACAGCCCATACAAGGAAAGGCTTTTAATTTTCAGTGACGAAACAGTAAAGTCCTATATTCCTTTTTTAGCGGCGCATTATAATGAAATTTATATTGTGGATTTGGAACTGGCGGATAATGAAACTCTGGATAAATTAGGGATAAAGCATTTCGATCAGGTATTATTTTCCTATTCAGCAGATACGTTTTTTCAAAAAGATTTTGGTGAGAAACTGATGTATCTTGCAAAGTGAATTACCAAGCATGTATTTGAAAATCAACTGTTTCAAAAGTTCCCTAATTTTACTAACTGGTTTCATTTTTGTCGAATTTAACAATTTTTTATTGCATTAGTATTTTGTTTCATTTATAATTTTACTATGTCAAGAATCTTCTGGATGAAAGAGAGGAAATCAAAATGGATATTCCCCAGAAAATCGACAGGATTATTGCTGGTAGAAAAAAACTGCTTCCCCACATTAAAGGCGCTATGGAACGAGCACAGAAAGCAAAAAAAGCTGTAGACCACTTAAATTTTTTCCGTTCTGGTCAAATTGACAGCCTGCCGCCTGAATTGGTGGAAAAACTCGCTTCTATCTCTACTGACGCTTTTGAAAGGCAATATGGCATTATTATGGCACGGTTAGAAAGCCTGCTCCAACGTTTTTCACGTGAGGAAATTAATATCAGCTTTGTAGGCCGGGCAGGACAGGGAAAAAGCCTGGTGCTTCAGCGTATCAGCGGGCTGGAGGGAGACGTTATCCCATCTGCGGACGGATCTGACTGTACAGGCGCACGTTCCATTATTTCCAACAGTCCAGGAACAGAAACCAGGGCGGAAATTACTTTCTATACAGAGCGGGAGTTTATTGATATTGTAAACAACTATTTAAGGGCAGTTTTAGGCCCATCAGCCTATCAAGTAGGCTCTGTCTCAGCAATCAGCAATATTAATATGGATGATCTCAAAAGCAGAGTCCGTTATGACCAGGTGACCGAAACCTCCCTGCTGCTGCATTTGGAAAAGTATGTCCAGCATGTCCAGGAAATTCAGGACAAGCTCGGTTCCTGTGTGACCATTTCCAAAAATGAAATTGAATCCTATGTTGCCCAGTACAACAGCAAGAATACGGAACAAAAATACTATACATATTTGGGAGTAAAGCAGGCAAATATTCTGTCTTCTTTCCCGTGTTCCCAGTGCGGAAAAATTGTATTAGTAGATACCATAGGGACAGGCGCAACCTCCCTTGGCGTAGAGGAAGAAATGCTGCGAACTGTCAAGGAGGACAGCGACGCCGTTGTTTTAATGATGCGCCCCGATGCTCTGCGCCCCCGTGTTGAAGCCGAAGATTATCAGTTTATAGAAAAAATTTCCAGAGCTGTAACCCCGGAATATGCGAAACAAATGCTTTTCTGGCTGGTCAACCGGGTTGAAACAGGAAAAGCCCCTAATGCAGCACAAATACCGGAAATAATGGATCAGTTAAAAAAACAGGATCTTCCTGTAGCGCAGTATTTGAATGTAGATTGCTGGAGACAGGAAGAAGTAGAAGACCGGCTCTTGATTCCCGTTTTGGAGCAGCTCTCCAGCAATCTTGCCAACATTGACAGAATGATATTAAGCGGGGCTAATGAGCAGCTTGCCGCTTTGGAACAGGCTTATCATATTATCAGCTCACGTATGGAGCGGGCAATAGGTGCATCTGTCAATATGGATGAGCGCCGGCAGTTCCGTCATCAAATTGACCGCACAATTTTCAGTATGACCAACCAGCTCCGTAATCTGTATTTACAGCGGGAAAAGGAAAAAGAACTGCCTTTCCTTCCCTTTAAAGAAGCTGCCAGCGTCAAGCTCAAAAACGTTCTGATGAATCTTCCATCCAAGGAAACCATCATGAGGTGGCTTAACGACGGTACTATTACCCAGTTTAACGCATTGGAGCAGCTTTCCAACCAGCTCCGGCTCCAAATTATAAATGATTTTCTTGAGCTCAACAATACCCTTCATAAAATAACCCTGGATATAAAAAGGGAAGTGATCCATGTCCTTGCAGACGAGGATAAAGGCAAGCTGGGGCTGCTGATCTGCCCGGAAGGTGTGGACGCTAACGCATGGCTTGATGCCCTAAGAAATAAGCTGGATGAAAACCAGTTTGCACTAATCCGAAGCGCACTTCAGCCGCTGGAGGAGTTTGACCTCCGTATGGAAAATTTCCTGATTTATAAGGTTCGCTGCTGTCTCCAGCCTATAGACTGGAGCATAAACGACCAGCCGCCCCAACTATTTAACAAGTTGGATAATAAGGAAGCCTTGACAGATGAAATTGATTCCCAGCTCAGATATTTTCTTGAAGATGTTCATCAGAAAATAGAAAATGAATTGCTCGATTTCTATGTTTTCCCCAACACGGCTATTTTTGCAGTTTTGCGCGATTTTCATGACCGTGCTGCTTTTGCCCGCATTGAGGACGGCGACACGGTTGTAGATCAATGGCGGTATTTATACGAAGATATGATCCCTATCATTTGGGAAGAGGAGCATATTGCATATACTGCATCGGCAAGCCGTGCCGAGGAATGGAATACATTAACCAAATCCATTAATGAATGTGCAGTGGATGGGTATTTCCTAATCGACATAAAGGAGGAAGCCATATAATGGGTGCGGAATTGGAACTAAATATTATGATGATTGGGGGCCGCCGCTGCGGAAAAACCAGTGTATTGGCAGCAATGCAGGGCTGTTTTGAAAACCTTCTCAGCGAGACCCCTCTAGTGATAGCGCCAGCAAATTTTACCGTTGTGTCTGTTATTGAAAGCAAACGCCGTGAAATGAAACAATATTTTCAGGATCGTGGAAACAAAAGAGATTTTTTCCCAGACAACACTCCAACGAAAGGCATTAAGGAATACCCATTTTTTATTAATTTGAAAAACAAGGCAAAGGACAGCCAAATCAAAATAAACTTTATAGACTATCCAGGGGAATGGCTGGTTGATCCGGAACATATTGAAGACCTAATAAAATATATGAGTAAAAGCAGGATTTTGTTGGTTGCCATTGACACGCCCCATCTAATGGAGCAGCGGGGATATTATAATGACCAAAAAAATCTCTGCTATCGCGTTTCCGAAATGGTAAAAACAGCAGAATTTGCCGAGGACAGAAAAGGTGCCGGCATGGTTCTGTTTGTGCCGCTTAAATGTGAGCGGTATTATAACAGAAAAGAAATGGGAAGCGTTTGTGCAGAAATCCAGAAGGCTTATAGACCCCTTCTCCAGTATCTTGAAAAACCTGGGATTAACGAGGGCGAATCCCCCATTACAACTGCCATTACTCCAATTCTGACTATGGGAGGCGCAGAATTCAGCCGTTTTCAGCGCAATACTGACGGTGACATTGACATAGATGAGAAATGGGGTACGCCAAAGCAGGCATTATACCATTTTCCAGATATGAACAAAGATGAACCTGAACCATTATACTGTGAACAGCCCCTGCTTTACATCCTGTCCCACACCCTGAAACGTGCCAAAACAATAAAGGAATCCCAAAAATCAAAGTCCTGGTGGGATTCTATTGTTGACTGGTTCCAAACGGGTTTGTTAAATTGGCCGTCTTCAAAGGACTATTTGAAACAGGCAGAGAATATTAATAAACAGATAAAGAGTGAAGGTGACGGATATATTATCCTAAACAGGGGCAGTCTGTTATAGTAAGAGGAGGTTAATAAGTGGATATCTATTACTATTGTTCCTATACAGGTTCTCCTGTTGGATACATTTTGGGCCTTCTCACATACAATCCCAATCGCTCCTCAAATTATATTCTTTCCCGAAAGAATATTCCCTCGGTGATTCGCAGATTTTTTGAATACGACACGATTTGCAATGCTTTTGGAATCCTGCCGGTAGAACCCAAACAATATTATCTTATGATGAAAAATCTTACCGCAAAGGGAAACAAAGACGATGAAGTTTCTGAATATTACATCAATCTCGCTCTTGTAACACAAAATGTTGATGAATATAAAAGGTGGCTGAGAGACGGAAGCAGAACAACTACAGAGATTGCTGATATGGTTAAGGCATCTATGGAATTAGACCGTACCAGTGATTTTGGCTTTACTGTACGTCCTGACAGGCTGAAAAAATTAGTTGATGCCTCTTTCCGTTCGATTTTTGAAGGCAGCGGCGCATTGGAACGGGTCAATACTTTTCTTGAGGTAGATTCTCCCCAGACAAATTTAACTTATTTGGCGGAAAATCTGGAACTTTCTGACCCGGAGAAAACCCTTTCTTTCCTCTCGGAAGCTCCAAAATGGGTTGTATACAGTAAAAAAAAACAAACTCGTCCAATTCATCCCATAGTTGTCATTCCAGCAGCAGCCGGAATCCTGGCAGCGTTCATTTGGATACTGCGAACCCTGTTAAAATTCCTCTCCGTAAAATAACAACTGTTGTAGAACGGATTAAGGCAATCCGCTCCGAAAGTACAAAGCCTGATACAAAGCCCTGAACTTACAGAAACGCCGCCATCCGAAACAGATGACGGCGATTCTTATTACTTAGAGCCTATCTCAGGATGAAACACACCCAGACTGTGCAGCCTGGGTGTGTTTCATCCTGAGATAGGCTCTTAATTTGAGTTCTATAAAGAAGGTTTACGTTACCGATTTGCTTTTGCCTTAATTACTTTAAGGCGTGAAAATTCCTCTCGTTCTTTTTCCTCAAGCGCTTCTGTAATAAACTTAACAGTATATTCAAAGTTCGGGATAATGATGTTTTTAAGCGCATTTGCCCGCCGTTGGGTTTTGCGGATGGCATTGGCCAAACGAAAAGCGCTGTTTTCTACCTCTGCTAAAATAACAGTTAATTTTTTAACCTTCTCAAAACAAAGGAACGCTTCATCCAAAGTAGAATTCGTCCCATAAAGGCTGTAATATAACTTTTGGGGACTTTCTTTCAAACGAACTTGTGGGATTTCTGCGCCCATAACACTGCGGTAAGTTAGGGCAACACCTGTTTCTACCGGAACCGCATCAACCAGTTCATCAATGGAACCCAAAGAAATATTCGCAGCCTGAAGCGCCATATAAGCTTTATGGAAAGTCTGGTCGATTTCTTCCCGCAGAGCTTTCGTCTTATCAATGAGCAGCATCATTTCACGGATTAAAATGTTGCGTTTCCTATCCATCAGGTCATAGCCCATTTTAGAAAACTCAAGGGATTTCTTTGTCGCCATCAGGTTCCCCTTGGTGGGAAAAATCTGGTTTGCCAAACAAATCACCTCCAGACGTAATATCTATTATCAGGCCGGTTTCCACTTATATCGAAAAAATCGGGTAAGGCATCAATCATGTTTAAATTTTGTCCTCCTGTAAATCTTTCATCGCATTTTCGACATAATGTGTTTTCAGAATTGCATTGTCCACCCGGTCAAGTTCTTCCATGGGAAGCAGGGAAAGAAGTTTCCACCCTAAATCAAGGGTCTGGTCAATGGTGCGGTTCTCGGATGCACCCTGTGAAACAAAATATTTTTCAAACATCCTGCCAAATTCCATATACATCTGGTCAACTTTGGAAAGCTCCTCTTCGCCGATAACAGAAGCCAATGCACGCGCATCCTGTACCTTGGCATAGGAGGCGAAAAGCTGGTTTGACACAGCCGAATGGTCTCCCCTGGTAAACCCTTCCCCAATTCCGTCTTTCATCAGACGCGACAGGGAGGGCAGAACGCCGATTGGCGGATAGCAGCCGCTTTGTTCCAAAGCGCGGTCAAGCACAATCTGCCCCTCAGTAATATATCCGGTTAGATCAGGGACAGGATGGGTAATATCGTCGTTGGGCATGGTAAGAATGGGAATCTGCGTTACAGAGCCTTTTCTTCCCTCCACAATACCGGCCCGCTCATAAAGGGATGCCAAATCTGAATAAAGATAGCCGGGATAACCCTTTCTTCCTGGAATTTCACCTTTTGAAGAGCTGAATTCCCGGAGTGCCTCACAGTAAGAAGTAATGTCGGTTAAAATAACCAAAACATGCATTCCATGTTCAAAGGCCAGATATTCGGCGGCAGTCAGGGCACATTTGGGCGTAAGGATACGTTCAATGATGGGGTCGTTGGAAAGGTTCAAAAACATAACAACTTTAGCCATAACGCCAGATTCTTCAAAGGAGCGGCGGAAGTAATCGGCAACGTCGTTTGTTACACCCATAGCGGCAAAGATAACGCAGAAGCTCGCGTTGTCCTCACCGGTAATCTGGGCCTGCCGAACGATCTGGACTGCAAGTTTATTATGAGACATGCCGGAACCGGAAAAAATAGGAAGTTTCTGCCCGCGTATCAAAGTAGTCATACAGTCAATCGTTGAAATACCTGTATTGATATAGTTCCGGGGATAGGTACGGGAAACCGGATTTAACGGCCGTCCATTTACATCCCCGTATTGTTCCGCATACACTTCCCCCATACCGTCAATAGGGCGGCCCGCTCCATTAAAGACCCTTCCCAGCAGTTCCAGGGATAGGGGAATTTCCATAGGATGGCCTGTAAAACGGGTGCGGGTATTGTTCAGGGACATGCCGGAAGTCCCCTCAAATACCTGTACAATCGCCTTATCCCCTTCAATCTGAACTACGCGCCCATAGCGCCGGCTTCCGTCTTCCATGGAGATTTCAACCATTTCCTCATATGAAACGCCGGAAACATGGTCCAAGGCAATCAGGGGGCCGTTGATTTCGCTTAATCCTTTATATTGCAGGTCAGCCATTTTCTATTCCCCCTGTTCCAAATCTGCCGTTCTTCCCTCTGGCTTTGATAGGGACTCCAGTTTCCGGTCAATTTCCCGGAAATACCCTTCAAACTGTTCCAGATGGTCGTTAGGCACTTCGTATTTTATTTTAATCAGGCTGTCAAACAGCCCCGTTTCCCGGATAAAGTTGACCGGGACGCCAAAGTCCACCAGGTTCTTTGCCTTCTTATAGAGGTAAAGAATAACCTCCATCATTTTAAACTGTTTCTCCATGGGAACATAGGTATCATCTTTATGGAAAGCGTTTTGCTGTAGGAATCCTACCCGGATTACTTTGGCGACTTCCAAAATCAGCTTTTGATAATCCGGCAGAACATCTGCGCCAATAAGCTTGACAATTTCCATCAGTTTGTTTTCCTCTCCCAGGAGGGAGGTAATCTGACGGCGGTAATCCATAAATTTGGGATCAACCTCCCGGTTGTACCATGCCGCCAGGTCGTCTAAATATTCACTGTAGCTCAAGTTCCAGTTGATCGCAGCATAGTGCCGGGCGTATGCCAGCGATTTATCCAACGCCCAGAAGCACCGGACAAACCGCTTTGTATTCTGGGTAACAGGCTCTGAAAAATCCGCGCCCTGAGGTGAAACAGCGCCAATAATAGAGACAGAACCTTCTGCACCGCATTTTGTCTCCATATATCCGGCACGTTCGTAGAATTGGGAAATGCGGGAGGGAAGATAAGCCGGAAACCCTTCTTCAGCCGGCATTTCTTCCAAACGCCCTGAAATTTCGCGGAGGGCTTCTGCCCATCGGGAGGTAGAATCTGCCATGACCGCCACATGGTAGCCCATATCCCGGTAATATTCCGCAAGCGTCACCCCTGTATAAATGGACGCTTCACGGGCTGCAACGGGCATATTTGATGTATTTGCAATTAATACAGTTCTGTCAGTCAGCGGGCGCTGGGTACGGGGGTCAATCAGTTCTGAAAATTCGTCCAGAACCTGGGTCATCTCATTGCCGCGCTCCCCACATCCCACATATATAATGATATCTGCGTCACACCATTTGGCGATTTGGTGCTGAGTCATTGTTTTTCCGGTTCCGAACCCTCCTGGGACAGCAGCCGTTCCGCCTTTTGCAATAGGAAATAACGTATCTAAAACACGCTGTCCGGTAATCAGGGGACGGGAAATTGGCAGGCGGCGGCTTACAGGCCGCGGGGAACGGATCGGCCATCTCTGGCAAAGGTTGAGCCCATGTTCCTCCCCTTTTTCGTCCTTAACTTTAGCTACAATATCGTTGACAGTATATAAGCCGTCAGCCGCAATCCAGGTAATGGTTCCAGACAAGTTAGAGGGGATTAAACAGCGGTGCTCTACTGCCGGAGTTTCAGGACAAGCTGCATAAATCATCCCGCCGGACACTTTATCACCCAGCTTGACTTTAAGGGAAACCTGCCATTTTCGATCCTGATCCAGCGAGGGGGCACTGCTTCCCTCTGCAATAAAATGCCCTGAGGTTTCTGCGATATCTTTCAGCGGTCTTTCTATGCCGTCAAATATATTCCGCAGGAGTCCCGGCCCTAGATTGGCGCACAAAGGCGCGCCGGTTCCTTCCACCAGTTCGCCAGGCTTTAAACCGGTTGTCTCCTCATATACCTGTATGGTAGTAATATCGTTGGAAATTGAGATTACTTCCCCAATAAGCTTTTTTCCGCCAACATATACCATCTCCATCATGGAAAAACCGGATGCGTTTTTGACTGTTACAACCGGGCCGTTGATAGAATAGATGACATTGCCTTTGTACAAAATTTATCACTCCTATTGGCAGGGTTTGGTTTAGGGGGAGTTTCGCGTCTGCGAACGCGGCCGGGCGCCTTTTAAGGAACGGCTCCTGGGCCCCAAACCTTTTAATTTTGCCTTTGTTCAGCGCGCATATTAAAACTGTACTTCCACTGTAAACCCAGAGCTGCGGTAGAACCATTCCTTCTGTCTATTGAGTTTTTCTTCCAGCGTTTCATCCAAAAGCAGTCCCCGAACCGGTTCCTCCAGAATAAAGCCGCCAATACTAATTTTATCATCTGCTTCTATATGGCACAGCTCAGGGGAAACTGTTTGAAAAAGCTCCTTATATTTCATATCGCGGGGGGATATATAGACAATGGCCTCTTTTATGGAAAATCGGCCATTCTGGACAACCTCGGTAAAAACAGTTTTCAAATATTCCTCATACTCTTTTCCAGACAATGAAAATTCTTCTAATTTCCGGCGAACTGCCTGGAAAATTTTCTCTGAACACTTGTCCCTTTGGAAAATCAATTTTTTACGCATTTCCATTCCGGTTTGGGACATTGCAGCAGTTGCCTGAACATTCATATCCCCCTGTTGGGCTTGGATAAATTGGTACGCATCCTGCAAAGCCTGGCTTTTGGCTTTTTCCAAACGCTCCGCCCGCAGGCGCTCCGTCTGCATTTTCATGGCCTTGCTTTCGGCTTCCGCCTTTGCCAGCATACGCTCCTTCAGTATAGGCAGCTTTTCTTTATTGAAAACGGGCATCTTTTCACCTTCATCATTTAACACATTTGTTGGAGTCTGTTTAAATTCTGGATATGCACAGGTTGCGCAGTCTGAGGAAAGGATACAGGCAAGATGTGCGCCGGCAGATTTTAAACAGGCTCCTACAGCTTAATGCCAATGGCTTCACTCACATACTTTTCTATGGAATCCCCTACGTTGCCGGCTCCGTGGCGGTCCGGCACCTCTACAATCAGAGGACGGCGTTCATTCAATTTAATATCATATACCTTCTGTGTACACAGATCAATGAGCTTGCGGGTAATGAGTACTACCCCGATTTCTGGGTCGGCTTTTGCAAGGTCGAGCTGTTCGGATACTTCCTCCGCTGTATGGACGACTACCCCTTCTATTCCCGCTAAACGCATACCCATCTGCGTATCACGGTTATCACTGATTAAAAAGAATTTCATATTTTGGATAAGCCCTCCCCCGTAATTGTATCAGCGGCTTATATACTTAGATTTTATTTAAAATTAAAATAGAAATCAACAGTCCATACAATGCAACACCTTCACCCAAAGCCACAAAAATCAAAGCCTTACCAAAGTTTTTGGCATCCTCAGAAAACGCGCCAATAGCGGCAGGAGCCGCAGCAGCAACAGCAATACCCGCACCAATAGCAGACATCCCCGTAACCAGAGCTGCAGCGATATAACCCAGTCCGGAAGCAGTAGAAGCAGCAGAAACCTCGTCGGCAGCGCTGACAAATCCGGAAAGCGGCAGGATGACAGCAATTAGACAAATCCCAAAGAAAGCACAAAGATTAAAGACAACGGCATGACGTGCCTTCTTACCAGTCGTTGCACCGGTATAAACAGGGATAACAGGAGCCATCAAAAGGGCAACCGCAGCTAATGGGAGCAGAAACATTATAAAAGTAGACATAAGAGAAACCTCCATTTCAAATTATAAACATCTAGTAAACATTAAACCTGCTGTGAAGACTGGATTGACTGGGAGATGGGGACAAAGGGTTTTCCGCTGCCCTCATAGAAGCGGCTGAAAATTTCATAAAATTCCAGACGCAGCGCTTGAATCCCAACAATCAGCCCTTCCATAGCCATTACGAAAATATTGCCGATTACAATAACGGCAGGGCTTGCACCAGAGCCCACCATCTCGGAAAGAGTCGCGACAACTGCCATCATACCAGCATGGCTGAGGATGAAACCTCCTACGCGAAGAAAAGACATGGTATTAGTAACAAAGCTTAACACAACTTCAAAGAGTTCAAAAAAGCTTTCAATAACATATCCGCCAATACCACCCTCCGGTTTAATGTCTTTGCGGCCCTGGAGGATTTTTTCCAAAGGTTCTTTCAGGAAGATAATTAAAATGGGGAGAACTGCAAAAATAATCACACAGACAGGATTGAGAATATTAAAGCCCAAAAACAGCTTTCCGCAGGCGGCAATTAAAACATACCCATAAAAAATCAGCCCTGCAATCCCATTTTGGGAAAGGAGCGCACGATCCCAGTTTTTCTGTTTCAGGCCAAGGCAGATATTCATAAGGATACAGACAACAATCAGTACTGCACCGATTCCGACCGCAGACATTAAAATCATATTGGTAGTGGAATTTGCCATAACCTCCACAGGCTTTTCCTCAAACCCCATAGCATGGTACATAGGGTCAAGCAGGTGTTCAAATCCGAAAACCGAGCCGTAAATCAGCCCAAAAAAGGCGGACACAATTCCTATACGTTCCAGAATAGGACCGAGGGCCATTTTTTTCCATTTCCACATAATGAAACCTACAAGGGAAATTACCAGGCCCTGTCCAACATCCCCAAACATCACACCAAACAGCAAAGCATAGGTAATGGCAACAAAGGGAGTCGGGTCAACGTCAGTATAAGAAGGAACTCCATACATATCTACAAACATTTCAAAAGGCCGGACAAGCCAGTTATTTTTCAGTTTGGTTGGAACGGTCAAACGTTTGTCACTGTCCGCGGGCCGCATGGATACTTTCACATCTCCCATGTTTTCAAAATCCGCTGTAAAAGACTTTTCCCGTTCCTGGGGAACGAATCCCAAAATATAAAAGGTTCCATTTAATTCATAAACATACCGCCGGAGTTCATAAGTTTCCTGCATAAATTTCAACCGGTGAAAGCGCTCCATAAAATCGTTCCGGTTGTCCTCTACCACCTGAGAAATTTTCTTAGTCACAAGTTCGAGACTGTGTTTTTCGTCGTCTAACTGGTTAAAGAAACGTTTCCGTGCTTCTTCCGGTACGCCGTGAACTTCATCGGAAACCAGCATAGGCTCAAAAAAGAGAGAGGAAAAAATATCGTCAATTTCCGGCGCAAGCTCCCGGATGGTAAAATATGCACCCCAATAATATCTTCCGTCAAAATCAAACGTTGCAAAGACAAAGTCCCGATCCTGGTAATAGGACAGTTTGGAAAGATTGTCCGCTGGAAGCCGTCCCATTCGGACGCTCAGGTATTCTGTATCTGCCAGATCATCGATACTGGCCTCTAATCCTTCGATATGGTCCAGTTGGTCCAGAATATTCTGATGCAATTCCAGCCTGGATTTCAGAACCCGCTCCTGTCCTTTTAAACGGTTAAACCTTTTTTGAAGATCATCCAGATAAGTTTTAACCTCCTCTGTAGAGACAGAAACGTTTGAAGGTTCCATAGACGCTTTCTGAGCCAAAGGGTATCCCATTGCCATTCCCAGATTAGTAGCCTGGGAGAGAATCTCGGTATAGGGGTTTTCCCCGCTGATTTTCATAAATCCCTGACCCTTCCCTTCGGAAAAGGGCGCTTGTTCCTGGTGGAAATCTTCATGTATGGACAGTCTCAACAGTACGTTATCCAACTGTTCCATGCTGCCGGTTATACTTGCCAGCCGCATTTTAGTAATTGACAAGCCTATCGCCATCCTTCCTAATTGATATTGGCTTTGAGCTTTAAGTTTTAGGGTTAGAGTGAAAACCTCCGCTAACGGATTAAAAGTTTTTCAATTTCTTCTGGGGAAACCTGATACCGGATTCCCTCAATAATATTAATAATATTTTCCCTCTCCATATTGCACAGCACCATAAAAGAGGCAAACCCGATGGGCGCTGACGAGGTGAAACTCATAAACCTTTTGCTGAGATGATAACGGATAGAATCTACTTTATATTCGATATAGGTAAAATCCTTATCATCCATATATTTTGTATAGCTGGACGTGGATAAAATCCGCATTGCATCCTCTGGCGCAGGCGCTTCCGCCATCTGCCTCCAAAGCTTTTCGCTCAAACGGCTGTGGGAAGGCAGCAGCTGTGCCTGTATTTCCCTGGGCGAATAATGACGGAAGCGTTTCAGCCTTAGAATCGTTGTGACATTTAACAGCTCCAACTGGGTCAAAAAGATAGAATCCAAATCTTTTTTCGTTTGTCCACGATAATACTGGCTGATTTTCTGGAACAAATCGTTAAAATAAAAGGTTTTTAAAGCCAATTCACAGGCTGTAAGATCTGGCCTTTCACCGGAGGCGGGCAAATACGGATGCAGGATCTTCTCATATTCTGTCCGTTCCAGCACCTTAAGCATTTCTCCAAAGTCTTTTGCCTTAGCCAAAGGGATCAAATCAAAAGACAGCCGTTTTTCCAAATAAGTCGGAAGCGACGCAATTGTTTCTGGAAAGGCTTCTTTTCCAGCAGAATACAGGCCGATGCGCCGGATGAGGGTTCTTATTTCAATATCCTTTAAAATATAAAAATAAAACTCGTTATTCCCTTTTTGAAATCCCAAAAGCCGCTGATACTGCCGGTAAATTTCCATCTGGACAAGATGTTCCAATCTTGTCCGGTGGATTTGGTTTTCCTGTACCTGGCTTAATACTTCCCGGTAATGGGTTTCATTTTTTAAATATGCCGCTGCATCCCCTACAGTCTGTTTATGAAGAAGTTCTATATAGTCTTCCGGCATTAGCCTTCGGCCATACATAGCACGTATTTTTGTCAGAATGGCTGTATCTGAGAAATTGGAAAGCATCTCTTTCCCTCACCATCCTTTCCTTTTACTGCGTCCGCCTTTCCACTACGGCTGATACTCCTATACATCGGCTATACAACTCCTCTATCCATTTTTCACGGTTAGCCTGATATACCCCCTCCAGCCGTTCGGACTCCTGCCTGTAGGATTCTTCCATTTTCGCGATATCATCCCGATTGCTGCCTTCCATCTGCTCCTGTATCCGATTGGTACGTTCTTTCGCCCTTTGCAGATAGTCATGATAAAGCTTTTCTTCTTCCTCTGGAAGTTCCTTTTCCGCTTTCTCTTTCGCCTGACGTGCTTCCTGCAATATTGTTCTTGCCTGATGGTCGTATGAAATTAATTCACGTATAATCTTATCCACCTAATCCCCCGTTTCCTTTGCCGATTGGAGTAACAATAGTTTTCCCGATATTTTGTTGATATTTGTGATTTTTCAGTAACTTCTTAATATAATATACCCTTCCAGCACCTTCTTCAATAGATAAAGTGTCTAAATTTTATTTCTTCCCTAAAGATGAAAAGTGGTAGAATTTTATAAGAAGGACAGGGAATTAAATGATTACGCACTTCCGTGCAGACTCAACCAGAGACAAGTGCATCCCAGGATAGATAGTGAGCAGAATACCTAAAACCTTAGCTTGCAGTTCTCCTCAAAACATGGTAGACTGAAACAAGAAAAAAGAAAAGGAGGGATTGGCATTGAAAATACGTTCATCAGCAAAAGCCCTGATTATAAAAGAGGGCAAGCTGTTGGTAATCCAATGCCAAAGGGAAGGCAAAGAATATTACACCCTTCCCGGCGGAGGTCAGGAACCTTTAGAAAGCTTGGAACAGACCGTTATACGGGAATGTTTGGAGGAAGCCGGACTGTCGATCCGTGTAAAGTCGCTGGCGGCTGTACAGGAGGAAATCATTATCGATCCGAAGTCTGTTCAAAATTCCCCGGACTATTGCCATCAACATTTTTGGTATTTCCGGTGCGAATTGACAGGAAATCAACCCCAAAGCCCAACCCATCATGACCTGGGACAGGTAGGAATTCAGTGGATACCCCTGGGACAAGTCTGTAAACTCCCCATTCTTCCAGAATGGCTTCAGGAACAGGCTGAAACCATTTTAGCATCAGAAACAACGTCTTTTTTAGGAACGGTTATTCATGAAAAACCGATTCTTTCCAAAACATAAACAACCATTTAATGAGGTGACATAAATGCAGAAAAAGCTGGAATATACCTTATGGTACGAATCCCCTGCTAAAAGTTGGAACGAAGCGCTTCCTTTAGGAAACGGAAAACTAGGCGCAATGGTATTTGGTGAAGCTGAAAAGGAGCGTATCCAGTTAAATGAGGACACTGTATGGAGCGGGGGCTTTATTGACCGTATTAACCCCGACAGCTATACCCATTTGGAAGAAGTCCGCAGACTTCTCCGGGAAGGCGAAATAGAAGAAGCACAGTTATTGGCACGGTATGCCATGACCGGAACCCCCCAGAGTGAACGCTGCTATCAAACGTTGGGAGACCTCATGCTGGATACTACCCATTTACCCGGTGAAATTACTCATTACCGCCGGGAACTGGATTTAGAAAAGGCAGTAAGCCGGGTATCCTTCCAAAGCGGGGAAACAGAATATACGCGGGAGGTTTTTATATCCCAGCCCCAAAATGTGCTGGTGATCCATTATCGTGCGAGCTGTCCCCATTCTTTAAATTTCCACGTAAAAATAAGCCGCGACCGTTTTTTTAACACAGTATGGAAAGAGAATGGAAACCGGATCGCCTTTGAAGGAACCAACGGCGGGAAAGACGGGATTGATTTCTGCTGTATGGCGCAGGGGGCTTGTATCGGCGGAACATTAGAGGTTCTGGGAGAATACATTGTTGTCAGAAACGCCGACGAAGCGACTATTCTTTTAGCCGCCGCCACATCGTACCGGGAAAAAAATCCCATCGAATATTGTCGGGACAGACTTTCCCAATGCGAAGGAATTTCCGCAGAAACATTATTTGCAGAACATTTGGAAGAATATCAGGCATATTTTCAGAGGTGTTCCCTGTCCCTGGAGGAAAATGAAGAATCCTGTTCCCTGCCTACAGACAAAAGGCTGGAGCGTTTTCGGGAAGGCGCCGGGGACAATGGCTTGATTGCCCTATACTTCCACTATGGACGATACCTGCTGATTTCCAGCAGCAGGCCAGGAAGCCTCCCCGCCAACCTGCAGGGAATCTGGAATGACAGCATGAGGCCGTCCTGGGACAGCAAATACACCATAAACATCAACACAGAAATGAACTACTGGCCTGCGGAAATGTGCGGGCTTTCAGAATGCCATCTGGCCCTGTTCGACCATTTGAAACGGATGTACCCCCATGGCCTGCATACTGCAAAAACAATGTATCATGCCAGAGGATGGGTTGCCCATCACAATACAGATATTTGGGGGGATACTGCACCCCAGGATGTTCATATTCCCGCCACCTACTGGGTAATGGGTGCAGCATGGCTCTGCACCCATATCTGGGAACATTACTCCTATACATTGGACAAAACATTTTTGCAGGATCATTTTTATCTGCTCAAAGATGCGTGTGTCTTTTTCCTGGATTATCTTATTGAGGATGAAAAGGGCCGACTGTTAATCTCTCCCTCCACATCGCCGGAAAATTCCTATTTCCTGCCCGGCACCAAAAAGCCGGCTCAATTCTGCCAAGGCTGTGCAATGGACAGCCAGATTTTAACCGAACTGTTCCAGGGCTGTATTGCTGCCTGTGAGATTTTAGGCGGCGAAGAAGAACTGAAAAAACAGCTTTCTGCTGCTCTGGAAAAAATTCCATCCCCGCAGATTGACAGCACTGGACGAATTATGGAATGGTTGGACGAATACGAGGAGAAGGAGCCTGGCCACCGGCATATTTCACACCTATACGCCCTATATCCAGGACACCAGATAACCTCCAAAACCCCGGAACTGATGCAGGCGGCCCGAAAAACATTGGAATACCGCCTTGCTCATGGAGGCGGACATACAGGATGGAGCCGCGCCTGGATTATCAATTTTTGGGCACAACTCCATGACCGGGAAAAGGCAGAGGAAAATATTAAACTCCTTCTCATTAAATCTACCCTGCCGAATCTGTTTGACAACCATCCGCCCTTTCAGATTGATGGAAATTTCGGCGGGATTGCGGGAATTTCCAGAACAATCCTGCAAAGCGGGATGGATTATGTGGAACTGCTTCCGGCTTTGCCGCCTTCCTGGAAGAACGGGGAAATTAAGGGGCTGCACGCAAGAGGCGGGCTGACCTTTCATATTTCCTGGAAAGACGGAAAACTGGAACATATTGAAATCACAGCAAAGGTACCATACAAGGGGACTTTGCAGTATCAGGATAAAAAAATTCCCCTGTCCATAGCGGAAGGGGAAACAATTCTAATGAACAGCGAACTGCAAATGATCTAACGATTGTTCACGGCAAACACCATAGGGGACGGGGCAAGCTAAAAACAGCCTTGCCCCCTCTTTTTGTAAATCAGCCAAACTGTTAAAACAGCGTTCTGCCTCAGATGCAGACTCAAAAGCCGCCGCAACAGCGGAGCCGCTTCCGGTCATAGCGCATCCCAAAGGCCTGTACTGCGTTATTCTTTCTTTAAGGTTCTCCACTGCGGGACATTCAGCAGCTTGTTCCAAAACGTTTCTCATTTTGGAAAAAACTCCTTGTTTGCTGCCTTTTTCCAAAGCCTCCAGAATTGCCAGCGTATCAGGATGGCGAATGTCCGAACAAAGATCATACCGGTGGAAGCAGGCTGCGGTTTCCACCCCCTGGACAGGCTTAACAATTAAAAAAGTACATTCTGGCAGAGCTGGGACAGAAATAATCTGCTCTCCAATTCCTTTTACATATTTTGTCCCCCCAGCCATGCAAAAAGGGACATCTGCGCCTATGGACAATCCTATTGCAAACAGTTTTTTTTCCTCCAGAGGTAAGCCAAGCATTTCATTTAATCCAACCAAAACCGCTGCTGCATCTGCGCTCCCCCCGGCCATACCTGCCTGGCTGGGAATTTTTTTGTCAATCTGAATGTGTACAGCGGTTTGAATCCCTGCAGCTTTCAAAAATCTTTCCGCTGCTTTCCAGGCAAGATTTTTCTCATTTAAAGGAATCTCCGGCATATTGCATTCCAGCTGAATCCCTGATTTTCTATAGTCTATGGAAATTTCAACCCTGTCAAAAAGGGAAACGGACTGCATCAGCATTTCCATCAAATGATAACCGTCCTCCCTTTTCCCCAAAATATCAAGGCTCAGGTTTATTTTTGCCGCTGCATAATATACAGACTTCATCATATTCATCCCCTACCCTAAAAACCGTTTCAAGTCAATGGCCTTTTTCGGGCACATTTCATGGCAGCAATAACAGTGAATGCAGCTTTTCCGGCTCTGGATTTCCGCTTTGTGCTCTTTAATTTGAATGATTTTCTGCGGGCAGCTTTCAGCACATTTTCCGCAGCCAATACAATCCTTTTTCCGTATAATAGGTTTCGGCAGCAGAATCTTCTCCATAACTGTCTTACAGGGCTTTTGCAGAAATCCGGGCAATATATCTACAAAATCAAGATTTTTCTGTTTGGGCTTTTTAAAATCTGTAATTGGCTGGAAAGGCTCCCCCACTGCAAGCGATTCTAAAAATTCTGCTGGACACAATCCCCGCCGGACAGCATTTTTCAAAACCGGTATCTGGGAAATGGGCATATCAATATAATAGGCAAGCGCCAAATCCAGGCAATAGGGATTTTGGGATGCGAACAATCTGCCAGTATGCTTTGGATTTCCACCAGAGGGGCCATTCCCTTCCATAGAATCCACAGCATCTACAATGGTAATACCTGGATGCACACATTCCCACAAGTCAACCAGCATATTGGCAAAATCATTCCGTTCCGGGTAACGATAGTGCAATTCCGGTTTTTGAAGCCCTGGCACTGAGCCAAACATATTTTTTACTGCCCCTGAAAGCCCTGTCATGCCATGGGTTTTCAGTTTAGGCAGGCTGATAATAAAATCCGCCTCTGTTAAAGGTGTAATAACATTAAAGGCCCGGCAGGTTTCCCCATTTGGCCATGGCACCTCCTGATAGCTGAAGTCCTGATTCAGAGAAAAGGGATATTCCCTGCTGGCTTCTGTCAGACCAGACGCATTATAGATTGCATTCAAATTTGCCTTTGTGTACGGTCCGCCAGAACTCTCTGCCACAAGGACGGAACCTGCTCCCAGCTCTGTTACCTTTTCTGCCACAGCTGACACCAGGAAGGGATGGGTTGTGGTTGCCTGTTCAGGTGTACATTTCATAAGGAGATTGGGCTTTAATACAACTTTCATGCCTGGCTTTATCAGTTTATCAAACTCCAGCAGCGAAAACACCCTGTCAACTGCCTGCCGGATGACATCATATTCATACTTATCTGCTTTTACTGAGGCTACTTTGGACAACATCGACAGCATCCCTTTCTAAAAGGACAGGCTGCCTTTCCGCAGCCTGTCCATCACAGAGTTTTCAAAAACGCTTCAATCCGTTTTAAAGCTTCCATTAAATGCTCAATAGAATAAGAGTAAGAAATCCTTACAAATCCCTCGCCAGACTCCCCGAAGGAATTGCCCGGCACAACGGCAACTCTCTGGGCATAGAGCAATTTTTGGCAAAAATCTTCTGACGAAAGCCCCGTAGACTGAATAGAGGGAAACACATAAAACGCGCCTTCCGGGTTAAAGCAGGTCAAGCCCAATTGATTCAGCCCATTAACAATAAAATGTCTGCGCATATCGTATTCCCCGCGCATACTAACAATTTCTTCACCGCAGCTTTTCAGGGCTTCAACAGCGGCATGCTGGCTCGTAGTAGGGGCGCACATAACAGCGAACTGATGAACTTTAATCATTTGTTTCATAATGGGAGCAGGGGCGGCGGCATAACCCAATCTCCAGCCGGTCATAGCAAAGGCTTTGGAAAATCCGCTGACAACAACAGTACGCTCCCACATTCCCGGGAGAGAGGCAATTGAAACATGGTTTTGGCTGCCATAAGTTAATTCAGCGTATATCTCATCAGACAAAACCAGAATATTAGTATTCCGCAACACCTCAGCAATTTCCTCCAAATGTTCTTTACGCATAACAGCTCCGGTAGGGTTGTTGGGGAAAGGGAAAATTAAAGCTTTTGTCTTAGGGGTGATCTTTTCTTTTAACGCTTTGGCAGTAAGGCGGAACCCATCCTCCGCTTTTGTTTCAATGGGGACTGGCACACCGTTCGCCAGGGCAGTAATGGGGGAATAAGCAACAAAGCAGGGTTCGGGGATTAAAACCTCGTCGCCGGGATTAATGCAGGCGCGGAGCATCAGGTCAATCGCCTCGGAACCTCCAACCGTTACAAGAATCTCATCCTTGCTTCGGTAGCTGATCTGAAACCTCCGTTCCAAATAATCAGCTATTTCATTGCGCAGTTCAACTAAGCCAGCATTAGCCGTATACCAAGTATGACCTTTTTCCAGGGAGTGAATGCCTGCCTGCCGGATAGCCCAAGGAGTGCGGAAATCAGGTTCTCCAACCCCAAGGGAGATTACATGATCCATTTCATTGGCAATATCAAAAAAACGCCGTATACCGGAAGGCTTTATCTGCCTTACTTTTTCGGCAAGCAGAGAGTCATAATCTATCACAGTACGTCCTCCCTCATATCACGCTCCTTTTCTGCCAAAAGTACGCCGCGTTCTTTATATTTCTTCAATACAAAATGCGTGGAGGTAGACTGTACTGCATCAATAGGCGCAAGTTTTTGGGAAACAAATAAGGCGATATCTTTAAAGCTTTTACCTGAGACAGTTACAGCCAAATCATATCCGCCGCTCATCAGGTAGCAGGTTTCTACTTCATCATAGGAATAAATCGTCCGTGCAATTTCATCAAAGCCATGATCCCGCATGGGAATTACTTTAATTTCAATTCTGGCAATTACATATTCCCTATCTGTTTTATCCCAATCAATAGCTGCTTTATATCCATGTATAATTCCCTGGGCTTCATAGGATTCAATAGCTGCGGCCACCTTATCCGCTGTGGTATCCAGCATTACTGCAAGCTGTTCGTTGGTTAGACGGCAGTTTTTGTCTAATAAGTTCAAAAGTCTATTCATGCTGTTCACTCCATTCCAATCAATATATTTCAAATATTATAACAGATGATTTTCCCAATGTAAAGCCTTAAACAGCCTTTCTTAATAATTGATAGATAATCATAAAAATAGAGGTTACCCAAAAAAGATTTCATTTTATATTTTGGATTTGGATAGTTTACTCTTGAATTTACCCTTCATATATGGTATAAATTAAAAGACTTTAAAAGTTGTTTTCGGTTAAAAAATGCTGAATAATAAAAACTTATATATAATCTTACAATAACTATGACAGATTGCGAGTGACTAAATTGATAAGGATTTACACACATTGGGAAGATTTAAAGAAAGCGCCATATAGTATCTACTCTAATGACGCGGCGTTTAAAGGATTCAGCAAAAGACCGGAAATTTATACCCAGTATGTCCGGGAAGTTATGCTGAAAGTTGATAAAACAATTTTATTAGACGCTAATACCGGATTGATTAAAACTCCTTATGAGATTACAACTGTTGATTCCTTATCTACAGGATGTAAAACAGTTATTAATGCTATATGTTGTATTAAGTTTAACAATACTCCTGTTATCATTAACGCAAATGATTGTAATCCTACTGCTTTATCAGAATTGTTCAAAGTTGCTGATAATCAAAATATTAAACTTTTGTTAATGCATCCTCTCCTTCCCAGAGATTTATGTTGGAGTTTTATTGTCAATGACAGTGAAGATGTGGTAGATTGCTTTAACCTTAGATATCGGATTTTAGGAATTGGATGATTTCATTGTAATCAAATTACAGGTATAAGCTAAGAAGAACATAAAAGCTAAAGCCTCAAGTTCAGAACCCTCTTTTCTTTAAAAAAATCAATGTTCACAAAAGGATAATAAATGAAAATGGATTTCCTGGAGCTAAGAAAGCCCCAGGAAATCCATTTTTTAGGAGAACTTACAGGTTTTCCTCTGTCACAAGGAATCCATAACGTTTCAATTCCGTTTTGCTGCACGCTGAAAGCACTGTTCCATCCAGCATATTTTTACATTTTGCTGGTATAGGGGGGATTGTAATAGAATCTTCTGAAAAATTAAGATAAAAGCGGTAACGTTTTTTCCCATTGACGCGGGAATGGATTTCCAGTCCAGGCGGAAGCGGTGCGAAACCAAGATGTTTTTCCTTAAAGAGATCAGAGTAAATATCCAGTAAACAGCTTTCTTCCACCTTTGCGGCAATGTGAACGGAAATACCCTTTCCAAATGGGTGTACCGTTATGGCTGGCTCTCCTTCATAAAAATCTTCCAGATAGCAGCCAGCGGTTTTAGCCCCCCTCATAGAAAGCAGCTCACAGAACTCGGCTGCATGGTATTTCTTCCCATTCCAGCGGACGCTGTTCTGCTGCCCCGGGTATAAAGTATCCAGTTCTGCGGCTTCCACACCAGTAATCTCCATCAAACCATCCCCAGGAAATCCTCCCAAAAAGGCCAGCGTGTTTTCATCTACATAGCCAGTCAGCCAGGTAGTAATGAGCGCTCCCCCATTTGATACAAATTCCTTTAGCCTTTGAACAACTCCGGGCTTGAGCATATATAACATAGGGGCGGCAATCAAATCATACCCCTCGAAAGATTCTGTGCTGGAAATAACATCCGGGTCTTCCCCCAGGCGGAGCATTGTACGGAAATGCTGAATACAGGTTTCATTGTATTTTTTATCCTGTTTTGCTGCTCCAGCCATATCTTCAATCGCCCAGCGGTTTTCCCAATCATAAATAACAGCGGTTTTAGGTGTTGGAACTGAGCCGGCTATATCGGAAAGGGATTTCATCAGGTTTCCAACTTCACTGACCTCTTGAAAGACACGTGTGTCGTCACGGCCTGTATGATTTACAACCGCTCCATGAAATTGTTCAAACGACCCCCGTCCCATACGGAATTGGAAATATAAAACTGTATCCGATCCGCTGGCAACAGCCTGCAAACAGGAAAGCTGATGGAGTCCAGGACGTTTCAACTTGTTGTAAGGCATCCAGTTTACCTGGGAAGGGGTACTTTCCATAAGCATAAAAGGCTGTCCACGTTTCATGGAACGCATTAGGGAATGATTAAAGGCTGTTTCGGAGGCCACTTCGTATAAAGGCTGTTCATTGTGCCAGCGGGGATATGCATCCCAGGAGATAATATCCAGTTCTTTTGCAATCTGATTATAGTCCAGTCCCCCGAACAGCCACATAAAGTTTGTGGTTACAGGCAGGCTGGGGGCAAATTGCTGGAGGGGTTCTATTTCATTCCGAATAAATTCGGCGGTATTGTTGGTAGTAAACCTCCGCCAATCCAACAGCAATCCCAAAACCGAATGTTCCCCTTGGTCCATGGGTGGGTCAACCTGTTCAAAAGAATTGTAAGTATGGCTCCAGAAGCCAGTCCACCAGGCATGGTTCAACTCCTGAATGTTATTGTGATACCGCTCCCTGAGCCAATCCTGGAATTTTTTCCGGCATAAATCGCAGTAACAGGCTCCGCTGTATTCGTTAGAAAGATGCCATAGAATGACTCCGGGATGCTCTCCATAACGTTTTGCAAGGCGGGTATTCATTTCCCTGACTTTCTGACGGTATATCGGGGAGGACGGACAATGGTTATGCCGTCCTCCATGAAGATTTCGCTTCCCATTGGGAAGAACCCTCCTGACTTCCGGGTATTTTTCATCCATCCAGGCAGGGCGCGCCCCGGATGGTGTTGCTAAAATGGTATAGACTCCATTTTGGTAAAGACGTTCTATAACTTGATCCATCCACTCAAAATGATAGGTTCCCTCTTCCGGCTCCAAAGCGGACCAGGCAAAAATCCCCAGGGATGCAGAATTAATCCCTGCCTTTTTCATCAATTCAACATCTTTTTCCAAAATATCAGGCCGGTCAAGCCATTGATCTGGGTTATAATCCCCTCCATGGAGCAAGCCGTTCACCTGAGGAAACAAAGGGGTATAAGTATGGCTGCGGCTGGATGGATTTTCCATAGTAAAAACCTTCTTTCTTAAAAAATAAGGGGAAAGTTGAATTTTTCCTGCTGCTTCTATCATACCATGCCAAGATAGAAAAAAGCAACGTTGAAATAGCCGCTTTCTTGAAATTGACAGGTATTAATCTTTATGCTACTATGTTTATAAACAACAGCTATTTCTGAAAAAATGCAACCGTGCATTTTTTCGTTGACAGTCATTTTAAAACGACATATAACCGCAGCAGGAGGAATAAAATTATGACTTCAACAGCCAAAAACGGGGTATGGCCTGTTATGCTGACCCCTTTTACTGAGACAGGAAAAATTGATTATAAGGGATTAGAGGCTTTAATGCAATGGTATGAGGAAGGCGGCGTAAGCGGCCTGTTCGCCGTCTGCCAGTCCAGCGAGATGTTTTATCTGAGTTTGCAGGAACGGATAGAGCTTTCACGCTTTATCAAAAAAAATGCTCATGTCCCTGTAATCTCTTCCGGGCACATTTCATACAGTATTGACGACCAAATTGACGAATTGAAACGGGTTGCTGACACTGGGGTTGACGCTGTAATCCTTATTACCAACCGTCTTGCTGAACAGGGCAGCAGTCCAGAGCTTTGGACAGAAAACCTGAATCTCATTTTAAATGCCCTGCCAAAAGAGCTTCCGCTGGGTTTTTATGAATGCCCCTATCCCTATAAACGTTTGATATCTATGGAAGAAATCCGTTATGCAGCAAATACGGGGCGGTTTCATTTCCTGAAAGATACCTGTTGTGATGCGGCATTGATTCGGCAGCGGCTTGAAACAATTCGCGGGACAAACCTGCAGCTTTTCAACGCCAATTCTGCAACCCTTTTAGATTCCCTTCAACATGGCGCAGCAGGTTTTTCCGGGGTTATGGCAAATTTCCATCCCAAATTATACGCCTGGCTTTGCGAAAACTGGAAAAAGGAACCCGAAAAGGCAAAAATTGTCCAAGCTTTTTTAACAATGGCCTCCCAAATTGAAAAGCAGCTATACCCTGTCAATGCAAAAGAACATCTAAAAAATCAGAACCTCCCCATTACCACCTATACCAGAACCAAAAACCATCATGAAATGTCTCCGCTTTTCAGCAGTGAGGTAAAGCAGTTAGAGCAGCTAACTGAATGGATTCAGCAGCAATTACAAATATAGTTAGATTTTGAGATTCTCTTATATAAAATTGTCTTATTGTCAACTGTTTTAAAAAGAACAGTTGACAATTTTCTTTTTATCCTTTATAATGTCAACCGTAAATCTTAAATTTGGTTGACAATAAAAAAAGGCAGTAAGGAGAATGATTATGAAGCCAAAAATGAGTACCCGTGAACTAACAAAAACCGCCCTATGTGTCGCCCTTCTGTGCATTTCATCCTATATTTCGTTTCCGATTCCCTTTACACCTATTGTTATTACGGCTCAAACCCTGGTAGTCAGTCTAATTGGGCTGATACTAAATCCAATGGAGTCATTCCTATCTACACTGATATTTATGCTTCTTGGATGCGTTGGACTGCCTGTTTTTTCCGGTGGTACGGCTGGCATAGGAAAATTATTTGGGCCTACAGGGGGATTTATCATTGGATTTCTGGCTGCTGCTCCTCTAATTTCTTTCACAAAGGGCAAAAAAGTAAATCCTATAAGATATTTTCTTTCTACTGTGTTGATTGGAATGGTAATTATAGATCTATGTGGGACGCTGATGTTCAGCATCCAACAGCAAATGACAGCAGCACAATCCTTTTCCATAGGGGTACTAATTAGCGCGCTTTCTCCTTCTTCGCTTTTTAAAGTGCTTTCAGCCACTGTAATCCCCTTTATTCCTGGTGATTTAATTAAATGTGTGTTAGCAGTGGCTGTTGGGACAGCTCTGAATAAAATCCCCGGTTTTCAATCTGTTTCTGCAGCTGTAAAAGAGGAACAAAAACATCCCGAAGGCACTATTTCATAAAATCTAATAATCGCCCAATATCTCTTGATACAGCCCCCTTAGAGTAGGCACTCGAAAAAAGTTTACGAGTGTACACTAAGGGGGCTATTTGTATGTCTAAACAAATACGTCAGAAATATAGTGCGGAACCAAAGCAGGAGGCAGTACAATAATATCCGCAAATTAGAATTCTCTAGATTCAAAATCCCTCTATCATGTTTGGCGAAAACTGAACCCGTTCTCCTAAAAAGGAATTCTGCTTTTGCAAACGGGATTTTTAGGAGTGCAGCTTTACTGTACATAGTTTTACTGCATGTCTCCCTAGGCACCAAACCTTTTTAATCGGTTTTAAGCAGTGCCTATCTTAAGTTTATGCTTACAGATTTTCAATTACTAAAAATTTTCCATCTTTGCAATCTTAATTCCTGTATAATAGTGGTTCAAAATATCCTGCCAACTTTCCCCGTTTTCCCCCAGATACTCCGCACCATACTGTGACATTCCAACCCCATGCCCATATCCGCATACGCGAAACAGAAAAGAGCCGTTAATATATTCTACTGTAAAATTTGACGAACGGAGCCCCAAAGCGTTGCGAATGTCCATCCCTTCCAGTTGTTCCCCACAAAGGGTAAGTGCGGTTACATAGCCTGAACTGCTCCGTTCAAAGTCGCTGAACCATCCAGCCGGTTCGCCGCTGAATTCTGATTCAGAAAGCAGCCCAGCCATAGACAAAGCCTCTTTCAAACCATCTGGAGAAAAAAGTTCAGCCGTTTCATAATTGGGAGCATATTGATCTCCAATACTATCCACCGGAACTAAATATGGAGCCGAACCCTGCCAAACATTGGAAGCATCCTCTGTTTTTCCTGCGCATATTGAGTGGTATGCTGCAACAATTGGATTTTCCTGATACAGCATAACATATCCTAACACTGGATTTACTGCCTGTTCAATGGTATCCCAGTATGCAGAACCGTTTTCCTCCCCATAACGTTCTAAGTATTGTTCCCGTGTTACATATCCCTTCCAGTTGGAAGGATCTGCTGCAAAATCCGCCCCATGCAGGGAAGGATCTGGCTGTTTGGCGTTATCGTATTTTGCACGAAGGGCATAGGTATAACAGGCTACTGCCTGAGCCTTTAATGCTTCCGGCGAAAATGTCGGAGGCATTTCTGCGCTTACAGCGCATATCGTATATTCCCGCGCCAATAAATGGTGCTGTTCCCCAGTCGATAAATCATAAATAATAAAACTTTCGCTGTTGGGAAGGCTGATTGATGCTGGAGCTGCTGCCATACTTGAGCTGGAGGGAATTAAGGTTGGAAGGGAATCCGCTTCAGAAGGTTCCGATGGGGCATCCTCTAATTTGTTTTCTGAAGAAGCTTTAGGGATAACAACAGAATTTTGATTGCTGAAAACTTCTTGTTCGCTTTGGCTGGCTGATTGGGGCGCTTGCTGAGAAGGGGAGATATTAGGCTCGCTTGTCCTGCTTTCCTCCGTAAAACGAGTTGTCACCCCCAACGCTGCTAACGGAATACAAAAAATTAACAGTGCCAAACACAAACATAACATAAGGTTTACTTTCATTTTTTTCTTCCTTTCTTTCATAATTTCTTGGGCTGTTATCATTCTTTGGAAATAGGTTTTTGGGTTGTTTTACGATTTTGGTCTGTAATTTCATTTTACCCGTGTCGAATTCTCCTTTATTATGAAAGATATTATATAAAATCCTTCATTTTTAAAAAAAGCGTTGTATAAAGAATTGACATTTTTTCTGGATTAGAGTACAATAATAGTAATACTCTTTTTAGTTATATCTCATTTATTGGAAAAAGGTCTGCTATAAAATGAATGACGGGGTGAAGAATAATGCAAAATATAAGTTTGCCAATTAGCTATGACAAGCGGGATGCTATATGGGATATCCAATCCATATGCAGTCAATTCAAAGAATATAACACCATAGACACAGATTTGTATAAAGTCTATCCGGTAGCGCGCGGACTTAGAAATCCAGACGGTACTGGTGTTGTGGCTGGACTGACTCAAATCTGTAACGTTCACGGATATGTTATAGATGAAGGCGAAAAATCCCCTGTTGAGGGGCGGCTTTCCTATCGTGGCATAGATGTAAACAATTTGATAAAAGGTTGTATTGAAGAAAACCGTTTTGGTTATGAGGAAGCCGCCTGGCTTCTTTTGGTTGGAAAACTTCCGACCAAGGAACAGCTTACTACAATGAGGGAACTTATGACCTTATATCGTGAGCTGCCTGACAGCTTTGCAGAGGATGTTCTGATGAAAACCCCTTCAAACCAGTTAATGATTCAGCTTTCCAGGGGTGTATTAGGGCTTTATTTCTATGATGAAAATCCAGATGATCTTTCAATCGAAAATCAAATGCGCCAATCCCTTCAGCTAATTGCAAGGCTTCCCAGTATTATGGTTATGGCGTATCAGATTAAGCGGCGCTTTTGGGATAAGGAGAGCATGTATTTTCATCAGCCCTTACCAGACCAGTCTATTTCCCAAACTATTTTGAGGATGCTTCGCGCTGACACCCAATTTACCGAGGAAGAAGCCCGGCTTTTGGATATCTGTATGATTCTTCACGCTGAACATGGCGGCGGTAATAACTCTACCTTTGCCACACGTGTCCTTTCCTCCTCCGGTACTGATATTTACGCTGCAATTTCTGCCGGAATCGGTTCCCTGAAAGGCCCCCGGCATGGCGGCGCCAACAAAAAGGTCCGTGAAATGGTTGAATTTATGAAACAAGATATTAAGCATTGGGATAACGACGCTGAAGTAAAGGATTACTTATTCCAGCTTGCCGGGAAACAGGCAGGGGATAGATCCGGGCTTATTTATGGAATGGGCCATGCAGTATATACGAAAAGCGATCCAAGAGCAGTCATTTTGAAACGAAGTGCAAGAAGACTTGCTGCTGCTAAAGGCTTTGAAGATGAATTCGCCTTATTGGAAGCTGTTGAACGCCTTGCCCCGGAAGTTTTGGCGGAAAAAGGAAAAGATAAAGTCATTTGTGCAAACGTAGATCTGTATTCAGGATTGGTTTATAAAATGCTTGGTATTCCTGACGAATTACATACCCCAATATTTGCCGCTGCCAGAGTTGCCGGATGGTGCGCCCACCGGATGGAGGAAATTGTCTGCGGCGGCAGGCTGATCCGCCCAGCGTATAAAGCTGTTCTGCCTCATCAGGATTATCAGCCCTTAAAGGACAGATAACAGAACGTAAAATAAAAAGGCAATAAGATTGCAGTTATGATAAATGCAATCTTATTGCCTATGTATTAATATAGGGGGCAGTGAAAAACGGAAACCGCCAGCCATTACTTTAAAAGGGTTTATATCCGTTAAAACTAAAAACCAGTTAGAAGGTATACCGCTCCCCCAACAATGCCACAGCTAAACATAACCAGAACAGGGGAGGGTTTCCATTTCTTCAGAATGAAAAAAGCAGCGGCAAACAAAAGAACCGAAACCAGATTTAAATGTTCCAAATGTATTGATCCCTTTTCCCCAAAAAAAGCAACCAACAGAATAGAAACCCCAGCAGATGCAATTAATGCGACGACAGCAGGTCTAAGTCCGGCTAAAATCCCCTGAATCATCTTTAAATTGCTATATTTAAAATACAAATAAGCCAAAATAGACATAATAATACAGGAAGGAAAAACACATCCAAAAGTAGCGGTAACCGCCCCCCATACTCCCTCGATACGAAGGCCGACAAAGGTAGCGGCGTTAATAGCAATAGGGCCAGGAGTCATTTCAGCAATTGTAATCAAGTCTGTAAATTCCATCATGGAAAGCCATGAATATTTTTCCACAACCTGTTCCTGGATAAGCGGCAGAGCTGCATAACCACCGCCAATGCTGAACAGGCCAATTTGAAAAAAGCTCCAAAACAATTGAATCAGCCTCATCATTCTTCCCCCCGCTCCATAGTATGTTTCAAATCCTGTAAAGCAGTCACTGCGCCAACAAGTCCGCAGGCCAATATAATAAAGACAACGTTAATATTAAAATACCAGGTAGCAATAAAGGCAGCAAACATACTAATAGTAGAAACCCATTTTTTCTGTTTGATAATCTTGCCTCCCATAGATGTAACCACATCGGCAATAACGGCAGCAATACCGGATTGCATTCCTTTCAGCACTGCGCTTACAATGTGGTTGGATCGGAAGGCAGAGTAAAAAGCAGAGATAATGGAAATAATAATAAAAGGTGGAAGGATTGTGCCTAAAATGGTAACGGCCGCGCCTCCAACCCCTGCAATACGGTATCCGACAAAAATGGCAGCATTGACTGCTACCGAGCCTGGGGAAGATTGAGCAATTGCAGCAATATTAAGCATTTCGTCTTCCTCCAGCCATTTCAGTTCATCTACAAACTTCTTTTTCATCAGGGGAACAATGACAAATCCTCCCCCAAAGGTAAACGCACTAAGATAAAAAGTAGAGGTAAACAGCTTTACATATTTTAACAGCTTTGCGTTCTGTATTTTTGGCATTTCACACGCTCCTTTTACATTATATTGCCTGTCCCTGAAATACAGGCGCTTAGTGATAAGCAAAAACATATGTAATATTATATTATTTTATACAGAAAGATGCAACTAGATATGATTAATTTTGACCTTTACAGATAAATTGACTATTTTTCAAAAGAGCATAGGAAACTAGGTTGATTTTTGGGCAAACTGGCGGTATGATGGTATCATGCCACTAAATAGACGGAGAGGAATGGTTTATAAACAATGACAATTTATTATGCGCTGTTAGCTGCGGCCGTGCTGGGGGGATTCGGCCTGTGTACGCTTTGGCAAAACCCATGGGGGAAACGGATTTATACTGTTTTTATGGGACTGGTTTTTACAGTACTGGCTGGAATACGGTATTTGACCGGCTATGACTATGCCCTTTATTGGCCTACCTTTACTCAAACCTACCATATGGACTGGTACGACCTCCCCTACAGCCTTGACCGGATGGAAAAAGGCTACCTAATGGTAAACCGTCTTTTAGCAAACTTTACTATGGAAGGGTTTGTTATCTTTTTCTTTTTTGGGGCGCTGTATGCGGTCAGTATTATGTGGTTTATCCACCGCTACTCCTCCAATCCATGGATGAGCGTTGCTGCTTTCCTGTGTTTTGGACTGCTCTTTAACTCTTTCTGCTTTATGAGGCAGTACGCTGCTACTATGATCCTTATGTGGGCATTAATTGATATTAAGGAAAACCGTCCTATGCGGTTTGTTGTTTTGGTGCTTCTCGCTTCTACCTTCCACTTGTCTGCACTTATCTTTTTACCATTTTTCCTGATTTTAAAAATTCCTTTAAACCGGGTTGTGCTCCCTGTTTTTACATTGGGGGGAATCCTAATGTACGCCTTCTTTGAAAAGTTTTATGTTATTGCCGGAAGGCTATATTATCAAAAGGAGGTTTCCCCAAATTCCCTTGGGGTCCTTCCCTGGCCCTCTATTGGATTTGTTATGATTCTTGTTATTTGTTTGCTCTGGAGAGCTGAACTTGTAAAGTTGAACCCATTTAATAATATTCTTATTAATTGTCTCTTTTATGGCACTTTCTGCGAATTGCTGGGAATTAAGTTCCACATTATTTCCCGTATTGCCATCCTATTTATGACTCCTGCACTTATCCTGCTTGTCAGCGATTTGGCTAAAGTTATGACGGCTGCCGCTCAATCTACCAAATACGGTTCGATTTACCCCTATATTACGCAGGCTGTCGTTTACATCCTACTACTGCTGGCAATGACCGGATACTATGCTTTCCTAATGCATGTCAACTATAACGGTGTTGTCCCTTACCGCACCATTTCTGAAATCTATTGAACAGGAGGAGGTTACTGCTATTATGCCATATAAAAAATATTCCCCTATTCTTCGATGGTTCAGTATCTGGACAGAACGGTTCCGGGTTCCTGTCTATCGCGATATGGCTATCTATCTTGCCATTTTATTGACTTGTGGTTTTTATGCAATCTACTTTTCACGTATTGAAAAATTTTTACCGCTTATCCGCGTTGGTCTTGCCTTCTTATTTGGATTCGTTGCCATGTGGTTAGGCTTTTGCAATGGGTTTTGGGGCAGGATTAGTTTTCCGATTATGGCCACTGTTTCCGCAGTGGTACCTGGTATTCTATTCTGGATTACAAACGGTATGGATGTTGACCATGGCTTTGGAGGGTTTATATTTGACCTTTCCGTGCTTCTGTTCCAATGGCCCTTTGAAATGACCCAGAAAATGTTTTCAAAGGTTTTTTTCCGTATTCCACTTTCACTTACTGCTTTTCTTCCAGTTCTTAACGTATGGTTTTTCTTTGTAATTGGCTGGCTTGTAAAAGCAAGGTTTTTCCAAACGACCAAACATTAAAGTAATATATTTTATATCTGAGAGACTTGAAAGGAAACCAATCTATGGATATGAAAATGGAACATGTACGTTCCCTGCCCCATCCAGACGAGATTAAACAACAATATCCCCTAAGCCCGGAACTTGCAGAACATAAAGCACAGCGCGACGAAGAAATACAGAACATTCTAACAGGTAAATCCAATCGAATCCTAATGATTATCGGCCCCTGTTCCGCTGACTCAGAGGAACCTGTTCTGGACTACATTTCCCGCCTGGTTCGGGTTCAGGAAGAGGTTAAAGACAAGATATTGATTATCCCCCGTATTTATACCAACAAACCCCGTACCAACGGAGAAGGGTACAAGGGTATGGTGCATCAGCCTGATCCCTCCCATGAGGCGGATATGTTAAAGGGAATTATTGCTATCAGACATATTCATTTACGGGCTGTCACTGAAACTGGGTTTACATGTGCCGATGAAATGCTGTATCCAGAAAATCACTTATATTTATCAGATTTATTATCCTATGTGGCAGTTGGAGCCAGATCTGTAGAAGATCAGCAGCACCGGCTGACAGCCAGCGGAATTGGAATTCCTGTTGGAATGAAAAATCCTACCAGCGGGGATTATGCTGTAATGCTAAACGCTATTTTAGCTGCTCAGCATTCTCATACCTTTATTTATCGGGGGTGGGAAGTCTGCACAGAAGGTAATGAATGTGCCCACGCCATTTTACGTGGTTCTGTAAATAAACATGGACAATCTATTCCTAATTACCACTATGAAGATTTGATGCGCTTATATGAGATGTACTATGAGAAAAATCTGAAAAATATGGCTTTGATTGTTGATGCTAACCACTCTAATTCTAATAAGCAGCCCTTAGAACAGATCCGTATTTGTAAAGATGTTCTTTCCAGTATGAGGCATTCTAAGGACATTGCCCGGATGGTTAAGGGATTTATGGTGGAAAGTTATATTGAGGATGGAAGCCAGAAAATTGGCGGGGGAATTTATGGAAAGTCTATTACTGACCCTTGTTTGGGATGGGAAAAGACTTACCGCTTAATCTGTGACATTGCAGAACAGGTTTAAAAAAGACAATCAGAGGGCGACAGCCTTTCCTCAGAAACACCCTAAAATATTTTGGGATGTTTGTCAGGTTAGGCTATCGCCCTCTTTGCCTTATAAGAAAAAGCTATATTTTATCCCTTCCATGGGGTATACTGTTTGAATTCTTCCTCAAACGGGGAAAGAACTGATTCTACATAAAGTGATTGAGCAGTAGTGCCCAACCATGAATGATTTGAAAACCTTGCTGTAACCAACATTCTGGATAAATACCACCCGGTTTCCGATTTTACTTGAGGATCCTGTGTGCTCAGGTATAAATCAAGGGCAGGAGCAACCCCTCCAAGATTGTAATCATACAGCTCCGAAATCTCAAAGTTAGGTAAAGACCCCTTTTGGAAACGGGAAAGATTATACCGGGCAATGACACCGTCAACGTTTATCAGACAAAGGACAACAAACATAACTGCGCCAACAGCCGCAATATTTCTTATAATCGAAAACGATTTATATTGTAAAATAATTATCATCAAAAAACAAATTGTAAGGAAAGCCATAAACCAACAGGGCAGAAACCTTCTAATAGAAAGGCCATAAACATTAACGTAAAGAATCATCTTGCTCCAAGCAGTTCCTAAAAGCAGGAGGGTAAGCAGGGAAAGGACAGTATTAAACGTCCTTAAAACAGGGGTTTCCCTGCATGATTTCCTTGATAAGACATTAGCAGCCAAAAGAACGGCGCCATTAAAAGCAGCAACACGGCAAAGTTCAAAGAAACCTTTTCTTGCATATTCGGCGTAACTGGAGTATCCCTCCGGGCAAATTCTGCGGAAAGCAGAAAACAGATATCCAGCCTGTACACCAATAAATATAAGATATACAAAGCAAATAATGCTCAGCGCCGTATAAACCGTTGCCATTGGAAGGATTTGAAGGGAACTAATTGTTTTTTCATAATCCTGCGGTTTTTTGCCGGAATTCCTCCTATGGAAGCAGCCAGCAATCAGCCCGTATAAATAGCATGCGGTAGGAATCGCCATAATCCCATATAATAGAAGGTTAAAGAGATAATGGAGGATATTGTCAAAAAAGCGTTCTACCAGGTTTTGGAATCCAATATCTGCGCTCATCAGTTGGGGAAGCACAATTCCCAAAATCGGGATGGAAATAATCGCCCCTAAAAGAATTCCTAAAATCGTCCGGCCCTGGCGTATTTTGGAGGCGCCCTGTTTCAAAGCGGATATACCGCATCCAAAATTTCCAAAGGGCATGACGAAGAATCCCCGAATCAAGTCAATTGGCATCCAGTTATCGGTTCTTTCCGAAAAAAGAGCGCCTGATAAGGACATAGGCCAGTAAACTGCTGTTCCCAGCAGAAAACTAATCTGTACAATCCAATATCCGCCCTGGCTCAAACAACCCCATAAACAATATCCAAGAGCACAGCCTAACATCATAGCCAGCCAGAACCAGCTTTCCCTGCGAATGGCGATCCCTTTTCCTCTGGCATACCCCAGGATAACACAAGCGTAAATTAAAGTAAATACGCCCATTCTCATCCCGTCTCCATACCATAGAACGCCCCATCTCATCAGCAGATAGCTCATAATTAAAAAAAGCAGCGCGAAAATGCTGTCATGTTTATCCGCTGTAAACGGTTCTTTTACAGGCTTAACATCTATAATGTTTACCCCTTCTGTATTGCTTCGCCATGCAGCTGCAGAATATGGGGATATGGCCTTTTGGTTTTCCTTCTTTTCTCCCTCTCCCTGCGGCTCCTGGCCAGTACCTTGGGGTTCTGGCTGCCAGCCTTTTGGTGGTTTCGGCGTTGTTTTCTCTGTCTGTTCACCACTGGTCATATCTGTTGTGGATTGTTCTGATCGGTTCATTTCCTTATTTTCTTCCACAATCGTTTCCTCCTTTTTCATCTTATTTATCCATAGGGTCAAAAGGTTCTTCTTCGTATTTGAGTAAGTCCGACGGCTGGCACTTCAACTCCCTGCATATGGCTTCCAGTGTGGAAAATCGTACTGCCTTTGCTTTATTGTTCTTTAAGATCGAAAGATTCGCCGGTGTAATCCCGATTCTCTGCGCCAATTCCCCTCCCGATATCTTCCGCTTTGCCATCATAACATCCAGGTTCACGATAATCGGCATTTTTTCACGCTCCCCCTTTTGCTATATTGTATAATCTACTTCCTGCTGTAGTTCAACCGCTTGGGCGAACACATTTTTTACTACCCTTACAATAATTCCCACAAATGCGGCTGCAAAAGCTATTAGCAGATAGGGAATATAATACAGCGCTGACAGCAGGCATATTCCTCCGCCTAAAATACTATACCAGGATATCCGCCGCAGTCCTGCTACATTTGCCAACACAAAAACTTCTCCTTTGCTAATTCGCTGTAACAGCCTGTAGAGTTCGTACAACAGCAGCAATGCAGGGATACATCCGCTGTACAGAGTCAAATAAAACAAAAGCTCCTTTCCTGCAAGATGCGCCTGACTGTAATTTATCAGCCAAGCTGTCATCCATGGGGCAAAAACCGCTGCTGTCAGTATCAATAGCATAAATATGAGAACTCCCAGTTTGGATAAGGCTATGGATTTTTTCTCATCCCACATATCATGTCCCCCTTAATGGTTATAGGACTATTATAAATCATGTTTTATTGAAATGCAATATTTTTTTATCGAAAAACAATAAATAATAATTTTCATTTGACAGAATCATGTTAAATAAACCTTTCTTGTTATGCGTTCGGCAGTATGTTATAATTAGGTTGTCCAAGCTTACAGAAAGGGGCAAAACAAATGAATTTGAACCTTACTCAGAACAATTTGATTGGAGTGGGAAATACAGCGGATGTTTATGATATTGGAAACAACAAAGTAATAAAATTGTTCCATACAGGATTTTACTCTCAAAATGAAATAAAAAGGGAATTCCATAATACCCTGCTGGCAGTTCAGGCAGGGCTGCCTGCTGCGAAAGCCTATGAAATTGTTACTGTGGAAAACCAGGCAGGGATTATTTACGATAAAATTCCAGGGGAAACACTGCTGGACATTCTTTTCAAGACCGGTGAAGTGGAAACCCATACTTTAACCTTAGCAGCTACACATAAAAAGATATTAAACACAACCCCTCCATCCATTGAAAGCTATAAAAAGAAAATTCAATACAGAATCAGCCGATCAGAAAAACTTCCTCCAAAAAGCAAGACAAGGCTTTTCAAGATTTTAGAGAGCTTCCCCGATGGGGACAGCTTTTGTCATGACGACTTCCATTTCAGCAATATTCTTTGGGATGGGAAGCAGGCGTATGTTATAGATTTAATGGATATTTGTAAAGGGAACCGAAACCTTGATATTGCAAGGACACTTTATTTAATAGAATTTCCCCGTGTATCAAAGGATGTTCCCAACTGGGAAAAGGTGCCTGAAATGCAGAAACAGGCTGCTGAAATTTACCTCAGAGAAATGGGGGTAACCAGGAAAGAAATAAATGACTATTTAATTATTGCTGCCGCCAAAACCCTGACTGGCTTAACAGATTATCAGGCAGAGCAGAGGGAATTGACTCTGCAATTTCTCCGTTCTCAGGGGATTCCGGTATAAGCCTGCCCTTAAAATGGGAAACTTGGCTTTTTAAGCCGCTTTATGCGGTTCCTTATTACAGATGTGCCCACATATGTACAAACCAAAAGGGCCGAAAGCATAAAAGCCTTCGGTCCTTTCTTATTCTCCAAACATCCAAAAATGTACAATCCCCAAATACTCCCGCACTACATATGCCGGAACCAGGTAAAACGATGTTGGCGCATATCGGTTATAGAACTTCATCCCCAGCCGTTTTGCCATCAACGCCGCACGGTACTGGTGATACCCGCTCGTCACAATGGTAATGGTATCCGGCCATCCTGCCTCTGCAATAATCTGTCTGGAAAAAATAAGGTTCTCCTGTGTACTGGTAGACTGATTTTCCTCCCGGATACGTTCCGGCTCAATTCCTTTTTTTATCAAATATTCCCGCATAATATGGCTTTCAGAATATTCTTCATCCGGCCCCTGTCCTCCCGAAACAATGCAATTTAGGGATGGGTCTTTTTCTAATGCCCGATAAGCGCTGTCCAGCCTTTGCCGAAGCATCACAGTTGGACGGTTTCCATTAATTTTACATCCCAATACCACCAAAGTAGTTTCACAGTCCTTTGGTGGAAAGTGAAAGAAAGCATACTGTATAATCATAATGGTAAGCACAAGGGCAAATAAAATTCCAGCCCAAAGAACGCCATAAACAGCCCCCTCCATCCAATGCCAATGCTGTCCAAAGATTTTACTGCAAAAACTTTCCTGGCGAAGAACTAAAAGAAAAATCCCTCCCAAAATGAGTGCCCAAATCCCCTCGCTTCTCCATATCCCATGAGTAATAACTGGCATCATCCCGCAAACAATCATGGCAATTCCCAGATAGTAACAAAACCGGCGCATAAATGTATAAAAAAGGTTCAACATATTTTCTCCTTTAAGCGGTTATCAATCCCTCTGTTTTTCTTTCAGCCAGTCTAAAACCGCTGTCCTCATGTCAGCGGCAAGGTACAGTGAACCGCAGATTACAACAGCACCATCCTTTCCCGCCAACTCTATCCCACGCAGGTAACTTTCCCGGAAGCCAGCCCCCAGCTCAACACATTCGCAATATTCCCCTGCAAATTCTGCTAGTTTTTCTTTCGGCAGGGCGCGATACTCCAAACTGGGCGTTACTGCAATAACCGCATCAGCAAAAGAGGCAATTCTTTTAACAACCTTTTGACAATCTTTATCCCCCATCATTCCCATAATAGCAACCAACGGCTTTACATCCTTCAGCACATCTTTTAAAGTAATTTCTAAAGCTTCTGCCCCGTTATCATTATGAGCGCCGTCTAAAATGGTCAGCGGCTGCCTGCAAAGTATTTCTGTTCTGGCGGGAAATGTTACCTTTGCAATTCCCTGAATCATTTGGGAATCTGTTGTCTCGATTCCCGCTCCACGTATTGCGCGAATTGTTTCAATTACATTGATAGCATTACAAATCTGATGCTGGCCAAGAAGTGGAAGGTGAATTTTTAACCCATCATATATAAAATCTGTTCCATTAATATCATGCTTTATAATATTGGCATGGTTGAAATTTCCCTGAATAAGCATATTACCATTTTCTGCGCACTTTTCCATAATAGCCGCCAGTGCATCAGGATCCGTGTGGGGATAAACACACACAGGACACTTTCCTTTTATGATGCCCGCTTTTTGGGCAGCTATTGCCTCCAAAGTATTCCCCAGCATATTTGTATGGTCAAAACCAATATTGGCAATAACTGCCGCCAAAGGTTCGCGAATAATATTGGTACTGTCTCTAAGTCCTCCAATTCCCACTTCCAAACAAACAACGTCGCATTTTTGTTCTGCAAAATATACAAACCCAATTGCTGTTACTACTTCAAATTGTACAGGGCCGTCTCCCTCTTGATACATCTGGTCAATGACAGGCTTGATTGCAGCTACTATCCGTACAAGGCCATCCTTTGGAATCATTTTGCCGCCAATTTGAATCCGTTCCCGGAATTCCAGCACATAGGGAGAAATAAACATTCCTGCTTTATACCCGGCACAGGTTAAAATGGAATTTAACATTGCAGTTGTGGATCCCTTCCCGTTGGTTCCAGTAATATGGATATAGGAGAGCTTGTCCTGCGGGTTTCCTAAAAGTTCCATAAACCGCCTCATCCGGTTTAACCCTTTTATCTCACTTCTATGGCGCAGATTTATAATATAGTCAACTGTTTGTTTAAAGTCCATAAGTAATTACTGCCTCCTGATTAAGACTTTTTATATTATCCGGGAATTTCCAATAGCATCCAACCATATAATTGCGGTTCACTGTCTGTCCCTTTTACCGTCAGAACCACTGGCAGAAACTGCGGAGATATCTGGTCTGTCTCGGTTGCGGTAAACCATCCCCCATTGTAGCGTACAAACCATATGAGCCTTTCGTCTATTTCTGTCTGTAATGCTGGCGCTTCACGGTCAGTTTCGATTGTTAAGCCGTCTGCTGGAGCTGCCATAAAAAATCTGCCCTCGCTGGCAATTGGTTTTTGATTAGCTAATTCCGACATGGGATGGTGGGATAACGTATATAAGGTTTCATAGGGAACACGTTTTGGAAGTGTGTCGGGGTCAATGGAAATATAACCTTCCAACCGTTCCAGTTTGGCCCAATAGCCGTCTGGCGTTTTTTCTTCTGATAAGGTAAGGCGGTATATCTGGCCTTGGGTTCCGCCTGCAGCACAGGCCATAAATGTTAAATCTGCTGAAAGCAGCTTCCCTGCACTGTTGAAGGAGATTTCGTCAATAGAATCAAGATAAATACTTTTGACGCCTTTCCGGTCAATCGTTTCCCGAATACCGTCCAGCCTTTTTTCAGTCAGAAGGTTTTCCGCTGTCAGTTCCGTAATTTCCCAGTTGCTGTAAACCCGATAGGAATCCTGTGGATACATCATACCAAACAGCCATTGAAAAAAGAAAACCAAAAGCGCTACGCCTATTGTCAGCAGCGGAACGGAAAGTTTTTGCCAAACGGTTGAAGATACAGCTTGTGGATTGGGTTTGTGTTCTTCCATATTTATCCCCCTGTATGAATTTTTGCCCTGATGTACATTTTAACATATTGCAGACAGGGTTTCAACTATATGCCGGACTTATCCACGGAAATCAATTTTATGGAGATTTTGAGGTGGATATTGACAAACACCCCACCGGGGTCTTTTTCAGGGTAGGCGGAGAAAAAGGGAAGGTTCTTCTTTCTTTTTCTATCGCAAAAAGACGGACGAAACCCCCGGCTGGCTGCCGAGGGTTCCAACCTAATTATATTGTAATAGAAAGAAGGAAAGAAAAATGCTCTTGCCAAAGGGGAGTTTCGCGCCTTGCGGGTTCAGTTCAGCAAAGCTGAACTGACGACCAAAGGGCGCTGCCCTTTGGAAACCTGCCACTTTCGAGAAAGCGGCCAAAGCTTTTCATACGGGTTTGGTTTGTGCTTACTTTGGCTTTGCGCCCGCGCCGAAGGTTTTTTCTTCTTTTTTGCAATGATTCTGTAAATTGATTTCCGTGGGATGTATCAAATCAGGGATTGACAATTTTACAACGGTATGCTATACTTACCACAAATCAAGCTGTGTCTGCCAATGAAAAAGAAAGGAGGTATTTATCATGGGATCATAAAGTTGAATAGTGGGAAAATGCCTTTTGTGAATACTATAACGTTGGTTGTAGCATACTCGAAGGAGTATGCTATTTTTATTTTTAGAAGCCGCAGGAAGTATTGCCATTAAGGTTGCTTTCAGCGGTATTTTTATGTCTTTTTCAGTCATAAACAAAAGAAAGGAGTTGTTTTTTATGCGTGTAACAGTCAGCAGAGCCAAAACAACAATAATAATGGAGGAATTCAGAAGTGGATTTACAGAACTATGGATTTATGCCGGAGATGATATCCATTGACGGGCAAAGCATCCCTGCACGTATTACAGCGGTACACAAGGAACGTTATGAGCTTGTTTGTGAATACGGCGAAACCTATGCCCGCCTGAAAACAAAGGAATATTACAATGGAACAGAGGAATTTCCGACTACCGGCGATTTTGTCCAAATTAACTATATCCCCAATGGGGACAGCCAAATTATCCGTACCCTTCCCCGCAGGACTTTCTTTTCCCGCCGGGATCCAACCCCTGGACGGGGTGAGCAGGCGGTAGCGGCTAATTTTGACTATGTATTCATTTTACAGTCGCTGAACCACAACTTTAATGAAAAACGTCTGGAACGGTATTTAACGCTGGCATGGCAGTCAGGGGCAATTCCAGTGATTGTGCTGACCAAGGCCGACTTGACAGAAGATTACGAAGTATATCTTAAAGCTGCCGAAGGTTTTGCACCAGGGGTTGACATATACGCGGTCAGCTCTAAAAACGGGTTTGGTATGGACGGGCTGTCGAAATATATTCAACCCGGAAAAACGGTGGTATTCCTGGGGTCATCCGGGGTAGGAAAGTCCAGCTTGGTCAACGCCTTTGCAGGAGAGGAAATTATGTCAGTCAGTGCAATCCGTGAAGAAGACAGCCGGGGCCGTCATACTACAACCTATCGTCAACTTATCATGCTGAAAAGCGGAGCCATGGTGATTGATACTCCCGGTATGCGGGAATTGGGAATGTGGGATGTCTCTACTGGGATTCACAGCGCCTTTGGGGATGTGGAAGAATATCTGGGGAAATGCCGGTTCAGCGACTGCCGTCACCAATCGGAACCGGGCTGTGCTATCCAGGAGGCAATTGCCAATGGAGATCTATCCCCGGAGCGTTGGGAAAGCTATTGCCGTTTAAAAAGCGAAGCCAAATTTTCTGACGATAAAACTGCCTATCTACGCCAGAAACAGCAATGGCACAAGTCCCTGGCCAAACAAATCCGCGCCAAAAAGAAGGATGGAAGCAGGAGGAAATTCTTTTGAATATAACAATACGCTTGGAAACACCTACAGATTACCGAACCGTGGAAGAATTGACCCGTGAGGCTTTCTGGGGGTGTATGGATCACCCCACCTGCGATGGGGAGCATCTGATCGTTCATAAACTGAGAAGCTCCTCCGCCTTTGTACCTGAACTTGACTTTGTAGCAGAAACCGAGGGGCAGCTTGTGGGCAATATAATTTACAGCAAATCGAAAATTATTGCAGGCGATGGTAGGGAGACAGAGGTTTTAACCTTTGGGCCTCTCAGCGTCCTTCCTGCTTATAAAAAAATGGGGATTGGTTCTGCTCTGCTGCGTTGTTCCATTGCTAGGGCAAAGGAACTTGGCTATCGGGCAATTATCATTTACGGCCATCCTGATTACTATCCCCGGTTTGGCTTCCGCCGGGCTGGGGAATATGGTATTACCACCCCACAGGGAACCAGCTTTGACGCATTAATGGCATTGGAACTTTATGATGGGGCTTTAGATGGAATTTCCGGGAAATTCTATGAGGACAAGGTTTTTGAGATTGCGCCAGAGGAGATAGAGGAATTTGACAAGAGGTTTCCTCCAAAAGACCCTGTTCAGCTTCTGCCCTTGGATGTTTTGAAAAATAAGCTGCCTGAATCTGTGTTTCACGCTCTTTCCAGCCACAAAATAAAATATATAGCCAGTCTGCAGAAGTACAGCGGTGCGGAGCTGCTCTCCTGGAAGGGAATCGACAAAACGGGGTTTGAAAGGCTTAACCACTGTTTGAAAGAACTGGGATTTGCTGAAAAGTTGTCTTCGTGTTATATTGCGGTTTCAGATTCGCATAAACAAGGGTAAAATGAAAAAGGCAGGTATTGGTTTTACCAGCAGCGGAGCTGGTGCTGAGGGCTTTTATTGGCAAACTGGATTTAGCAGTCACAAAAGTCCAGACCTAGGAATCTGAAATTGCCTTATAAACCAAAAGTTTTTTGAAGGGACAAATAAATTTTGGAAGATAAAAAAGAGATTCGGGCTATCTTTACTGAAAATACTATCCGCGTTTATCAGGCTTATTCGCCTATGATTGCAGAGGAAGCAGTTATTAAGGGAACCTTTGGGGAACACTTCAACTTAAATCGGATGACCTGGATTAAGCCATCTTTTTTATGGATGATGTACCGTTGTGGATGGGCGCAGAAGCCAGGTCAGGAGCGCGTCCTGGCTATAGACATTTATCGGGAGGCTTTCGATGAAATTGTATGTAATGCTGTTCCCTCATCCTATCATTTGGAATCAGGTATATCAGCGGAAGAATGGAAACAGGCTGTGGCTCATTCCGATATTCGCTGTCAGTGGGACCCAGAGCGGGATATTTATGGAAACCCTTTACCCTACCGTTCTATCCAGCTTGGTCTAAGGGGAAAAGCAGTTTACAATTATGTAAACCATTGGATTGTACAAATATCAGATATTACAGAATACGTCCATAATCTCCTTATCAAAAGGAACAGTCATATTTCTATAGATAAACTTCTTCCTCCAGAAAAAGTTTATCCTATGTCAAAAGGATTATTTAACTGATAAAATAATAAGGGGAGGCAGCAACAATGCTGCCCCCCCCCTCTTATTTTATAAATTCAAATGTGTTTGTCATTGTAAAGACCCCTGAATAAAGCAAACAGAAAAGGAAATCCTATTCTTAGAAAGGGAGGTATTTCCTATGTTTAAACATGAAAAGATGCTGTTTCATCCTGTAGCTGTCGAAAAGCCCAATCCTCAATACGCTGCGCTGCTCCAAGAGCAGATGGGTGGAGGCAACGGAGAGTTAAAGGCCGCTATGCAGTATATGTCCCAAAGTTTCCGTATTAAAGACCCTGAAATTAAAGATCTGTTTCTGGATATTGCAGCCGAAGAACTAGGACATTTGGAAATGGTTGCCCAAACAATCAACTTATTAAATGGACATGATGTGGACGCCCAGTCTGTTCCAGCAGGGGAAATCGAATCCCATGTTCTTCTGGGATTAAATCCAGGATTAATTAATGCCTCAGGTTATTCCTGGACGGGTGACTATGTTACTGTTACAGGGGATCTTTGTGCAGACCTTTTGTCTAATATCGCCTCTGAGCAAAGGGCAAAGGTAGTTTATGAATATCTCTACCGCCAGATCAACGACAAAAAGGTAAAAGAAACCATTGATTTTCTGCTGAACCGTGAGGAAGCTCATAATGCCATGTTCCGAGAGGCATTTAACAAGGTTCAGGATACAGGTTCCAACCGTGATTTTGGAACTACAAAGGCTGCGAGAATGTATTTTAGTATGTCGGAACCTTCCCCTGGAAACAATCCATTTAAAAATACTCAGGTTTCCCCTCCTTCTTTCCATTAAATTCAAGTGAATTTGACAAGCAAATTTGCAAGCACAGCCTAAGATGAATCCCATCTAAAGCAGAGAATCCAGAATACTGACAGCAAAGCTATGTGCAGCAAAGCTATGTGCAGCAAAGCTATGTGCAGCAAAGCTGCACTCCTGAAACGTCCCTTGTTCGCCAGTTCAGTTCTGCTAAATTGAGTCCGCCAAGCGCAAAATACTCCTATACAAACGAATTTATGCTAAATTAATGTGAGTCCGATGAGAAGCCTTTGTCAATTTTAATGTTCTCGATTCTAGCACGCCATTTCAACAGCCGTTGGCTGCAGGCAAGCTTGTCTCCCGGCAAGGAAAATCAACGCAGTTTGGCGGAAAATATGCAAGCAGGATGGGTGTGGAGCATTTTGGGATAAGTTCTTAGCTTTATCGAACTCACGTTAAATGAAAGTAAGATTGGGAAATTTAAAAACAGGCCCTATCCTTTGTAAGGGATAGGGCCTAGTTCTATGTCAAAAACATTAAAAACTACTCTGCATCAAACACAATTGATTGAACAGCGGAAACAATCTGATCAGCGGTAATGCGTGCAACACCCAAGTTATCCAACATGGAATCTGTTTCGGTATTTGTACTGTCTAAATATCCCACATGGGCAATCTTTAGGGCATTGGCAAACACCTCTGATTCTTCTGAAGTTTCACATGCATTCATCTCCATTTCCAAAAGGCGAAGCGTAACTGCCACCGCCTGGGACTTGGTAAAAAGGGCGTTTCCTGCTTCTGAGCGAAATTCGTCCAGCTTTTTTAAAGTTCTCATAAATACACTGCATCCTTTCTGAATTAATTTTATATTTTTAGTATTCCCATATTCTGGACGGTATTCAATTACTATCTATGCAATTGCCTAATAAAGCTGCATTCTTATCTTAATTTCTGCTTTTCCTAGGCTTCCATACGGCTTTGCTGGGCAATAATCTGATCTGACAAAGAATCCTGATCCTTTTGCTGGACAGATTGAGGTACTTTTTCGCCCAAAACCGCATTTACTTCTACAGTTTGGCCATTTCGGATTACTGTCAACTCTACAGTATCGCCTGCTGAATAGGACTTAATAGATTGGCTGAGGTCATTGCTGCTCTCAATATTAAGCCCATTAATTTGTACGATACAATCGCCGGGTTCCAGTCCAGATTCTTTTCGTTCAACCTCTGCAACATACACACCTGCCCTTGAGACACCATAGCGCATTGCCTTCTGAACAGTATCAATATCAACTAGAGAAATTCCTAGGTAGGGTTTACCAGTGACATAGCCAAATTCCTTTAGTTGATTGACAACCTCCATAACATCGTTAATTGGAATGGCAAATCCCAGCCCTTCCAGATTATTGCCAGAACTTTTTGCAACAACTACACCAACCAGCTCACCTTTTTCGTTAAAGAGGCCGCCGCCGGAATTGCCAGGATTAATGGCAGCATTTGTTTGAAGAAGGTTCATTGTTTCGCCGTCAATGGTAATTTCGCGGTCAAGGGCGCTGACAATTCCATTTGTAACAGTTCCACCTAATTGTCCTAAGGGATTTCCAACAGCAACAGTTTCTTCTCCTACAACAAGATTATCAGAATTTCCGATTGCAGCAGGGGAAAGCCCAGTAGCTTCAATTTTAATCAGGGCAACATCCTTTTCACTGTCCGCACCAATAATTTTCGCCTCGTAGGACTCTCCGTTATGGAGTCGGACAGTAACAGAAGCAGCATCCTCTATAACATGGTTATTGGTGACAATATAACCATCTTCAGAGAGAATAACCCCGCTGCCTGCACCGGATGCAACATATTGCTGAACCCAGAATCCCCCACCAGTTACGACGGATTCAGTAGTAATTTCAACCACACTGTTGGCAGTGGCGGCAGCAATCTGAGCGGTTGTCATTGCCTCTGGAGCAGTGTTGACATTGGTTGCATTAGCAGTGTTGGGATTCATTTCAGGAGTGCTGGAAATGCTTGAACTGGATGTGGAGTTTAAAGAGGGATTGCCAACAGAAGGAACTTCAGCCATGGACCCATTATCGGCAAAACGGGAAGCCAGCAGCCCGCCGCCAAAGCCTGCCGCACCAGACAGGATAACGCTGCATACCATAGCGGCGGCAATCAGTTTAGACGTTTTGCCCTTTTTTTCCTTTAATTCTTCAGAGTAGTACGTTTGGGATGAATAAGAATCCTGTGTAGACAAAGACTGGGAATTTTGGTTTTCACTGTAAAAAGAATCATTTCTATTATTAAAATCGCTCATAATGATTATCCTCCTAAAAATTTTCCTTTTGTTTTTGTGGTTCTCTTTTGTTCTGCTTTTAGTATATCCTTTGATTTTGATAAAAACTTAAACGGATTGAAACAGAACGCTGAAAAATATTTCAATATTTTTTGTTATTTATGTGATGGTCTTGTGAAGCAAACTGAGAAATAAAAATACCTTGAAAAAACTGTGAACAAGTCTTTTCAAAGTATTTTTTCAAATCATTTTTGTTTCAATTTACACAGTAAATTCAAAAAGTACAGCTTCATCTAAAATTTACTGTTCTAAATGTTGTTGAAGCCATACATGCGCTACATTTAAGGCACTATACAAATCATCCTTCATTGCCCTTTTAATCACCTTATCTTTTGGCGGCAGGGCAGGATTATTGGCAATAATCTGAACAGCTACTTTTTGAGGAACTTCCAAATCCTGAAGCTTGTCTGAAGCAATTATTTGCATCATGGCAAAATGGCTTGCATTTAAATCCCCTAGATATAGAACATTTCCGCAACGCACCAGGCTATTTCCGTTATATGACATTATTTTATCAAATTTTCTTTTCTCTGCCATTTATTTTCCTCCTTTTTAATAACATCAAAGTTTCATTTTGTCAAAAAGAACAGATTGTCTTTTCCTATGGTTAAGAGAAAACAACCGCCCGGCCTTATTCCCTTTAAGAGAAACGGCCCGGCGGGTTTGATGGGTTCTGTTCTACATAAAAGAAAAAGATGCATAAACCGACTTTAGATGATCGGCCTTACCCTATCCTCTATTATAGCATAAGGCGGCGAACGTGTAAATGCACCGAATCTGTCCCCAAAATTCCTATGGGTTTCGTGGAATACGCTTAATATTTTACAGTATTCCCTTCAGAAAAAACCTTTTTATCGCAATTTTCAAACTAATTATTTGTAAATTTTTCAAGTAAAAAAATTTTCATTTCTTAGATTTGCTTTCTAAACATTTTGTAAATTTTTGGGGAGAATATTCCTATTTCATAATTTTCCCATTTACTATATACCCGCATAACAAACACAGTTCTACTGAACTTAAAAATGATTAGAAAACTTACAGATATGGAATTTAATCAACAGGATCCATGTTTTTTATGCCTGCCTATTGGATTCCGCTTCAGCCTTGTCCAAATAGGATTTTACCAGAAGCTGTAACAATTCATCACGGTCAATCCTTCGAATCAGACTGCGCGCTTTTTTATGGGTTGTAATATAGGTTGGGTCTTCTGAAAGGATATACCCGACGATTTGGTTAATCGGATTATATCCCTTTTCCTTCAGAGCGTCATAAACGGCTGTCAGGACGGTTTTCATTTCTTTTTCCCGTTCCTCACGCAGAGTAAAGGAAATCGTCGGTTCACTATTCATCAAATCACCCCTATGTATTTTAGGATACACCAAACGCCGCAATTATTCAAGAGAAAATTCCCCTTTGAACAATTAATTTTGATGTAAAAAGCCTTTATTAGTATTTTTCTTTAGGCTGCCTTTTTCTATCATACCATATTATAAAGTTATTTTCAACGACAATGGTAGAGCAGATTTTCTCTGGGGAGATAATATGATTAAATCTGCAACCTAGATTATATATAATTTCTAACTAAGCAGCAACATCTGAAAATTAGAATTCGCTGGCTCAAAAAGCCCTCTAATCTTCCCCTGCAATGTTTCCCGTTAAAGCTGAAGCTTTTCTCCCACTGTGATATTTTGTATCCGCAAACAGATGCTGCTATAATAACCTTTTCTTTTACCTTTTCATTTTGTTCAGAAGATATTTACAACTGGCGATCAGAAAACTTTTCAGAAAAATTCCCTAAGTTTTCAAAACTTTTTAATTCATTTAAGGTTGTATTTATTATAACATAAATCCAACCAAAATCCAATTTGTAAGCTTAGATTAAAAAAAATTATTCTGAATAGACATAAAAAGATGGAAATGGCTTTTCCCATTTCCATCTTTTGGACACCGCAAAATTGCTTAATCTATTTCAGCAGACTGCTCCTCCTGAACATCCATCTGGATATCCTCTGGAGAGACCTCTGTTTTTTCATTTTTTCCAGAAAAGCCTCCAAATGAGTCGGTGCGTGTATGGCCTATCGAAAGCCCTATTGTTAATTTCCTTGAAACCGCAGGAGCAGTTAAAGGAACAGAAATAGGCTCCATTCCAGGCCAATTTTCCTCATTTACACCATTTACTGGCAAAAGGACAATGGAATCATCCGTTAAATAGAATGAGGAATCAAAGGACAAACCCTCAAAGGGACGCTGTAACATTCTGGAAATTTCCTGATCAAGCAGCGACGTATAATTCGTGTTTGAAAGAAACAAATCTGCAAGCCGGCAAATCTTCTGATCGGATAACTGAATTGTAAATCCATGTGGAGGTAAATTGGCCAGAGAGGAATTTTGAGAGGGGCTTTCGGAAAAAACTACGCTGAAAAACCCGCCGCTATTACGCTTAATCTGGTAATCAACAACCTTAGCTTCAGGCGGGAGAGCTAAGGAATTGGAACTGACAGCCTGACGGCACAAAAAACATCTTTGCAGAGCGTATTCCCGCATCATAGCATTAGCAGTTTGCAGCTGGTTAGGATTTCCCCCAAAGGAGATCTGCGGATAATATACCTCAAATTCGGGCGAAGATTCTGTTGGGGGAAAGTATTCCCGAACCCTGGTAACAACTGCCCTATCTTGGGCAAATACCACAACAGGCTGTTCAAAGAAAGAAGTGACAGCCAAGCAGATAAGAAGCAGAAAAGGGACAGCAACGGGAAGCCGACGACGCTTTTTCATATTTTTGCGCAAAACATTAAAGCGCAAAGGGAAACGGGATGCTGCTGATGCGTTGAAAAGTCCGCGGCAGCGCAAGGGAATCATAAAGATTCCTCCTTTCGCGGAAGGAACCATCCCTGTAAACCGCAGGACAATGGGACATGCCCGCAAAGCGGCGGGCAGTAATTATTGTAGCCGGATCACAAGGAAACTTGCAAGGAAACTGGTGGAATTTTATGATAAATTATACAATATAAAAATAAAAAAGGCTCCTTCTGCTATCCTTCAAGGGAAAAATTAACTTCCTCGATAGGAATTTCAAGCATTTGTGCAATTTGTTCAACTGGTATAAATCTTGATAAGGACTGAATGGTTTTCCGACGTTCCTTTTCCATGCCTTCTTCAATCCCTTCTTCACGCTCAATTTTTAACGCATCTTCCAGTTTCCATTCTGTAAACAGCATATTCTCCACCTCCGAAATATGGGCTTTTAAAAATGACTGCATAATCCCCATTTCCTCACAGTCCAGTGCTGCTTTCCGAATTGCTTCTCTTAATTCATACCCTTTTTCTGAATAGTTTTGTACCCTATCTATAAAAAACTGTAATCATATAATGCCCTGCACTTTTTCAGCAATTCCTGGATCTCCTTGTATTGTATATTTACCACCTTTACAGTCAATTCAGCAGTATTGATATGTGTATTCCCGTTAAAAATAAATGCTTCTGAAAGTTTTAAATATGCTTCTTTTGGAAACGGTTCCCTGCCATTATATAATACTACAAATTCAGGTGCAGGCAAAGGAATCTTCTACTTGCGGTTTCCACCTGGTTCCATTTCCATATTTAATTGCTGCCCCCTTTTCTTCATATTTAAAATATCATACCCCTGTTTTCCCGTCAATAAATCTATAATTTAAAAAAATTCCCGTCCGGCCTAAGCCAGACGGGAATTCAATCTATCTATTCAAGAATTACTCGTTGATCTTGGTAACAACGCCAGAACCAACAGTACGTCCGCCTTCACGGATAGCGAAGCGGAGGCCTTCCTCAATAGCGATAGGAGTAATCAGTTCGACATCCATCTCAACGTTATCGCCAGGGATACACATATCAACACCTTCAGGAAGGGTGATAACGCCGGTAACGTCAGTGGTACGGAAATAGAACTGGGGACGATAATTGCTCAAGAAAGCAGTATGACGGCCGCCTTCTTCCTTTTTCAGAACATAAACCTGTCCGCGGAATTTAGTGTGAGGATGAATGGTGCCGGGTTTGCAAAGAACCTGACCACGTTCAATCTCAGTTCTCTGGATACCACGGAGCAGAGCACCAATGTTGTCGCCTGCCTCAGCATAATCCAAAGTTTTACGGAACATTTCAATACCGGTAACAACAGTTTTTTTACGTTCGTCGGTCAAACCGATAACTTCAACTTCGTCGCCGGATTTCAGCTGGCCTCTTTCAACTCTACCAGTCGCAACAGTACCACGTCCGGTAATAGTGAACACGTCTTCAACAGGCATAAGGAAAGGAAGGTCTGCTTTACGTTCAGGAGTAGGAATATAGCTGTCAACAGCATCCATAAGCTCAAGAATGGGCTTATAAGCTTCATTGTTGATATCATTGGATGCTTCCAGAGCTGCCAGAGCAGAACCCTTTACAATCGGGATATCGTCGCCAGGGAAGCTGTACTCGGTAAGCAGTTCACGGATTTCCATCTCAACCAGCTCAAGAAGCTCAGGATCGTCAACTTGGTCAACCTTATTCATGAAAACAACGATATAAGGCACGCCAACCTGACGGGCAAGCAGGATGTGTTCACGGGTCTGAGGCATGGGGCCGTCAGCTGCAGAAACAACCAGGATTGCGCCGTCCATCTGAGCAGCACCGGTAATCATGTTCTTAACATAGTCAGCATGTCCGGGGCAGTCAACATGAGCGTAGTGGCGATTTTCGGTTTCATATTCAACGTGAGCAGTGTTGATTGTGATACCACGTGCTTTTTCTTCTGGAGCCTTATCGATCATGTCATAGGCCATAAATTCGGCATCGCCCTTCATAGCCAAGGTCTTGGTGATCGCGGCAGTAAGGGTGGTTTTGCCATGGTCAACGTGACCAATGGTCCCAATGTTAATATGGGGCTTGTTTCTTTCAAATTTTGCTTTTGCCATTCTAGTATTTTCCTCCCTTGAAATGATATTTATTGCAAAGCAAGCATACTCGCAGGGTAAAAACGGTTACATCTGGTATTGTAACAAGTAATTGGGGAAAATGCAAGGGTTTCCTGCACAAAAAGTGCAGGATTTTTTCCAAATGTGGAATTTTTATTCCTTTATAAATTATTTTTCAGTGGAAAAGTCCCCCTTGTATGCCCTAATCAGCTTCCAGAAAACCATTTTCCCTGATTTTAATCCTGCTTGTTTCCTCTACTGGACATAATACCTTCGGCAATAGACTTTGGAACTTCAATATAATGAGAAGGCTCCATAGAATACTGGCCGCGTCCCTGAGTCTTAGAACGGAGATCGGTTGCATAGCCGAACATTTCGGACAGCGGGACAAAAGCATTAATCTGCTGCGCGCCAGGACGATGTTCCATACCCTGAATTTGTCCGCGGCGGGAGTTGATATCACCGATAACATCACCCATATATTCTTCAGGAACAATAACCGCAACCTTCATAATAGGTTCCAGAATAACAGGAGATGCTTTCTTCATAGCTTCTTTAAAAGCCATGGAACCGGCAATCTTAAAGGCCATTTCAGACGAGTCAACCTCATGGTAAGAACCATCGTACAAAGTGACCTTTACGTCAACAACGGGATAACCCGCCAATACACCGGCCTGCATAGCTCCCTGGATACCTTGGTTGACAGGCTCAATATATTCCTTGGGAATTGCACCGCCGACGATCTTGTTGATAAATTCATATCCTTTGCCGCTCTCATTGGGCTCCAGAATGATTTTAACATGACCGTACTGGCCTTTACCGCCAGATTGGCGGGCATACTTATGGTCAACGTCTGCGCTCTTACGGACAGTTTCCTTATAAGCAACCTGGGGAGCGCCAACATTTGCTTCCACCTTAAATTCGCGGAGCAGACGGTCTACAATGATTTCCAAATGCAGCTCGCCCATACCAGCAATAATGGTTTGTCCTGTTTCTTCATCGGTATAGGTGCGGAAAGTGGGATCTTCTTCAGCCAGTTTGGCAAGACCGATACCCATTTTCTCCTGACCGGCTTTAGTTTTTGGCTCAATGGCTACCCGTATAACAGGTTCCGGGAATTCCATAGATTCCAAAATAATTGGATGTTTTTCATCACATAAAGTATCACCGGTTGTGGTGTTCTTCAGTCCGACAGCAGCTGCGATATCACCCGCATAGCAGGCATCAATGTCCTGGCGGTGGTTGGCGTGCATCTGGAGGATACGGCCGATTCTTTCGTTGTTATCCTTCGTGGAATTGTAAACGGTGGTGCCAGCCTTGGCAATGCCGGAATATACACGGAAGAAGCACAGCTTGCCTACATAGGGGTCAGTGGCAATCTTAAACGCCAAAGCCGCCAGCGGCTCCTCGTCAGAAGAAGGCCTCTCTTCCTCCTCCTCAGTATCGGGGTTTATGCCTTTAATATGGGGAATATCAATAGGGGAAGGCATATAGTCAACCACTGCATCCAGGAGCTTTTGGACACCCTTATTGCGGTAGGAAGTACCGCAGATAACGGGAACCATCTTATTATCAATGGTGGACTGGCGAATAACTCTCTTGATATCCTCAATGGAGATTTCCTCGCCTTCCAGATATTTCTCCATAATCGCTTCGTCCTGCTCAGCAATATGCTCCAGCAATTCGTCGTGATATTTTTGGGCCAGCTCCTTCATATCCTCAGGGATTTCCTCTACCCGCATGTCCTTGCCCAGATCGTCATAGTAGACGTCTGCGCTCATCTCCACCAAGTCGATGATTCCCTTAAAGGTGTCTTCAGAACCAATGGGAAGCTGGATCGGCACCGCATTACACTTAAGGCGATCCCTCATCATGGACACCACGTTGTAAAAATCAGCGCCCATAATATCCATCTTGTTGACATACGCCATTCTGGGAACCCGATACTTGTCAGCCTGACGCCAAACTGTCTCCGACTGGGGTTCCACGCCGCCCTTGGCACAGAAAACGGTCACGGAACCGTCCAGAACACGCAGGGAACGTTCCACCTCAACGGTGAAGTCCACGTGTCCGGGGGTATCAATGATATTGATGCGATGGCCCTTCCAGAATGCGGTAGTTGCAGCAGAGGTGATGGTGATGCCTCTCTCCTGCTCCTGCTCCATCCAGTCCATTGTCGCTGCGCCATCATGAGTCTCACCGATCTTATGTGTTTTACCAGTGTAAAATAAAATACGTTCGGTGGTAGTGGTCTTTCCAGCGTCAATGTGGGCCATAATGCCGATATTACGGGTATCTTGTAATGATACGTCTCTAGGCATATAGTCCTCCTAAAAAATCCTTCTCGCTTCTCAACAGCGAACAGCGCGCCGCAAATTCTCCCAAAAGAAAAACGGCGTTTCTCATAAAACATGAAAATATCGGGCCGACAGGATCTAAATAAACCAGTCCAATATTACAGGAAGGGCGGAAACGATTCCGTCCTTCCTGCCATGGCTGACTGTCATAGTCTGTATCAGGAAACCCAATATTCCAGTATTACGGATGTAGGATTTCCTGTCTCATGTCAAAGCCCAACACACCTTTTCAGTGTCTGCGCATTACCAACGATAATGGGCAAAAGCTTTATTGGCTTCAGCCATTTTATGGGTGTCGTCACGCTTTTTGCATGCACCGCCCACATTATTCAAAGCGTCCATGATTTCCCCGGCCAGCCGGTCTTTCATGGTGCGTTCTGAACGCTGGCGCGAATAATTGGTAATCCATCTAAGTCCCAAAGTCTGACGGCGTTCAGGCCGTACTTCCATAGGAACCTGATAGGTAGCGCCACCTACACGGCGGGCCTTTACTTCCAGCTCTGGCATAATATTTTCCATGGCCTGCTCAAAGCATTCCAAAGCATCTTTGCCGGTTTTCTCGGCGACAATGGCAAATGCGTCGTACACAATTTTCTGTGCAACGCCCTTCTTGCCGTCCAACATGATATTGTTGATCAGGCGCGTAACGAGCTTGGAATTATAAAGCGGATCCGGCAGCACGTCGCGCTTTGCGATATTACCTCTTCTTGGCACTTCGCTTCCCTCCTTCACAATTTATGAATTCATCGGTACTCGAAATAAAACTCCCGTCGATGCCAATGCAGTTTCTTCATCTCAAATTAGAAAACCGGTCAAAACCTTTTGGTTCAGCCATCTATATTTTGAATATATAAAACCACATTATGCGGCATTAACATCTTTATTAAAGAGCAATGGGGAAATGTTTTACTTCTTTGCAGCGCCGGCCTTAGGACGCTTTACACCGTATTTAGAACGGGCCTGCATTCTCTTTGCCACGCCCTGGGCATCCAAAGCGCCGCGCACGATATGATAACGTACACCTGGCAGGTCCTTAACACGGCCTCCGCGGATCAGTACCACGCTGTGCTCCTGCAAATTGTGTCCAATGCCGGGGATATAGGCGGTCACTTCAATCCCGTTGGTCAGCTTAACCCTGGCTGTTTTACGCAGCGCGGAGTTTGGCTTTTTCGGGGTTTCGGTTCTGACAGCCGTACAAACGCCTCTTTTTTGTGGAGAATCCTGATTGATTGCGATTCTCTTTTTGGAGTTCCACCCTCTGAGCAGTGCGGGAGCAGTAGATTTTTTCTCAACGACTTCCCTTCCCTTACGGACTAGCTGGTTAAAGGTTGGCATTCCTGCACCTCCTTACTTAAAAATTGATTGGTTTTATATAGTCTCACCGATTGAATATTATACCACGATTTGGAGAGGCTTGTCAACATTAATTTTGTACAGAGCGTTTATTTTTAGGAAAAATTTGAAAAGTCTAGGTTAAGCTTACTGCCTAAAACAGATTAAAAAGGTTTGAAGAGTCCAGAGGAACTTTCCGACGAATCTCTGATTCGTCGGAAAGTTCCTCTGGTCGCGCCCGCAGGCGCGAAATTCCCCTGCACGAACTAAAAAGGGCAGAAGGGCAGCTCCGAAAAGGGAAAAAATAAGAATAAAAAGCCCGTTTGCAAAAGCGAAATGCGAAAGAAGGAGCACAAGCTAGAATTTTGTAAAACACTGCAAAGGATAAATATAAGGGCTTTTTAACCTGGCGAATTCTAATTCGCGGACGTAATTGCTTACTTTAGGCGAACGAAAAAGTCAATTTTTCAGTTTCAGAAACATAATTAGGATGTATCTTTACTAACTCCGCCGTATACCAAGTTTTTCTTAAGCTGCAGAAATTTGAACATTTACCTTTTGCTGTACAGCCTCCTGTACCTGAAAGCTTTTTCATCTGCCGTAGATAACACGCATCCTAAGTTGAACCCGCAAATTTGTTTTTATAAAAAACGGCAAGGTTTATTCCTCCTAATCAGAAAAGAACAAACCCTGCCATCAACTCAATCCACTTATACTACCGGCTGGTTATCATTGCGGACAACCTGAACGTGATTCAGGCAGTTCATTCCGGTTCCGGCTGGAATCAGCTTACCAATAATAACGTTCTCCTTAATACCCACCAACGGGTCAGTTTTACCTTTAATAGCAGCGTCAGTTAAAATCTTCGGCGTCTCCTGGAAGGAAGCTGCGGAAAGGAACGATTCCGAATTGCTTGCAGCTTTAGAAATACCCAAAATCTCTGGAATCCAAGAAGCTTTTCTCAGTTCCTCAGTTGTCTGGGTTTCAGCTCCCTGCTCTGTCTTAACGACAATGCGTTTTTCGCCTCTGGCGATCCGTTCCTCAATTACCTTATTTGCATCCAATACTTCCGCTCTTTCAATCAGTCCGCCGGCAATCAGCCCGGTATCTCCAGCGTCCACCAAACGAACCTTTTTCAGCATTTGCCGAACGATGACCTCAATGTGTTTATCATTGATGTCAACACCTTGCATCTGATAAGTTTTCTGAACTTCTTCAATGAGGTAATCCTGTACAGCGCTTACGCCGCGGATTTGGAGGATATCTTTTGGAACGGCAGAGCCTTCTGTAATCAAAGTCCCAGCCTCTATAAAATCTCCGTTGTTTACCTTCAGTCGATAGCCGTAAGGGATTGTTTCTACAACAGCGTCAGCACCATCAGGCGGTGTAATGATAACTTTGCGGATTTCTTTTTCATCCCTCTGCTTTTCAGAAATTTCAACGGAAACAATACCGCTTACTTTAGCAATAATTGCGCTGCGTTTTGGCCTTCTGGCTTCAAACAGTTCTTCAACGCGGGGAAGACCTTGAGTAATATCCTCAGCACTAGCTACACCGCCGGTATGGAAAGTACGCATGGTAAGCTGGGTACCCGGTTCACCGATAGACTGTGCAGCAATAATGCCGACAGCCTCCCCAATTCCCATAGGCTTCCCTTTTGCAAGATTCATCCCATAACATTTACAGCAAACGCCTCTCTTGCACTCGCATTTTAAAGGCGAACGCACCAGAACTTCTTTAAACCCATGCTTTACAATTAAATCTGCGTCAGCAGTGTCCATCATTTTATCTTTGGAAACAAGCAGCTCCCCAGTCTCAGGATTGGATATATCGTGAACAAGGTAACGCCCATGCAGACGGGTAGCCAGGGATTCCAAAATCTGATTTCCTTCTTTAATGTCCCGCAGGATAATACCATCCTCTGCACCACAATCCAGCTCAGTGGTAATAACTTCCTGAGACACATCTACCAGACGGCGGGTCAAATATCCAGAGTCAGCAGTACGGAGCGCCGTGTCAGCCAAACCTTTGCGGGCGCCGCGGGAAGAAATAAAGTACTCCAGAATGTTAAGCCCTTCGCGGTAGTTAGCTTTAATGGGAATTTCAATAGCACGTCCAGAAGTGTTGGCGATAAGCCCGCGCATACCGGCAAGCTGACGGATTTGATTCATAGAACCACGTGCGCCGGAATCAGCCATCATAAAAATGGGATTAAAACGATCCAGATTGCTTTGCAGAGCTTTACCAACTTTATCTGTTGTTGAGTTCCATGTGTCAATAACCAACTTATAACGTTCGTTATCAGACAGAACGCCCATATTATACTGTTCGGTAATTTCAAGAATTCTGTTGTCGGCTTCTTTTAAAAGTTTAGCCTTTTGAGGTGGAATAACTGCATCAATAACTGCAACAGTAATACCGCTGCGGGTGGAATATTTAAAACCCTGTGCCTTAATCCGGTCTAAAACTTCTGCGGTAACACCTGTCCCATGGACTTCAATACACCGGCTCACAATTTTTCCCAGCATACTTTTGCCAACAGTCTGGGTTATTTCCAAATCAAAAAACTTTTCCGGGTCGGAACGGTCTACATAGCCTAAATCCTGGGGAATAGGATCATTAAAAATAATCTGCCCTACAGTCGCGTCAATAATATGGAAGCGCATTTCCCCATTGATTTCCTTTTCCACACGTACCTTTATCGGCGCATGAAGCCCCACATAGCCTTCCTGATAAGCCATTAAAGCTTCAGCCGTATTGCGGAATACCTTCCCCTTTCCCGGCTCGTCTTCTTTAACCATAGTAAGGTAGTAAGAACCCAAAACCATATCCTGGGTAGGAACCGTAACAGGCTTGCCATCAGAAGGTTTCAGCAGATTATTGGTGGCAAGCATCAAAAAACGTGCCTCTGCCTGGGCTTCAGCGGAAAGCGGGACATGGACAGCCATCTGATCGCCGTCAAAGTCAGCGTTATAAGCTGGACAGACCAAAGGATGGAGCTTTAGGGCACGGCCTTCTACCAAAACCGGTTCAAATGCCTGAATTCCCAGACGGTGCAGCGTCGGGGCACGGTTCAGCAAAACCGGATGGTCTTTAATAACCACTGCCAAAGCGTCCCACACCTCAGAATCCGCACGTTCTACCTTTTTACGGGCGTTTTTTATGTTATTGGCTTTCCCCTCGTCAACCAAACGTTTCATAACAAAGGGTTTAAATAATTCAATCGCCATTTCTTTCGGCAAACCGCACTGATACATCTGCAATTCCGGTCCAACCACAATAACAGACCGTCCAGAATAGTCAACACGTTTTCCCAGAAGGTTTTGACGGAAGCGTCCTTGTTTACCCTTTAACATATCAGTCAGGGACTTATAAGGACGGTTATTCGGTCCAGTAACAGGTTTGCCCCGTCTGCCGTTATCAATTAAAGCGTCTACTGCTTCCTGAAGCATTCTTTTTTCGTTGCGGACAATAATATCCGGCGCACCCAAATCCAGCAGCCGCTGCAAACGGTTGTTTCTGCTGATTACCCGACGGTAAAGGTCATTTAGATCACTTGCAGCATAACGTCCGCCGTCAAGCCGAACCATCGGACGAATATCCGGCGGAATCACCGGAAGCACAGTCAAAATCATCCATTCAGGACGATTTCCACTGGCACGAAAAGATTCCACTACCTCTAGTTTTTTATGGATCCGGCTGGATTTCTGGCTTTGACCGCTGGCATTGCTCAGTTCCTTTTTCAATTGTTCAGACATTTCGTCCAAATCAATTTCTGCCAAAAGCTCTTGAATCGCCTCTGCTCCCATTCCCGCTTTAAACGCGTCGCCATAATCCTCTACATATTTACGGTATTCCTGCTCGGTCAGTTCCTGCTTTTTCTTTAAAGAAGTAACATGACCGGGATCAATTACCACATAGGAAGCAAAATACAGAATCTTCTCCAAAACCCTTGGAGACATATCAAGGATTAACCCCATACGGGAGGGAATCCCCTTAAAATACCAGATATGTGAAACCGGGGCAGCAAGCTTAATATGTCCCATACGTTCCCGGCGCACTTTAGAAGTTGTCACTGCCACGCCGCAGCGCTCACAGACTTTATCTTTATAGCGCAGACGTTTATATTTTCCGCAGTAACACTCCCAATCCTTTTGCGGGCCAAAAATCCGTTCGCAGAACAAGCCGTCCCGTTCCGGTTTCTGGGTACGGTAATTAATTGTCTCCGGCTTTTTTACCTCGCCGAAAGACCACTTTAAGATTTGCTCTGGGGAGGCCAAGCCAATTTTTATCGACTCGAATGCGTTGAACTCCATACAGCGCCCACTCCTTTTTTAATACTTATAAAAGACGGCAGGAGGAGAATTGTTTGGGAAAAGTACACAAATGCATACATTCCCAAACATCCGCCTCTTTTACTCATTTCAGCCTGTACTCATACAAACTGCAGTTTATTTTTCTTCTGGAGCGTCATCTCCGTTATCGTCAACAAACAAATCGGATTCGTCCTCATCCTCATATCTGCTGCCCATTAATTCCTCAATATCATCTTCGTCCGATTTAATAATGGGAACCCCTTTATCAGCAGAACTGCTAACTGGCTTTGCGGCTGCCACACCGCTTTCCTCCAAAGTCTCCTGGAACAGCATATCCAGAAAATCTGCTCCCTGCTGCTCCTCATCGTCTTCGCCGTCAATATTTTCAGGATCGGGAGGGGTTACGCTGTTATCTACATAAGCTTCGCCTTCCAATCCCACTTCAATTTCATTTTGGAAGGACTGCTGCAAGTCAACTTCGTGTTCTTCAGAATCCAGAACTTTAACGTCCAACCCTAAAGATTGAAGCTCTTTAATCAGCACCTTAAAGGATTCCGGCGTACCAGCCTGGGGCACGTTATGCCCCTTCACAATAGCCTCAAAGGTTTTAACGCGCCCATTGATATCATCTGACTTAACAGTCATAATTTCCTGAAGCGTATAAGCAGCACCGTAAGCCTCCAGCGCCCAAACTTCCATTTCACCGAAGCGCTGGCCGCCAAACTGGGCTTTACCGCCCAAAGGCTGCTGTGTCACCAGAGAATAAGGTCCGGTAGACCGGGCGTGAATCTTATCGTCAACCAAATGGTGGAGTTTCAAGAAGTACATAATTCCAACGGTAACAGGACTGTCGAAAGGCTCCCCGGTACGTCCGTCATATAGGAGGGTTTTACCATCCTCACGCAGACCTTTTTCACGGAAGCAGTCGCGGATATCCTGCTCATGGGCACCGTCAAAGACAGGGGTCATGACCTTCCAGCCTAAGGCACGGGCAGCCATACCCAGATGGACTTCCAATACCTGCCCGATATTCATACGGGAAGGCACACCCAATGGGTTAAGCACAATATCCAGAGGGGTTCCATCGGGAAGGAAAGGCATATCTTCTTCCGGCAAAATGCGGGAAACAACACCCTTATTCCCATGCCGTCCAGCCATCTTATCGCCGACAGAAATCTTACGTTTCTGAGCAATATAAACACGGACAACCTTATTGACATCTGCAGAAAGTTCGTCAGAATTTTCGCGGGTAAAGACCTTAACATCAACAATAATGCCATATTCGCCATGAGGAACTTTTAAAGAAGTATCACGGACTTCCCGCGCCTTTTCGCCGAAGATCGCCCGAAGCAGACGTTCTTCTGGTATCAGTTCTGTTTCACCTTTAGGGGAAACCTTGCCAACCAGAATATCACCGGGACGGACCTCCGCACCTACCCGGATAATACCATTTTCATCCAGGTTTACCAATGCATCTTCTGAAACGTTGGGAATATCCCTAGTAATTTCTTCTGGCCCAAGCTTGGTATTACGGGATTCCAGCTCGTATTTTTCTATGTGAATCGAAGTATAAGCGTCCTCCCGGACAATTTTTTCATTAATAAGGACCGCGTCCTCGTAGTTATAACCTTCCCAGGTAGTAAAGCCAATCAGCATGTTTTTACCCAGACTGATTTCGCCGTTGCTAGTGGCGGGGCCATCGGCAATAACCTGCCCCTTCTCAATTCGTTCGCCTTTGTTGACAATAGGACGCTGATTGACGCAGGTTCCTTGGTTGGAACCCTGGAACTTAACCAAATGATGAACTTCCAAACTGCCTTCTTCTGTACGAATCGCAACTTCATCTGCACTGACCCGTTCTACAATGCCGTTGTGTTTTGCCACAACCACAACACCGGAGTCAACAGCAGCCTTGTATTCCATACCTGTGCCAACAATAGGGGATTCCGTTTTCAGAAGCGGCACAGCCTGACGCTGCATGTTCGCACCCATCAAAGCGCGGTTTGCATCATCGTTTTCCAGGAACGGGATCATAGCTGTAGCCACAGAGACAACCATCTTAGGCGAAACATCCATATAATCCGCCTTTTCACGCTCTACTTCCAAAATCGCGCCGCGGTAACGAACATTGACCCTTGGACGGGCAAAGCCGCCGTTTTCATCAATAGGTTCGTTTGCCTGGGCAACAATATACTTGTCCTCCATATCAGCGGTCATATAGACAACTTCATCGGTAATATGCCCAGTCTCTTTGTCCACGCGGCGATAAGGGGCCTCAATAAATCCATACTGGTTAATACGTGCGAACGAAGCAAGATAAGAAATCAAACCAATGTTAGGGCCTTCTGGGGTTTCGATGGGGCACATACGGCCATAATGGCTGTAGTGTACATCGCGGACTTCAAATCCAGCGCGGTCACGGGACAGACCGCCAGGACCAAGGGCAGACAGACGACGTTTATGGGTTAATTCTGCCAGGGGGTTGGTCTGATCCATGAATTGGGAAAGAGGAGAGGAGCCAAAGAACTCCTTCACAGCAGCAACCACCGGACGAATATTAATCAGCGCCTGGGGAGAAACGGATTCTTTATTATCCTGTGACTGCAGCATCATACGGTCACGGATCACCTTTTCCATACGGGTAAATCCAATACGGTACTGGTTCTGGAGAAGCTCGCCCACTGAACGGATACGCCTGTTACCCAAATGGTCGATATCATCCACATCGCCGATATTATAGTTCAAATTAATAAGATAGTTAATTGTAGCAAAAATATCATCGATTGTAATGTGCTTTGGAATCAGCTCATGAATACGGTCACGAATCGCTTCCTTCATTGCATCCAAGTCGGCGCTGGTTTCAAGAATTTCCTTGAGTACCACAAAGCGGACCTTTTCATTGACCCCAATTGAGGCCAAATCATCCTGGCTGAAGGGGACGAAATCAGTAATTTCCACCATTCCGTTAGAAATAATCTTCCGTTCCGTATCATCTACTACAACATAAACGGTATCTACGCCAGCGCGTTCAACGGCTTCTGCATCTTCACGGCGCATTTTTGCGCCTGCATCAAACATCAGCTCTCCCGTAAGGGGATTCACCACTGGCTGGGAAAGGACGCATCCCACCAGGCGGTCTGAAATAGCAAGTTTTTTATTATATTTATAACGGCCAACTCTGGAAAGGTCATAACGTTTAGGGTCAAAGAAAAGCCCATCCAAATGGGTCTGTGCAGATTCTACTGTCGGAGGTTCACCGGGGCGCAGTTTACGGCAGACTTCCATTAACGCATCCTGGGTATTTCGTGCTTCCGGTTTTTCCTTTTCAATCGTAGCGAGAATCTTCACATCAGAGGTGAAAAATGCTTTAATCTGTTCATCGCTTCCTAAACCCAAAGCACGAATAAAGGTTGTAATTGGAATTTTGCGGTTTTTATCAATCCGAACATAAACTACATCGTTATTATCCGTTTCATATTCCAGCCATGCGCCGCGATTGGGGATAACAGTAGTAGAAAAAAGACGTTTACCGGATTTCTCATCATGAGCTTTAGCATAATAAACGCCGGGAGAACGAACTAATTGGGAAACGACCGCCCTTTCCGCCCCATTAATCACAAAGGTTCCGCTATCCGTCATCAGCGGAAGATCACCCATATAAATATCTTCCTGCATTTGGATTTCACCCGATGTCTTATTCAGCAGACGGGCGCGAACCTTTAGCGCTGCGGCATAGGTGACTTCGCGGGCTTTACATTCTTCCACGCTGTATTTGGGCTTATCATCCAACTGGTAATCCACAAAGTCCAGCACCAGGTTCCCAGTGTAGTCGGTGATGGCGGAGACGTCCTTGAACACTTCCTTGAGCCCTTCATCCAGAAACCACTGATACGAGCTTTTCTGGATTTCGATCAGGTTTGGCATTTCAAGCACTTCGTTGATTCGAGAAAAACTCATTCTTTCGGTTTTACCCTGACGTACTGGCTTGACATTCACCATAGGCTTTTGCTCACTCCATTCATCTATGTTCCCATCGAACCGCCCGGATTTTCCTCTTTTTTCCCTGTTTCCAGAAAATCTGGGTTATTTCGATATTGAAATCCGACGGATAATGTGGTATACTAGAATGTATACAAGACACAATTATCCATTTTGATACATTTTAATATTATACATTGAATATGTTCTTATGTCAAGGGGAAAAGTGCGGCTTTCTCCCTTCATTTTTAACAATAATTGGGAAATATATGCAACCAAAATTGAGGATTTGAACAAAAGCAGTATTAAGCATAAACCAAGGCTATATTAAAAATCTAGGGAAAACATCCCTTATAAAAGCCCGTTTGCTTCGCAATCGGGCTTTTATATTTCACTCCTGTGGGTGCGGGGCTTTTAAGGAGTGCAGCTTTGCTGCACATAGCTTTGCTGCACATCCCACTATCTTTTTTCGTTGCCTTGGTAATGCAGCTCAGGTTATGCCACTAAAAGAAAACAGCCCCGTCTACTGCTCCAGCTTTTCCCTTAATTACGCTATCCAATACAAGAACCGACAAAGGTTCCAAAGCATTAATATGAACTAATTTTTTCTTATCTGTCACAAAAAGGCCATTTACCAACTTATGTTCCAAAATATTATCGGCTATTGCCCTTGCCAAATCAAGATGATCTGGTTTACCCATGTCCCGATAAAGAGCTGTCAGAGCAAAGAGGCAGTAAGGGCAATCACATGTTGTTTCCAAATTCACAGCAATTTTCCCGCTGCGAAGCCCCAGATCTCCCAAACCATTTCCGGCAGCAATCTGATCCACCATTTCAAAAAGCCCCATATCCTGCGTAAGAAGGGCAGCAGTCATGTAGGAGAGGAGAAATAACCCATCAGCAAAATAGCGGTAAAATCTATTTCCTTTTTTTCCATAATAACCATTCTTTTCAAAGATAATATTACTTAAATCATGTCCCCCACAGTTAATAGGCTTCCACTCGTTTGTATTAGAATCATATCCATATTTGGCAAAAGCCAGCAACCCCGTCCGTAAAGCCTCTAAAGTATCTCCCAGTTTATCCTGTCCAAGTTTTTTCATCTGGTTCATAATCATGATAGGATTCCAGCCGTAAACCGTAATCCCCCGCTCCCCAACCAGCATCCAGGCTTCCAGCGCATCTGCACCTAACAAATGGCCAAATTGCCGGGAGCAGCGGTCGCCAAACCAGGAAAGGGTAATGGTATCGTCATCAGTGTCATCGCGCTTTTCAGGCTTGGTAAATTGATAAGCCCCCAGCCCGGTTTTGGGGTGGCGTGCCTTTACATACATCTGTAACATGTTTTTCGCCCAGGTTAAAGCCTTTTCCTCTCCATCATGGCTGTACAGGCACAACGCCGAATACATAAGGTCATTGCCGGCATTGAGGAAGGACAATCCTTTTGCTTCAAAAATCGGTGCAGGTGGGTCAAAAACATTGTCCCATAAAAGCCCCATAGGGGTGGATTCTTCCCCATGGCGGCTGATTTCCAATGTTTTCCAGTTAAATACATGGGCATTCCAAAAAGCTTTTATGTATCTTGAGGCAGCTTCCGGGTTTACTTCATACATAAAATCATAATATGGGAAGTCGTTTTTTAATTCATGAACCATATGTTTTTCTTCCGGGCCAATCGCTTCCAGAGTTTTCAAATTTACAAACACATGGCCGCCCCAGCGCATCAATCCCGTTGGATGCTGATAATGCTTATAGTAGTAATCCATTTGTGAACGGGCAGAATCTTCATATTTGGAATCACCGCTTAAAGCAGTTAAGCCCTTCAGCAGGCGCAGAAAATTCATCTGTCTCGCCAGATTAGACTCAACTACCCCCTCCACCCCGTTACAGACGCTTTCCACCTGAGAGCCGTCCAGAGTCAAACGGTCAGCAAGAAGCGGAGAAGCCGGGGTATGGTAGCGGTCTGCAGCCAGGGACAGCACTTTATCAGCATATTCTTGGATAGCTTCAAAGCGTTTTTGATCCTGAAGTTGTTTAGACTGCATAATGTTTCTCTCCTTCAAAAATTCATTAGTATTTTGCCCTGTAACAAAATATCTTTTCTTTATTGTAAGGCAAAAGCAGAGAAATCTCAATACAATAGCCGCTTTTGTATTTGCTGCAAAATGAGATTTTCATCCTTCAGGCATTTTGTCTAAGAACTCTGTATCAATGCTGTCGTATGCAGCCATCCAAAAATAACCGTCATAGATTATGATGTTGTTCCCTTGGATCGTTATATTTTCCATTGATAACTGCCTCTGACAGCTATTGTGGCTCCTGGGTCATAAACCCATATTCAACATAGCTTTCCCCCCATTTGGCATAAACACTGTAAACATATCCCGGCTCTGCCTGAATAAGCCAACCTCCTACATCCTTTGCAGAAGCCTCAACGTTTTCTCCTGTATTGGAAGTATCCATGGCTTTTCCCAGGCTGCTTTCAGGCCAGCGCGATACCTGAACTGTATCCGGCTCCAGTGAAAAGATCAAATGCAGCATTTCAGTTCCATCCAAATCAATGGAATTCATATTTTTCCATTCTAAGATATGGATGCCGCAGGCAATTGCCGTCCCTCCAATTTCCGCTGCTTCATCTTCAGTCCAATTCCATTGATAATTTCCTTTTACTGCCAAAATTGCGTTGGCAAACATTTCTGTCTGGCGTTCTACATGCAGATATGGAGGTTCAGAGGGGTTGGGTTCAACATAAACCGTATCAATAATGTCCTGATATTGTTTTGCATTTTGAGGATCCCCCTCATCAATAACGTGAATTTCTGTTACCCCCGGATATTGCTCTGGATAGGTTTCCATGACCAATCCATCGCTGGTTATTTCCAAAATGTTCCCGTTTTGAAGGCTTTCAGCCGTAATCTGCTCCCCAGAGATGTTAAAAATTTTTTCCGGCATATTAATTGTAAAAGCATTGCGGTTTTCCTGGTTTACCATAATATAATTGCCCTTACCAAATGCAACATACATTGCTACACATTTGTTCTCTGGAGCTGTTTCTCTGTTGGTACATCCCTCCAGAGAGAAGAACACCCCTATTGATATTGATAACATTAGGAAAAAAACGACCGACCTTTTCATATAGAATCCCCCTTCATCTTAAAAATGTTTGTTTTCATCTATTAAGTAGCAAAAAGGACTCCATTTCTTGCAAAAGGAAATATCTTTATAGAACTTTTTTAATATTGGGTGTTAGATGCATATCCATCCTAGGCTTCATACCATTCGTATTAGATAAAAGGATTGAGAAGCCCTTACCCTTCTCAATCCTTTTTATTTTAAAGTGAGTTTAATGATAAATCCTCTAAATTGTAAGGTTATTGGTACTAGGGACGCCATCTCAGCAGCCATTGGCTGTTCGCTGGCTGCAAGAGAAACCCTTCAGGAAAGAATCCCGCCATATATACTCCCACGGAGGCAGGGTCAAACCTGCCGCCTGCTGCCCCCACTAAAGAAAATGGCGGGTTTCTAAACTGGGAACCTATATACTCTGTAAATTTCATCTTTACCAATCCGTTATAATGTAATTTCCTCTCCCGGCTCAATGATTAACCTGTTTCTCCCTGTAAACTGTTCCGCACGCGTCCGGTCAAATAACGCTCCTGGCTTTAAATGGATGGGAATAGAGTGTTTAGCGTTAATGATATCCCCACAGGAGGACGCCTCTTTTAAATCCATATTGTAAATTCCGTCAGCAGGCAAAAGGGCATAGTCAATATTGCGGGTTGGGAAGGTTTTCATTTGTTCTGTAGTAGAGGTGTCCCCCGCTGCATAAATCTGAATTCCATCTACTGTGATAAGATAACCAACACACGAATCTCTGTTATGGTTTTTGTTGTAGGCTTCCACAGGCTCAATGGCAATGCCTTTTATTTGGAAGGTATTATAACGCCCGCCTGCTAAGGCGTCCTTTTCAGAAATTATTTTACAGTCCGGCTTTTTGGCGGGAAGATTGGTTTGGTTGTGATCGCTGTGCTGATGTGTCACCAGAATCAAATCTGCAGGCAGTCCATACCCTTCTCCTGCAAACGGGTCTACATAGATAACCATTCCATCTGCTGCCATGATCCGATAACTTCCATGTCCCTGATACAGTAACCTTGCCATAAAAATTTCCTCCTTAAATTGATTTTTTCTAATTTCTATGATATCTGATTTTACTGTCAGGGACAAGGGGAATTTCCCTTTTCTTTCTGAAATCAGAATCCCCCTCTTGACGCAAGTCCGAAATCGTACTATAATACCCCTCGCCAGTAAATCCGAAATCATACTTAAAGGGGAGATCTTATGAAAGGCAAACCAGTACAACAGGTACGCGAACTGCGGGAATACAGCCGTTTATGCCAAGAAATAGAGAGCGTATATCATAATATTTCTGTAAAAATGGGGCTATCTGACAGTTCATGTCAGATTTTATATTCTATGGTAGAGCTTGGGGATGGGTGCCTGCAAACCGAAATTTCCAAATGGTACTCAAGCAGTAAGCAAACGATCAATTCCTCTATAAAAGTACTGGAACGGAGGGGAATACTCTGGCTGGAACCGGGAAAGGGCCGGGATATGCACCTGCACCTGACAGAAGAAGGACAAAAGCTGGTAGAAAAGACGATCTATCCTATGATAGAAATGGAGAACCAGGTTTTTTCCAGTATTCTGCCGGAAGAAAATAGAGAATTCCTGCGGCTGATGCGCCAATACGCTGGCCTTATGAAAGAATATGGCGGGGAATTGATCGGAAAAATACAGCATGAAAAACAGAAAGAAGGTATAACATGAGAATTCAGTTATCAGATCATTTTACCTATAAAAGATTAATTCGCTTTTCCATATCAACTGTATTTATGTTGATATGTACATCCTTATACAGTATTGTCGATGGTTTTTTCGTATCTAATTTTGTAGGAAAGCAGCCTTTTGCTGCCGTTAATTTAATCATGCCGGTGATTATGGGAGTAAGCACCTTTGGATTTATGATTGGTACTGGCGGCAGCGCCATTGTTTCCATTGCCCTTGGAGAAAAAAAGCCAAAACAGGCCAACGAATATTTTTCCATGATGATCTGTGCTGCCGCTGTTCTTGGGATAGTTTTGGGCATTGCCGGGTTTGCCTTTGCTGAGAATATCTCCAAACTTTTAGGAGCTTCCGGGGAGCTTTTAGATTACTGTACCTTATATGGAAAAATATTATTTCTTTCTACTCCGTTCTTTATGCTTCAAGTTGTGTTTCAAAGTTTCTTTATTGTAGCGGAAAAGCCTGTCCTCAGCCTGAAAATAAATATTATTGCCGGAATAACGAACGGGATTCTGGATTTTCTTTTTATTGCTGTTTTCAGATGGGGGCTGGCTGGCGCTGCAGCAGCCACAATGATTGGACAAATTTTAGGCAGTGTAATCCCTGTTTTTTATTTTGTTAAGGAAAACGACAGCCTCCTCCAACTAAAGCCTCCCCGCTTTTACGGAAAGGTTTTTTTGAAAGCATGCGCCAACGGTTCCTCTGAAATGGTGACAAACCTGTCTGCATCTTTGGTCAACATTCTTTATAATTTCCAGCTTATGAACCTTGCAGGGGAAGACGGGGTTGCTGCTTACGGAATCATTATGTATGTTAATTTTATTTTTACTGCCGTATTTATTGGCTACTCTGTAGGAACTGCCCCTGTTATCAGCTATCACTTTGGAGCAGGGAATTTTAATGAACTGAAAAACCTGTTCCGAAAAAGCCTTGTTTTAATGTCCGCTGGAGGAGTCCTTTTAACTGTGGCGGCAGAATTGCTTTCCACCCCTTTGGTCAAAATTTTCGCCAGCTACGATGCAGATTTGTTTCAATTAACCTGTTATGGCTTCCGTCTTTATTCCCTTGCGTTTTTAATAATGGGAATTAATATTTGGGGATCTTCCTTCTTTACTGCCCTTAACAACGGAGGAATATCTGCACTTATTTCTTTTATGCGTACTTTGGTTTTTCAAATTGCCGCTATCCTGGTTATGCCCATTATTTGGGGCGTGAATGGGATCTGGCTTTCTATCGTTGCAGCGGAGGTCTTTGCGGTGGCAGTTGTAGGGGTTTGTTTCTTTGCCCTGAAAAATAAATATCATTATATGTAAAAACTTTAAAAATCCCCCTGTACAGGATAGTTACCTATACAAGGGGATTCATTAAAGTGTACTTTATTTTAATGCTGCAATGCTTTCGTTAATTTTTTCCAGCCGCTCCTGAGCAATTTTCAGCCTTTCCCGCTCTGTCTCAACCAAATTTGCGGGGGCCTTTGCGAGGAATCCAGGATTATCCAATTTCTTTCCGATAAATTCAATATCCTTCTCACAGGAAGCCTTTTCTTTATTCAGCCTTGCCAGTTCCTTTTCCCTGTCAATCAATTCCTCCATAGGAATATAAATCTTCGCGCTGTCTGTAATCACCTGAACAGCGCCGGGCAAATAGAACTCTTTTCCAACCTCAACATTAGAAGCAGACGCAAGCCTTTCAAGGAAAGGAACACAATCCTCAAATACTTTAGGCGAACTGGTTTCAATATGAAGGCTGGCTTTTTTAGAAGGAGGGACGTTCATTTCAGCACGGCGGTTGCGAACAGCCTTAATTGCGTCCATAACCATAGTAAACTGTTGGGCTTCCTCTTGGAAATCCAAATCCGGGTCAAACTCAGGCCAGCGTGAAATCATAATGCTTTCCCCGTCATGGGGCAAAGCCTGCCAAATTTCCTCAGTAATGAAAGGCATAAAAGGATGAAGCAGTTTCAAAGTATTTGACATAACATAAACCAAAATCTGCCGGGCGGCCTTAGAAGTTTCCCCTCCGGCCTGCAAGCGGGATTTTGTCAATTCAATATACCAATCACACAACACATCCCAAATGAAATCATAAATCTTCTGGACTGCCATACCAAGTTCAAATTTTTCCAGATTGTCAGTTGCCTCTTTGACAAGCTGGTTGTATTGGGTAAGAATCCATTTATCCTCAATAGCGAGGGGATCTGGCAGGGAAACGGTTGTGTCGGAATCATCCAAATTCATAAGAATAAAGCGGCTGGCATTCCATAGTTTGTTGGCAAAATTCCGGCTGGAACGAACTTTTGCATCGGAATACCTCATGTCATTTCCGGGGCTGTTGCCTGTGGCCAAGGTCAGCCGGAGAGCGTCCGCTCCATACTCGTCAATAACTTTCAGCGGATCAATGCCGTTTCCAAGGGATTTGGACATTTTACGCCCCTGTTCATCCCGTACAAGCCCGTGTATCAATACTGTATGATAAGGGACATCTCCCATCTGCTCCAGGCCAGAGAAAATCATCCTAGCCACCCAGAAAAAGATAATATCATAGCCGGTTACCAAAGTATCTGTTGGGTAAAAGTGGTGCAGTTCAGGAGTATCATCGGGCCACCCCAAAGTAGAGAAAGGCCATAGGGCAGAACTGAACCAGGTATCCAAGGTGTCAGGATCCTGCTCCATCTTCCTGCCGCATTTCGGGCATACTGTCACAGAGTCTTTAGAAACAACCATTTCACCGCAGCCGGTGCAGTAATAGGCTGGTATCCTATGCCCCCACCAGAGCTGACGGGAAATGCACCAGTCTTTCACATTTTCCATCCAGTTAAAATAAATCTTTTCAAACCGTTCGGGGATAAATTTAGTTCTGCCGTCGCGTACAGCCTGAATTGCCGGTTTTGCAAGGGGGTCCATTTTAACAAACCACTGTAAAGAAACCCTTGGTTCAATGACGGTATGGCATCTGTAACAAGAACCTACGTTGTGTTTGTATGGCTCTATTTTTAACAAATATCCCTCTGCTTCCAAGTCTGCAACCAAAGCTTTCCGGCAGGCATAACGATCCATCCCCTGGTATTTTCCGCCGTTTTCATTAATAGTTGCATCCTCATTGAAAACATTGATAATGGGAAGGCTGTGCCGCTGCCCAACCTCAAAATCATTGGGATCATGGGCAGGGGTAATCTTTACAACGCCAGTTCCGAAGTCCATCTCGCAGTACTCATCCCCCACAACCGGGATTTCACGGTCACACAGCGGGAGGATAACCTTTTTCCCAATATATTTCTGATAGCGTTCATCATTAGGATTGACTGCTACACCGGTATCGCCCAGGAGGGTTTCCGGGCGGGTTGTTGCCACCTCCAGATATTCTCCAGTTTCAGAACCAGCAACAGGGTATTTAATATGCCAGAATGCACCATCTTTTTCCTCATACTCCACTTCTGCGTCTGAGATAGAGGTTTTACAGTGGGGACACCAGTTAATAATGCGTTCCCCTTTGTAAATGAGACCCTTTTTGTACAAGCGTACAAATACTTCATTAACTGCTTTAGAACAGCCTTCGTCCATAGTAAAGCGCTCCCGCTCCCAGTCACAGGATGAACCCATCTTTTTTAACTGGGATACAATACGCCCTCCATACTGTTCCTTCCAGGCCCAAGCCCGTTTTAAAAAGCCCTCCCTGCCCAACTGCTCTTTTGTCAATCCTTCCTCGCGCATTGCTTCCACAACTTTCGATTCTGTCGCGATAGAAGCGTGGTCTGTTCCAGGCATCCATAATGCATTGTACCCCTGCATCCTGCGCCAGCGGATTAAAATATCCTGTAAAGTATTGTCAAGTGCGTGGCCCATGTGAAGCTGCCCTGTTACATTGGGAGGCGGCATCATAATTGTATACGGCTTACGTTTGGGATCTACCTCTGCATGGAAGTACTTTCCCTTTTGCCAGAATTCATATGTCCGATTTTCTACCTGTTTGGGATCATAAACCTTTTCCAATTCTTTTCTCAACTTGGTTTCCTCCTTTTCCTGCCTGTGAACAATAAAAAATCCCTTTCATCCCTCACAGGCTTTTCTAAATATAACCTGTCAGAGACGAAAGGGATTATCTTCCTTCCGCGTTACCACTCTGTTTCGTCCCCCTTGGGGGGTGACGCTCTCATTGGATACCTTATATATCCTGCCATTCGATAACGGGTGGCCCTCCGTTCACGATTACTCACACTTTGCGCTTTCATTCATGCCGCTCCAAGACGACTTCCACAGGGATTGTATGCCTTTTTGCACCGAATAAAGGCTCTCTGAAATACATTCCTCTTGTGTACTGCTTCTTTTCATTGCGTTTGTATTACTTTATCATAGATAATCAGCATCTGTCAACCCCTAAAGGTTGATTTTGTGGAAAACTCTAACCTCAGACGAGAGCCACCTAAATAACGAAAAAAGGGTTGAAGGCCCCAGGGTTGTGCAGGGGAACAGAAGGGCTTTTTCACCTATCGGATTTTACATTCGCGGACAATATCATCCCATTCAGGAAAAACACACAAAGCCAGGCTTTAAACAGCCCAAAACCGCTCAGTCTTGCCCATCTCCCTGGCAGGAAACCATTTTCTCTCTTACCCGTCCATCATCATATTCTACCTGTACCCCAAGAATGACAGCATTCTCCACCGGCGCATGATATAAAAGAAAAGGGTTCCTCATATCCTTCTGTAATCTGCCTTGCTCCCTCTCAAAATGTCCTGTAAATTTCACAGCGGCGGCACACCCAAATTGTTGAAGCCATGGGTTTGGAGCTAAAGCGTCAGGACAGATAATTTCCCCGTTGGGCGATATAAACGCCACCGCAAAGGTCACACAACACATGGTTTTTTCTCCTATGTTTTTCCACCGAAGATTTAAAATAACGTGTTCGCCTGGATCATCCTTAGAATTTTCTGCTGTGGAATCTTCCTGCTGATCCTCATCCCGTAATCCTATCAGCTTTGCACCGTATGCCCCAATTTCTTCAACTTTGATATCAATTTCCTCTAAATGGCTGATAAAATCCTCTTTTTCCGCCTGTCCGGCCAGTTTAGCGGTCAGCCTGACGCCCTGAGCGATTGCATTTTGCCGTTCAACAGTTTTCCTGTCTTCGCCGGAAAGAATCCGATTGGAAATATATTTAACCAGCACAGCAGCCAAAAGCGCAGCCAGACCGACAATTACAAATTCCATTATTTTTCCCACCTTTCGCCCACCGGAAAACTGTACTTATTATAACATGATTCTAATAGGAGTTCCAGCAATAGGCAAAAGATATTTTATAAAGGCAGCCAGTCATCAATATAAATTACAAAATCCAAGATAAAATGGGAAAAGTTCTAACAAATTGGTTTTCAATTCCTGTAAAGTATGATACACTGATAAAGAACGCAAAAAACGAAAGGATGGTTCAACATGATCCCATTGGAACAAATTAAGATTTATTTGCTGGATATGGACGGTACCTTTTATTTAGGGAACCAGATTTTTGATTGGTCGTATACTTTTCTAGATAAATTGAAAGAGCAAAACAAGAGTTTTTATTTTCTCACCAATAATTCTTCCAACAGCCGGGAACGCTATGTGGAGAAGCTAACGAAAATGGGATTAACTGTCACGCCGGATAAAGTTATCACATCAGGAGAGGCAACTACAATCCATTTAAGCAAACGGAAACCTGGAGCAAAGATCTACTTAGCGGGAACCCCGGCATTGGAAAAAGAATTTCAGGATGCAGGATTTAAACTGACAGACAAAAACCCAGACTTTGTGGTAATAGGATTTGATACTACACTGACCTATGAAAAACTGTGGAAGGTATGCGACTTTGTAAGGAACGGGGTAGAATATATTGCAACACATCCAGATTTTAACTGTCCAATAGAAGGCGGCTATATGCCGGATATTGGAGGGATTATAGCGTTTATCCGGGCATGTACAGGAAAAGAACCCGATAAAATAATCGGAAAACCAAATCACTATATAGTTGATGCTGTTATGGAAAAGCTTGGCGTGGAAAAAAACGAAGTGGCAATGGTAGGCGACAGGCTGTATACGGATATCGCTATGGGGGTAAACAGCGGAATAACCTCAATCCTAGTATTAAGTGGTGAAACGACATTAAAGGATCTGGAAAATTCTACAATACAGCCAGACTACATTTTTGACCACCTGGGAAAAATAGCAGATTCAATCTAGGACAGGAGCGTATCAAGTAATGGAAATAGGTAAGATTGTTATAAAAAAGAAGATTGAAGCGAAAGACTATCGCTTTGCAATATACTTTAATGTCATATTCCGTAACCGTATTATGCCAGCTGCCATGGCGGCGGCAGGAATATTGTCCATCATGGAAATTATCTACTGCGCCCTGACAGGCTTTGCAAAAAACCTGAACTATACCCTATTGTCGGCAGTGTTAATCTTGGGTTTTATTGGATTTATCCTATACAAAACAGAAAAGACCGCAAAAAGGGCGGTCAAAAAAGCGGAAGGAATGATTGGTCAGGAGCGAACGGTTATATTCAGTGAGAAGAATGTTACTGCAGAAGGAACAGAAAAAGGGGATTACACACCAATGGAGTGGGATTCCTTGAGCAAGGCCTATGAATTAAAGCAATATTTTATTGTATTTTTTGCAGACCCCAAAACAATTGTAATTCCAAAGGAATATATGGACTACGATCAAATGCGGGAATTAACAAAGCTTCTACAAAAAAAAGCGGGGAAGAACTTTATAAACCGTTCTAAATAAAGGGGGATGACATGTGAAAAAACAAAATGCGATACTGTTTGGTACATTGGGCATACTGGCTGCAGCAGGGGGATATTTATATCATTATGAAAATAATAGCTTTCGAATCTCAAAATATGAAATAAAAGCAGATATAGAGCATCCTTTAAAAATTGTTCATCTGTCAGACCTTCATAGCAAAAAATATGGAAAAGGTCAACAGAGGTTAATTGGTGCAGTAATGGCTTGCGGAGCTGATCTGATAGCAGTAACTGGAGATATGATAAACGGCAGAAATTCCAGTCAAAAAGATCTGGACGAATCAATAGAGCTGCTTTCGGCCCTGAATGATTATGCACCTGTTTTATATGTGGCTGGAAACCATGAACATACCTTGGAGCCTGAAAAATTAGCAGCATACCGAAAGTCCCTAACAAACCATCGTATCATTGTGCTGACAAATGAAATGGTTTCTATTCAAGCGGCAGGGCAAAACGTCACTGTTCTTGGTATGGACGAAGATGAGGAAACACCTGTTGACAAGCATACCATTATGCAGGATTTTGAGGTTCAGGACGGTTTTCGACTGCTTTTATGCCACTATCCCGGACTCTTTGCGCTGGACGGAGAGGACTCTTATCAAAATTTCTGCTTTGACCTGATGCTGGCAGGCCATTCTCATGGTGGACAGATCATTTTGCCTGGTATCGGTGGGGCATATTCGCCGGATCAGGGGATTTTCCCTAAATATTACAAGGGGATATATGGGGACATGCCAAAAATGATTGTCAGCGGAGGTTTAGGGCCCAGCCTTTTCCCTGTACGAATGTTCAACCGCCCGGAATTGGTTTGTATAACGGTTTCTCCAAATCGGGAATAACGAAGTTTTCAAGAAGTTTATAAGTTTTACACAAAAAATAATATTTAAAATCGTGCAGTTTTTTTGTAAGTTTTTTGGAAAAATTACGATATTATATATAGAGGGGTTAAATGAATATGAAAAAAATAGTTTCTTTATTTTCGGCAATCATTATGTCAATATTATTGGCGATGCCGGTTTCAGCCATTACTCTCTCTGATGGAACCAAATGGGAGATGGACGACGAAATCATTGTGGAATATCGTGAGGAACTGCACAGGCGGGGTTTATCTGAGGAAAATATTCAGACACTTGCCCACCTCAGCATCTGTCTGGACGAAATGGTTCAATTAACTGACGAAGAACTTATGGAAATTTTTTTAGGGCAGCTTGGCCGTAACACACTCCCGCGCATATTCGTGAAAAATTGTGCAACAATTCTTCAAACGTCAATTTTATAAGCTTGCTTTTATGATAAAAAGTTCCAGTGAAAATTTCACTGGAACTTTTCTATACCAAAAATTAACTCCGTAAAATAATGTGAGTTCAATAAAGTTAAGTTGCGGGGAAAACCTTAGATGAGTACTACCTAAAGCGGATTAAAAAGGTTTCGGGTCCAGGGGGCTTTCCTAAAAAGCCCCCTGGTCGCGCTCGCAAGCGCGAAATACCCTTTACTAAGAGCATTTTTCTTTTGTCCTTTCTTTTTGCGATGCGAATTGTCAAGTTAAGTGCAAAGATTTGTGGAAGAAAAATTCA
>CAJUSD010000003.1 GCA_910589145.1 uncultured Oscillospiraceae bacterium
ATACCAGCAGACAGGAAAAAGCAGCTTACAAAAAAGTATACTTTTTTGTAAGCTGCTTGTTTTTGGGACAGTGAAAAAATGGCATAATAAAGCGGATTTTTGAACATAGAAAAAGGAGCCGGAAACAGCATTTTTGCTGTTTCCGGCTCCTTTTCAGGCAAAATGAATGATTTTTTGATAATGCCCTCCTGTTTACAGGAAAGTTCCTGTAACTTCTTGATATCATCTGCAGCACTGTAAATACTTCAAAATGTTTACCTAATGACCTCGTGGCGGATATATTGGTTATAAACTGTTTCAAACCAACTCTCCCCTTCAGGAATAGGACGGACCTTCTGCCAGGAAAATTCACAGGTTAAATTGTTCCTGTCAAAGGCAACTTCACACACACGGTCACTAAAATTCCCTTCATCCAGTTCGGTTTTCACACCTATCCGGGCGCAGTTGGACAAATCCCGCTCCCCTATCAGATAAGAGCCCCGGCTTTTGCCGCCCTGCCGAATATATTCTGCTATAGCTGACAGATAGACAAACTGTGTATACAAAATATCCAGATTGATAAATACATCGCGAATCTGGCTTGATGTTTTGGCAAAGGTTACTGATTTCAGTTCTTTAATATCCTGAAGGCACTCCTGAATAGCAGCTTCTACTTTAGGCAGATCACGCAAAAATGCCCCACATAAATCCATCCTCTGCTGATATCCTTTTCTAAGGGCCTGGGGGAATTGGGCGTTTTCATTTTGGGTAACATTTTGTATCAATTCCAAACATCTTTGAACTGCCTCTTCTGCTGCCTTTCCAAAACTTTCCGCATCCATAGGGGAATCTTTATAATTTTCAAAGATATACTGAGCTGCACGGGTACTTCCAACCTGGGTGGAATTTAGGGCAGTCCCTCCAGGACGGTATACCCCGAAAGTCCCGTTGACCTCTCCCACCGGGAAAAAGTGTTTTAAATTGCTTTCCCACCAGACATTTCCCATCAAACCACCGTTATTATGTTGGGCGCAGACTGCAATTTCCAGCATCTCTTTCGACAAATCAATCTTATGGTCCAAATACAACTGATATGCCAAAGGATTCATCTGTTTGAGCCGTTCAACAGGGGTATTTTGTACTGCCCCGGAACGTTCCAAATATTCCCTTGATTCTTGGCCGAGAAGCGGGAAGTTTAACCCTCCAGATTGGTTCTGCATTGCCGAAGGATTTCGCCGGAAATCCAAAAACACCCTGCGCCCTTTTTCTCTGGTTTCAGAAAATACTGCCATATCTACTATGGATGAACCGCCTTTTTCCAGCTTGCGGGGATCAAACGGCCATTGATACCCTTTCAAAAAAATGGCGTCCGCCATTGCTCCGGCAGAAGAAAAATATTCATCTAAAAATTCTCTTGGGTTATTCCCGTCCATATCTGTGGAAATATAGGTTGGAATTACCTGTTGATATGTTCCTGAAAGATTCCAGCGGAACTTTATGGAAGCAATCCCATATTGGGATTCTGTCACATTAATCCCCCTTGCCCCTGCTGTCAGCGCTGTCCCTGATGCGCACGTCTGGCTTTGAGGATAGACTGAGGACTGGTAAATTCCAGACGGTCCTCCAACAGCATAGACGATATTGTCTGTAGAGAAAAGGACAAGTTCCCCACTTTCGGATTCCAGCGCCGCCAGGCCAATGGCCCTTTTTTCTTCTCCGGCCCCCAAGGTTACAATTTCTACAACACGATAACCATCAAAAATTGGAATATCCTTTTCCATAACCGACTTTTCAAGATGTTCTGTCATGTATCGGGATGTCAGCGGCCCGCAGGATGTTGCCCGCTGGCGGGGGTCATGATCTGTTTTATACCCCACATATTCCCCATAGTGGTTATGCGGAAAGGGAACCCCCAGGTTTACCAGCTTATAAAAACATCCTGCTGACATGGCAGCCTCTGTCATGGCTATGTCCCCATGCATACTGCCTCCTTCAAACAGGGTCTGTGCCATCTGCCGCACTGAATCCCCGCTGTCTCCAGCCAAGGTTAGTTTATAATAAGTTTGTTTGTCTGAGCCGGTATTGCGGGATGTACCCATTTTTATTCCTTCCGTTACAATGGCTACATCTTCCTGCCCTAAACGGTATAAGGTATCTGCGGCATTGTATCCGGCTGCGCCTGTTCCTACTATGATTGTTTGAAAGGTATATAACCGCAGTTGCTTTCCCTTTATTTCGACATAGGCTGGGACAATTTTTTTCTTTTGTGCCTTTATCATTGTTTCACTCCCCTTTTGATTTCCAGCGTTTTTTCTTTTTTAATGAAAAGGGCTGTATGTGAAAAATAGCAATCCTTCACATACAGCCTTATTAGAGGCACATTACTTTACATAAAGAATCAACGCCAAGAAAACAAGGTCTTCCTTGCCGGTATTGGCGATGGCATGACCCTGATTGGGGTTCATGGTGCAGAAATCGCCAGGGCCAACATGGGAAACCGTTTTGTCAGGATTGGTAAAATCCCCCTCACCGGAGAGAATATAATAATATTCCACTTCGTCAATGTGTTCATGCCAGCCGATTGTGTTACCTGGATGGAGGACAACCTTTGCAAACATTTTGCCGGTTCCGTAAAACTCATCCTTGTTCATCAGATGGTGAAGTTCGGTGATACCTGCCCCGCCGCCGATGCGGTCAATTTCTTCTACGGAAAGTGTTTTTCTTACGCCCATTTTGATTTTCCCCTTTCGATTTTATATTTTGTTATCTCCATTATAATGGCTTTTTTAAGGACTGTCAATCACTGTTCAGGTAAGGTGGAAAAAAATGCTTTTGCCAAAGGGGAGTTTCGCGCCTTGCGGGTTCAGTTCAGCAGAGCTACATTCAGCAGAGCTGCGTTCAGCAAAGCTGAACCGGCGGCCGGCGGCTCTGAGCAGCTCTGCTGCTCAGCCCTGGACCCCCGCCGCTTTCGGGAAAGCGGCCAAAGCTTTTGATACGGGTTTGGTTTGTGACTGTCTTGGCTTTGTTCCCGCGCCGTGTTGAAGGAGCAATTTCCTTGTTATTGATTATTCTATATGATATAATGAAAAGCAATAAACCAGGTTTTAAGAGGAATAGAAGGAAATGCTATGAATAACTTCAAAACAGAGGAAATCAATGCAGTCATACAGCGTGGAAAGGACGAATCTGTCAACCCTGAAATTATGGGAGTGATTTACTCCCTTGGCCGGGATGCGGAAAACGATGAAGAATACAGCTATTCTTTTCAAACGCTGATGGATATTTTAGATGGCGGGACTGACCGGGTACGGGCTTACTGCATCCTTGGCTTTTCCCTGCTGGCGGTATGCTGCGGTAAACTGGACAAGAATATAATAGCCCCCATTTGCAGGCGGGAGAGGGAAATTGCCATAGGCGCAAACCTCAGCACAATTAACGACGCCATTGCTGATATCAATCTGGCTCTGCACTGGGATTTATAGAGAAAAATTTGAAAGGGCGGTGATATCTATGAGCCGCAGCCAGTATGCCGCTGTCTGGGAGTGGTTTTTGCAGCGCCCAGGGTGTTTAATGCTCCTTCGGGTTCTGTACAGACTGCCGCTGCTTTTGTACTGCGCTTATCCATCCTTGATTGCAGGGCTTTTAATACAGGGAAAATGGATGCTGCTTTTCAGGGAAATCATTGTCCCGATGGCGGTTTTTCTTGGTGTGACTGCCCTGCGCCACTGGCACAATGCCCCCCGTCCTTATGAGGTATGGGACATCCCGCCTCTGTTCCCTAAATCAAAAAAGGGGCACTCCTTCCCAAGCCGCCATTCCGCTGCCGCGTCAGTGATCGCAATGGCCTTTTGGTATATTTACCCTACTGCCGGGGCAGTAATACTGGCAGTTGCGCTGCTGATTGCGGTCAGCCGGGTACTGGCAGGGGTGCATTTTGTGCGGGATGTGCTGGCAGGGCTGGCCTGTGGGATAATTGGCGGACTGATAGGCTTTTTTATTTTATAAGAAGGGGATAGGCATATGTCAGAGGTTTTACGGGGATTTGTTCCAACAGATGAAGCAGATTTCTCGGTACAGCAGGCAGAACGGCTTTTCCTGGCCCAGGAGGAAATCTGCTATCTTCTGGACAGAGGTTACCAGATCGAAAAAATTGTAACCTTTGTGGGCAACCATTACCAATTTACTGCCCGGCAAAGACTGGCTTTGACGCGGGCTTCTTCCTCTTCCCAGGATGTCAAAAACCGGAAGTCCAGACAGATTTCCGGCCCCTTAAAGGGCAGGACGGTATATATTGACGGGTTTAACCTGATTATCACGCTGGAAGCTGCCCTTTCCCATTCTCCGCTGCTGCTTTGTATGGACGGAACCATAAGGGATTTATGCGGTCTGCATGGTACATACCGCCTGATCGACAAAACCCAGACCGCCCTGTCCCTGATTTGGGAAGCTTTGGCGGAACGAAAAGTGGGAAAGGCAATCTTTTACCTTGATGCGCCAGTTTCCAATTCCGGGAGGCTGAAACAGGAGATTCTGCGGACCGGAGGGGAAAGAGGAATCCCCGTTGAAGCGGAAACCGTCCCCAATGCTGACGCCCTTTTATGGGACAAAGACGGGGTTGTCACTACTGATGCAATCATCCTCAATCGCTGCCAAGGATGGGTAAATCTGGCAGCGGAAATTGTTCAGGGAAAGCTGGCAGGACAAAAGATAGTCAATCTGTCAAAAACATCATCTAACACAGCTATGGACAGAATTACATTCGGGAAATAACGAAGGAAAATATGATGAAAAATTTTTGCAGTTACACGCCGGAAAAATATTCCAGTTCAGACTTCCCAAAAATAGAAGAAGATATAAAGAGGTAAAAATGCGGAACGATATTTTAGAAAAACTGCAAAGAGAGATATATGACAGATGCCAAAAGCCCACAAATCAATTTGGAATGGGATGTTACTATCATATAGCCGCTGTAGTTAAAAACGCTGAAGCTCTCTCGGAAAAATACCGAGCAGATAAGGAGGTTGTAATGGTTGCATCCTGGTTGCATGATATTGCCTCTATTACAGATTATCGTTTATATGAACTTCATCATATTCATGGGGCGGAAATGGCAGCCCAAATTTTAAAAGGATACAATTATGATGACAAAAAGATTTTGCTGGTACAGGAATGTATTAAAAACCACAGGGGAAGTATGAATCTTGAAAAACGCACCGTTGAAGAATTATGCGTTGCAGATGCCGATGCAATCTCGCATTTTGACAGTGTGCCCAGTTTACTGTACCTGGCTTATGTCCAAAAGGGTATGGGGATTGAAGAAGGAAAAGAATTTGTAAAATATAAATTGATAAGGAGCTTTCAAAAGCTGTCTGCTGAAAGTAAAAAATACTATCAAAACAAGTTTGAAATGGTGATGGAGATTTTAAAGTAACATCCTTCATTTAAATGGACAGCTGCCTGTAAAAACAGCTTTCCACTTTGGAAATTCACCCGAATCTATATTTTTATTTATAGTAAAAGAATTCCAACTGACTGAAAGGAAATAAATGCATGATTTATGATTATGAAGACCGGGAAGGCTATGTTTCCCTTTGGGTGGGAAATTGCAGTGATTACCAGATTGCTGATGAGTATTTATCGACCACATATCTGGATGAAAACTTTGATGGGGATATGGAAAAAGCTAAACAAAATGAAATATGGAATAAGCTGTTTCCCCTTGAAAACCGCTCCAGGGCCTGTGAGGAAGAACTGAAAGACCACTTTCATTATGAATCCTTCAACCAGTTTGAATATGATTTTGGAATGACCTTTGACGAGGATTTTCGGGAAGCAAATGTCCTGGAATACTGCACCAGGGATTTAAAAAAGCTGTTTGAGGGTTTTTCGGAATCCGACTCGTTTTTGGATGAAGTGAAGGCAGCAGATCCCCGTCTGCCGGAATGTAATACCGCTGTTGCTTTGTATGATTTTAAATATGAAGGCGGTATTTCAAAAGTTTCCCATGAAAATATCACTTTATATTTTGTAGGATGCTTTAAATACAATAAATAAAGGCAAGCTCGGAATTCCAAAGGAGGACATTTCTATGACAACAGCCAAACAGTATTTAGACATTTTAAGAAAACGAGAGCCGCAATTATGGACAGAATCGCTGGAAGAATCTCCCTTTACTGAAAATGACCTGTCAGAAATTGAAAAAGGTCTGGGGTATTCTCTTCCAATACCCTACCGCGAATTCCTGTTAAGCTATACAATGCCGGAAAACCTGACAGTACTTGTTTCCTTTTGCGGCGATTCCTTTGCCAACTCCTGGTGGAAAACCTTCTCCCGGGAGAAAAACAGATATATCGACCGCCCTGAACACGACATTGGACCTACCGTTCAATTTGAATGGCATAATATAAAAGGGAACAACGGCGCGGAGTTTTTGGAAAACCTCAAAAAGGAGCAGACCGCAGAGGAAGGCTGTGCCTGTTTTTTGGATGCGGGCTTTATACAGATTGGGGAGGTATATGGATATCTGACGTTCCTGGATCTGGTAAACGGCGGTATTGTCACCATACATGAAGAAGGCGTATATGATATGATGCTTGACGATGGAGTAAACGGAGAAGATAAGGCGGAAGTAAGAAATTATATGGAATCGCGGCGGCTTTATATCTGTAAGGATTTCAACGGCTTCCTTCGCTTTGTATGTACAGGTGATTTCCTTGATGAAGATGAAGCGAAATTCCCAACCCAGGAAGAATTGGAGCAGGATTATTCTTATTGATCGTTTACAAATAAAAGGGCGGGACAGGTTATGAATAAGAATAAAAAATTTTATATAGTACTTCTCATTTTTATTATTATGTTTACCGGGTGTACACAGCAGCCCAACAGCGGGATTGAGGATAACCAAGTTAAACAGGATGAAATTTTACAGGATGAACCTGTGAAAGCACAGGCAAATGCAGTCACTTCTATATTCAGCGGTGAAAACCTGTCCGATGACAGTATAAATAAAATTCAGAAAAAGTGTTCCGACTTAGGTTCTCTCTATAAAAAAATATATCTCAGCGCGGAAAAAAAGCCCTTGTCAGATTGGGATAATCAAAAAGTTATCAGCCAGGAATCTATTGATGAGATAGAAGAGGTTTTAAGGAAAGCCGGATATCCTGTTTTGAACAGCAGCAGTATCTATCCGGCCTTTCTTGAACATTCGGAGAATTTTTATGCCTTTTGGCAGTCCGTTCAAAATGGAGTTGATGCAGAAACGTCGTATTGGGAAGTGTCCGATTCCGGCGGATTAAACTACTATGAATTCCAATACACAGACGGGAAAGCATACAGTGTCAACGCCTTTGCCCAATGGGATGAGGATGGCCAGCTTAAAATAGACAGTGCCGGAAGACGGAATGTCCTGAATTGGGATATGACCTATAATGGCGATTTTTATTACCAGGATGTTCCCACGGACAGGCATTGGGAGGCCTCCATCTTATTAAGATTGAAGCCGGTTGACAAAACCTTATTTGATTTAAACGAAAGATACATCAAGCCAATCGGCTATTACAATGTAAACGCATTTTTATGTAACTGGGATACGTCTGACTATGGTAATTTATGCTTCAATGATCTGTTTGAATCCCTATACAAAATGGAAAACGGCGACTATATTTATACAGATCATTTTGAAAAAGAACAATATCCTTATTTTCATTACTGTGTTCCTGCGGAGCTGTTTGAGAATACAATCCTTCCCTACTTTGAAATTCCGTTGGATGAGTTCAGGGAAAGGACATTATACAATTCCGAAAAGGATATATACCCATGGCAGGATATCAATGTCTCCAATGTTTCCTATTTTCCAGCCGTTATATCAGATGTAATGGAATCGGTGGAAAACATTGATGGTTCCATCACCTTAAAGGTATGCGTCATGTGCCCGGATATGCAGACAGACCGCCTTTTCACCCACGAAGTAACAATTATGCTGTCTGACGGCGGGAAATTCAAGTATCTTGGAAATAAAATTACCTATACAGGGGAAAATGAACTGCCGTCAAGCCAGCCGAGAATTTCCGCCCAGAGGACAGATGCCAGCAAAGCCGCCAAGTAAAATAAAGCTGAGGTCAGTCATTAAGTTTATCAAAAATAACTTTCTGTTCTTTCATGATATTTTTCCCACCCGATAACCGTACTCTGTCAGTTCTCTTTTGTATTTTAGTAAAGAAAGGTCTATGGGTATCCCTGTCATACTTTGGATTTCTTCAAGTATAAGCCGGAAGGACTGATTTCCGTTTCTTGCTTATATCCCCATACAGCATTTATTTACTCATTGCTGATACCTTCTTTCAAAGAGCTTTCTCAGATTTATGGATTGATGCCGTTTTCTTTCAGGAATGCAAGGCTCTCTGCCATACACTGGAAAGCGTCCTTTTGCCAGCGCTCCTGCTCGGCAAATGCCCATTTTACACCGGTTTCTTTACAGGCCCGAATGGAAGAAGTCCAGTCAATTTCCCCTTGTCCCAGCGGAACCAGCAGTTCCTTTCCGCTGGAATCATGACAGCAATCTTTAAAGTGGACGAACTCGATCCGTCCCTGATAGTGGCGCATCCATTCGTCCGGGTCCAGCCCTGCCTTAATCAGATGGTATAGATCCAGCCCAAGCTGAAAGGAATCCGGGGTGTTTTCCATCAGGATATCCACAGCAGTTTTGTCACCAAACCGGCGGTACTCCTGAGCCCTGGGATGGAAGGATACCACCTTGTTCTGAGCTTCCATTTGGGCAGCAAAAGCAGTAAGCTTCTCTGCAAAGGCCATACATCCATCCTCTGAAAAAAATTCGTAGGGTATCCCGCTGATACAGACATTCCTGCTGCCGCATAGGTGGTGAAGCCGCAGGGTATCCTCTAAATGCTCCATAACTGCTGAATAATAATCCTGAGTGGAAACGCTGACAAGCCCGGCTTTTTTCAGGGCCTTTGCTATTGTTTCCGGTGGAATTTCCGGGTTTACCCATTGTATCTGGACAATACGGTAGCCCATTTCCCCCAGCCTGCAAAATGTTTCCTCCATCTGTTGAGGTGTTTGTAAATAAGCCTGTAAACTGGAAACCTGAGCGCCTGCTGTAATCATAATCAAAGCCTCCCTTTCTTTGCTGGTTATGTTGTGGATAAAATCTTCCTAGGTAACTGCATAGTGATAATATGACCAGTACTGACTCCACACCTAATTAAGTTATCTTTCAGCATATCCAAATAATGAGGTTTGACAATCACTATATCACCTCTTTTATATAAATTTACCAAAAAGCGTATCTATAATCAATGGCTTTTCTGATTTTTCAGTAAAAACAATTGGACTTTCTACACTTTTTTAAAGTAAAATGCTTTGGCAATTTAAAAAGCGATACAGGTAAAGCCTGCACCGCTTAAACAGTTAAACTCTATTGAATCACAACAATCGAATTCTCTTGAAAAAGGATAGCCTGCCGATTGCTGAGATTGATTTTTTCCTGCCAGTCCTTTGGATAAACTCCTGTTTTGGCGCAGTTATCTTCTTTACAGTGAACGCCCAATGAACATTTCAGCAAACCCAGATTGTCCGGCAAATTGTTGGCGAAGATGATGCTTCCCGCACTTACCCCAACCACAATACCGCCGCCGCTGATAAAATCCAGGATCTTTTGGTTAAATCCCTGCTCGTTGATCCGTTTCAGCAGATATTTTGTATCCCCGCCGCATAAATAAACTACATCATAAATATCTTTAATAGGCTGTCCAAACTCGTTATGTAGATCATAAACACTGATGTTTTCATCTTTAATTCCACAGCTGCGAAGGTCATTTAAACACTTGGGCAAAACATCTATGGCGTCTGGAAATATGGCAGCTGTTGGAATAAACATCGCTTTTATCTCAGATGGCGGTTTGGGAAGCATTTCGGTAAAAGCGTCCGCTATCCGTTTGGTATCCAGTCCGCATGAGGTCAGGATGACATTCATATAAAATTCCTCTTTTCGGTTTAAGAACATTTATTCCTTATTATTTTAACAGTCCACTGGAAATTTGTCAATTCCTGAAAATACTGAATTTCAAATACTAATATGATATGCCTTCAAAGCCGACGGAAGCGGATAATTTTTTCGTATCACTGCCGGAGTCTCCCAAACCAAGTCCCCCAAACACTCCAAAACACATTGATCAGATAAGTTTATTTCAAACCCCCGCATTTCCCACTGGATATGGGTGAAGATGTGCCGCGCTTCTCCCAGATCCTTTACAGAAAGGATAGATTCCTTTGGAAGCTGCAGACAGGTTTCCAGCTCCCCGGCAGAATAAAAGCCCTCTATATTGGGCAGCTCCCACATCCCCGCCAGAAGGCCCTTGCCGGGGCGCTTTCTGAGAGCAGCCTTTTTCCCCTGGCGCAGCAGAAGAACTGTCCGTTCCTCTATGCGCCGGGGTTTTTTGGGTGCTTTTACCGGCAAATCCTCCGCAGTCCCCCGCCGGAATCCCAAGCACAGCTCCCGGACTGGACACAAAAAGCACTGGGGAGCGCCGTTAGGGACACATACCACAGCCCCCAGTTCCATTAAAGCCTGGTTAAATAAATCCGGCCTGTCATGGGCAGGTCCGGCGGACATAACTTCGGACAGCATAGTTTCCACAGCGGACTTGGTTTCTGGCTGGGAAATATCAAGATGGCTGTCCAGAATCCTGGAAACTACCCGCAGGACATTCCCGTCTACCGCGGGAACCGGAATCCGAAAGGCCAGGGAAGCCACTGCCCCTGCTGTATAAGGGCCAATCCCCGGCAGAGACTTTAACGCCCTGTAATCAGCGGGAAGTTCCCCGCCATATTGGGAAACAACAGCTTTTGCAGCTTTTTGAAGGTTCCTTGCCCGGCTGTAGTAGCCAAGCCCTTCCCACAATTTGAGAAGCCTGTCCTCCGAAACCTCTGCCAACGCCTGGATATCTGGAAGAGCTCGGAGAAATCGGGTATAATACCCCTTTACCGCTTCCACCCTGGTTTGCTGAAGCATGATCTCCGAAACCCATATTCCATAGGGGGATATCTGCTTTTTCAGCGTTGAACGCCAGGGGAGAACCCTGGCGTTCTGTTCAAACCATTGGATCAGCGGCTTGGAGAGGTCGGAAATGGGTGCAGAGTCAAGGGGTGTGTTTTCCGTATTCCATTCCATAAGCCCCTAAATCCTCCTAATCAGTAATAAAGTTCAATCATAGTGTGGCCGTCTACTTTGGGGACAGTAAAGCGGGTTCCACTGTCAACAGAACGCTCCAATGGAATGTCTTTCCCTTCCAAAGCCACTGAAACTTTTTTAATCTCCTTTGGAAGATGCAGCTCAACCGGAATCTGATAAACAGGAATGACATTTTCAATGGTAAATAACTTGTCGCTGCGTTTTTCGGGAATGTAGTGGAGCAGATGCAGGACATAACGCTTCTCCCCTTGCTGCTCGTTGATGCAGGCCAGCAGGCTGGTCGGACCCTGGTGGCGGAAAATCCTCTGGGGAAGCAGCAAATCAAGCGCATCATTTACCACTTGGCGGCACCATTGGGGATGCCTCTCCTGATAGATAGAGAAAACCGGATGGCTGAAATAAACTGTATTTTCCGTTCCAACAGCAGCGGGATATGCTTTTTCGTGGGATGACGGTGTATGTTTATGAGAGCAGAAATGCTCCCAAGTACGGTTAAAGTAGGGAACGGCGCAATCCATTAGGATTTTCCCAGTTGTTGTCTTTACTTCCTGCCCTTTTTGGTACATGACATGCTCCGTCTTAGGGAGCTGTTTTCCCAGGGTATCGTTGGGAAGAATAAAGTCCGGGGAATAGGGTGCAGGGCCTATGTATGAGACGCCCAGTTCCGGCAGGGCGAATTCAATCTTTTCACCTTCTCCGGCCTTTGTCAGACCGGAAAGCCCCGACGCGAGAATCTTTCCGCCATGGGCGAGATACTTCTGAAGCTTTGCCTTTAATTCGCCATCCACAGAAACCTCGTCAGGGAGAATCAGCAGCTTATACTTTGAAAAATCTGAGCAGTTGTCCACAATATCAAACTGGCAGCCCATTTCTTCCAGCATGGCTGATGCACCGCATACCGGCTTGGGGACTTCGCCTGTTCCGATGGGGATGGTATAACATTCAGGCGTAAACACCGCCATATCACAAACCGGGGAAGCATTGGCGCACCAGGGTTCTTTCTTTTCCACTTCGCTGTAAACAGAGCCAACCAGATCATAGACCGCCGGGGAAATTCTGCCATCTGGGTCAAGCTGATCTCCAATCAGGCACTTTGTATTAAAGGCCAGCATACGGAAACATTCATAGGAAAGCGCCTCTTTATTTTTAAAGGAATGAAAATCCCCCCAATCGGTATGGAATTTCCCAGTCTGGCCCAGCAGATCCAAGCCCAAAGTACGGGCATACCGGACAGTATTGGAAAAATGGGTATAGCCCCATCCGCCGCTGGGCAGAGATTCCAGTTCCAAATGGGAATAGCTGTCCAGGCTGTCCCGCACATAAGGCCCAATATGCCCGCAGTTATAGAAGATGGAGGCATTGGGGTTTTTCTCCCGGACAAGGGCTGATAGCTCCGCTTTCAGTTCTTGAATTGATTTTTGCGAGAACTGGATGCGCTGGTCTTTCCGGGTGGGGTCAAAGCCTTGGGCTTTCATCTTGGCAATACAGGTGGGACAACTGCAATTTGCATTTCCTACAATGTCAAAAAACAAACCGTCAACAGGGTGAATTGTTTCCAGAACTTCGCTTGTCAGTTCTTTCAGAAAATCCCGATATCCTGTATTAATGCAGAGCATCCGATAAAATCCAGGCTGGAAAGTCTCTGCCGGGCCGCTTTCAAAATGGTCAAGGATACAGCCGTGTTCATCGTAAGCCAGCCATTCAGGATGGCGTCGGCTTTGCAGATAGTTCCATTGGACAGTAATGTAAACCGGGACCCGAATACCATGCCTATGGCAGGCATCAATCTGATCCTGTAGAAGGTTTTTGTTTTTCAGGCCGGGATGCACCATATCCGGGAACTTTTTAGAATCATAGTAGAGCATCCCGTGATGGCAGATAGCAAAGCAGCTGACAGAATTTACATGGGCTCTTTCCAGGGTGGAGGCGAATTCCTCCGCATCAAAATTCTGGCAGATGGGGGAAATTTTTTCACTGGTATGGAAATCCATATGGATTTGTCGGAAAGGAAGGTTAAAGGTCATAAAGGCAATGCCTCCTTTTTATTTTTATAAGGCTGATTATAACACGATTTATGGAGAATTGCCACTACATTGTCCTGCCATATGGAATATATTTTGTTCTAACGCATACAAATAAAACCAGATTACATCTTAACCTGATAAAAGATTGGTTAGGGGGATTGGGACATATATGTTAAGATATCACCGGCCAAGGCCAAAGATATTGGCGTTTCTGTCAGTGACCTTTGCAGCAGCTATCCTGTTTACAGCGATTTTAACCAGGGGGACAACCGCTGAACCAGCACAGGCTGATGCAGAAGAAGAAATTGCAATGCCAGTTATTATGTACCACCATATTCTGGAAAGCAGCAAGTTACTAGGCTCCTATGTCATCACGCCCACTGAGTTGGAAAATGATTTTAAATGGATTCAGAAGGAAGGCTATACGCCAATCGTTGTAGCAGATCTGCTCAACTATGTCTACAACGACGTTCCTTTGCCCGATAAACCGATCATGATAACCTTTGACGACGGTTATGAAAGCAATTACGTATATGCTTATCCGCTTTTGCAAAAATACGGATATAAAGCAGTTATCAACATATTTGGACGCTGTACCGATGAATTTACTCAGACAGAGGATAAACACATTAATTATTCCCATATCACATGGGATGAGATCCAGAAAATGGCGGAATCCGGCGTTATTGAATTCCAGAACCACAGCTATAATATGCACTCTAATTCCAATGGCAGCCGGAAAGGAATCCAAAAACTGTATAGTGAAGATGCAGCAGCTTATCGAAAAGCTCTTACCAATGATTTGGGGAAGCTTCAGGAAGAATTCGAGGAACATTTGGGATATTCGCCGACAGCCTTTGCATATCCGTTTGGATATATCGAGCCAGCCGCAGACAGCATTATTCGGGACATGGGATTTCAGGCTACTTTTTCCTGTGAAGAAAAAATCCATTATATTACAAAAGACCCTGAATCGCTATATAAAATTAAACGGTTTAACCGTCCACACAATATCAATACGTCGGACTTTTTCGCAAAGATTGAGAAAACCAGAAAACAAAAAGAAAAGGAAAAACTATAAAGCGGCAGACTGGGGCTGGATTATTTTTAATAATCCAGCCAGCTTTATTGTCAATTCCACATTCAATTGATTTACTCCTCATCCATCTTCGGCCCCAGCAATGTCCTTGCGGCAGCACAGAGTATACCCGCCACCGGGTAAATCACCGCGGCAGTTCTCCAGCCGTTAATGGCCATCCCCAGCCCAACATAAAGCGCTGTAGCCAGTATCATAATCAAACTGTATGCGGTGTGTACCCTGCGGCGGCGGATTCTGTCCTCCGGGGAAGGATTATTCTTCCAGTTGTACTTGGCTATGTTGTATTTATCCTCCAGCATCCCGCCGTAGACCAGGAAAAACACTGCCCCCGCTATAATAAACAGGAACAGGCCCCCCATCCATTCCTCATAAATCAAATTACCATCTGACCAAATCAGCAGTATCACACCAAACAGGATGGCCCCCACGCTGCCTGCGACATACCAAATAAGCCTGCGGCGGAACTGCTGTTTCTGTTCATCTGTATAAAAGTTATTGATTGTAGGGTTCTGCTTGCGGAAGTTGTCCTCCTCCATCCCGCTGGCAATCAGAACGATGGTACAAACTGCCACCGTCCCCAGTATCAGGATCATGGAGACCATTTCCGACAGTCCCAGCACGCTGCTGAGAGCCGCAGCTGCAGCCCCCACGATAAAACCTGCAACCGCCCCTGCAACTTTCAGGGCAAACAGATTCATAAAACGGTCGTATCCTGCGCTGTCCTCAGCCAGGGATTTTTCCGCGCTTCCCCGAAGAAGGGTGTCCATATCAATATGGAAGATATCACAGAGCTTCAGGATGGTTTCCATTTCGGGGTAGCTTGTTCCGGATTCCCATTTGGAAACTGACTGGCGGCTCACATCCAGCTTTTCAGCAAGCTGTTCTTGTGTCATATTCTGTCTTGTGCGCAGGTAGGGAAGATTTTCAGATAATGTCATGAGAGGGTTCCTCCTTGTTCGTTGATGGCTTTATTCTACCCTTTCAAGGAGCGCAATTCAAGATATTCTCTGTTGCTTTTGAAGAAACTGGTGTAAACTTGCGGTTGCAAAGGGGGTTTTATAGGAATTAGATGCATTATTTCTGTGATTTCCTATAAAATCCATTAAAAGGATTTATTTTGACAGCAACCAAAAAAGGGTAAATTTATTCTTGAATTTTGGCTTCTATTATTCTTATTTTGACGTGAATTCGATGGAACCCTATCTTAATTTTAAGGTTTAGGCTTCAGGGGATGCCATCTCATCAGCCGTTGGCTGTTCACTGGCTGCAAGTGATAACCTTTAACAAAAAATCCCGCCATATATCCCCCCCCGGAAGCTGTTCTAAACCCTTTGCCTGCTGCTCCCACAAAAGAAAATGGCGGGATTTTCTACAACTTTAAGGAGCTGTTTCTATATTTTGCTTGTGCTGTTTTTCAGTGAAAAGGGGTATTTCGCGTCTTGCGGGTTCAGTTCAGCAGAGCTGAACTGGCAACCAGGGAACTTTTTAGGAGTGCAGCTCTGCTGCACAACCCTGGGACCTTCAAACCTTTTTTATTCGCCTTATCGAACTCACGTTAAAATAATAAACTGGCTGGGCTATCATCTGATAGTCCAGCCAGTTTCGCTTTTCCGTTGGTAATAGGAGAACTTCCTTGCCGAACAACAAAATGTTGTTTCAATCTACTCGTGAAAATAAAGAAGGAGACAAAATAAATGGACAGCATCTTGTCAGTGAGGGATACTGGCTTTCTCTTTGCCCACCGCTGAAATGCATCATTAACTTTTACCGCTGTGCAATCTTTACGTCAAGTTTTTTCCGGCATTTCATCTCCCCCTTGCAGAAGCTGGGGAATTGTTTTAAAAGCTTAAACCTTTTTCAGCCTTATTTCAAAAAATCTCCAACAACCTGGGGAGCCTTGTCGATTGCCTCATCCAGCTTGTTAATATCTCCCACGCCGCCCATGGCGCTGTCAGGCCGTCCGCCGCCAGAGGCGCCTGTCAGCCCGGACACCAGCTTGACAATTTTCCCGGCGTGGGCTCCAGCCTTCACTGCGTCTGCGCCGCAGACCACCAGAATATTCCCCTTGTCCTCATTGACTCCGCCCAATACTGCAATGATCTTAGAGGAACTTTCCTTAATACGGTCGCCCATCATCCGCAGGGTGTCCGGTTTCATGTTGTTGACCCGAACCGCCGCAACAGATAAGCCTTTGACCTCCACAGCATTCCCAAGCAGACTTTCAACATTTGCATTGGCAATCCGTGAATTCAGGGTGTCGATCTCCCTGTCCTTTGCCTTCATTTCAGCCATCACAGCAGCGGAACGAGCGGGAAGCTCCTCCAAGTTGCCGGATTTCAGGTTTTCGGCAATGCTTCCCAGCAGCGCGTCTTTGTGATCCAGCAGAGCCATTACGCCGGAGCCGGTTACGCCTTCAATTCTGCGCACGCCGGAAGCAACCGACGATTCCGAAACAATGCGGAACAACCCAATATGGGAAGTATTCTTTACATGGGTGCCCCCGCAGAACTCAACAGACTTGTCCTCCACCTTGACTACCCGGACAACATCTCCATACTTTTCCCCGAACAGCGCCATAGCTCCTAGCTTTTTGGCTTCTTCCAGGGCCATTTCCTGAACAGTTACATCGTAAGCGTCCAAAACCAGCTCGTTGACCATTGCTTCTACCTTTGCCAGTTCTTCCTTGGTGACAGCAGAGAAATGGGAGAAGTCAAACCGCAGCCGTTCATTGTCTACATAGGAGCCTGCCTGATGGACATGGGTTCCTAAAACCGCCCTTAAAGCGGATTGGAGCAGATGGGAAGCTGTGTGGTTTCTCATAATGGCATGGCGGCGTTTTTTGTCTACACATGCATTGACGGTATCGCCCTTAGAGAGCATCCCGGCATCCATTTGCCCAATGTGCATAAACAGCCCTGTATTAGATTTTTTGCAGTCAGTTACATTGAAAACCGTTTCGCCAACCTTCAAAACGCCCTGGTCGCCAATTTGTCCGCCCATTTCCGCATAGAAGGGGGTTTGTGTGAGGATAATTGCTGCATTGTCGCCGTCACTGATATTGTCCACAAGCTGTCCATCCCTGACAATCGCCAAAATTTCCGCCTTATCTTCCATCTTTTCATAGCCGGTAAAGCAGTTTTCCACATTGGAAAATTCAGCCAGAACATCCTCAGCCCATCCCACGCTGCCAAGGTCAGCGGCATTGCTGCGGGCAGTATCCCGCTGTTTCTTCATACATTTTTCAAATTCTTCCATATCTATGGCAATTCCCCGCTCCTCCGCAATCTCGGAAGTCAGGTCTATGGGGAATCCAAAGGTATCATACAGCCGGAACGCCTCGCCGCCATCCAGAACCTTTTTCCCTTCGGAATCCAGCTTGTCAAGCAGGCTGTTTAAAGTCTCCATACCCTGGTCGATGGTGCGGGCAAAGCGTTCTTCCTCTACCTGGATCATCTTGACAATATACTCTTTCTTTTCGGTCAGTTCAGGGTAAGCGTTGGCGTTTTCCTTAATGACCGTCTCGCAGACTTTATATAGGAAAGGTTCACGGATGCCCAGCAGACGCCCATGGCGCGCTGCCCGGCGGAGCAGACGTTTCAGGACATAGCCACGGCCCTCGTTCTTGGGAACAACGCCGTCGCCTATCATAAAGGTGGTACTGCGGATATGGTCGGTGATCACCCTCAGAGAAATGTCGTTCTTTTCATCCTTTTTATAGGCCACACCCGCGATCTGGGAAACATGCTTCATAATATTCTGTATAGTATCCACTTCAAAGAGGTTGTCCACATCCTGCATAATGCAGGCAAGACGCTCTAATCCCATACCGGTATCAATGTTGGGGTGCTCCAGGGGGGCATAGTTCCCCTCGCCGTCAGAATTGAACTGGGTAAAGACCAGATTCCAGATTTCAATATACCGGTCGCAGTCACAGCCGGGTCCGCAGTCAGATTTGCCGCAGCCGTATTTTTCACCCCGATCATAGAAAATCTCAGAGTCGGGACCGCAGGGACCGCTGCCGATCTCCCAGAAATTATCCTCCAGCCGGACAATGTGGGAGGGATCCATCCCCACTTCATCGGTCCAGAAATGAAAAGCCTCATCATCCTTAGGGTAGATAGTAGCATACAGCTTTTCAGCGGGGATCTCCATCACTTTGGTGAGAAATTCCCATGCCCACGGGATAGCATCTTTTTTGAAGTAATCGCCAAAGGAAAAGTTTCCCAGCATTTCAAAATAGGTGCCATGGCGGGAGGTCTTCCCAACGCTTTCAATATCGGGGGTTCTGATACATTTCTGACAGGTAGTGACCCTGGTTCTTGGCGGAACCACCTGGCCGGTAAAGTATTTCTTCATAGGGGCCATACCGGAGTTAATCAGCAGGAGGGAATTGTCGTCCTGCGGGATAAGGGGATAACTGTTCAAACGAAGATGGCCTTTCGATTCAAAGAATGAAAGGTACTTTTCGCGGATTTCATTAAGACCTGTCCATTTCATGGGTATAACATCCTTTCTGTTTTTATCTATCATTCAAATTTAATCAGGCTCAATACATAGGAAAGTACTGCGAAGGCCGCCGTCCCTGCGCAAGAACATCAACTGCAAAACCAAATCGGCCATTTCCCCACCATTGCCGGTCATATCATAATCCACTGTGCATCCCCGGCCGTCAGTATATTCATATATATGCAGCTGATGGTATTCATAGGCAGGATGGAAATTGCAGGGTGTACCGTATTCATCGAAGGATTCCAGCTCCTTGGCTTCCAGGTTAAGATCCATGATTTCCCCGATCTCCTCGATATCAGCCCATTCCATCTCGTCCACACAGGAGGGCAGGTCCTCGTATTTCCTTTCATGGAGGGCATGGAGGATATCTTTTACAACTTTGGTGATCTGTTCCATTTCTGGTTCGGTCATAACACTACCCCTTTCAGCAAATAAAAAAGACCCCCGCCCACCGAATGTTGGGACGAAGGTCCGGAAAAACCGGCAACTCGTGGTACCACCCAATTTCACGCTTTCCGATCTGGAAAACGCCTTTGAGACGCTTTTAACGCAAGCAGTACGGTGCGGATTAGGCACAGCTTCGGAGATGGCATAGGATAACAGTGTACAAGGGCTTTCAGCAAACGCCCCCTCTCTGTGGAACACAGGAAATCCCTTTTTCCCTTCACAGCTATTTTATAAACAAAATTATTATATCCATTCTTCCTTAGTATGTCAACCGATTGGACAAAATAAAGTAGGGGCAGCTTCATATCTGACGGTTTCAGAAGGCTTTTACTGATAATGATACTGTTTTCGATATTTTATAAACATAAATGCAGACAATGCCAAAGCCATTAATTCCGCCGCTGGTGTAGCCAGCCAAATACCATTCACCCCCATAACAGCAGGAAGCGTCAGCATTGTAATCAACATAAACACAAAGGAACGCGAAAATGCAAGTACCGCTGAAACTACCCCGTTAGACAATGCAGTAAACATCCCGCTTGCAAAAATATTAAAGCCGATAAAAAACAATGCTGAAGTACAGATATGGTTTCCTGTAACGGCAAGCGTATAAACTGGATTATCAGGGTGTGTAAAGACGCCCACCAGTGACTTAGTTGCCATAAAGGACATAATTACAGTAGTAACAGAAATAATTGCAATAACCTTTAAGCTGATAGAGATCAGCTTTTTTAATTTAACATGGTTTTCCGCCCCGCAGTAATAGCTTATCATAGGAGCAACACCATAAGAATAGCCTGTATAAAGCGAACTTGCAAACATCAGAACATACATAATAATGGTAACAGCAGCAACACCATCCTCGCCAACATAACGGAGCATTGTCCAGTTAAACATCATTGTAATGATTCCTGTAACCAATGCAGCAGCCATTTCAGAGCATCCGTTTGCAGCAGCATTTGCTAAAACCCGAAAACGGAAAAAAGGTTTTGTAAAGTGCAAAAGATTCTTTTTTCTGCTGAAAACGAATACTCCAACAATGGCTGTTACAGAGTAGCCCAAACCTGTAGCAATAGCAGCACCGCCAATTCCCATATGGAAAACAGCAATTAGTACATAGTCCAATATGATATTTAAAACGCCGCCAGCTACAGAGCAGATAAGGGAAAGTGCTGCTTTTTCGGAAGCAATCATATAAAGGGTAAAATTATTCATTAGAAGAATAGGAATTGTAAAGAGAAGATAACGGCTTAAATATTCCGTACAATAGCCAAGCACATCCGCAGAAAGGCCCGTACTGCTAAAAACATGATCCATGGCCATATATCCAAGAAGACACATAACCAAACCAACTATAACGTTGACCAAAATTAGAAAGGTAAAATCTTCTCTGGCTTCTTGCGGCTTCTGCTCACCCATTTTTTTCATAATTACAGCGCTGCCGCCTGTAGCCAGCATGGTGGAAACTGCTGTTACAAGTTGTATCACCGGAGCAGTCAGATTAATAGCAGACAGGGCATCTGTGCCAATCAAATTTGATACAAACAGCCCATCTACCATAGTATAAAAGGACATAAAGACTGACATTGCAATTGTGGGGACGGCAAAGGCCATGATGTTTTTCAGGGAAACAGGTTTATCATAAGCGTTTTGCTTTACCATAAAAAATTCCTCCTGTATACTTGTTTTTGTTGCCTCTGTATCATATCATAAAGGATACAGTAACTGTACAGTCAAGAGGAGATTTAAAAATGGACGAAAAAAATAAACTGCTTACAATAGGACAGTTTGCAGCACTGCATGGTATAAATAAAAAAACTTTAATGTGGTATGATGAGATAGGCCTGTTTCAGCCAGCTGTAGTCCATTCTGAAAATGGATACCGATACTACAGCTATTATCAAAGTTCCATCTTAGAAACAATCCTGCTTCTGCGCGAGCTGAACGTATCTGTCAATGAAATCCAAGCTTTTATGAAAAATCGTTCTGCCGCCAGCCTGGAACAGCTTTTGGATGAGAAAATACAGGATGTGGAGCGTGAGATTCTTCATTTAAAGGCTGTGCGGAAAACCCTGGAAAACCATCGCCAGAATATGCTGACGCTGTTGACAATGGATTTAACAGAAATCAGCGTTGTTGAAAAAAAGGAGTGCTGCCTGGTAACTGTAGATATTGATGAAACGGTTTCTTTTGACAAACAGGTGGAAATGATTACCGCAGAAACCAAAAAGCACCAGCTCCGCCGCCTGCATGATGCTTCTTATGGAACGATGATTTCTGTTAAAAGCTTATACAGTGGAAATTTTGACGACTATTCCAAACTTTTTATTGAAATCCCTTATCCCATAAGAAAAACCGGACTGCATATACAGCCTAGAGGAAAATATGTAAGGGCTTTTTATAAGGGCCCCTGGGACGATATTTCTCTGTACTATCAAAAAATATTCAGCTATGCAGAACAGCAAAACTTTATTTTATCTGGCTATTCCTATGAAATGATTATTAATGAAAACGTAATTAACCAGATTGAAGATTCCATTGTTCAAATAGAAATTCCCATCAAATCAGAGCAGCCTTTTTTATTACCACTTGATGAATGGAAAAAGCCTGATATAATGTTATAAAAAGTGCTTTTGACGGAAAGGCGGCTAATAAAAAATGGTTAAAGATTTGACAAAGGGAAGTATTCCAAAGCATTTAATTGCTTTTGCAGTTCCTATTGTATTAGGGAATTTATTCCAGCTAACCTATAACGCAGTAGATTCCATTGTAGTAGGCAAATTTGCAGGCCAGGGAGCTTTGGCGGCAGTTGGAACGGCAAACCCTGTTATGAACATTGTTATTTTAGGCGTAACAGGGATTTGTATTGGAGCGTCAGTTTTAATGAGCCAGTTTTTTGGGGCTGGGGATGAGGAAAAATTAAAAAAAGAGGTTTCCACCACGCTGGTTTTTGGCGGGATTTTTTCCATAGCGATGGTTATTTTTGGATTGCTGTTTTCTAAAATGATTCTCCGCCTGATGAAAACCCCTGATGAAATTCTTGATATTGCGGGGATATATCTGCGGATTATATTTCTGGGTATGCCGTTTACCTATTTGTACAATGCGATGGCCTCCGCCATGCGCAGCGTTGGGGATTCTAAAACACCGATCCAGTTTCTGGCTGCCTCCTCAGTGCTGAATATTTTTCTGGATTTTCTCTTTGTTGCCATATTCCACTGGTCAGCAGTAGGAGCAGGCATTGCGACTGTATTGTCTCAAGCGGTTTCCGCTTTGTTGTGCGTCTGGTATGTTTACCGAAAGGTTCCCCTGCTCCAGCTTCGTCCTTCAGACCTTAAAATGGATAAAGAACTTTTAAAGCTTACCCTACAGCAAGGTTCTATTACTGCTTTGCAGCAATCCTGCCAGCCAATTGGGAAATTACTGATCCAAGGTAAAATAAATACTTTAGGGGTCAGCGCTATGGCGGCTTTTAATGCTGTCAACCGTGTGGATGATTTTGCCTTTACACCGGAACAGAGCATTTCCCATGCAATGATGACCTTTATTGCTCAAAACCGGGGGGCAAACCAAAAGGAACGAGTGAAAAAGGGGTTTCGTGACGGTTTAATTGTTGAATTCGGCTATTGGGTTATAATCTGTACTGTAATCCTGCTATTCCGCCGGCCTATCATGAGCTTGTTTTCCTCTGGGGAGGATTTTGATATGCTGGAATTAGGGGTAAGTTATCTTGGGCTTATGGCCTTCTTTTACCTTCTTCCAGCATTTACCAATGGTGTTCAGGGATTTTTCCGGGGTATGGGGAACATGAAAATCACCTTGATTTCTACCATCATTCAGATTTCTGTCCGTGTCATATTTGTATATATCCTGGTTCCTTCTTTGGGAATTACTGGGGTTGCCTTTGCAAGTTTCATTGGATGGGTTTGTATGCTTGCTGCTGAGATCCCCTATTATTTTGCATATATGAAAAAACAGGAAAAACAATTTTAAATTTTTTATGTCCATGTGGGTTCCCTACATGGACATTTTATCTGCGGAAATTTCCCAAAATAATTTTATAGCTAAACTACACAAAAAACATTTGCAAATTCGACGAAAAGTTTATATAATTATAATAAGGTTATAAAGGCACCTTTCTCTTCCTTTTAACTTTATTCTTTTAAATTTTAAAATGTTTTACAATCATATCTTGAAAGGATTACACTTATGATTGATGAAATCGATCTGAAACTTCTCTCCCTGCTTCACCAAAATGCCCGCTATTCCCTGAAACAACTGGCTCAGGAAGTTTTTTTATCCTCTCCGGCAGTATCTTCCAGGATTGAACGTATGGAAAAAATGGGGATTATTTCTGGATACCAAGTTACTGTCAACCATCAGAAACTAGGATACCATATTACCGCTTTCATTAACCTGGCCATGGATCCCAGCCAAAAAACTGTTTTTTATCCCTTTATTAAATCTTGTCCAAATGTCATTGAATGTAATTGTGTAACCGGCAGTTATTCTATGTTGATTAAAGTGGTTTCTCACAGTACAGAGGAACTAGATGAATTTATTGGGGAACTGCAAAAGTTCGGAAATACGAAAACCCAAATTGTCTTTTCTACGGTTGTCCCCTATCGTGGAATCGTGTTGGGGGAACTTCCGGCCTCTGACGAACAGAAAACCTGATATGTGGGCTTCTTCTCCGCTTTTAGGTTATGCGAACTTTATTCCATTGAATTTATGTAAGGAGCAGCATAAAATGACTACAACATATCTCACTGGAAATTATAATGCTTTTGATATTACAGGGCCAATTATGGTAGGACCGTCAAGTTCCCACACAGCAGGAGCCGCCAAGCTGGGAAAAATGGCACGTGTTCTTGCACATAATAATGTACAATCCGTTATTTTCCAGCTTTATGGTTCTTTTGCCCAAACCTATAAAGGCCATGGAACAGACAAAGCGCTTCTGGCGGGAATCCTGGGGTTTGAACCTTGGGACGAACGTCTCAGGGAATCTTTCCGCCTGGCTGAAACCATGGGGGTAGACTATACCTTCCAGCCCATTACAGAACCTACGGAAAAGGGCTGGGAAAATATTCACCCCAACACAGTCCGATTCCTGATAACCACCTGTAATGGAGAACAGTTTGATATTGTCGGATGTTCCATAGGAGGCGGAAAAGTCCGAATTGTTGGCCTTAACGGAATATCAGTTCACTTTACCGGGGAAAGTCCAATTCTTGTCACCCGGCACCTTGACAATCCGGGTATTATCGCTGGTATAGCATCCCTGCTTTACCAGGAGCGTATCAATATCGGCAATATGCGGGTCAGCCGTGAACGTCATAGCGAGACTGCTAATATGTATTTGGAAATTGACAGCGATGTTCCCGAAAACATTGTGGAGAAAATTCAGCAGATCCCCGGTATGTTAAGCGTTATCCTTCTTCAAAGGGAGGAAAAATAGCTTCATCTTACAGCAAACTGATAACAAATGAAGGAAAAGGTGAATAATCAATGGCGGAATTCTGGATGTCGGAAATTCTGAAAGGATGCAAGGAAAAAGGTATTACCTTAGCAGAATATATCCTTGCGTCTGAATGTGAAACCTCTCATCAAACACGGGAGCAGGTATGCAGCCGGATGGAGCAAATGCTTACAGTCATGGAAAGTTCATCCTGCGGTGGATTGGAAGCACCGATGATTTCCAACAGTGGTCTTACAGGGGGATGTGCGCACCAGTATCATGGATATGTTCAAAAGGGACAAAGTATCCTTGGGCCGGTTTTATCCGACGCGGTTCAAATGGCGTTGTCCTGTTCCGAGGTAAACGCTGCAATGGGCAAAATTGCAGCCTGTCCAACAGCTGGTTCCTGTGGAATTGTCCCAGCTGCAGTCCTGTCTGTGGGAAGAAATAAAAACTGCAGCCGTGCAGATATGGTATTAGCACTTTTTACTGCGTCAGGAATTGGAATGGTAATCGGAGAACATGCAACCTTAGCTGGAGCAGACGGCGGCTGTCAGGCTGAATGCGGGGCAGCGGCAGCCATGGCAGCAGCGGCAGTTGTTAAACTGCTGGGTGGAGACGACGGACAGGCAGTTCACGGGGCAGCAATTGCTTTAAAGAATTTGTTAGGGTTGGTTTGTGACCCAGTGTGTGGTTTGGTGGAAATCCCTTGTATTAAGCGTAATGGTATTAGTGTATCTGTGGCGCTGACTGCTGCTGACATGGCTTGTGCCGGGGTTCAAAGCTATATTCCCTTTGATGAGGTTGTTACAGCTATGTATGCTGTGGGGAAAGCTTTACCGCATCAGCTTCGGGAAACGGGATTAGGCGGACTTGCAGTTACGAAAACAGGAATGGAAATGTACCAAAGGTTATACGGCAAGAACTTATAATTGTGAGTTTGATAAAGTAAATCTGCGGGAGAAATCTTTTGTGGACATTTGCACAGAAATTAGATACTACTAAAAATGTCCCTTTTACTTTTCGTGTTGATGGATCTAAACGCCGGCGATTTTACTAACCGCAGATTGAAAATAAAAGTTGGCTGTGACATAATTAAAATATTAGAAGCTGTACCAATAGGTGACGGTATGCAGATTGGCGAGAAAATTTTTTGCCTGGCAAGGAAGAAACTCGCAGGAATCCTGACGGATTTCAAGAGTTTCTGACGCAGCCAGACGAAAAATTTTCCGTCAAGATGCGTGCCGGCGCCTATTGGTACAGCTTCTTAAATTAAGCTTTGCGGGAGATGCAGAAAAATGAAAATTATAGCGCATACAATGGAATATCGAGGCGGATCTATTGCGTCATCTTTGCGGCTTAGGAACTATTCATCTTTTGATTATGAAGAATATAAGAGGGTTTATGAGGAATGCTTTCGTGACATGAGAACCGCTTTGCAGCGATTTCCGGTAGATTGTTGTGACAGTAAAGAAGAATTGGAACGCAAAAAAGATAAAATATACATCTTAGAAATTGATGGAAAATTAATTGGTTCGGCTGCCATATATGACAATGAAATAGATGACTTGATTGTGGAAAAAAGCTATCAAAGAGCGGGTTACGGAGAAGCGTTATTGCAGTTTGCTATTTCTTACATGCAAAGCAACAACATTTCTCCAATCGTTCTGCATGTTGCGGATTGGAATCAAGGAGCAATTAAAATGTATATGAAAAATGGGTTTGCCATTGTTAAAACAGAAGAGGCTTGATTTTGAGCAGTTGAACAAATTTTTTGCGGGGCAGTTATCCAGTTGGATAGCTGCCCATTCAGCCATTTCAACGATGAGAATAATTTATAGGTGTCTATCAACACGAAAGGTAAAAGGGATCTAAAAATTGAAGGAGCCATATGAGTTTGAACAGTACAGCATATTGGCGCATAAATGAACCTAAAGCTAAATTGGTTTAAAAAATTCGGGGCTGCCAATCGCAGGGATTGTTCAGCCCCAATTTATCTCTTTGTATGATTACCGGTTTCAGCTAATTGCAAGGCAAAAATTTCATTTCCGTTCGGGTAATTTCAATTTACTCCTTTCATAAAAATCCCTAAGTTTTTTAGTATTTATCCGCACTCACACCAACAGCAACAGCATCTCTGTCATAAGTAATGGATTCTGCTGAGCGGGTACTGCCATCTGTACGGCGAAGGGTAAAACGTCCAACCAGATTTTTTATCGTAGCGGCTTGACTGGCAAGTTCCTCGCTTGCCGCTGCAGACTCTTCACTTGTTGCAGAGTTTGTTTGAACCACAGAAGAAAGCTGGTCAATACTTTCAGTCACTTGTTTAATAGAAGTTGTTTGAACTTCAACGCCATCAGTAACCACATCCACTCGCTTTACAACCTCATCCGTTAATCCCTTGCACTCAATTAAAGCCTGAGTAACCTGTTCGACAATATCATTCCCATCCTGAACAGAACTGATAGCACCATCAATCAGTTCCTTAGTTGCTTTGGCTGATTCATCCGATTTCGCTGCAAGGTTACGCACCTCGCTTGCCACTACTGCAAAGCCCTTTCCGGCGCTGCCGGCGCGGGCAGCTTCAACTGCGGCATTCAGCGCAAGGATATTTGTCTGGAATGCAATATCCTCGATAGTCTTGATGATTTTGCTCATTTCCTGAGAAGAAAGCGCAATTTTGTTCATCGCCTGATTCAAAACATCTACCTGCTGATTCATTTTTTCTACCTGCGCACCTGCTGCTTGGACGCTGGATTTTGCGTCTTGGGCAGCAAGATCGGTCTGCTGTGATGCCTCAGAAATTTCTGTAATCGTTGCTGTCAGCTCCTGAAGTGTGCTGGCCTGTTCTGTTGCACCCTGAGCCAGCGACTGGGCGCCGGTTGACACTTGATCCGCACCAGCGGAAACTTGGTCTGTACCTTGAGCAATTTGCAAGAGTGCATCACTGAGCTGATGATTGATGCCTCTGATAGATTCTATGATGTTCTCCAACGCACCAACATACATAGATGCATCCTTGCTCCGCACATCAAAATTACCCTCTGCCATCTCCTTGAGCAGATATGCTTCGTCCTGAATGACGCCAGAGAGGGTTGCCTGGCTGCTGCGCAGGGCATCGCACATCACTCCCAATTCATTTTTGCTCTGGTAGTCAACAGGAATGTCCAGATTACCCTGTGAGAATCCAACCAGGGCATTTTGAACCTGAGCAACAGGAACGGTGATTGTCCTAATAATCATAAGTCCCAATGCAATGACCGCAATGGTGGCAATAGCAGTAGCTGCAGCAACAATAGCAATGATGACAATGATCCCAAATTCAATGCGCTCACGCTCGTCAGTCATGCCCTTAACTAAGTAATTGTCCAAGGCTGTTGCGGCTGCGGCCATCTTCTCCTGATCGGGTGTATCCGTTTCATGGATAAACTGAATCCCCTTCTGGAGATACGATTCATCGCCAGTTTTGTCATACTGGCGATACCACTCAATAAGCTGTGGATTCGTATTGGCCCAATTGGCTGCCACTGTAATATACTCATCTAATTTACCGCGTTCCAGCTGGGATGGAAAATGCTCCTTCAGCAATTCCATATTGGCAAATAGGTTTTCATGTGCTTTTTCTGCGGCCTGAAGCAGCCCTTCGTTCGCTGCAGAACCGGGGACAAGATAGGCGTCACGGATATTCCGTCCGGTCAGCAGTGCATTGACACGGCAGTATAAAATATACTGGTTTGCCTGGGCATCCTCATCAAGCAATTCATCGTAGTAGTTTTTGATATTGACCATCATAAATAGGCAGGTAACGATCAGGAGCAGAGAAACCCCGATGGTGATACCATAGCCAAGCAGCAAACTTTTTTTCACTTTGATGTTTTTTAACATGATACTTTCCTCCATACATTCAAAAATTCAGTATTTGTTTGTTGTTATAATGAATTACCGAATAACAGTTGCTCAAAAGCCGCCACTTCAACTGGCTTAGAAAATAAATATCCTTGCCCTATGTCACAGTGACATTTCTGCAAAAAGGCAAGCTGATTTTCCGTTTCCACCCCCTCACAGCAAACCGTAATGCCAAGGCGTCTCGCCATATGTATCAATTCCTCAATCACAATATGCCCTTTATCATTTTCAGTACGGGCATCGCGAAGGAATTTACAATCCAGCTTCAAAACATCAATATCCAATACTTCCAGATTGTTTAAAGAAGAATATCCGCTTCCAAAATCATCTAAGGAGCAAGTATAGCCAGCCAGATGGATTTGAGAGATTGCTTCTGGGATCGCATCTGGAAGATCCTGAAACGCCGTTTCAGTCAATTCAAACTCCAAAAGCTCCGGTGGGATGCAATATTTTTTCTGCACCTCTACGAAAGGCACCAGAAAGTCCTTATTTATTAAATGCATCCGGGACAAGTTGACAGAAATCGGAATGGGTTGAAGTCCTGCATCCAGCCACCGGCGCAGGCAGATACAGACCTGCTCCCACATATAGAGATCCAGACGCCGGATAAATCCTATCTTTTCAAACAGAGGTATAAATTCATCAGGCGGTACAAGGCCCATATCTGCATCTTTCCAGCGGATCAACGCCTCAGCATTGATAATCTTGCCGGTGGGAATGTCGATTTTTGGCTGTAAATATACTTTGAAATCCTGGTTTTTTAGTGCATCATTCATCTTGTTTGTCAAGATATTCTCTTGCTGCAGCTGGGCGCGATCCTCCTCCTCATAAAAACCGCAGGAATACAGTATGTCTCCAGTCGGTATCTTCCGCTTTTTCCGGGCAATATTCGCTCTATCTCTAATATGAATAACCGGCAGAGTAGTATCCACAATCTGATATACACCCACTTTAAACATGATCCATTGCTTTTCCGTCAATTTATTATTGAATTGATTGATCTCATCAACAATAAGATCCAGTTTCTGAATAACCGCTTCTTCACTTTTTGTACGAATCAATATGTCAAAATCGTCCGCGCTGGAACGGGCCAGTATCTCACCTCTGTCCATATATTTGAGAATTGTGTTGTGGATATGTTTCAAAATACGGTTGCTTTCATCATAAGTATAGATGTCATTGAGCAGCTTGAATCCAACGGTATTCATTACAATAAACGTGTAATCGCCTGGATTTGAATGATGTATCAGATGCTCTGCTTCCTGACCAAAACGGGACGGACTATAACCACCGGTAACAGGGTCTACCATGAGCGTAAACATATTCTTGCGATAAAGATAAATCAAAACGATAATTAACGCACTAAAACACACAATCCCAAAAACATTGATCCTAAATGCTTTATGCAAAACCTGGTCAAGCCCTCCGCTCACTGCATCATTAGCATCGACCATCCATATGCACAAATCAGTATCGCCTATGTGTGTAAGTTGGGCAGTCTGTGTAATATCATCATTCAGAAGGTGGAAACGGATTGTTGCATCATAGCCTTTGGCAGCAGCTTCTCTTAAATCATCTATGTTAGTATCGCTTATAATTTTCACGTTCGCATACAATGCATCAAATAAATTATCTGCGCTTTCAAAATCTTGTAATTCATCCAATCTTGAAATGTGAGAGCGTTTTGTCATGAATACTTCAGTCCCGTCTGACTGAATGACGTTGAAGAAAACATCACCGCCATAATAGGATTGAGTCAAAAAGAAATCTGTCCGTTCTGGAGAAATAGGAGCTGCTAGAACACCGGTAATTTCACCGGTTGTTTTGTGAGAATAGATTGGAACCGCAAAAAGTGGTATTTTTTTATTTTGTGAATCGACCTCTGTCTCTGGTGTTTTTACATCAATCACCGGCTGCCCCTCAAATGCTTTCATAATTCCATCTTGCTGGGCAAAACTCCGTGAAATACCATCAGAGCAAATCGCAGAACCATCTGGAGAAATAAATGCAAAATACTTGAATTGAAGCAGTTCAGCCCGCTCCTGCAGTCCCTTTAACTCATCAGCAGATAAAGTAATTTCCTGATCGCAGCTACGTGCAACCGATTCGAGAGTCATCAGTGTTCTTTGAAATCTTTCTTGAAGGGCACTGCATATACTTTGGGACACCTCAGAGATATAGCGATCTGTCTTGAATTTGACAATTTGGTGTGCCCTGCGCAGCAATGCAGTGTTATTGCCAATCGTAAAACAAGCGCCTGCTATCAAAAAAAAGTAGACTATCCTAACGAAAATCTTCTGGTATTTGTACGATACATGACTTTTTGTTCCTTTTATGCTTATCATTGTACGATCCTCCCATATAGACTTGACATAAAAATTAAAGTTATATCGAAGTTAGAACCTGTATTCACAACCGAGGGATGCCGGATGGACGAGGATTTTTCTCGTCAGACAAGGAGATTTTCCGCAGCCATACTGACGTATGGCAAGGGAAACCGACGCAGTATGGCGGGAAAAAGGCCAGCCAGACGGCGTGCAGCGGTTGTGAATACAGGTTCTTAATCCAGATGAATGATGAATATAGAGTAAATCTTCTTAGTCTGACTATATGAAGTCATATAATGCTCTATTTACCAGATAGAACGCAAATGAAATAATTTTCGAGGATAAAAAGACAAAAAGGTATATCTTCCCCATTGCAATATAACGTGGAAGATATGCCTTCTATTTTTGGGCAGCAAAAATAGACAGACTTATTCTGTCTGTCTGTCTGTCTGTCTGTCTGTCTGTCTGTCTGTCATAAGTATATTACGCTGAATCATTTTTGTCAAGTCCCCCTTGTACTTTAACTGTGTAATCATATCATGTTTTTGTATTTTTGTAAATAGCCGTCCTCCATTTTTAGCTAAGATTTTTAAAGCCAGAAAAGCGGCAAATGTGTTGACGATGAGTTTAACAAGGGATAGCTGGCATTCTCTAAGAGGATATGGGAATATTTTCCCGTTACAGCACAGAATCGTTTCCTGGCTCATAGTGCTTACTAATGATACCTCCACCCAAACAGCTAAATATCCGCCGGCATATAGCCACTTCATTCCTTGATGTAAAAAAGGGAGAATGTGACCGAAATCAACATTACCCCTTAAAATATCCTGCATCAGCAGCTTACTTCCACAGCAGGGTTCGCCGTTCGTACGGTTGTACGCGCCCATAACTGCTTTCTACATCAGCTGTGTCCAACTCCGCAGAGTTGGACACAGCTGAAAGTTTTCTCTTGCAGCCAGCGAACAGCCAACGTCTGCTGAGATGGCGTCCCTAATGCCGAAAGCCGAAGATCCATAGATTTGACAGATAAAAAATTGAGGCTGAACACCCCAACGGTTGACAGCCCCAAATTTTTTATACTAATTGGTTATTAGTTTAGATTCATTTAAGCGCCCATATGCTGCACCATAAAATCTATCAATACCTCCTTTTTGGCAATCAGTTCTATTTTCAGTTCAGTTTTTCCCTGCGCCGCCGCAAGAAAAATGTCATGATTCAGCCGCTTGACCATTGACATAATTTTATGCCCTCGGATGCCTTTCGATGCAGCCAAGGCATCCAACTCCTTAATATCTGCCTGGGATATTGTATAAACATCCGGCGGCTGAGTCTCCCTCCAGAAACAATCGTTCACATTTGCCAACATAACGGATGATGTAGGACTAAATACATATTCATCTCGCTTTTCAAAAAAGAGTTTGAATGTACTCTCTAAAAGCGGCGATTCCTGCGTATAGCAGATCAGGAACCCTCCTTTTTTGGCAAGCTGTACTGCGTCCGCCAAAACTCGATAGGGATGGAGATAATTTATTAAACCATTAACCACCACAACATCAAAACTATTAGATTGAAGCCCCAATGAACCAAAGCCGCCTGCCAGGAAACTGATATCAGGAAAATGTTTTATATGGGAGATCCGTTCCATCCACTCCGGTTCCATAGTATCGTATGCGCAAACCAAAGCAGATTTTTCGTTGAAGGAACCCAGTAATTCAGCTAAATGGACGCTCAATTCTCCCTGGCCACAGCCATATTCTAAAACCCTCGCTGGTTTGGCGGATCGGATTAGCTGCGAGGCAAGCAGGAGATCGATTATGCCAAAGGGCAGCCCCAACTCAGCCCTTTCATTCATCTGCTTTTGGATCAGCCCAATTAGGATTTCCGGGATAATTGGATGGCTCTGCCCAGGCAGGCGGTGCATGGATACCCGGCTTTTATTTGACAGCATTTTGCTGCAGTCCAGCAGAACCTTTTCCCCTTTTTCATCATTATAGACAAACCTCGAACCAGATATTTTTAAATCTGCCATCTTATCCCTCTGCCTCCTCTCCAAAAATCAACGTGTAAAGCCGCGCCACAATCTTCTCCATGTTATAAACTGACTGCCCATAGGCATACGCACGGCGGCATATTTCATCCAGCTTTTCGTTTTGGCAGAGACAGAGTAGGATATCTGCAAATCCATCTATATCTCCGATGTCCGACGCCATTCCGCAGCGCCCATTATCAATGGCATCCCGGTATTCGTCGATTTTGGTAATTGCAATGGCATTTCCGGCGTTTAAGGCCTCTGGTATTACATTTGGAAATCCCTCAAAAGTAGAAGTTAAAGCGAAAATTTTTGCCCCGGCATATGCGGCATAAATCTCGTCCCGATCCAAAGAACCCAAAAATCGGATGCGCCCTTTCAGTTTTGGAAACCGTACCCAGAATTCATCCAGCCAGCTATGGAAGGATTCTTCAATTCCCCCTGCCAAATGCAGCTCCCAGCCTGGAACCTTCTCTGCGATTTTGGCAAAGGCTTCCAAAAGGACATTGGTCGCCTTCTGCGGCGTTCCCAAGCGGCTTACTGTCAGGATGATGTTTTCTTTTTTATTAAAATCAATATTCCAGGGCTTGGAGGAAAAATTATAGAACCCATTGGGGATATATTCAATCGCCCACGGCCATTTCTCATTCAAATGCTTTTGCATTGTCCGTCCAGAGACAGTAATGACATTGCACTGTTCCATAAAATGAAGGAATCCAGGTTCCGCCCACTGGATTCGATCCATCCAGCCTGAATTGGCATCCAATGCCAGGGAAACTTTTCCTCTCGGATTGTTTTGTTTGTAGATATCCACCAATTGGAAATATGTATGATAAGGGCCATACAGCAAAAGGCAGTCAATCTCCCTTGACTTCTTTTTTAGATAGGATATCTTGTCGTTGTTAGGCAGGAATTCCAGGTTCATTCCTTTTACATAATGCAGGTTAGAATACTCATCATCCACCTTGCCGCCAACCATAGACGCATTGCAACCATGATTTTTAAAAAGTAAATATGGAATTACGCCGCAGTCTTTCAGCAACTGTGCGTTTCCCCAGCCCTCAAAGGGCGCAATTGTAACAACCCGTTTTTTCTTTTTCCTGAATTCGACTGCTTTTTCTTTTTTTGGAGGGATTGCATATATGACTGTCTCCCAATTCTGCGGGAAATCGTAGTGCCTGATGTAAAAACGATACCCCCCCCCCGGGATATAGATTCAATCAGTTGGGGAATCTCCCACATATCACTTACAATATGATAGGTACAGATGGCCAGCTTGGGGAAATCCTCCTGTATATGCCGCTTTGCGCCCAATAACGCAGGCACCTCAAAGCCCTCGATATCCATTTTCAAAAAAGTAATTGGTTCCCGGATATCCTCATCTAAAGAAACGATTTGTACCCCCCCCCTCGGAGCTCGACGCTTTTTGTCCTCCCATAAACGTGCTGGAAGAGCCGCTGCTGTCCATTGCCAGCGCGTCTGATTTTTCTCCCACGCCGCAGGGACGTACTGTTATGTTTTTGTATTTTGAAAGATTATTTCGACATGTTTGAATATTATCTGCACTTGGTTCGTAAACATAGATCCTCTTATATTTACCGAACTGCCGAATAAACTCTTCCGCTGTGTCCCCGGTAAAACCTCCGCAGTCTACAAATACCTCGTCTTTATCGCAGGAAACAATACTTTTATCAAAATATTGGGGATGCTCTCCATCATACGCCGCTTTTAAAAAGCTTTGGGTGGGAAAAATTCGATAACCTATCAGATTGCTGAAAACCAATCTGGAGGTATTGTCTTCCAGGCGGCTGTATAACCAGTCAAAGTGTTCAATATTTTTCAGTAAATCCTGGAGTGTAAAACGATATGCGCCACTGGTCATGCCTTTGGAATAACCGCCCATCGGATATCTTTCTAATGTTTCCGTCGAAATATCCGCCAGTGACGATGCTGCTTTCAGAATTTCTTCATAGCTGTGTGTTTTCAGCATAGAAGACATCTTTTCATAGCTTTGGAAGGCATTTTGAAATTCCTGTCGTTCCATTTCTTCCCTTCTTTCAAAAAATTTACATTCTGGTAAAGCTAAAGATGGAATCTCCACAAAAAGGATAACATATAAGGATTTTATTTTCAATAGTAAGCGCTGGAATTATCAGTCAAAATGGTCTGGAAGGATTATAAATATAAGAACCTGTATTCACAACCGAGGGATGCCGGATGGACAAGGATTTTTCCCGTCAAACAAGGAGATTTTCCGCAGCCATACTGACGTATGGCAAGGGAAACCGACGCAGTATGGCGGGAAAAAGGCCAGCCGGACGGCGTGCAGCGGTTGTGAATACAGGTTCTAAGCCTTCCAGACCATTTTACAGCAAATTCATGTCATAAGATATTTTTAGGAAATATCCGTCCGTTCTATAGTGAACGAAATATTCTCTTTGCCTGTCAGTTCTTTGGTTCTCTTATCCATCTGGCCAAAACCAACGCTAATCAAAACCTCTTTGCTATCGGTAATCTTCCTGCCATCTTCATTAACCACCTGGAAGGCTTCCGCATTGATATGAATAACCGTTTCCTGTTCCCCGGCCTCTTCAAAGGACACTCTTGCAAATCCGCATAAACTCGCTTTAGGAGGGGCAAGTTTAGAATTCTTTGGCTGGCAGTATACTTGAATCACTTCGCTGGCAGAAACATCACTGCAGCTTTCTGCCTTTACAACCAAATCCAGCCCTTGGGATAAGTCCTGTTTGCAAAGGTTCCCGTCTCCACATGGAGTATCCCCGATCCTTACTGACTTCAATGTAATATTTCCATAGTTCAAGCCATATCCAAATGGATACAGCACATCCCCTTCAAAATACCGGTAAGTCCTCCCCTTCATAGCATAATCCTCAAAAGAGGGAAGGTCATCAGAAGAATTGTAGAAGGTAACAGGCAGCTTTCCAGAGGGTGACAGTTCCCCAAACAACAGCCTGGCAATCACCCTGCCGCCTCTTGCACCTGGATACCATATCTGCATAATTGCTGCAGCATGTTCATGGGCATAACGTAAATCCATGGCGCTCCCTGTCATATTCAGCAAAATGACAGGCTTGCCTGTTTTCATAACAGCTTCCATCAGCCTTCTCTGAGGTGCAGGGAACAAAAGGTCAGGCTTGTCACCGGACGCGTAACTGTTTCCGGTATCCCCTTCCTCTCCTTCAAGGGTTTCATCAAGCCCTAAGCAAAGAACAACAACATCGCTGTTCAGCGCCACTGTAACCGCTTCACTGATTCTGTCGTCCTTTACTCCCAAGCCTTCCACCTTGTCCTTGAACAGGTGGCTTCCTTGGGAGTAATACACCCTTGTATCCTCGCCAACAGCATCCTGAATCCCTTCCAGAACAGTAATATACCTGGATGATGTGCCATGATAGTTTCCAATCAGTGCGGCGCGGCTGTCGGCGTTGGGGCCAATTACCCCTATGGATTTCAGCTTATCCTTTTGAAGCGGCAGAATACCGTTATTTTTCAGCAAAACCACGCTTTCCGCTGTTGCCCTGTCTGCTTTTTTCAGATGTTCCTTACATTCCAGCACATCAAATCCAATGCTGTCATATTGCGTTTCGTCAAACAATCCAAGCAGGAAACGGGTAGTAAACAGGCGAACCGCAGCCTCTGTTATCTCCTCCTCTGTCACAAGCCCCTCTTGATATGCCTGGAGCATATGCAGATAGGTATTCCCACAGTTCACATCGCACCCGCGCTTTAACGCCAATGCCGCAGAATCTGGCGCTGTGGCTGTCACCATATGTTTGGTATGGAAATCCCGGATTGCCCAGCAGTCGGACACATAATGGCCCTGGAATCCCCACTCTCCCCTTAAAATATCCTGCATCAGCAGCTTGCTTCCACAGCAGGGTTCGCCGTTCGTACGGTTGTACGCACCCATGACCGCTTCCACATCTGCTTCCTTTACCAGCTTTTCAAAGGCCGGCAAATAAGTTTCGTATAAATCCTTTTTGGAAACTTCCGCGTTAAATTCATGGCGGATTGCCTCCGGCCCGGAATGTACTGCAAAATGCTTTGCACAAGCAGCGGCAGTTAAATATTCGCCCTTGCCCTGTAACCCCTCTACATAGGCTTTTCCCAGTTCGCCGGAAAGATACGGGTCTTCTCCATAAGTTTCCTGCCCTCTGCCCCAACGGGGATCGCGGAAAATATTTACGTTGGGCGACCAGAAGGTCAGCCCTTTATAGATATCCCGGTCATCCAGGCTGCTGCTTGTGTTATACTTGGCCCGTCCCTCCACGCCAGTTACTTCTCCAACTTCATGGAGCAGTTCGCTGTCAAAGGAAGACGCCATACCAATGGCCTGGGGGAAACTGGTCGCTACTCCGGCTCTGGCTACTCCGTGCAGCCCTTCGTTCCACCAATTATAGGCTGGAACGTCAAGCCTTGGGATGGCGGGCGCATCATATCTCAGTTGGGAGGCCCTTTCTTCCAACGTCATTTTCCCTACCAGTTCCTCCGCTCTTTTCCTTGCTTCTTCTCGATTTCTCATGGTAAAACCTCCTAATTTGTCAAAGTCCCTGTTTGGCATCCTTTAAGCCAACTGCTCTTTCATAATCATATCCGCGGTCTGGGGTGACAGGCGCGCCGCATATTTCAAAATAAACGACGGCGTTTTCTTTTGCTGTCAATATGAATGACAGCGTTTGATTTCGGGCGGCAATCCGTTTGGTTTGGAGGCACGGCCTTGCTGCCTCGCGCAAAAGCTCCCTCTGTTCTTCCTTCAAATGCGCCGGTTCTCCCCAGTCATGCCAGACTTTAAGCGGGTTGCAGACCTCCTCATCAACGGTACGAGTCATGAAACAGTATTCCTTTTCTTGGGCGGGAAGGACAAGTTCCACCTGTTTTGCTTCTACCAATGCGTTCTGTTCTGACGCGTTCCATATAATGCCTGAGTAATCGCCGTTGGCTTTTCTTAATAATACCATATTATTATCCCGATAAATACAGGAACCACCATTTTTTTTGAGCTTTTTATAAAAAACAAAAGTCCAAAAAGTCGGTTTAGGTATACATCCCTCTGCTGTCAGTCCGAACCCGCCATAAAAGGGGGTAAAAGGAACTCCTGCTTCTTCAAATACATCCCCAAAAGTCCAATAAGAGTAAGACTCGTTTACATCTCCCAACCGGGAAAGCTGCCGTGCAATCAGGGCGGCGTTCCGGTTAGTATCGTGAATGACCCCCTGTGGTGTATAAGATGTATTGAACTCAGTAATATGGATAGGCAGGCCCTTATATTCGGGAAAGCTGTCAATGATATTCCGGGTTGTCTGCAGGTTTGCAAAGCCATCCTCTGCCTTCATCAGCAGGGAGTAATTATAATGGCCGTCCTTATCCGGCGGTTCAATGGTGTAATGATGCCTTGTCACAAAATCAATTGCCAGTTTCCGTTCCCGGCAGAATTCCATAAACTTTTGTATCCATATTTCATCTGTCCCGCCGCAGACCGCAGGGCCGCCTACTTGGAAACGGGCATCCACCTTTTTTACAGTGTGGAATGTTTTCTCAAACAGTTTAAAATACTCTGCCATGTCCGCATTTTCCCAAAAGATATTCAGGTTAGGCTCGTTCCAGACTTCAACGGGCCATTGTACGGCTTCATCCTCGCCATACCGTTCCATCAAATGGCGGAGCAGAGCCTGTACCATATCCGTCCAGTTATCATAATTTTGAGGCGGCGTTACATTCCCCTTCCAGTAAAACACAGTCTGGCTTCCGCTGGCCAGCTTTTCAGGCATAAAGCCGAGCTCCAGAAAGGGGCGAAGTCCCACCTGCTGGTAACTGTCCATTACCCTGTCCAGATATGTAAAATTATATTCCGCCTTTTTTACGCCGTTTTCCTCATATTCCTGGTAGATCGCCATATCGCCGCAAAACAACCCATGTCCCCGAATATAGCGAAACCCAATTTCCTTCTGTACCAGTTTAAGCTGTTTTTGATATTCTTCTGTCAGGGCAAGCCCCATTCTTCCTGTGCCGATACAGTAATCCACATTGTTGTAAAAAGGAACCTCTGTCCCTTCTTTTATGATGATTTGTTCCTTCACCATACATCTAACGCCTCCAAAACAACATGAAACAGGAAAAGGCGGCAGGCATCGCCTCGTGCAGATTCGATACTTGCCGCTTTCCAAAAGCGTTGGCAGTCTCAACGCTTTTTAATAATTTCCCACAGTGATCCGTTCATCGGCAAAATTCTCTACCGAAGAAGTCTTTTCATAAAAATGTGTGGCATTTTTCAGGATACCGTCAAAGGTATACCCCTCATCCGTCTCCTGAATTGGCAGTTTAACCGCTTTCTGTCCAAAGCCGGACATATAAATCGCTGTAATAACTTCAACGGTTCTTCTGCCGTCTATGCCGGTAATCATAGGCCGTCCGCCTTTTTCCAGCGCCGTAAGTACATCATCAATTTCCCCGGTATGGCCTTCATAGGGAAGGTCTGGGATACTTTGATAGAATTTTTCCAGTTTTTCTATTAATTCCTGATTTCTTTCGGGTTTCGGGAAACCGTTTTGCTGGGTAATCTCTGCCTTTATTGACCAAGGCGCAGAAATCCGTGCATCTGCACATTGGAGCGTAATTCCCTGCTCCTCGCCGTGGTGGACCACGGAGCTGGTAATCTGTGCCAAACTGCCATCATCATAACGCAGGCAGGCAAGGGACAAGTCCTCTACCTCAGCGTTATCGTGCATGACATTGGTCAGCATAGCCATAACTGTACCAGGGAGCCGTCCCTCCAGCCAGTTGAGCATATCAATATGATGAACCGCATGATTTAAGGTTGGGCCGCCGCCCTCCTTTTCCCAGGTTCCCCTCCACCAGAGGTCATAATAGCAATGCCCTCTCCACCAGGCGGATTCAACCTGTGCCAGGCAAATCTTTCCGGCAAGGCCGCTGTCTGCTGTCTTTTTCAGCTTATTGATAGAGTTGCGGAAACGGTTCTGAGCAATGCAGCCCATGGTTACACCATTTCTCTTTTCCGCTTCCAGCATTTTGTCACATTCTGCCAGGCAGGTTGCCATAGGCTTTTCCACCAGCACATTACAGCCTGCATTCATGCTGTTGACCGCAATTTCACAATGGACATAGGGAGGTGTGCAGACGTGAACCAAGTCAATTTGAATGCCGGAGTTCAGCATTTTCTGATGGTCGTCGAAGACCTCACAGTCCAGCTTGTATTTTTCCTTCATGGCGTGTGCCTTTTCAGGGTAAATATCGCAAAGGGCGACGATTTTGCACCGGTCTGGGAAGGTTAAGAGTCCTTCCATATGCAGATGGGCTATATTGCCTGTTCCAACGATTGCTACATGAATCATAAAGCGCCTCCTGTTTTATTGCTGTTTACGGTTTATTACCGGCTGGGCGGCAGCGGTTCGCGAATTAGAATTCGCTGGGTAGAAAAAGCCCTTATTCTCTCCCGTTCTATGTTTTACGAAATCTGGACATAGTTCTCCCGCTTAGGCATTTTGCTTACGCAAACGGGCTTTTTATTTTGCGTTTTAGCGGGCTGGGGTATTTCGTGCCTTGCGGGTTCAGTTCAGCAGAGCTGAACTAACGACCAAAGGAACTTTTTAGGAAAGTTCCTCTGGACTCTTCAAACCTTTTTGATTGTGTACCGTTCGGTTTTACTTTACTTTGAGCGCCTGCATTTCCGCTTTGACACACAATTCCGCTGCTTTAAAGGCATGTTCCTGTGTCATAGCGTTTTCTGTCCGGTTGATACAATCCAGAATCAACTGTCCAAAGAAGGGATACCCTACCTTCCCGCTCACTTCAAAGTGCTGTTCCCCATCTTTATTCACCAGGAAAACATGGTTTGACGTGCCGTCGTTGGTTCCCACATTGACATATTTCCTTAGCTCAATATATCCTTCTGTTCCTAAAATAAAGGTACGCCCGTCGCCCCAGGTAGAAAGTCCGTCCGGGGTAAACCAGTCAACGCGGAAATGCTGTGTAGCGCCGTTATCTCCCACCAGCACCGCGTCGCCGAAATCCTCCAGCTCCGGGAAATCGGGATGACCGTAATTTCCAACCTGGCTGTATTTGACTTCAGCATCCTTTACACCGCAGTAAAACAGGAACTGTTCAATCTGGTGGCTTCCAATATCACAAAGGATACCGCCATATTTTTCTTTTTTAAAGAACCAATCAGGGCGGCCCGCAGGATTGCCAATCCGATGGGGGCCAAAGCCATCAATATGAATCGGCGTGCCAATAGCCCCGTCAGCAATCAACTGCCCGGCATATACTGCCGCTTCCACATGAAGGCGTTCACTGTAATAAACCATATATTTTTTGCCTGTCTTTTTTACTGTTTCCTTTGCGGCGTCAAGTTGTTCCAAAGTCGTCAGAGGAGCTTTGTCTGTAAAATAGTCTTTTCCAGCATTCATGGCCCGAATTCCAAGGGCACAGCGTTCACTGGTGACAGCCGCCCCACAGACCATTTTTACTTCCTGGTCGTTTAAAATCTGTTCCTCGCTGTCTGCTGCTTTTACTTCCGGGAATGCTTTCATAAAACCTTTTACTTTTTCAGGGTCGGGATCGTAAACCCACTTTAGCGTTGCTCCTGCTTCGGTCAGCCCATTGCACATCCCGTATATGTGGCCATGGTCCAACCCTATGGCAGCTATCACGAATTCCCCCGGCTTTACGACTGGTGAGGGTTTTCCCTTTGGTGCGTAGTTCATACCATCTTTTTTCTGTTCCATGATTTGATTCCTCCTGTTTAACGTTCGTATGTATGGGCGTTAAGGCTGCTAAATGATAGCATAGCACCCTGTATAACCTTTGTCAAACATCCCTTTACACTAAACAGGCTCCCGCACACCTGCGGGAGCCTGCCAGTCAGTGCTAATCCCCTTCCTCTATGATTATCACTTGCTGAAATACGCGGTGCGCTCGTCTATGATTGACTGAATGCCTATTTGCTCCAGTTCTTTTTTGTACTCATCATAGGTAGCATCAAACTCTGCTGTTGGGCAAGTTACACAAGATACCGAATATTCGTCGCGAATCAGCTTCAGATCAGCGATCAGGCTGGTAGTAGATGGCGACGTGTAGGTTGTGTCATGAATCAGGGTTCCTATCAAGGCGTTTTCATAATTGGTAATTACATGGTCTTCATAGCCAGGAGCTTCTTTAGAGGTACAGGCGTTGAAATCGTCCACAGTGGCGAAATAGCCCTGGTTGCCGGTTACAAACATATCCGCACGGATCCAGTCTTTATCTTTGGAGTTGTATTCTGCATCTTTTACCACAGGCACACCGTTTACATCGTCGTAGTGTTCGCCTTCAAATCCATGATAAATGACATGGCCGCCGTCCTTGGTACACATCCAGTCCAGATAAGTCATAGCTGCTTCTACTTTCTTTTCGTCCGCTGTCTTGGGACAGAAAGCGATAAGTCCGCCTGCTGCATAAGCCGCACTGTACTGTTTGCCGTCGTTGACATTTTTCAGCGGAGGAATAGAGATGATATCTGCACCAGGTACGTTTTCCTGAAGGGTCTTTAACAGGGAGCCGCGCATAACGTCAACGCTGCCGTTTACGCTGTACTCAAAGAATCCCAATGCACCTGTTACAATATAGCTCTTGAAGTTGTCTTCTGCCCAGGTATAGTATTCCTGGCTCAAAAGCCCTTCATTGTAAAGCTTATTCATGAAGCGGTAATATTCCCGCATACCATCATCGTAGTATTCCTGAATTACATCTTCACCGAGGCTGATGTTTACCTGTACTGGGTCTGATGCCAGCTTGGAGAATGCCAGTTTGGTATTCCAGGCATTCCAGAATTGTGCACCGATAACGTCCGTACGGTTATCAGGATTCTTACGAACCATCTGCTCAATCACTGTATACAGTTCATCGGGTGTTGTGGGAACAGAAAGTCCCAGCTTATCCATCCAGTCCTTCCGCAGGAACAAGTTGCTCTTTGCGGTAGTTGCACGTTTAGCAACAATACCATATAACTGGTTATTGGCATTGCGGCCAATATTGATAACGTCTTCACCCAAATACGCCTTCATATTCTGCGCTTGGTCAGGGCCGTCGATAAACTCTGTCAGATCCCATGTACCACCCTGGTTGAAGTAATCCTCAGCATATGCATATGTATAGGTCAAAGTCAAATCAGGAGCAGTCTGGGAGGCAACCATAACCTGCATCTTGGTTACTTCGTCCCAACGGGGAACAGGAACGAATTCAAGATTGATTCCCACTTTGTTCATCTGCTCATTGGCGTATTTTGTCCACTTATTGTCAGTAATGGTGGAACCGTCTGGGGCATTGCTCCGGTCAAACAGTTCAACAGTAACGGTCACATTGTCAAAATTCTTAGCGCCATAAGTAGTTTGGTATTTACTTGCCGACTCAGTTTGCTGCTGGGAACCGGAACCTTGAGCCTGGGAATTGCTTTGTGTTCCAGAAGAACCAGGAGCATTTGAAGGTGTAGAAGAATTGGATTGTCCATTACATCCGCCCATAACTGCGGTCAACATTCCCGCCGCCAATAAGCATGAAATTATTTTTTTCTTCATAATTGTCTTTCCTTTCTTTCACTGGAATGATGAAAAACGCCAGCTGCTTTGACATTTCCCATAGGAATATGCGAATCGCTGTTTTATATCAGCCCTTCACCGAACCGACCATAACACCCTTTACAAAGTACTTTTGCAGCCAGGGATATACGATAAGGATCGGGATTGTGGAAACAGCGACAGTGGCCATTTTCAATGATTGCGTCATAACCTGGGTGCCCATACCCTCCAAGTTTGCATTAGAGTTGTTCAGTTCTTCTCCAAACAGCAAGCTTCTTAACCGGAGCTGAAGGGTATATTTATCAGGATTTTGGATATAAAGCAAAGCGTCAAAATAAGTATTCCAATATCCCACTGCGTAAAACAGCCCGATGGTTGCAATAATGGACAGAGACAAAGGAAGTACAATTTTAACCAGGACTTTCATATAAGACGCTCCATCAATCCGTGCCGCTTCCTCCAGGCTTTCAGGAAGGTTCAGAAAAAAGGTTCTCATAACGATAAAGTTAAAAACATTGACTGCCTGTGGTATAAACAATGCCCCAAGGGTATCATACAGGCCAGTGCCCTTTACCACTAAGAAAGTGGGAATCATGCCGCCGCCAAAGTACATGGTAAAGAGAATCATGCCAGTCAGGAACTTTCTGCCTGGCAGGTCCCTTCGTGAAAGGCCATAGGCAGCAAAAATGGTTAAAATCAAACTTAATGCTGTACCAATCAAAGTGACGGTAACAGTAGTACGCATAGCATTCCAAATTTGGGTTTTGCCTAAAATCTGTTTGTAAGCATCTACATTAAAGTCAATGGGATAGAAGGTAACGCGGCCAGATAAAACAGCGTTGTAACCACTCAGGGAATAGGAGATAACATTCAGAAACGGATAAAGGCAGACAAATGCCAATAGGGTAAGCAAAGCATAGTTTATAATCTGTCCAACAGGAAACTTTTTCTTTTGAACGACAGCCATTTCTCCACCCTCCTTATATAATCCCGTCCTCGCCGATTGCCTTGGCAAATTTATCGGCGGCGATGAGGATAATAATGTTGATGACCGACTGGAACAGGCCAATTGCGGTAGAATCGCTGTATTTAGCGCTTTCAATACCTAAGCGGTAAGTATAAGTACTGATAACCTCAGAAACCCCAATTACCTTTTTGTTGCCCAAAAGCAGGGGGGCATCCAGACCAATGGTCATCATCTTGGAAATCTGAAGAATCAGCATTGTAACAATAACTGATTTAATAGAAGGCAGTGTTATGTAAAATAGCCTTTGAAGCTTGGTCGCGCCATCCAGGTGAGCGGCCTCATAGAGACTTTCATCTACACCGGTCAAAGCCGCCAGATAGATAATCGTTCCCCAGCCGATTTCTTTCCAGACATTGCAGACAACATAGGTAAAAATCCACCACTTGTTATCACTGAGGAAAGGGAGGGAGGAAATTCCAAATGCGTTCAGCATATTGTTTATAGTGCCGCCCTGCTGGGAAAATAAGTTGGTAGCAATGCCTGCCACAACCACCCAGGAAATGAAGTGGGGCAGATACAGCACTGATTGAGTGACTTTTTTAAAACCTGCGCTGACAATTTCGTTGAGCATCAAAGAAACAATAATAGTCAGCGGGAAGCTGGACAACAGGGTTAGGAAGTTCAACACCAAAGTATTCTTAATTGCCAGCCAGAAATTTTTATTGGTCAGTATCTTTTTGAACACATCCACACCACACCAAGGACTTCCCATAACGCCTTTAAAAACGTTATAATCCTTAAATGCAATGGTTACACCGTACATGGGAACATACCTATATACAATGTAAAAAGCCATTACCGGCAGCAGCATTAAATAAATCCATCTGTAATTCCACGCTTTAATCAGAGTCCGGTTGAAATTGCTTTTTGTTTTGTTTGTACTTGTGCTTACGCTCATTCCGCTCCTCCTCCTGTCCAGATGTTGTCAAGGAGAATGGCTTATCTTTGTTTTTAGGGCGTTCCTGCTGTTTGATACGCTCTTTCAAAGACATCTTCTCCTTTTTCTACCAACAATTATAGCATGGCTTTTTACTCCCGTCTTATCAGTTGTTGCTATTGCTTGTTCACATTTTGCTTATTTTTTCTGGACTCTTTCAAAATTTTATTGTATAATGTGGATAGGCGCACGGCAATATTGGATGGAAAGGAGAAAAAACTATGCAAGTTACCGATAATCCAAATGAATTTAACTTAGTAAACAGTGATTGGTCTGGAAACCATTATGTGGACAGCCATGAGCTGGTAGGATATAAAAATAATTCCACTGTCCGTATCTGGTATAACCATCAGGACTACGGCTATAACGCCCATTGGCATACTGCTCTTGAGATGATTCTTCCCGTAGAAAATTATTACGATGTCAAGGTCAATCAAGCATCTTATCATCTGCTTCCGGGAGAGCTGCTTGTAATTCCGCCTGGACAGACCCATACACTTATTGCGCCGGACAGCGGCACAAGGTTTGTTTTCCTTTTTGACATCTCCCTCCTGACTAACATCAAGGGATTTGCCGGTATACAGCCTTTGATAACTGGTCCTTTGTACATTACCCCGGAAACTTTTCCGAAAACTTATCCCACTCTGCACCATATACTAATACAGATCAAGGACGAATATTTCAGCGAAAATGAGTTTTCAGAACTTACTATTACCTCCCTTTTGCTGAATTTTTTTGTGAGGGTGGGAAATCATTTCCGCTTTGCCAGCCATCCCTTTTCTGATGTGCAGCCTTTGAAACAGAAATCCTATATTCAAAAGTTCAGCAGTCTGTTGACCTATATTGATCAGCATTATATGGATGATTTAAGACTGGATGATATGGCCTCCTACATTGGATTCAGCAAATTCCATTTTTCAAGGTTGTTTAAGCAGTACACCAATGATACCTTCAGCGATTATCTGAACCGGCGGCGTATCCGGGCTGCAGAGGAATTGCTTGCTGCACCCCCCCCCGGCGTTTCTATCACTGAAATTGCTATGAAATGTGGTTTTTCCAGTATCTCTACTTTTAACCGGCTTTTTAAGCAGGTGAAAAATTGTACGCCAGGGGAATTTAGGATGTTGAACTCTGTTCCAATTTAAATATAAAAAGCTGTATGTGGACAATGCACATACAGCTTTTTGATTTTGATACGGTCAATTTATTGGCGCCACTTGGGACGAATTCTGTCTGCGGCGGACATAAAAGCGGGGGTTCTGGTATCAGGGACACCATCTCAGCAACCGTTGGTTGTTCGATGGCTGCAAGAGACTATTTTAAAGTTTGTCAAACTCTGCGGAGTTTGACAAAGAGGAAGAAGCCCGCTGAAGGGGATATGTCCCCATAAAGCAGTTCTAATCCCTGTCTTGCTACACCCAGGGAACAATTGGGCGGGCTTTTTATTTAAAATATCTAGCACTAATAATAATCTGTTTGTTATTTTGGTTTTCTGTGCCATGAGAGGTTAGGGGGAATTTCGCGTCTGCGGACGCGACCAGGGGGCTTTTAAGGAACAGCCCCCTGGACCCGAAACCTTTTTCATCCGATTTAGGCTGTACTTGTCTTAGGTGGAGCCCGCATATTTACTTTTATTAAAACCACATGGATATACGGTTTTTACCAAATTCTATAGTTCCCGCTTAGAGCAAGATATGCAAAAAAGTACAAACAGTTATCATAATACCTTCTTTTCCCTGTGCGAAGGGGCAAACGGAAAAACCGTTCCACCCATTCCAGCCTGTACGGATTCTGCGCCGCTAACGATGCCTGGGCGACAGTGGCGGTGATTGCTACTGGATGGAGCACATCCTCCCTTGCAACCCTTCCATCAATTTCATAAGTATGGAATTCTCCTCTCCGGCAGTCCTCCATAAGAAATTGCTGGATATGATCCGCCGCCTGTCTCTGTCCCACATCTTTGCCAAACCATAGATAATCCAAACCGATATTGGCGGCAGTCCGGTAAGCATCGCTGTAAAACCAGTCGTGGCGGTCGCTGCCCCAAGGAAGTTTACGGCTCATGGGGCTCCCGTCAAACTCTGCATACTCTGCTGAAAAGCCTGTAATGGGATGACATGCTTTTACTAAATACTCCCGGCTTGCCTTTGCCGCTTCTGCCCAAAAATCTCTGTCCTCCTCATATGCCCACTGAGAAAACAGCTCGTAAAAATGGGGCAGATGATAAGAGGGATCTGTAAAATCACTTCCAGGTACAAAGAGGATTTGATGATTATCCAAATTCCACATAGGTTTTCCCGCTCTGCCACTTGAACCCTTATGGAGACATGCCCGAAGAATTTCCCTTGCTTCTTTGGAGTAATTTTGAATCCCCTCTCTATCCCCCCACCTGTGGGATGCAAAAAATAACGCCATGGCAAAGAATTCCTCTCCATCCGGGGCAGGGCCCTGCGCATTCCGGCTGCCATCCGGCGCACAGGACCAGGCAAAGTAACCTTCATTTTCTCCCTCAGACATCCACATAAAGGTTTTAGCCCATTTCCATAAACGGTCAAATTCCTCTTTCATATTAAGTTGTACACAAAGCATCATTCCATAAGACATTCCCTCTGTCCGAACATCGGAATTGCCTGTGTCTTCAATATATGCCATACCGTCGTCAGTTGGAAAATAAATTCTTTCCTCTGGAGCGCCGTAAAAAAAGGTTTTCCTGATTTCCTCCAAACGGGAAGCCGTTTCTTCCGCTGAAATTCCAATTTCCCCAAATACATTATTGTATTGGATGGTTTTCATATCAATGTCTCCCTTTCCCAAACTTTTATCATATCAAAACACAGATTGCATCATCTTCCATTGGCTTTCAGTGCTGGGACGGCAATACTTCGTTAAATCTCCCTTTGTAACTGTTTTGGCTACTGCATCTAAATATTTTTTCCTGTTGGGAATTTCTATTTTATAACGGGTATTATTTCTTGTATTCCAAAGTATTCCTTCTTCAAGACCCAAAGCCACAACATAAGAAGCACACTGTAAAAAGTGTTCATGCGTTACCTCAGATACAAATTTTAATTCATAAACGATTTCATTCTGTACAACATCAGCCAAACCCTGTGCCGAAAAAAGGACATCGCCGTTTTCTTCCCTGGCAAAGTCAATGACACATGGCACCTGAACTGTTTCATCCACGGAAAACAGGCTGCTCAGACGGCCAACAATCTGCTGGCGTTCCGTTTCACTGACAAAAGGGGTTCCTACCTGTTCTCTGTAACGGTTCTGCCTTGTCTCCATGGAAACAAGGATTAAAATTTTGTTGTCTAGGGGCAATGCCCTTTCTTTTGCAGTATACAGATAATTTTGTTTATTTAAGTCTATCCATAACTCAATATTCTTATCAATTTCATAACCGCTGAAAAATACAGCTTCCTGATATATCCCAATACATGGTGAAAGATCAATCAGTTCATCCTGGTTGCTGATATAAATTTCAGATAAATCTTCAGGATTTGTAAGAGGAGTTACCCGAAGCAAAGAATAACATTCTTCAATATCTTCCTTATACTTAAAGTCAAACATTCCTGAAATGTCAACGTTTTCAAATCTATGGCCAGCATCCTGCTCTGTTGACAATGTTTCCTCTGAAAGCATTTCCTCTTTGCCTTTAACAAAAATAATCCGTTCTTTTCCACGGCTTGCCGCTACACAGAAGATATTTCTTAAAATTTTATATGACTGCTGGGGCTTGGAAATTCTCGATTCCCAATAGCTTTCCGTGTAATCAAATACAACGCATACTTTGCGTTCAAGTCCTTTGCTGCTGTCAAAGGTTGTAAATATTGCTGATGTAGGTTTGGGCTGGGTTGAACCTGCTGCATCCTTATCTGATATACTGGCAAAGACTGTTTTTTTGTTGAATTTTTGAGGATACCTGGTTTCCAAAATATTCAGCGTATCTGCCAAATCACCTGTTCTGGCCCCAAGGCACAGAATATCCCGAGGGTTTTGTTCTGCCAAAAAATTGACAACTTGGTCTATTGCCATTTCCTCAACCACGCAGTTTTTATTTACCCCAATAATACTTTTATGCCATATACGGCCCAGCCTGGCAGCCAAATCCGCTGATAACCTAAAACACTGTGTAAATTCCAGTTTAATGTGCCTGCCAAGAAATCTCTCCATAAATTCAGGAACATTTAAAGTTGTCTTATCATATATTTTCTGTTCCATATCCCCCACAGCGATAATCTGCATTTTGGGATTTGTGGATTTTATATATTCCAACATTTCAGAAAATTCCAGCTCAATATCTTGATATTCGTCAATGATAAGAACATCATAATGTTCCAATTTTGGCTTTTTCCTGTTAAAAGATTGGATCAGATCAGAGACACCGGCTGAAACCCCGATTTTATTCAAAGCTAAATAGGCAAAACCATGATAGTTTGTCACTGTTACATTTGAGTTTTTAATCTTAGACTTTGCATCTAATTTCAAAAGTCTATTGTATGTAAGGTACAATATTTTTAAATTGGCAGGCAGTTCATCACAAAGGCGCTGTATGGCAGTCGTTTTCCCGCTTCCAATACAAGCATCAACAAGAATATGATTTCCCTCTTTTGCCTTTAAGATAAATAACTGTTGTTCCTTTGATAATATCAATTCATAACGATTTGTATTTATGGTCATTCACCTCTCAATCAAATTTAAAACCAGCAAGCCTAACAATCATTATTGGGGGAGGTATCACGCAGCGGAAACATTGCCGTTGATTTTGTCAATCACAGCCCGAATCCCTGCCCAGACCGACAAATCTGTAAACACCTCCGCCACACTGCCCCTGTTGGTAAAAGGCGGGCTTTGCAGGACAGATAAATCCTTCATCATCCCATTGTGGACAATATACTCCACAATCTGGTTGACAAAGTAAATCTGACGGCTGTCCAGGTTTGCGTCATTGAGATAATCCGCAAAAGCAGTTTTAGCGGCGTTCATATCCAGCCCCACAATTTCCCGGACAAATTCCCCCAGAGGCTTTTGACCGCATTCCAATTCATATTCCTGCCTGGTTCCCACCTCGCTCCACAAAATCTGCTCCAAGGCTTTTACATCGTCCTGGGTAAGGGGAATGTTGCCCTTTAATTTGGCGATGACGGCCTCGTCCTGATGCTGGCGGACATAAAATTCCGCTTTGGCTTTGTAATTTTTCAGGTCGTCGTTTTCCAGCTCCGCTTCCTTCCACTCTATGGACAGGATTTCATCATCAAAGTTGGTTTCATAAAGGGCGCCTTCTATGGGAATATATTTCATAAGCCCGCGGAGTTTTTCCCGGATATGCTCAAATTCATTGATTCCCGCAGTTTCCAGATAACTGGTATGTAAAATTGCCTCAATCAGTTCCTTCTGCTCTGCAATTTCAGGGATATTGGCTACCCCGGCAATGGCGCTGACCTTCTGATACAGATCCCTGCGGGCGCGGGAATACTTTCTGCCGGCTAAATACGCCAGTTCAATCCCATACATCAAAGCATCAAACCGCAGCGCGCTGGCGTCGTCCGGCTCCGGCAGGATCAGGGGGGCCAGCTCTGCCCCAATAATTAGTGTATCTTCATAGGTGAGGGTGTCATACTGTTCGGGAATCGAAAATTTCTCTACATACTTTAAATGCTGCCGCACCGCAAAATTTTCCCGGTTCATCTTCTGTACCCTGCAAACCATATCCTCCACAAGAGATTTTCGGAAGGGGATCAGCTCCTCTGTCTGGTATGCCAAATCCTGAAGCTGCCAGGCAATTTCCGCTTTCATCCGGAACAGCGCGGTTTGCAAAGAAACCTGCCCGGCGGCGGATTTGCCCTTGTTCATGCGGAAAAACTCGAAATTCCCGCAGAAGTCAAAGACATAGAATTTTTTCTTGTCCTCCCCATCGATCAAACCGGGGCAGAGCCGGGTTCCCCTGCCTATCATCTGCCAGAACTTGGCCTTGCTCATCACCTTTTTGAAAAAGACCAGATTCAAAACCTCCGGGACATCTATGCCGGTGTCCAGCATATCCACCGATATGGCGATCTGCGGCAGCTTTTTACCCTCGGAAAATTCCTCTATGGCTTGCTGGGCATAGTTGATATAGTTGTCAATAACCACTGCATAGCCGGGAAACTCTGGGTATGCCTTCCCGAAAATTTCCAGTATCTTTTCTGCGTGGGCATGGTTTTTGGCAAAGAGGATGGTTTTTCCCAGCTTGGCCCCGTAATCCACCTTTAAGCCGTTTTCCATCAGGATGTGCAGGACTTTGCGGATCGTATCCTCGTTAAAGACCCACTCGTTCAGCGCAGAGGAGGAGATGCTTTCCGGCATTTCCCCGTCCTGGCTGAAAGCCGCTTCATAGGCGGCTTTGTCCTCATCAGAAAGCTGGTCGTAAACAATCCCGTTTTCGATAAAGTTCAAACCGGTTTCCACTGACATGAAATCCACCAGGAAACCATCCTTTACTGCCTGAGCAAGCTCATATCCATAGGTAGGAACTCCGTTTTCCAGCTCAAAAATTTCATAGGTGTTTTTGTCGATTTCGTCCTTTGGGGTGGCGGTCATCCCCAAAAGGGGCGCGTCAAAATAGGTGAAGATGTCTTGATACTTGTTATAAATGGAGCGATGGGCTTCGTCGCAGATTACCAAATCAAAGTGCCCGCAGGTAAACAGCTTTCCCTCCTGATCCCTTGCTGAGTCAATGCAGTTCATCATGGTCTGGTAGGTGGAGAACACACAGTGGGCTGACATATTGTCCTTTTCTTCACACAGGTTTGTCACAGATAAATCGGGCAGAAGTCTGACAAAGGATTTTTTTGCCTGCTTTACCAGAGAAGTCCGATCCGCCAGAAAGAGGATGTTCTTAATCCACCCATGCCGGAGAAGCACGTCGCACAAAGCGACAGCTGTCCGGGTTTTGCCGGAACCTGTGGCCATAACCAGCAAAGCTTTCCGACGGTTCCGGCGGTCAAAGGCATCGCAGACTGCCCGAACTGCGCCCTCCTGATAGTACCGCCCGGCAATACCCTTGGAAACAGTGATCTGTCCCAGGCTTGTCCGCATTGTCTGCAAATTAAACAGCTTTTCCAAGTCCCGCTTGGAATACATGGCTGCGACCCTGCGCTCCGGGTAGCAGCTGTCGTTGATCCGCGTCTCGAAGCCGTTGGAAAGGAAGATCACCGGACGGCGGCCGCACTCTCTTTCCAGAAGGTCAGCGTAAAGCTTTGCCTGCTGGCGGCCCTTGGATACATCCACACAGGTTCGTTTGGCTTCCAGGATGGCAAGGGGGCGGCCGTCGTCGCCGTAAAAGACATAATCCGCAAAGCCAACCTCTGACTTGTTGACCATGCCGGGCAGCTCTACCTCATTTCGCCAGTCCTTTCCCTCAGTCCAGCCCGCATCTGTGAGCATTGCATCAATGTAGATTTTCCGGGTTTCGTACTCGGTCAGCTCTAAGGGCTTGGGGACATAGGTTTGCTGCTGGATTCCCCGGCGGGCGGTCAGTTCTTCCCGCATAGCGCGGTTTTCTTCCAGGAGTTTTTCCAAATCCACCTCCGGGACAGGGGCGGGGGCTGGTTCGGGCTGGCTGTCCAGCAGGGCGGGGCTGAATTGGCCCTCTGTATAGCTGGTTCCATAGCAATACGCCACAAAGTCCAGGAATATGTAGAGGTTTTCCAGGCATAGCTCCGCCTGCTGGCGGGTGTAGGTTTGGCTTTGGTGGGCGGAGTTATTGCCCAAGGTGCGGATAAGCTCCATCCGTGTCCAGATATCAGTTCCCACGATATCCCGGAAGTCCTCGTTGTACATCAGGCTGTACAGGCGGGTATCATAGGGCAGGGTCAGGCTGCTGTCAACAGAGTAGAGCCATTTGACCGCGAATTCCATCGCCCGGCGGCAGTTTACGATACAAGAGGGCAGGTCTATTTGAAAGATTTTTTCGGCGGCAATGGCAGCGGGGGCGAAAGAGCTGAATTGGGGGTCGGTGAGGAGGAAGTCGAAGTTGGTCATGGGGCACCTCCATTTAAGCGGGCAGTCTCTTTTGAATTTCCGAAATAAACGCTTGGAAGCTGGGGGACTTATTCTTTGAAATGTCCATATGTATTCCTATTTCTTTTGCCCATATAGTTTTGTATTTTCCGACATCTACATATGTTGGACAGTTTTTGCGGAACTTTGCGAGCCCGCCGGGATAGACAGTATCCGCAAGAACCTCCCATGTACCACAAATACTGTCCTGTACATAACTGTGAAGAGTCTGTAATTTAGCGCTGGGATATGCTGCTTTGACTGCTTCCTCATCTCCCAGCAGCCAAGCTTCAACCTCTTCCACGGCAACACAAAACACATGGTCTGTTTTAATTTCATTTTGTTCGGCAATTTTCCGGAGCTGGCGCTGGAAATAATTTGTATCGCGGTCGTCATTATCAACCACTACAATAATAGCGGCCTGAATATTCTGGAGGCTTTTATTAAACCCTTTCAGATAGGTTGCAAGATCATTGAGCAGCTTTCCGGTTTTCGTTTCCTTAACGGTATTTTTCTTTGTAAATCCGCCCAGTCCATGGAAAAATTTACAATTGTATTGAACATTCCGGCTTTTTTCAGCTATCTTGTTCATAAGAATTTCAATCAGCTCCGCGCTTGACATATCCTCAATCAGAAATTGAAAATACAATATATTCCCCTCCGCACATCAGCCAAAATATTTACTATACCATAAATCTCCCATTTCAGCGCCTTCCTCAATTAAATCACTGACAAATTTATAGGATGAAGCCTGACGTACGGCAGAAAAACCGTCTTCTCCCTTTTCCAGCACCCAAACCTGTTCCGGCGCTAATGCGTTTACAAAAAAGGGGCTGTGTGTGGTGACAAACAACTGCTTGGTGTAGCCTGTGCCAACGTTTTTTCGCATCTCTATCGCCAAATCCGTCAGATATTGATGGTATAATCCGTTTTCAGGCTCTTCAATAAATACAAGCTGACGCGGATTGTTTTCATGCAGCAAAAGATAATAGGCAAACAGCTTCAAGGTTCCATCCGACATACGGGGGGAGAAAAACGGCTGATCAAAGCCTTTTTGCTGGAATTCCAATACCATCTGTCCATTGGGCATTTTTATTGGTTCAATCCGGGTAATATTGGGTATCTTTGTTTGAATATCTGTTAGTATTTTTTTAAATTCGCCGGAATTTTCCCGATACATATATTGAGCTACATTATTTAAATTGCTTCCTGTTCGGTTTAAATAGGGCGCTGGGGCAGACGTCTGTATCTGGCGTGCGGTATCCGGGGTAAAATAGCATAAAAACCAGCTTTTCAAAAAATCAAGGAACAGTTCAATACGAGAATATTGTTTCATAGCGCCTAAAGTCACAATTCCCAATTTTCTGATATCCGACAATTCAACCTCTTCCTTGCTCCCTTCTATAGAGCCGTTGTCGTCCTGTCCGCCGTCTGCACCCGAAAAGGCATACCCTTTTCCGTCGATTAAGTACAGAAAAGAAAGAGGACGGCCATTCTTATTGCCAGGTCTGCGCTGCCGGAGCCGTTCTTCTTTTACATAGGGCCGGTTCTTTTTATCCTTTCCAATCGTCAGCTCATACGTAATAGGTCTGGAATTGCTTGTCTCTTTATAATATATCTCAAAATGGATTGGTTCAGCGGAATCCTGGGAAACCAACTGGTCATATCCGCCGCGGTTATTTGCATCGCAGGCGGTTTCCACATCCCCTGACAAGCAGTCGGAGATAAAGCCGAACGCATCTGCAAGGGTGCTTTTTCCGTTGCCGCTTGCGCCGATAATCGCAACCATATTGCCCAGCTCTTTACTGCTCTGGTCACTGAATAGCTTGCCCATTTTTACATTTTTCAGAGTGCCGTAATTTTGAATGGCTATTCCCAGAATTTTACCCATAAAATCACCTCTTTCTTACCGGCTTTGGACGGTCCTTACTTAAAATATATAGCATAGGTTGGGAAAAATCAACTAAAATATTCCTTTATCAATCTTCCGTCGCCCGGCGGCAGTTCACGATACAGGAGGACAGGTCTATTTGAAAGATTTTTTCGGCGGCAATGGCAACGGGGGCGAAAGAGCTGAATTGGGGGTCGGTGAGGAGGAAGTCGAAGTTGGTCATGGGGCACCTCCATCTATAATAACTCTTGATAATTAGTGTTTCTTTTTTGTGTTATTTCGCATTCCTTGAGATAATTGCTGACGAACTTCTGGCATTTTCATTGCTTCAGAAAAAACAGTGTTTACAATATTTGTTCCCATTTCATTTTCAAGTTTCTTTTCAAGTAATTCCATTTGATGTCTATGTTCAATTTCCATTTTTTCTTTTTCCATTTGAAAATGTTCTCGTTCTTTTTCAATTTCGAGGTCATGTTGTCTTTCAAGTTTTTGTAAATCTATTCTAGCCTGTTTACGGGCTGTTACATAACTTGTACGTCCTGCTATAATTGCAGATACTATTGAAACTATGTAAGGCAAATATTTTTCCATTTTTCACCATCCAAATTCTTGAGCTAAGGTTTCAAGGCAAGCTTTAAAAGCCTCTTGCTGATGTTGTTCGTCCATATCTTTGACAGCTTGACATAGGTCATGTGTTGCTTTTACAGCATCAAACACCTTTTTATTTTGTTCCATATTATAATTGTACTGCTGTATTTGAGAATAATAATTAGGATTTACATACTGTGGGTTAAACATCATACTATTAAAATAATTGCTCATATATTACACCTCATTCAAAATATTGCTGCATCAAAGACGTTTTCAGTAGTTCCATTTTATCTATACTCTGCTGGATTTTTAATTTTGTTCTTTTTATCTTTTCAGTATAAAAAATGAATCTCTCCTGTTGCTCTATTGGAGGCAAGACTATTCTTATTTTATCCATCGCCGAAACTGGTAATTGTGGTTGTGCTGACCCACTAGCTATTTGTTTTTTAATAGATTGAAGCTGCATCTTAAACTGTTCAATAAAAAAAACTTCTAATACAATCTTCCGTTTCATTCGTAAAATTACCATACCTGAGTTAATTCGTACATTTTCATATGGTATTCTGTTATCATAAAAGGCTAGATTTCCAAGAGTTCCCCTTGTAGTAAGAACGACATCTCCTCTTTCTAATTTTCCATTGTTAAGTATGCAGTCTTTTTCTTTAGTTATAAACATACAATGTTCAAATAAAAAACCCGTTGATGTAACATTTTTAGCATTTAGAAATAGACAATATCCTTTTTCTGAAAAATCTTCCTGTTTAGGATAGTTTTTACCCCGGTCTCCATCAATAATGGAACAAATTTCTGTCATAGGAAAGATAGGCAATCCCAAACTGTTATTGACCGGATCCCCAAACATCTCCACAAACCTAGCCTTAACCAGTTCATCTAGCTTTGCAAGCTGCTGTTTTCGGAGGGAAATCAGGGTGGTGAGTTTGTCTAATACAGTAATAATATGTATTTGCACATCTATTGGCACATATTTAAAAGGTACAGTCTTTAGATAAGTCGCTGAGATATTAGGTTGTGCACCTCCCACACCATTTTGAATAAATAAGTTTTTTCTACTAGATAAAAAGTAATATAAATAATCCGGTAAAACTTGGGGATTGGGTAAAAAAGCAGCGCAAGCCTGATTGGTAGAAGCTTGATAGTTCAATATTGAACACGCTCCAATAGTAGCCCCATACATAGCAACTAAAACTGTACCTGCTGGAAACAATTTAGCTGAACAATTATTTAATCCTTGAAGTGTAATTTGTTCAACATCATTAGAAACAAATTTTTCTTTAAGATCTCCCGTCTTGATCCATGGAATTGTTCCATTTTCATAGTATATTTTTTTCTTTTTATCAGGGGTACCTCCTGAAGAAATTTTAAAAATGTCTCCTAATTTCATTTTTATATAATTCCCTCCAACTCCTTCAACCCCTTGGCAATCTCCTCCTCCAGTTCCCTAAGCTCCGCAAAAATCTCACTGGTCGGGGGATACTCCACCGGCACATACTCTGTCTGCTTATACTTATTGATGGATAAATCATACCCATTCCCTACAATGTCTTCCTTTGGAACCAGGAAAGACTGCTCTGTCCTCGCCCTTTCTTCCTCTGCCGCCAGGTTGTGGAACCGCGCCACAATATCGGGAATATCATTCTCTGCCACAGGGCTTCGCTTGTCGTCCAAGCTCATGCCGTCGGCGCGCATATCGTAAAACCATATCTTGTCCGTCCCGCCATGCCCTGTCTTGGTAAACACCAGCACCCCGGTGGAAACCCCGGCATAGGGCTTGAACACCCCCGACGGCATGGAAATCACCGCTTCCAGACGGTTATTTTCGACAAGCTCCCGCCGGATGTCCTTATGAGCCTTGGAGGAGCCGAACAGCACCCCGTCCGGCACAATGCAGGCGCACCGGCCGCCTACCTTCAGCATCCGCAGGAACAGCGCCAGATATAAAAGCTCTGTCTTTTTGGTCTTGCAGAGCTTGAGCAGGTCATCGGACACAATATCCGCGTCCAGGCTGCCCTTAAAGGGCGGGTTTGCCAGAATCAGGGAGAATTTCTCCCGATCCGGGTTCTGGTCGGACAGGCTGTCCCGGTATTCAATGATGGGGTTTTCGATGCCATGGGCCATCATGTTCATGGCGCCGATGCGCAGCATGGTTCGATCCATGTCAAAGCCGTAAAACATATGGTTCATATAGTGTTCCTTTTTCTGTCGGTCAAAAAGAACATCCTCTTTATGGCGCTCCTTTAAGTACTCTCCCGCTGCCACCAGAAAGCCGGAGGTTCCGCAGGCCGGGTCACAGATTACCTCGTCCGGGCCGGGAGCTGTCAGCTCCACCATCATTTTAATAATGTGCCGGGGCGTGCGGAACTGTCCGTTTACGCCTGCGGTGGCGATTTTAGAGAGAAGGTATTCATAAACGTCGCCACGGACATCCATATCGTGGAGCTGGGCCATCTGGGAGTAAATCCCGTCTAGGGCGGTTACAATTTTGTCCAGCATCAGCGGCGTGGGGATCTTAAAGATCGCGTCGTCCATATATTTGGCGTAGGCGCTGGCCTTATCCCCGTGGAGCCCTTTGATAAAGGGGAAAACCAGATCCTGCATGGTGGAATACATCCTTTGGGCAGGGAAATCATGGAATACCGACCATTTGAGCTGGCTGCCTTCGACAGTGCGTTCCCCTATCTGCACCTTTTCCGAAAAAATGCTTTGATAGGGCAGGCCCAGCATGGAGCTTTCCCTAGCCCGGAGGTTGTCCGTTTCGTCCAGGTCGTGGATGAACATTAAGTAGGTCATCTGCTCCACCACATCCAGGGGGTTGGTGATCCCTCCTGTCCAGAAGATTTCCCACAGGCTGTTGATTTTATTTTTCAGTTCCCCGGTTATCATGTTATATTCCTCTCTGTCTCAAATGTTTCAGGTTTGCGGAAAATATTTTAAATTGATTTTATTATACTCTTTTTGTTGAAAAAGGTAAACTGCCTATTTTAATGTCAACAATTTCATTGCTTGTCCCAAGTCTTACAGGAAGTGAAAAATAACCTACACCAGAAGTAATAATATATCTTGTCTTTCCCACAATGCCGCAGCCATAAAAACGTTCCTTTCCGTTTGCCCACCTTGCAAGTAATGTCACAGGAAACAGCTGTCCCCGGTGTGTATGGCCGCATAAAACAAGATCGAGGTCATTCTTAGCGGCTTCACTGATTCCTTCCGGGCTGTGATCCAGTGCAACAGTGGGCTTATTGAAATCAGTTTTTGATATCAAATCTATAAGGTTAATCCTCTGGCTGTTGGCTTTGTCTGCCCTACCAACAAGATTAATTTTGGAAAGCATTTTTACATCATTATTCAGCAGTTTGATTCCAGAAGCTTTTAAGAAAGCAGTTAGAGAGGAAGCGTCCGGTTTAGGGTCATGATTTCCCAGCACTGCATAAACTCCCTCGGTTGTCTTTAACCTGGAAAGCTGCTTGCTGATATCATAAAGCCTTTTTGAATCTTCCAACAGCGAATTATCTACATCAAAAATATCACCGGCAATTACAACAATATCTGGGGACAATTTGTTGATATTCTGAACTATTTTATAAATATGCCTATCTCCGACAAAAACCCCTAAATGTATATCGCTGATAAGCGCAATACGGTAATTACCTATTATACGGTCGATTTTAAGATCATAATGTTTTATAGTAATAGATTTGGTATGCAGATAACCTAAAAAGACAGTGGATATTGCTGCGGCAATAATCACAATCATGCCAATCGCCTTTATTCTATCGGACAAAACAAAAATAAAACTGAGCAATTCAAAACTTACAAACATTAGCAGATAATAAATAAGAAAGCCACTTAAAAAACCCATTATTTTCTTATAAATTCTGCTATTATATTTGGAAATTACAAAGTTTCGGGTTAATAAAAGAAGTGAAGCCGCTCCATAGATCATATAAACAATTTCAAATCTGTAAGGTATCGTTGTAAGCAGTCTAAAAGCCATTCTTGTCTCAAATGCGGCAAAACACATTAAAGCGACATACATCATAATAAACAACTGTTTAAATAGTTTACCAGAAACGAATTGTCCAAATCTTATTGACATACTTGCTTTATCCCCTTACTCACTAAATACGCTGATAAAAAATATACGAAGAATTTTATATTTGTTGAATAGATATAAAATATAGATATTGCCGAAAATAAAAAGCTACCCTAATTATAGCAAAGCAATCTGTTATAGCAGCCAACAGATAGTATAACCAATATTCTATCTTTCTAAGCTTCTACATAGTGAGAAGCAATATGGCAATTTACAACTCAAATTTAGATAGTAATAGAGAATAAGGAAACAACTTTATCTGCTAATTTATCGCAGACATAGAAAACGATTTTAGATGCTCCATTGGGGAGCGACGCGGCACCAGCAATTACAGCTACAACCTTACTGAACTTCAATCCACACTCCCCATTGGGGAGCGACTTTTGTAGCCCTTTGCAGTAATACGACAAATGGAATTTCAATCCACACTCCCCATTGGGGAGCGACTTATGCCAACGACTATAATGATACAATTTAGAGGTATTTCAATCCACACTCCCCATTGGGGAGCGACGAACGCTGGCAACAGATGCCACGACCAATGACGAATTTCAATCCACACTCCCCATTGGGGAGCGACCTTTTTTAGTGCGATATTTATTGATGTATTCGTTATTTCAATCCACACTCCCCATTGGGGAGCGACGCCCTCAGGATTTTCAGGCTGTTCTGACTCTTCATATTTCAATCCACACTCCCCATTGGGGAGCGACTGGGACTTAATTACTGAATGGGGCGGTACTGCCAATTTCAATCCACACTCCCCATTGGGGAGCGACATGAAGATATTCTGCTTTTGGACGATTTGCGCTCATTATTTCAATCCACACTCCCCATTGGGGAGCGACGCCCCCTGAATGTTTACCTTGTCACAAAGACATCATTTCAATCCACACTCCCCATTGGGGAGCGACTCCCTAAAAGGGGCGTAAAATACGCCCCTTATCTTATTTCAATCCACACTCCCCATTGGGGAGCGACACATAATTCCAGGCGTTACGTCCTTCCATCTCTGATTTCAATCCACACTCCCCATTGGGGAGCGACGCCCCCTGAATGTTTACCTTGTCACAAAGACATCATTTCAATCCACACTCCCCATTGGGGAGCGACTCCCTAAAAGGGGCGTAAAATACGCCCCTTATCTTATTTCAATCCACACTCCCCATTGGGGAGCGACACATAATTCCAGGCGTTACGTCCTTCCATCTCTGATTTCAATCCACACTCCCCATTGGGGAGCGACGGATGACCATATACACGCGGGGAACCCCCCTACTATTTCAATCCACACTCCCCATTGGGGAGCGACAAAGTAGGCTGTGTAGAAAATAACACATAAACAAAATTTCAATCCACACTCCCCATTGGGGAGCGACGCCCTTTGTTGGTGGCCATCCTATTGACGTATATGATTTCAATCCACACTCCCCATTGGGGAGCGACTAAACAGGGATACAAAAGGGACAAATGATTTTAGCATTTCAATCCACACTCCCCATTGGGGAGCGACTTTTGTGTTAAAAGCTTTGTGCATGGATTTAACAATTTCAATCCACACTCCCCATTGGGGAGCGACGTTTAATATATGCAACTTTATAATCACTTACATCAATTTCAATCCACACTCCCCATTGGGGAGCGACTCTATATCTCCATACTGGCGGGGCAATACAAACTATTTCAATCCACACTCCCCATTGGGGAGCGACTTGCATTTGTCGCCAATGAGACGATTTCCATCATTATTTCAATCCACACTCCCCATTGGGGAGCGACATGGGGTATACACTGCGCCTTGCTAATATTGCCGATTTCAATCCACACTCCCCATTGGGGAGCGACCCCGTATTTGCATAGGTCAAAATATGCAGACTCGTATTTCAATCCACACTCCCCATTGGGGAGCGACGCCCCTTTATTTTATACTGGTAGTAGATTTTAAAAATTTCAATCCACACTCCCCATTGGGGAGCGACATCCGGTATCCTCTCCCACTGTAACCGGTTGAGCATTTCAATCCACACTCCCCATTGGGGAGCGACGCCATAAATAGCTAAAAATTCCAGAAAAACTTTATATAAAAGGAACAGAAAAACAATTCAGAATAGTCTGGAAAGAAAGGATACATTTCACTTTGTCACATATTATCAATCAAACTCAGTAAATTTAGGTGCGAACCCTAGGCAAAATATTGTGTGCTTCCTTTTCGCACTTAAATAATCAGAGTATCATCAGGAGAGTAGGTTGGTTTTGCACCAAAATGCTCTATTTTGTTAGAATAACGATTGCCTAAATAGTAAAAACGTAAACTGTCCTTCTCAGAGTCCATGATGCTATAAAGTTTTGCCTGCAATGTGCGGCATTGGGCAGCGTCAAGCAAACATTCAAAGACAGAACATTGCACTCTCTGACCATAATTTACACACTGCCTGGCAATCTGTCTCAAACGTTTGCGTCCTGCAGCATCTTCTGTATTTACATCATATGTAATTAATACCAACATAAATTCACTTCCATAAAAAGGGTGGATATCCATCCAAATCTCCACGCAGATATCGTGCTAACAACATAGATTGAATATAAGGAACCATTCCCCAGGAAAGTTTCTCTCCTAGATATGGATGAGTTAGAATTTCCTTCTTCCTCTCCTGCCATTTTCTGAGAAACAGCTTCCTGCCAGATTCATTCAACAAAACAGCTCCACTTTCCATATATTGAAAATCAGAGGCAGAGACCATCCTAGTGTTCATCAGTGTCAGTACAAAGCGATCTGCCATACAAGGGCGTAGTTCTTCCATTAAATCCAGAGCCAATGATTTCCTTCCTGGACGGTCCCGATGAAGAAAACCTACATAACTGTCCAGTCCTGTACTCTCTAAAGCACAGGAACAATCATTAGCCAAAAGACTATAGGCAAAGGAAAGTAATGCGTTGACAGCATCTAAAGGTGGCCTTCTACTTCGTTCCCGGAAGAAAAAATTTTCTTTATCCCCCAGAATCATATCATCAAATACACTAAAATATATACTTGCCCCTATGCCCTCCAGCCCACGCAGTCGTTCTAAAGAGGTTTCCTTCCTAACTTGAGGCAACAGATTTTGTATCTGCCCTGAAGCTTGAAGAAATTTCTGTTCATCTATCCGTAAACTATGATCTCGGCGGGTTCGTTCTATACTCCAGCGGGCATTATACAGTTTACCTAAAATCATAGCCCGGCTGATCTGACAGCTCTTTTCTTCATTATCAGAAATCCGATACTGTTCCCGTCGAAGCAAAACATTTCCAAAACTGCTGCCACAGATCCGTGCCAAAAACTTTCCCTCTGGAGTGCAGAACGTCAATCCTATTTGACGTTCTGCACAAGCTCCCATCAGGGCAGTTGAAGCCCCAGAATAAGAAAAACTGACAATGTTTTGCAGAGTGTGCAGAGGATATCGGGCCACTTTCTCTTTTCCGCGGTTAGCCACTATATTTTCTCCGTCCAATGACAGATAAACATCTTCTGAGGTAACATAAAGTGTATTGAGTAACTGTTTCAAGATAACTCCTCCATTCTGTCATCTAAATAGTCCGATACACTTTTGCTCCGCAGCATCTTGGGAAGACAGACTTCCTTCAGAGAACATGCATTACAGCCTTTATGGGGCTTTACCTTGGGCGTGTAACCTCTCTGATGAAACTGGTGCATTTCCATTAGGCAGCTTTCAACCTGACTGCGCAGCTTTGGAGTAAACGAAACAGATACTCTGCGGCGAATTTCCCCATAATATAACGCCCCATCTGGAATAGTACAGCAAAGCATTTCCTCAAGACAAAGCGCCTGCCCGCAAAGCTGCAGCACATCAGCTTCACTCTCTTTTGGTTTTCCGCGTTTGTATTCAATGGGATAAGGACTCCAAACTCCTTCCTGATTTGGCATCTGTACCCCATCTGAAGAACGCTGAAACTCAACCACATCACATTGTCCAGAAACCCCCAATCTTGCCGAATGAATCGCCAGGCCGCGAATTGTAATATGGTCCCCCCGACTTTCCCGGAAACCAGCATTATGCGCTTTTTCATGCAGAATATTTCCATCAGCAGTAAAAAAGTTCTCAGCCCACTGATTTTCAATGTGAATTAATGCCCATTGGCGGCGGCAAAAACAAAAATGCTGCAATCCAGCCAGCTGGAGATAATCTTCCTCCTTAAATTCCATCTAAAACCTCCGGTTCTAAGCCCTCTAAAGGCTCTAAAACCATCTGGTAGCCGTCAATCCCAGAGGGAATCTGATCTGGATTTATCAACTTTGCCTGAACAGAACGATGTACTCTGGCTGAGGAGTATTGTCCTTCTTTGCTGTTATGCTCCCACCAATAAAGCCTTATCACTTCCATGGAACCATCAGGCCGGGCAGAGGAAGCATCGTTTACAAATAGGGTGCGAAGGCACTCTTTCAAAATTTTTGCATCTTCATCGGAAAATCCCGTTTTTTCTGCCAGCTGGACATTGACAGAGCCTTTTATCTTATAGAGGCCAAATCGAACAAAATGTTTCATACCCATTGTATCAGAAGATCGAGGTTTTTCTCCTTTCTCCCCATTTACACTTTTTGTGATCTGCATATCTTCTATTTGTACAGGAGAAACGCTAACCCCCTGATGAATTGAGACTGGACCTCGAACACCAATAGATACTCCCTTTGTATCTTTAAAAGCAAATACCTGGCCAAAAGAACGGACATCCAACCAGGTTTCGCAAGCCTTTTGAGCATACTGATCTGGTGCTTTAAAATCTTTCGCATTTCCCAATTTCGACGAAGCCCGTTCACTGAGGCTGCTGCATCCATCGTCGCTGCGGTCTGCTGACTGCACAAAAACAGCACATCCTAAATCCTGCATCCGGTTGCGGATTTTTCGCTTGATGCAGACATCACTCATTTCTCCCAAACCAGAATAATCAGTGCGAGGACTGTTTCCGTTTAAAGGGTCTCCATTGGGATTTGCCATGGCAACGGAAGCGAAAACTACAAAGTCAATTTTTTTCTGTAACACACTCATGTCTGTTCCTCCCTAATTTTCAGTTGTCGTTTCTTCTGTCTTTTTTGAGCGATAGCATTCAGCCCTCTGATGGTAATAGCCCAAGAGATAAATGTCATCTAGCTTGTGGTTCAGATCGGCATCTAATGGTGAAAGCTTATCAAAAATTTCACCTGCAATTTTCCGATAGTACTGACGCAGACTGTATCCTAAACGCTTATAATAGGGTTCCAGCTTTTCTTCCAGCATCCGCCAGGTGGCCATTGGCCGCAGCGCAAAGGCTTTTTGCATTCTCATGGCGTTGGTTTCTCTCTCCTCCTCCTTAGAATAGGTGCTGTGTTCCACAATTTCCGCTATAGCCAGCAGACGGCCAAACAGATAACTGCGGTTAGTGTTTTCTTTGTCTAAAGACATATCCCATTCCTCCTTAAAATAATCTTTACGGTATTTCCGAATCACTGCACATACTGTAAACAGTAATTCCTCCCGTGGGTTCTTTTCAAAAAGTGCCAAATGCGAAGCCTTTTCTACCAAAGCTTTTTCAATATCCAATACAAAAAAGTTCTTTTCATTTAATCTGCATGCCATTAACCGCTGCATTTGCTGGGCTAAAATTTTGGGATCGGTTTCAATCTTTCCGTTGCGGGGCGTTCCAAATGCCCAGTTGACGATTTTATAAAGGGCAGGAGGCTGGATTCCGTATATACCATTTTCCCAGCAACAGCTCTCATCCCAAGCACGAAGTCTTTCCAGAAAATCTGAAGCTAAAAGTTCACCATAATAGGACACCGCCAAGCGACCGGTAGTTGCTGCGTCAAATGTAACAATAATCGCTTTTGCATCGTTGGGCAAATCCTTTTTCCAACTGAACAGGGCATCCTTGAGCTGCTGGCGGTATTCTGTAGGATTGGCAGCTTTGGGCCTTGTACCCTTTTTAAGAGACATAAAGCCAGTAACCTCTGGCAGAGCATATCCCTGAGGATTCCAACAGAGAAAAGTTCGTTCCCCAAAAGCAACGCCCTGGTTGGCAACCAGCCATCTCAAAGCATTATGGGCCTTTTGGGAAGCCATATATCCAACTGTTGCCGCCTGCCATTCCTCAGTAAATCGTCCTCGATAGGTAAAATTTGTACTATCATTGGCAGAAATCAGTTTAGCGTTTCCTTTTTTAGCGACAACGCCCTTTGGATGCTGTTCAGCGGCAGCTTCCATATTTCCAGAAACCATACACAGATAGTTAGAACTGTTCTTTTGCCTGATGTGGTTATAATACTGTATAAAGCATTCCATTAACTCCCTGTCTTCCCAACAGGGCCCGCTCTTATCTCCAAGTCCGTTTACCACCCAGCAAACCATTAATTTTTCATTCTTATCATTGATATTTTCCTGTTCAATGAGTCCAGTTTCTTTTAAATCATGCAGAATCGTTTTTTCTTGTATATAGTGCAGAATAGGAGTTAATTTAGGATGGGTATATACTGAACTCTCCCAATCCAATAACTGCTCCAAGTAGAGTTTATGTTTTGCAGGAATGCCAGGAGAAAGATAGCCTAACTGATCGCATAAAGGGTGCGCACATGGACCGCTGGAACGCCCAGCAGATTTTTCTGTGACAGGAATTGCTATTTTGGGATCTTTTTTATCTACAGCCCGTGCTGTAATAAATTTTCCATCCTGGTTCAAAGTGATTTCAATACTAGCCCGTGTTACAGTATGGGAAATCGGTGCAAATACTTCTTTATCAGACACTTTCGCACCAACCAGATGACCCATACAGTCGTAGGTTTCACACGCTTTTTGAAGCAGCCCCATTACTGCACACCTCCTCAAATTCCTGCAGTCCAGAAAAGTTATCCTGGGAATTGTCGAAGATTTTCATTTCCATATCCTGCAGCGGCTTTGTCAAGGTACATTCTTCTGGGCGCAGAAAGGAAATCACCCCTTTTTTCATAACCGGCCTCCAAAAACGGACAGTCATCCTTCCTTTTGTTTCTGGAGAAAAGGCCTCGTCAGGATAGGTAATTCCATGATACATAAGCCCAAAACTCAACTCCTGAATATTGTCATAATAGCCTTCCCCTTCCCCAAAAACACAGGGCTCCACATATCCCTGGCACTCACGGACGCCTAGGAAAATATCCCTTCTCCCACCCTTGGAGATCATCCGTTTCGCGATACAATGATGTTTATTCTCATTCCGGTCCGCGCCAAGCTCCGGGCGGTTTTCATTCCACTCAAAATGGGCCTGTACCTGGTAAGTGCAATCTTTTAAATAGGTATAATAGGCCAAATCATTTTCGCTGCTGTTATAGCAAATGGGACGTATCCCTTTTACCTCCGTCTGGATCGGATTCATAATCCTAACTGCGTCAATATACCAGATCAGGGTTGGTTTCCAGTATACTGATGACAAAATACCCTTTAATGCCTCATATGTTGGTACCTGATAGCTGCATTTCTCTCCGCCAATCCTGGTTACAGGGTCTGAAAAGAGAGCATAATCGCCGCTCACCTGAAAGGTTACAATATTAGGATGCACCATAGTCATACCTCCAAGTAATTCAGTTCAGTGTTTATGGAAAATCCGGTTTTTTCATGGTAATGTCCGTTTAACGCGATTGCGCTTTCCCCAGCAAGAGGAATCAGTCCTCCTTCCTGGTCAAGACGTTTTAGTTGATAGCTGTATAATGAAATTGTATAAGGTTTTGCCTTTTTCAGTAATTCTTTAAGATACGCCAGGTCGTATTTAACCCTTTCTCCACATAATTCTGCAATCAGCTCGCTGCCCTCTCCATAAGGAACAAGAACATCCTGGGTATCTTCCTCAAAAACAGTAAATAATGCTCCTGCCCGGCGGAAAGCCTGACGAAAATAGAAGAGATAAGGTTCTTTATCGGGGATCCGGCCATTACGGGCTAACAAAGAAAACAACGTATAGGACTGTTTGGGGATGACATAATCAAACTGCTGATGAGCAGCCCTTTTGTACAGAGCCCGGTAGTAATATTCAATAGATTCATTGGAATCCAAAGTATGATATTTTTCTGGATGGAGCGAAAATTCAGCGAGCAGATCCAGCGACGCCTCTTTCCCTGCCTGAATATCCTGCAGATTCGCCAAATTCTCATTCCGGTATCGCACCAGATACACCGGGGCCGGCTGCCTGTCCTCGCCGTTTCGATTACAGCGTCCTGCTGCCTGTATTACACTGTCCATTCCAGCAGCAAGCCGTATCACACAGGCAAAGGAAATATCTACACCAGCTTCAATGACCTGTGTGGAAACACAAATTGTCTTCCTGTTCTTCTGACTGAGAGAATTGCGAAGGGCGGATAATGTATCCCGCCGATGGGCAGGGCACATTGCCGCAGAAAGTAGAAAAATACTTACATTGGAAGTTTCCAGTTCGTGAAAGATCGTCTCCGCTTCATCCTTCTTATTACAAACAATTAATACACTGTCTTTCTGGGAAAGCTGTTGAAGTGCAAAATCTGCAATTTGTTGGGCAGACTTCTCACCATCGTCTATTATATCTGTTCTTTTGAAAGGAGCCCATATAGCTGTATGATAGGGAACCAAATCTCGAATAGGGGTATGTAGAGGATGGCTGATTTTCTCCATACATGGTTGGGTTGCAGAACAGAGTATGACCGTAGTTCCACAAATTTCTGCAAGAAAATTGACTGCAAGGGAAAAAAGAGTCAGCATTTTGCTGGGAACTGTTTGAACCTCATCAATTACAATAATGCTGCCACAAAGAGCATGAAACCGTCGGATAGCTGTTGTCTTGCCAGAAAATAGGGTATTCAATAGCTGAACCAGTGTGGTAATAATTACAGGTGAATCCCAATTTTCTGTTAAAAGCTCCCGCTTGTCCAAACATTGTGAGGTATCCTCTGTTTCCACCAGGTTGGAGTGATGTTCCAGGACAATACTGTCATCTTGCAAATATTCCCGAATGACAGCGGCGTTTTGCTCTAAGATGCTGAGAAGCGGCGAGGTAAAAATAATTCTCTGCTTTTGATATTTTTCCGCATGGGCTAAGGCATAGCGTAAAGCGGAAAGCGTCTTTCCGCCTCCAGTGGGGACATTCAACCGAAATATGCCTCCAGGCCATTGGGCAGCTGCCTTACATTGGTCAGAAATAGCTCTTCTTGCCTGATTGATTTCAGAGTTTTGGGGAAATTGGTTCAGTTTGGTCTCCACCCGGATAAGAGCGTCCCTCCACAACTTTTCTAGCTCAGCATTATCTCGTGTCTTTGGAAACTGGGCGTCATGCATAAATTCTGCTGTATCCCGCCGGTCTCCTTCAATTACCCCTGAAAGCAATAGGCGAGCCAGCAAACCAGCATAAAAGGACGTTTCCTGGTCATAGCGGTCGGAATCCTCATTATCGCCTACTTCGGTCATCTCACAGATGCGCTTCAAAACAGGGAACATTTCATCAGCAGCGGCTTGGAAATGTTTATTGAGTTTATTGGGATCTGTACAAAATTGAAAATACTTTTCAATAGATGCATCATATTCAATATCATCTTTCGTCATCCGATGCAAAAAGCCATTTTTTTGATTATCATCAATGCAATCGAACCATCCATGATGGCTGCCTGCGGCCAATGCTAAAATCTCTGCCGCAATGTCGTTGGGGGATTCCCCATTTTGATGATGGTACTGCGTCAGCAAAAGTCTGACACTGGCAAAGGTGTGATTTACAGAGCCACGTTTTACAGGCTGCCCTTTACTGCTCTGGATTAGATAATCCTGAAACTGAGACGAATATTTTCCAAGGTCATGGATCAGACCAACTAAAAAGCCGCTGGCGGAAAGTGATGCTGGTTTCAGGGCTTCGGCTGCATATTCTGCCGTCTTACGGCAGTGTTCTTCGACAGTCTGTATGATTGGGCTTTGATTGGTATCATAGCGGATATGAGCCAGATATGATTTCAAAAGAAAACCTCCTTATATGTATGTTTTACAAATTAATAGAATTTTTATGGGAGGCTATTGCTGATTTTTAATCTTACAGTAGTAGACGGCAAATATTTATAAAAAGCATCAGAAATTTTCTGATGCTTTTTGCTGTATAATTAAAATATTTTTTATATTTTATCATAATTTGTCGAAAATGTCAAATAAAAACTGAATTTATTATGAAATAAGGCAACTTCAAAAATATAAAATGTTTGAACTAATTTTCTGTATTTGATTTAATTAGGTTGCTTGGGACATAGCAGAATGGTATAGAGATAAAATAAGCATCCAGAAAACAATAAGTTTTTGGGATAGGACAGAACAAAAAACGTTACATTTCCTTTCTGCCATGACAGTACCAAAACAAACCACCCATAACCACACCTCCAACGATATTTCCTATCGTTACCGGGAGCAGGTTGCACAGAAGAAAATTTCTCCAGGTTAGAATCGTAAGGTCAATCCCCACATCAGCAGCCAGGGCAGCATAAGCAGGGACGCTTTTAGCAAACAGCCCCGCTGGTATATAAAACAGATTAGCTACACAATGCTCAAAACCACAGACAACAAAAAAAGCTACCGGCAAATATGCCCCTGTCACTCGGCCAATTAAATCCTTAGCAGAGAGTGACAGCAATACTCCTGCTGTTACCAAGATATTGCACAGGATCCCCAAGATAATGGCCCGTCCCATGGGCAGGGTACATTTATTCGCTGCCAATTTCATAGTAAATACCGCCAGACCACCATTAGAATAGTTGAGCTGCCCGCCAAATACACAGCCTAAAGATGCCAATACTGCCCCTACAGAGTTCCCAAAGTAGACTATGCTCCAGTTTTTTAACATCCCAGTTATTCCGGCCTTTTTATCCAGCACTGAGATAATAATTAAAGTATTGCCGGTAAAAAGCTCAGCTCCAGTAAGCACAACCATAGCAAGGCCAAATGGAAATAATAATCCGCATACAAGCCTGGCGACGCCTACGTTGGAAATGGAGTGGGCGGCTGTATTGGTGGCTGCACCGCTTATAGCGATAAAAAAACCAGCAAGTACCGCCAGTAAAAACATTTTTATAACTGGCATTCGCGTTTTATTGCGGCCTGCTGCGGCATAATTAGCAACATATTCCTGGGGTGTAAAAAGGTTCATTTTCCGTTTCCTCCCATGAAAATTTTCTTATATTAACTTAGAACCTGTATTCACAACCGCTGAACACTGTCTGTCCGGTCTCTTTCTCATCATACTGCGTCGATTTTCCTTGTCTGGCGGGAAAAATCCTCGCCCTTCCAGCTTCCCCCGGCTATGAATACAGGTTCTTATTTTGACAGCTAAAAGGGAATCAGAAAGCATTTTCTGATTCCCTCCTTAAATTAACATAAATGATTTACCGGATTAACTCTGTATATGTCATCAACATAGGGGCAACACCTTTTGCCTCATTTTCAACAACAGGTTCACTCAAATAATATTCCAAAGTCCCATTGCGTCTAGTGGAATTTCCACCGCCTAAACCGGCAACCAAGCAAATCCCGCCCAATTTTAACTCTCCATCTTCGGAGCTGGCCAAGTACCGATCAGCTGTACCATAAAACGCTTTTTCTCCGTAGTTACGATATTCTGCCGGCAAAAGCCCAAGACGTACACCTTTTAAAATTCCACAGGCAATCAGCATTGTTCCGCTGGTTTCCAAATAATTGCCCTCTGCATCTGGACGATTGACAACCTGATAGAACATGCCGCATTCATGCTGCCAAGGAATCAACGCATCTATCAAGTCCTTTAAGATCCGTTGTAATTCCTTCTTTTCCGTCTGCATGGATTCCGGCATACGTTCCATTGTATCTGTCAAAGCCAATGTAAACCATCCAATGGCGCGAAGCCAAAAATTTTTAGACAACCCTGTTTCAGGATCTGCCCAGAAAATACTTTTCGTAGAATCGTACCCATGGAAGTACAACCCTGTTTTCGGATCTTTCATTCTTTTTTCCACAATCAGGAACTGATGGTAAGAATCTTCACATCCCTTGCAGTTGTTATATTCAGCTTCGTATTGCATATAAAAAGGCTGTGCCATAAACAATCCATCCAACCATACCTGTTGGGTATAAATATCTTTATGCCAAAAACTATTGTCTGCTGTGCGGGGATGTTTGTCCAGCTGGCTGCGGATAGTATCCAGAGCGCGGCGGTATTTTTCCTTTCCGGTCAATTGATATAAGGTAAAGAGAGTACGTCCAGGGGCAATATTGTCCAAATTAAAGTTATCAGGAGAATATGTATGAATTGTGCCATCCTCCTGTACAAAGAATCCCATAAAATCATCACAGAAATCCAAATATTTTTTGTCTTTTTTAATCTCGTAAAGCGCAAGCAAAGCGGTAATCATGCAGCCATCTACATAATTCCAACGATTCGGCTTATTGCCGCCCCGTACCCGCTCCATATTCCAAGCGGGATTCTCTGCACTGCTGTTCTCCATGAGACTGTCAATATAATTTGCAAGCCGGTCAAGGGTTTGCTGTTGATTCATAATATCTGCTCCTTTCCAAAAAGCAATATACATTTTAATAAAAATCCCCCTTTTTCCAAAGGGGGATTTTTATTTTCAGGAAAAACAGCCATTACCATCCACAAGAGTCAGAATGAACATGGCCTTCTGCAAAATGGGGGGTACAATAGGTGCAGGAATAATTTCCATTTTCATCCAGGCACCATTGATGATTCTGCGCCTGCCGAACTGTTCTGGTCAATGTTTGGCCGCAGGAATTACAGATTGAAGTTTGATTCTCAACTAACCAGTGGCAAGAAGTATTTGTAGACTGAGCGTCGGGAAATTCATAATAAGAATTGGATGTAGTCCATCCGCTGCACCAACTATGCGAACAAGGGGCAGATGGCTGGTAATAACGCTGCCTTCCACATCCATGCCCATGCCCATTTCCGCATCCATGCGCAGCAACAGCTGGGGCAGCAGATACCATTACAATAAGACAGGCCATGATGGAAAGAACCCTTTTCATTTTGAAACATTCCTTTCTGTCATTAAAAAATTACAACTTTGCTTATAATCAGTATAGCATTAACAGTAACACAAGTCAATATGAATAAAAACTTATTATAAGACTCAGAAACCGTCTTTCCACTGCTAATGGGACGTCTGCACTTGGATGTTGGCTAACTCCCTTTACAACATACATCACATCAAGGAAAAAGATTTTGTTTTCATTCTAAAATGTATAAAAATTTCCAAAGTTCCTAAAATAAGCTAGGAAAGGGGAATTATATGAAACGAAAGCGAAAAAAAACGACCAAACAAATTTATCGCCGCAGCTTTCTTCTATCCTTTTCTCTCTCCCTTCTGGCGCTGTGTTCTATCGGTGTTTTTATTATACGCAGCGGGAAAAATATTTTTCTTGGAAATGCAGAACCGGTTCAGGGGTTAGCAGATGTTCCATATCCTGCATCTGAAAACAGCCCCGGTATATCCCCAGCTAAGGAATCAGATTGTTTAACAGTTCTTTTTATGGGTGTTAAAGATGAGGAAAGCGCTTCAAACACGTATCTTCTGGCGCGTTTTGACCCAATTAATGAACGAATCCCGATTGTATCCCTGCCCCCTCAAACCATGGTGATAAAGCCAGAGGGCGACCAAACCCCCTCCCCCCTTTGGGAAACTTATCGTTATGGGGGACGTTCTTTGGCAGTCAAATCCCTATCGCATACCTTGGGAATTCCAATTGACCGATATGTTGTTGTAGACCTTAAAGGCTTCCAGCAGGCGGCGCAGTGGATTGGATCCGTACAGTATTCGCTTCGATATGCCTTAAATTATCAGGATGCGGAAAGAACCATCCGTCTTACCCAGGGATTACAGCTGGTAGACGGACAAAAGGCGATTGATATTATCACCTATCCCAACTATGCCGGGGGGGAGACCACCCGTTCAGAAATTACAGCGGAACTGGCAGTAAAAATTGTAAACGATAAATTAGAGTTGGCGGCATCTCCCTCGGTAGACAATCTATTTAAACGAATTATCAATTATATAGATACAGATATCACCTATAAAGATTTTGAAACCAGAAAGGCATCCGCAGCATACTTGGCCAATCGGAGAGAGGGGTCAGCACTCCAGCTTCCACTAGACGGCGGGTGGCCAAATGCCAGGGAATATCATCTTTCCCAGAGGTTTCTTGAACAGATCCAAACTTATTTTGGCACAGTTCAGCAATAGCAAACGACATTGAGATTGTCCAAAATTTGGATTTAAAAACTTTGGTTATGGGTTTTAAACCAATTTTAGTGAACAATTAATGTTGTTTTCTATAGCATCTTCCAAACCGAATGGCATTGGATAGATGATAGTTTATTTATCTAAATGAAAGGGAGTTGTGTTCAATGGAATTAAAGGGAAGCCGAACCGAAGCCAATCTGTATTCGGCCTTTGCAGGCGAGTCCCAGGCAATGGTAAAATACCGGATTTTTTCCGAAAAAGCCAAACAAGAAGGTTATCAGGGGATTGCTAAAATTTTTCAGGAAACATCCTTAAACGAACAAGCCCATGCAGCTATATGGCTCCGTTATATTCATGGCGGGAATTTAAAAGATACTGCCTCAAATCTCTCTGACGCACAACAGGGAGAACATTTCGAGTGGACTTCTATGTATGCGGAGTATGCCAAAATCGCAAAGGAGGAGGGCTTTGATGAAATTGCCCGGCGCTTTGAATTGGTTGGCAGTGTGGAAAAGCGCCACGATGGGAGATATCAAAAATATCTGGACGAAATAAATCAGAAAAAGGTCTTTCAAAAGCAGCAGTCTATTCAATGGATTTGTATGAACTGCGGATTTGTATATGTGGGCGAATCTGCTCCCCAGGCATGCCCTGTTTGCAGCCATCCTCAGGCATACTTTGAACCCATGCAATAATACCTGTATCTCTATCGTTTTAAAGCAGGAAAACGCTGTATAGGATAGTAAAACTATACTACACAGCGTTTTTCTATACATAGTTGTTTCAGTCCTCGTCCTCCAGAGAAGAAAGGGGCTCATTTTCCTTTTGCGTAAATACTGTTTCAATTTTACGATGTGAAACGCTTGGCGAGTATACCCAGCGATCCATATGATCCCCCTGGAAAAAATATCTCAACGATGGCTGCTGATAATCTGCATCAAAAGCGTCTACCATAATCAGCTTTACCTTCATTCGTTCAGGAATCAGGCTCTTTATGTAAACGCTTGCCTGTTGTCCGGGCATTACACCCTCCCGCGGTTCTGCCAATCCTGCTAAATTGGGGGTCAGTTCTACAAATATTCCATATTCTTCCACAGAACGCACAATTCCCGCTACTGTTTCCCCGTTTTGGAATAACGCTGCATTTTCTTCCCAGGTCCCTAAAAGCTCCCGATGGCTCAGCGTAACCCGTTTGCCGTCAGTTGCCTGCACCACTGCCCGAATATACTGTCCGGTTCTAAACCTATCTTCCGGATGTGAAATCCTGGATACTGAAATTACATCAATTGGAATCAAAGAACATATCCCGCAGCCAATGTCCACAAAACTTCCAAATGTTTCCAAATGTGTGATTCTGCCATCTATTACGTCTCCTGGCCGAAGCTGTGAAATATATTCCTCCATACACTGTTCCTGAACGGCGCGGCGGGATAAAGTTGCCACTGTTTCCCCATTTTCTCCGCGTTCTATTCCCATTACCCGGAAACATACCGGTTTATTTACACGGGATATAATTGCAATATCCCGTGTACTGCCATCTGCTATCCCTATTGCGCCTTCTACTCTGGGTATAATTCCCTTTACTCCCCCATTTAATGCAACATGGAGATTATGCTCGCTGTCGCATACAACGGCACGCGCTTCTAAAATCTTTTTTGTCTGCATTGCTTCTGTCAATGCGCTTAGGCTTTTCAATGCCGCCCGGTTTTCCGGCGTATCCATCAGGCTTCCTTCCGGTTTATATTCGCTCATAATACTATATCAATCCTTTCCTGCTTTTCTCCTTTACCCTTTTCCCCGCCTGGTTTCCTCCGATTTTTTTGGATATCTTATCTCTATGCGGTTTTTAGCATTCCCATTCCTTTTTTCTGTTATATTTCCTGTGATTTCTACTATCGAATGTGAATATGCGTTGCCCCCAGGCTCGTCAGACGGGATGCAACGTCCCTGGCATTTTTCCGATTACAAGTTATTTCAGCTGTTACGCTTTGTATCTCCTCTGGTTCGGTTCTATTCTCCGGTTCCTGCAATACTGAAAATAAACTGGGTGAACTCGCTGCCATCAGATATGCCGAAGAATTATCCGTTACAGGGTTGACCGCTGTAAGAATCTTTTTGTGATGGTCAACCGGGATTTGTCTCCGACGTACTGTAATCCCCCGCACACCGCCTGTCTCTTTTGTTAATCTCCCTATGCTTAAATCCGCCTGATCAATAGACTCAAATTCACAGGTTATGTTTACTAATCCAAGCCCTGTTTTCATCTATAACCTCTCCCTTTTTATTGGTTTGGTTATAGTATCTGACTTTTGCTCTGGATTCATTCTTCTTTTGTGGCTTGCCAATAATAGACATTTTCTTCCTGTATTGTTGGATAACCATTTTTAGGAATTTTAAAATGTCTTTTCGTGGGCTATTGAGAAATATTATAACTTTTTTGGTTGAAAAACGCAATCAATTAGATAACAATTCAAAAAACTTTTTGTTTGCTCTAACTCTAAATATAATGTAAATTTGAAGTAAAAGCAGATATATGGGTACATTCTAAGGCGGAAACCACTTAAAGCGGATGAAAAGGCTTTAAAGGATCCTCTGGCTGGGCCGCAGGATTGAGCGGCGGAACTGTTGACAGGCATGGTTCCCGGTTCAGCTCTATCGAGCTGGAGCTCTGATAAACGCAACCCGCCAGAGTTTGACAAACCTGAAAGTTTCTGCTTGCAGCCATTCAGCAAGCAATAAGTTTGCTGAATGGAACCCCTAAAACACAAAACCGTAAAATTGGGAGAGGCTCTTAATATATACATATAAAACACAGTTTCTATGATTGTGTGAATCCTCCATCAGGCTATTCCCAAACCGGAACCATCATATGACAGCTTCATCCAAAGAAAATCGGTTGTAAATTCATTTAGTTGGGTGTCCACCAGGATAAATCCATAAAGGTATTCCCCTTCGTCAGCAGGGCTTTTTTCCAGTTTCAAATCCGAATCCCCTTTAACATTCCATTCCTCCCCCTCATAGCGGCCAGGTGCATTTATGGAAGAGCCACCTTCTGCTGAAGTCCCATCGTTTAGGGAAAAAAGTTCGGAGGGGTATCTCAAACGAATTCTATCGCCTTTTTGAATAGGAATCAATTCCCGTTGAGGAACAGGGAGTTGAAGGGAATTTTTCTCTGCTTCCAAAGCAGCCCCAATTATAACGCCGTTTGGATATTTTTCGGAACATTGTACCATCAATCTAACATCCCTGCCGTTTAAAACAGCAGGAATATAGTATCTGTCCCCCTGGTCGTTTGCACTGATTTCATATATGCAGCAAAGTCTTCCGTTTAGGGTAGTTTGGTAACCGTCGAAACGGGCGTGAATGGTTCCGTCCTTATCAATTGAAACATTTTCGCTTTCTTCCAATTGAATACAGTAGGAAAACCCGTTTTTAATGTCTTCCATAACCTTCCACAAAGACAGCCGGACAGTATAAATGCTGTCCATTTCCTCTTGAGACAGACGAAAAGTGAATACTCCGTCGGAACTTCGTTTAGGCAGGATGGCAGATGGATCAAGACCGGAACTAACTGCAATACTCTCCCCATTGAGAATCCGGGCAAAATTCACAATTAGTTCAGTATAATGGGGCAGGACATTGATCCTCTCATAAATTGGGATATATTCATAAGAACTTAGTTTGGCATAAAAAGGAAAATAAACCGTTAAGCCATTGGCATTTTTCACATTTTGGGTATTGTCACGGAAAGTAACCGCCTCTTTCATAGCATTCATTACCGCTGCAGATTCATTTGGAAAGTCTTGGGAAAGCTGTTGGCAGAGGTCTACAAGATCAACAAGGTCGTAGTCGTCCTCTCCACCGGTTCCAGCAAAATCCATTGTATGTCCACGCGCCTTTGCCAAACGGTTATACCCTCCTGCCAAAAGCTTTTGGTTAGCGGCCTCTGCAAAATCCTCTACTGCCTGTACAACTGCTGGAATCTTTTGCAGATCTGTAACAGAAATGGTTGCGCGCACAGATGCCATTCTGCCAAAAAGCGAATTGTAATAAGAAATATACGCCTCACCAATGCTGCACCCAATCTCCCCGCCAGTCATTTCCGGGTTTTGGGATAGCACAGAAAGGAAACTATAATCCCACCCGCTTCCTGGTTCCAATTCTTCTGAGGCAATCAGGTAATGAGCATATCGGCTGCATACACAGGCGGTTTCCAGATTTGCCATCATACAGGCATCAAAGCCAATAAATTCCAAAGGTTCTTCTGCTGCTTTACTGCTGGCCAGTGCCATCTCAAACTGAGGGAGAAGAAGGGACTTTTGAGAAATTTCATCGTACCCGCAGCCTATTACCGCCCCGCCGCCATGATCCCAAAAAATTAGGCCATATCGTTTTGCCGGATACATGCGATATCCCAAATCCAGAAATCCTGCTAGCAATGCAGGGTTGGATAAATCCTGCTTTCCAAGATTGCACAGTGTTTCCAACGCCCCGTCTATTACCCGGTAAACTGCATATTCCCTGTCAGGCATCAAGGGGTTTTTCCATTCCAATGTTCCCCCTGCAAGAATGAGGAAGTTAATTTTATCAGAATCCAGACGGCTTTTCAGGATTTCTAAAATATCGTCACTGGCAAATCCGTTTTGCGTTTCCAAATCAGAGCCGTTAAGCACCATAAAAATAGTATACCCTGCGTCTTTTGAAGCTGGAGCAGCCCGGTCAATTTTTCCAGCAATGTCCAAAGGGGTTACAGGATATGCCGTCTGTTGCTGCGCAACGGGAATTTCTTTTGAAACAAATGCTGCTGATGTCTGCGCAGAGGGATAGGAAGAAATATTTTCTGGAGATGAGGAAAAGTTCATCCATATCCATACAGATGAAAAAACGCTGACGGACAGTGTCGCTATTAAAAGCACAAGGCATCCGCAGCCGGAGTAATTCGGTTTGGCGATAAAGCAGCACTCCTTTCAAATTTTTGCTGTTTTTGCTTTTTCAGTTTACAGGGAATATCTGGTATGTTACAATTAAGAATAATAATCGCCATAAAAGGAGAGAAACATTTACTATGGATATGAAAAACATCCTGGTTCTTCTGCCTGTCGAAGAACGCCATAAAAAGTGTCTGGAAGCAGAAGCCCATGGAATTCCACTTATCTATGCCGCAGCCGATACTGTCACCAAGGAACAGGTACAGGCTGCACAAATTATTATTGGTAATCCCCCTGTTGAGTATGTTGCTGGTTCCCCAAACCTGAGATGGTTCCAGAGCAACACAGCAGGTCCTGACCCTTATTTAAAGCAAGGTGTTATTTCAGAGGACGCTATTATTACAAACGCAACCGGGGCATATGGTCTAGCTATATCGGAATATATGCTGGGAATCCTTTTATCCCTTTATAAAAAGCTGAATCTTTACCGGGACAACCAGAAAAGCCATGAGTGGACTAAACTGGGAAAGGTGAAATCTATATGGAATTCTACAATCCTTGTAATTGGATTAGGGGATATTGGCAGCAGTTTTGCAAAGCTGGTTAAAAATATGGGTGCATATGTGATTGGCGTTCGCCGGACAGATGCCCGCAAGCCGGATTTTGCAGATGAAATTTACCTTTCAAATGAAATTGACTCCCTTCTCCCCCGTGCCGATGTGGTTGCGCTTAGTTTGCCCGGCAACAGCCAGACCTCCCATATTCTGAACCGGGACAGGATTGGAAAAATGAAGGAAGACGCTGTTATCCTTAATGTTGGCAGGGGTTCTGCCATAGACACTGATGCTCTGTATGATGCTTTGAAAGATGAGAAGATTGCCGGTGCTGCCCTTGACGTTACTGACCCGGAACCGCTTCCGCCTTCCCATCCTTTATGGGATCTTTCCAATGTTATCATCACGCCCCATGTATCAGGCGGCTGGTCGCTGCCAGAGACTTTTGAAAGAATTGTAGGGATTTCTGCCCGCAACTTGGGCAGGTTTTTGTGTGGCGAGCCCCTGGAAAATGTGATTGACCGTTCTACCGGGTACCGCACATTGCAAAATTAATGAAGTATTTTCTTTAGTATTGGTTTTTTGTTTTGAATCATTCAGGTTTAATCCGCTTTAGCTCCTACCTGTCTTTGGTTTATACCTGCAGATTAGTATTTCTCTGATAAAAATATAACAAAGCCCTTTCAACCCGTTGACAAGACCGGATAATTGCCGTAAAATAATGACGGAGAAACCAGAAAGCGGCAACACCGCCACAATAAGGAAAATCCACTAAAATCAGAAAAAAGAAAGGCCAGGTAACGCCATGAGCGCACTAAACAAAGTTACAGTAGAAGACCTTGACGTAAAGGGCAAAAAAGTTCTTGTCCGCTGTGATTTCAACGTTCCTTTAAAGGAAGGCAAGATCACAAATGACAACCGTATTACTGCCGCCCTTCCCACCATTAAAAAGTTAATTGAAAAAGGCGGACGTGTAATCCTCTGCTCCCATCTTGGCAAACCCAAGGGCCCAGATGCAAAGTGCACACTTGCCCCTGTAGCAGAACGTCTTTCCGAGCTGTTGGGGAAAAAAGTTGTTTTTGCCGCAGATGATGAAGTAGTTGGCCCCAATGCAAAAGCAGCAGTTGCATCTATGAAAGACGGCGACGTTGTTCTTCTCGAAAATACCCGTTTCCGCAAGGAGGAAACGAAAAATGTTCCTGAATTCAGCCAGGAGCTTGCGTCTCTGGCGGAAGTATATGTCAATGACGCCTTTGGTTCTGCACACCGTGCCCACTGCTCTACCGCAGGCGTAACCGAATATATTAAAACCACAGCAGTTGGCTATTTGATGAACAAGGAAATCGAATATCTGGGTAATGCAGTCAACGAGCCTGTCCGTCCCTTTGTGGCGATTTTAGGCGGTGCTAAAGTTGCTGATAAACTGAATGTTATCGACAACCTTCTGAATAAGGTAGATACCCTGATTATTGGCGGCGGCATGGCGTATACGTTTATGAAGGCTGAGGGCTTTGAAATCGGTAAATCCTTGGTTGACGAGGAAAAATTGGAGTACTGCAAGAACATGATGAAAAAGGCTGAGGAAAAGGGCGTTAAACTTCTCCTGCCTGTTGATGCTGTAATTGCAGATTCCTTCCCGAATCCCATTGACGCTGAAATTCAAACCAAGGTTGTTTCTGTGAAAGAAATTCCTGCTGATGCAATGGGGCTGGACATTGGACCGGCTACTGTTAAACTGTTTGCCGATGCTGTTCGTGCTGCAAAAACGGTTGTTTGGAATGGGCCTATGGGCGTATTTGAGAACCCAACCCTTGCAGTTGGTACAAAGGAAGTTGCAAAGGCTATGGCTGAAACTTCCGGTACAACCGTAATCGGCGGCGGCGATTCTGCTGCAGCTGTGATCCAAATGGGATTTGCAGATAAGATGACCCATATCTCTACTGGCGGCGGCGCGTCTCTGGAATATTTGGAGGGTAATGGGCTTCCCGGAATCGATTGCATTAACGATAAATAATTGACTGTGCCTTTATTTACGAATGATTGCAGGTGTTCGGGTGCATACCCGAACGCCTACCTTCATTCTTTTTTAATATGGTTTCAAATCCAGCAGTAATGTAAACCTGATACAGATGAAAAGGATGGATATGTCTATGAAAAAAAGTGTAAGAAAAGCAGTTATAGCAGGCAACTGGAAAATGAATAAAAACCGTAAAGAAGCAAAAGCATTAATTGATGAATTAAAGCCCCTTGTTGCAGATGCAAAATGTGATGTTGTAATCTGTGTACCATATACAAATTTGGAAACAGCCCTTTCCCTGACGGAAAATACCAATATTAAGGTTGGGGCTGAAAATTGCCACTGGGCAGAAAGCGGCGCCTTTACAGGGGAAATTTCTGCACCCATGCTGTCGGAAATGGGCGTTGAATATGTTATTATTGGACATTCGGAACGCCGCCAGTATTTTGGTGAAACAGATATTACCGTTAATAAGCGGGTTCGCGCTGCCCTTAACGCCGGGTTAAAAGTAATCCTCTGCGTTGGAGAACTGCTGGAACAAAGGGAACAGGGAATTACAGAAGAAATCGTTTCCATGCAGACCAAAATTGATTTAGCTGGAGTAAACGCCGAAGAACTTAAAAATATCATTATTGCATATGAACCTGTCTGGGCCATTGGCACAGGAAAAACTGCTACCAGCGATCAAGCTGACGAAGTAAACGGGTATATTCGTTCTGTTGTGGCTAAACTGTATGGTGAAGCGGCTGCTGAAGCTCTGACCATTCAATACGGCGGTTCTATGAACGCCAAAAATGCCGACGAGCTTTTGACCAAGGTTCATGTAGACGGTGGTTTGATTGGCGGTGCATCTTTAAAGGCTCCCGATTTTGCCGCTATTGTTTCAGCCGCCTCTAAATAAGCGAATTTTCTAGTTCGCCAATCAACGAACTTTTGGATATAGGCAAAAGAACCGGCAGGCCCCAAAAGGCAGGCGTGCCGGATTTGCTGGAAAAGGAGAAAAAGCCATGAAAAAACCTGTAGCATTGATTATTATGGATGGGTTCGGTATTAATCCCAGCGACAAGGGAAACGCTATCCATGCTGCAAAAACCCCTAATATCGACCGGCTGTTTTCCCAGAACCCCCGTACACAAATTGGCGCTTCTGGTCTGGATGTTGGTCTTCCTGACGGTCAGATGGGCAACTCTGAGGTAGGCCATACAAATATTGGAGCAGGACGGATTGTTTACCAGGAATTGACCCGTATTACCAAGTCTATCCATGATGGAGATTTCTTTCAAAACGAAGCCCTTTTGGGTGCAGTCGAAAACTGCAAAAAAAATAACAGCGCCCTTCATATTATGGGGCTGCTGTCTAACGGCGGCGTTCACAGTCATATTGAGCATATTTTCGGAGTTCTTGAAATGGCGAAACGTGCTGGACTGGAAAAGGTTTATCTCCATGGATTTATGGACGGCCGCGATGTGCCGCCGGAGTCTGGAAAATCCTTTGTAGAGGAAACCGTTGCTAAAATGAAGGAACTTGGCGTAGGAAAAGTGGCCAATGTTATGGGCCGTTACTATGCCATGGACAGGGACAACCGCTGGGAGCGTGTGTCTCAGGCTTATGCAGCCTTGGTTTATGGAGAAGGTGTCCAGAATCCTGATCCCGTGGATGCTATGCAGAAATCTTATGACGATGGAAAAACCGATGAATTTGTAATTCCAGTCGTTTGTGACAAGGAAGGCGTAATAAAAGCCAATGATTCTGTTGTATTCTGCAACTTCCGTCCTGATCGCGCCAGGGAAATCACCCGTACCTTTGTGGACGATGATTTTACTGGTTTTGAACGCAAAAACGGGCGTTTCCCGTTATACTATGTCTGCATGACCCAGTATGACGCTACAATGCCCAATGTCCATGTTGCCTTTAAACCCCAGTCTTTAGATAATACTTTTGGCGAATATATCGCTGAGAAGGGATTGACTCAGCTCAGAATCGCCGAAACTGAAAAATATGCCCATGTCACCTTCTTCTTTAACGGTGGTGTAGAGGCCCCCTATAAAAATGAAGACAGAGCTTTGATTCCTTCCCCCAAGGTCGCTACTTACGACCTGAAACCTGAAATGAGCGCCTATGAAGTTACCGACGAAGTTCTCAGGCGGATTGACAGCGATAAATATGACGTTATTATTCTTAACTTTGCCAACTGCGACATGGTTGGGCATACCGGAGTTATGGAGGCTGCTGTCAAAGCGGTTGAGGCTGTTGATACCTGCCTTGGAAAAGTTGTGGATGCTGTTACCGGAAAGGGCGGTGTGGCCTTTATTACCGCCGACCATGGAAATGCAGATCGAATGATTGATACAGATGGTTCGCCCTTTACCGCCCATACAACAAATCCTGTTCCCTTTGTAGTGGCAGGGATGTCATGCACGCTCAGGGAGGGCGGAAGATTGGCTGATATTGCCCCCACCATGTTAAAGGTTCTTGAAATTCCCCAGCCTAAGGAAATGAGTGGAACATCTATTATTATCTAATTACCAAGTTAGCCAATTCGCAAATTAATATTTTGATTAAGAGCCTATCCCAGAATGAGATGCACCCTGGCTGCATTTTGCCAAACAAGACGATTTTCCGCAGGCGGGCTGTCGCCCGGTAATGGAAATCAACGCGGTTTGGCGGAAAATATGCAAGCTGGATGGGCGCGGATCATTTTGGGATAGGCTCTAAGGAAGCCCGCCTGTTATCTTTTGATTTCTCATACAAGGCGGGCTTTTTGCCGGGATAAACTATGGGAAATAATTTTAGAAAATTTTGTAAGGGGAACTGGAGGAACTGCTATGAACCTTTCCTTTGAAAGAAATACCAACCTGCCGGAAAAAATAAGTCTGATCCCTCTGGATTCAGAGTTGTGGGATGTATACACAGGCGCTTACGGAAACGTTGTGAAGGACCTTCGCCCCCTTATGAATCCCCGCCCCCGTATTTTGACCCCTTCTGAAAAATTACAGGAAGCCATCAATTTCCAAAGCCTTTTTGAGAACCTCTGGCACCAACTGCATTTTTATGCGGCAGATTATCTTGCGCTCCCCTATCTCGTTTCCCTGTTGGAACAAAGGGCAGAGGAAAAAGATTTCCAGTCCCAGCTTGATTTGATTTCAGAATTAGGCTTATGCCTGTCCACTGATATTCCCTCCAATCAGGCCGATCCCTCCCAGCCCATACCCAATCGTAAAATAATCGGCGATTACAATGACTGCATCGCCATTCTCCGTGAAAGAACAAAAATTTTTTTGGAAGCATATTTGGAAAGGCTGTCCTGGCTCAGTGAGGATGAGAAAATGTCCTTTTACATATCAGTACTCGCCATTCTGGGTGATCGTGAGGCGGCCTTTGTCTTTAATTCAACACTGCTGGATGAATGTTATGTTATGTGCGGCGAATGTGAATACTGCGACGAGACAATAGAACCATTTTCAGTAAAAAATCCAAATTCTATCCGGCCTGCCCGCTCTGTTATGGGAAGGTGGGACGGCAAATCCCTAAACGATGTATATGTCTGGTTCAGCAATCTGGTTGATATGCTTGGAGATAAACAGTCAGTAAGAGCGCTTACTTATTATTACGGAATCTATACATGTCCCAAGTGCGGGGCAAAGGGACGGGTAATTGACCTGATGAAAAAATATTTCTTTGAATGATAAAACGCAGGCATTAAAGCCAGTTGGAAACCAAGGTGATGGCCAGCCCTGCCAAAACCGCCGCCGCATAGGTACAAGCCAGGATTTTGGCACAATCCTTCCCTGCCTTGCGGGAACTGCGTAATAGAATTAAATAGCCAAATCCCGCCCCTGTAGACAAACCTGCGACAGCCGCCCCAAAGGAAATTGTACCCATAGTATACAGCTCTACCAGCAGGACCGAAATTGCACAGCCGGGGATAAATCCTACCAACGCTGTAATAAAGGGTTGGGAAAATTCCTTTGAAAGCAAAAACGCTGCCAAACGTTCCTCTCCAATCCAGTATAGAACCAGGTTAATCAGCACTAATGTAAGACCTACAAATATGCCTGTTCTTATTGTATGGTACAAAGAGGAAAGGAATATATTGGACGAACAGGCCCCACATCCGCAGGAACTCATAGGGGAAGGCTCTTGCTCCTCTGGCATGGAGCGGCATTTTTCCTGCCCGTTTTCGCTTTCCTGTTCCGCTAAAAAACGTTCGTATTCTTCAGCCGCGCGAATTTCTTCCTGTAAATCCGCTTCTTCCTTTCGCTTTTTCTCCAGTTCCAACATTTGTCGGCGGAAAACTGTATTTGCTAATAGGTATCCTGCCGCAATTGCTGTAACCATTTTACATGCCAAAAGAAGGATAACTTGTTTTATTTGCCCGGTATGAGAAAGAAGCACAGGAACCGCCTCATCAGATGTAGACAGATATACTGCTATTAAGGTACCTGCTCCAATCATCCCCGCCCGGTATAACTCTGTACAGGCTGCAGAAAACCCGCACTGTGGGACTGACCCTAACAGCGCACCAATCACTGGGCCAAACCGCTGTTCCTGCCGTCCAATTAATATACCAATGTCCATTTTCCGTTGAAGGAACAGAATCATCAAATAAACCAGATATAATATCGGCAAAGTTTTTAGTGTATCCAATATTGCATCTAAAAGGGTTTCGACCATATTTTTTCAACTCCATTTGCAAATGAGATTCAATCGCATTTACTGTATTCTACAATACGGAATTGAAATTGTCAATAGGAAAAGAAAAAGGGAGAGGAAACCGTTTTGTTTTCAATGCTGTCTTTTGCCAGGCAGCAGCCTTTGAACAGTCAATAAAAAATGCCAGATAAAGCAGAAAAAAGGATGGACAAAATCCCTTATATGGTGTAAAATCATCAGCGGTGCAAATCCTGCTTCACAGGTCGTTTATGCAGGAAAAAAATCGACTGGACAAAAACTGACAGTCCGCCCAGCAAAAGGAGATACCAGATATGGGATTAAAATTTCGCGGAAATCCATTTTACGAAACCCTATTAATGACATTTTGCGCTGTATTAATAGCAATTGGAAACCATTTCTTCCGGTTTCCCAATCATTTTACCTTTGGCGGGGTATCAGGTATTGCTATCATTCTTCAATATTATCTTCCTCTGTCCACTGGCACCATAAACTTTATTCTCAATAATTTACTTTTGGTAGTTGGTTTTTTGGTTTTGGGAAAAGGTTTCGGGGTAAAAACCGCTTATGTAAGCTTTACGCTTTCCCTTTTCATATCTATTTTAGAAAAAGTGCTTCCTTTGGACGGCCCCCTCACTGACCAGCCAATTTTGGAGTTATGTTATGGTATAGCTCTTCCTGGTGTGGCAGCTGCCCTGCTGTTTTATGTTGGAGCCTCCAGCGGCGGGACGGATATTATTGCTATGATTCTTAAAAAACATACCAGTATCAATATTGGCAGGGCGTTATTCTGCGCAGATGCCCTTGTAGTTTGCATATCTTTCTTTACTTTTGGCATTAAAGTGGGTTTATATTCTGTTTTAGGCCTTATGGTAAAATCCTTCCTGATTGACTCTGTCATTGAAAATATTAATCTTTGCAAATCCTTTAATATTATCTGTAATAATCCTGAACCAATCTGCCGCTTTATTACGGAAAAGTTAAACCACAGCGCTACCATATATGAGGCGCAGGGTGCTTTTACACATTCTCCTAAAACTGTCATTATTACAGTAATGAGCCGTCCCCAGGCAATTATTTTAAGGCAGTATATTAAATCCATTGAACCAACAGCTTTTATGATTATTACCAATAGCAGTGAGATAATCGGTAAGGGATTCCAAAATTAACATATGGCCAATAGTACATCCCTAAAATAACCCGGCAATTAAAGAAACAGAAAACCTTCGGTGCGGGCACAAAGCCAAGACAGCCACAAACCAAACCCGTGTCAAAAGCTTTGGCCGCTTTCCCGAAAGCGGCGGGGGTTCAGGGTTGAGCAGCGGAGCTACTCAGAGCCGCCGGCCGCCAGTTCAGCTTTGCGGAACGTAGCTCTGCTGAACTGAACCTGCAAGGCGCGAAATCCCTTTTCTCCGCCTTCCCTGAAAAAACCCCGGTGGGGTGTTTTTCAATATCAGCCTCATCAGCCTCAAAACCACCGCAAAATTGATTTCCCTGTATTTTAATGATTTTGTATTGATTTTTCTTTGAAAAGAAGGTAAAATAAAAGGTATAAAAACCCTTTCAGGGGGAAAGGCTGGTGTTGGCATATCATGAGTTATAAACAGTTATTCTATTTTGTAACGATTGTTGAAGCTGGGAATATCTCTGCCGCCGCTAAAAAATTAAACCTTTCGCAGCCTCCCCTCAGTAAACAGATTATGTTGTTGGAAAATGAACTTGGGGTAAAACTCATGGAACGCAGTTCCCGAAAGATAACATTAACTGACGCAGGATACCTTCTTTTTCAAAGGGCGAAAAATATTATCTCCATGATGGAAAGCACTTCGGAAGAAATGGCATTGTTTGAATCCGCCCGCCCTCATGTTCTGCGTCTAGGGGTTATTTCTTCGTGCAGCCGTTCCATAATACAGGACTGCATGACGGATTTTTACCGTCTGTATCCTCATGTCCGGTTTGAAATATCAGAGGCCAATACTTACAATATTTTAGAAATGCTTAACCGCGGGGTAATTGAAGCTGCTGTTGTCAGAACGCCTTTCCATACAGACGGCTTGGAATGTATGTATGGGCCTGAGGAACCCTTGGTTGCGGTAGGAAATGAGAGCTATCTTGGGAAAAGCGGCGTACCTATTACAATCTCTCAGCTGGCGGAGGTACCGATTGACTTTTACCGGCGGTTTGAACACATATTAATCCCGGTTTTCCAGAATAACGGCGTAACACCCCATATTTTCTGTGAAAGCGATGACGCAAGAACCCCTTTAATGTGGGCGCGGGCAGGTCTAGGTGTGGCAGTAGTACCGAAATCTATCAGCAAGCTGATAGAACGGGACAACCTTTCCGTCCGAACGATTGTCTGTAAAGACCTTATAACCAAAACAGCAGCTGTCTATAAAAAAGGTGGTTTTATATCTGAAATCGGGAAGACGTTTGTTAAATTCTGGGCTGAAAAAATGCAGCTTACCGCAAACAAATAGGATGGGAGTATTCCATATATGGAAAAGTTACCCTTTAGGAAAAGGCTCTATTTTTTGCTTCTTTTTTGTGTGGGGGCGCTGGTGCTTATCCGGTTGCTCCCTTATTTCTATCGCTGTCCATTTTATGCTGTTACGGGAATTCCCTGTCCTGGCTGCGGAATGACCAGGGCTTTCTTTGCCGCTGTCCACCTGGACTGGAGGCAGGCTCTACGTTGGAATCCTATGGTATACCCCTTTGCCCTGTGCTGTTTATATGCGGTTATTTGTTTTTTGGCAGGGCGGGGAAAACGTGTACGTTCTTTGAAATTCTGGGGGATTGCAGGCGCTGCTTTACTGGCTGTCTGGCTGGTCCGGCTTCCTTCTGTTTTTATGGGTCGTTCGCTTTTAACAATCCGTCCGGGAAGTTTGGGGGATTTTCTTTCTTCTTTTTTGAAAAATTGAAGTAAGATAAAAAGTTTCCCCGGAAGGAAGCCTCCCTTGTTTCTTTAATCCCTTAAAGTTGTGCCTCATCCAGCCCTGGCCCAAAACCTTTTTAGTCCATTCCTGGTTTTTACTCATTTATGGATTGATTCCTTTTGCTTTTTCATGTATAATTTTGTACAGACTTTCCCCTAAAACGTAGTTATCATAGAAAGGGAGTTATATTATGTACCAAGATATGCTGGATACCATTGGATTTGTAACCAAATATGATCCTGAAGTTGGGCAGGCTATGGGACAGGAATTAAAACGCCAGCGTCGGAATTTGGAGCTGATAGCATCAGAAAACATTGTCTCCCCAGCGGTTATGGCGGCAATGGGAACTGTGCTTACGAACAAATATGCAGAAGGTTACTCTGGAAAGCGGTATTATGGCGGTTGTGAAGCCATTGACATTGTAGAAACCCTTGCAATAGAACGCGCTAAAAAACTTTTTGGTGCAGAACACGCCAATGTTCAGCCGCACTCCGGCGCACAAGCAAATATGGCGGTATATTTTGCGCTGTTAAAACCAGGAGATACTGTTTTAGGGATGAGTTTGGCAGAGGGCGGTCATTTAACACACGGTTCTCCTGTCAACATGTCTGGAAGCTATTTTCATTTTGTCCCTTATGGATTGGGAAAAGATGAAAAAATTGATTATGATAACGTCCGCGATCTTGCTATAGCGAATAAACCAAAACTGATTGTTGCTGGAGCCAGTGCATATCCCCGAATGATTGACTTTCCACGTTTGGCGGAAACCGCGAAAGAAGTGGGAGCATATCTAATGGTTGATATGGCCCACATAGCCGGACTTGTAGCTGCTGGAGAACATCCATCCCCAGTCCCTTATGCGGATATTGTTACAACGACCACCCATAAAACTCTGCGCGGTCCCCGTGGAGGTTTGATTTTATGCAAAGAAGCTTTAGGGAAACAAATTGACAAGGCTATTTTCCCTGGTACTCAAGGGGGGCCTCTGGAGCACATCATTGCTGCTAAAGCAGTCTGCTTAGGGGAGGCAATGTCCGATTCCTTTAAGCAGTATCAGCGTCAGGTCGTTTTGAACGCTAAAGCCCTTGCCGATGGACTTATGAAACGTGGTTTCCATTTGGTTTCCGGCGGTACGGATAACCATTTGATGCTGGTAGATCTGCAAAATAAAAATGTTACAGGTAAAGCTTTGGAAAAACGGTTGGACAAAGTTTATATAACCGTCAATAAAAATGCAGTTCCAAATGACCCACAAAGCCCCTTTATTACCAGCGGTATCCGCATTGGCACTCCTGCAGTTACCACCCGCGGCCTGAACTGTGGGGATATGGATAAAATTGCAGAATTTATTTATTTAACCGCAACTGACTTTGAAAATACTGCCGATAAAGTCCGTTCTGGCGTGGAAGAACTTTGCAGCAAGTACCCTTTATATGAATAAATAGGATTGTATATGATAAAACCCAAAAGGTTTATGCCTTTTGGGTTTTATCAATATTTCCCTTGCATCTGCCCGAAATGATAACAAATTTATTCCTGTATATCCATTGACTTTTTTCATAAAAAACTTAAAAGAATCCCTCCCGATTTTGTATGGTGAAAGGGAAAAATTTATCCCTCCTTACTTGCGGAACAGATGCAGGAGGTTTATACTAAAACCTTGGAATCAAATTTAGAACTGCCAAAAATTTTAAAAAAGATAGGAGCGAGCATATATGCAAATGTTGATTTTGGTATTGAACAATGTAGAACTTTTAGAGCCTCTGTTAGAAACCATGACAGCCCGCGGGTTAAAAGGCGCAACTATATTTAATAGTACAGGCATGGTTCGGGAGTTGACTCGAAACGAGGATTACCCATTGTTTGGTTCTCTGCGGTTCCTCATGACGCCGGAGCACGAAGAAAGCAAAACCCTGTTTATGGTTTTGCCGGAAGAAAAGGTTTCCTTGGCAAAGGAAACCATCCGTGATATTTTAGGAGATTTGTCAAGGCCCAATACGGGGGTTATGTTCACATTACCGGTGATTGACGCAGAAGGGATTGCATTTTAATATGGAATGGACTACATTATTATATTTATCTCTTATTCTTTTTACAGGGATTTGCTTTGGGAGGCTGATGAAGCTGGTAAAGCTTCCCAATGTAACAGGATACTTAATTGGAGGCTTAATAATCGGCCCATATTGTTTGAAAATTCTGCCTGTTGATTTCGTGGAAAAGATGAACCTGGTTTCAGAAATGGCACTGGCATTTATTGCCTTTTCCATTGGCTCAGAATTTAAACTGAGCTATTTGAAAAAAGTAGGCCTTACCCCTATTGTGATTGCGGTTTGTGAAGCATTTGGTGCTGCGGCTTTAGTTGCTGCTGCGTTGGCAGCCTTTGGTTTTGATTTGGGATTGGCTTTGCTGTTAGGTGCGATTGCGTCTGCTACAGCTCCTGCTGCTACCATTATGGTTGTACGTCAATATAAGGCTAAGGGGCCGGTTACTGAAACCCTCCTTAGTGTAGTTGCCTTAGATGATGCTGCCGCCTTAATTGCCTTTGGTTTTGCTTCCGCTGCTGTTGGCGTTATGCAGAACCCTGAAAGCGTTTCCCTTGGGATGGCACTTCTTTCCCCTGTCATTGAAATCCTTGCATCCCTTATGCTTGGATTCCTTTTAGGTCTGGTTTTTACAATTCCGCTGCGATTTTTTAAAGAAGATTCAAACCGTTTAATTTTAACGATTGGATTTGTATTCCTTGGGTCTGCTATTGCGGACTGGCTCGGATTATCTGCACTGCTTCTCTGCATGTGTATGGGGGCTATGGTGATTAATTGCTCTAAAGAAGCTCCTGCTGTTCTTCGTTTGGTGGATGGAATTACCCCGCCTATTTTTCTAATGTTTTTCGCAGTGTCTGGTGCAGAACTGAATATTACAGTACTGCCAACAATTGGATTGGTAGGTGTTCTGTATGTTGTTTCCAGAGTACTTGGCAAAATTTTGGGTGCATCGGCAGGCGCTATTGTGATGAAAGCGCCTAATACCGTTAAAAAGTATATCGGATTTACTTTAATCCCCCAGGCAGGCGTTGCTATTGGTCTGTCATTGATTGCTTCACAGACAATTCCCGCTTATGGGCAGACAATCCGGGCTGTTGTGTTATGTGCAACCATGATTTATGAATTGATTGGCCCTGCTATTACTAAGGTTGGATTATTAAAGGCTGGGGAAATTAAGGAAGCTTGACAGAAAAAATAAAGGAAAAAGGCCCCGCCTGAACATAGTAAAAGAGATATGCCAACTAAAACGAAGGCATATCTCTTTTGTTTTTAATAAGGTTTTAACATAAGTTGGATGGAAAAACTCCTAAGATTAAGTTCTTCTGCTTTATCAAACTTACATTATTTTAAAACGAGTACAGTAGAGGTTTCATTAATATGTCCCAGAAAGGCCTCGCCAGACGTAGAAAATCCGATGCTTGGATAACGCCCAAACAAAGCGCAGTATGGTTTTTCCACCTTGCGGTTCTGGATTTCCAGAGTGCGGTACAGGCAGTTAAAATTTACTACACCGGCAGGTTCATAAGAAATTGTTTTATCAAGGGCCTTTTGGGTGTCATCCACAATATCCCCGATTTTCAAAACATTAATTTCAGTGCCTTCGGCAATCCCGCAGTGCAGTGTAATTCCATCGCCGGATTTCTCGTTAAAGGTACGGATGAAAATTTCATCATCCGCAATAACCCCTAATGGATTGGAAACAAAATAATCTTGAATTTGATCAACAGGAACCCCTAAAACCTCAGCATAAACTTCTCCACAGGGACGGTTGTCAAATTCATAGAGGATGCGGTTTTTCAAATCAGACTTTGTAGCAGTCAATTTTCTCTCTGAAAATACCGATGCGCTCTGTGTCTTTAAAATATCATAACCTTTTGTAGTCTTCAAAAGCGCTAGAACAGCCGCCTTTTCGTAAGATTTTCCATCTGCATATACCCGTGATACACCATCATCCCCAGCGGATGAAGAACCTCCCACAAATAAAACGTCAGATGCAGTGCCAAGACGATCCATAACGGTTTCTTCCGCTTTTGCACTGGATTCAAACAGGATAATGCCGACATAGCGGTCAAAATGATTGAAAACAGCTTCTGTTCCTCCAAAGTGATTATGTAAAGCGTTAGCAGCATGAACCACAGCCTGTGGATCGTCCAGGTCAGTAATAACCTCAACGGCGATATCTTCAACAGTTTCTTTATCTATTGCCATTATGCTGAAAGAACCGTTAGTAAAATCTGCATTGCAAAATTCACTGTGGGATGTGCAGCCAATTACTGTACTTTCCGGAAACGCCTGTTTCAGTTCCTCCGCGGGATGAGATGTGTTATAGCTGCTGGAAGCAAAAAATAGGATAACTTCTGGAGCCTGCCCTTGAAGCGCCTTTTTTGCCTGTGATGCGGCATCAGCGCTGTTTGTTCCTTTTAAAGATAGAGTTTGTACAGCCATTTAAATTCCCTCCTTTACAATTAAATACGAATTCCAAATTCCGAGCCGACTTCCCTTACTTTTTGCATAATCGCAGGGTCATCTGGCGAGGTTGGAGTATACTTTGTGATGTTGATCCCTTTTAATATCATTTTTGTGCGTATACTCCCCGCGATAACTTCATTTCCGCGGGATTTTTGTTGGATAATTGTTTGGATTGCATTATAAATTTGTCCTGCCATTCGCTCATCTCCTTTTTTTAGTATATCATTTTATTATTAGAAAATCAAGATTGTCTTTTTAAATTCTATCAAACTGTTATATTATTTCTATAATATGAATTTTAAGAACAAATAAAGCGTTGAAATTTTTTTAATAGTATGTAGTAATAAAGTTTCTCTTTACTGCTTCAAATGGATAAAAATATCCCTCAACAGATTGCTTCTTTACTGTTGAGGGAAGTATAGAGTATCATGAGAAAACTTGAGTTTTGCCACTATAAAATTATTTTTTATATTTTATCCTTTTTTAGCAATGCAGCAATACCAATCTATTTTTTCAAAAGGCTTATCAACAAAACATGGAAGGGGTTTTAAAGTAAAATCCTGATATCCCATGTTATCCAGCTCAGAACGAACTAATTTAATGGAGAAAGGATTTAAATATTCCTCAAAATTCATACTCTCAAAAATAACTCCATCCCGTTCATAACCTTGTAAAATATGAATTGTAAGAGTTCCGTCTGAGTTATAATCCCAGTCCTGAACATAGTTTATACGTACTCCGTCTTCCCGGATAAAGGGCCGTGACCATCTGAAACGTTTTGGTTCCTTTAACTCCTGATCCCAGTTCCGGCTGTCTAAATAAAGATAACCGCCAGGCTTGACGAGGGAATCCATTTCCCGCAGGGTCTTCCTTACATCATCTGGGGATACATGTGCCAAAGCATTTCCTGTACTCATGACACAGTCAAAGGTTGTATGAAAAGACTGGCTCAATTCCCGGAAATCACATTGGACTAAGTTTACATCCAATCCTTTTTGCTCCGCCTTTTTTCCTGCCTGTTCCAGCATGGCTGCGCTCAGATCTGAGCCGGATACACCATATCCCAGCTCGGCAAGGCAGAATGTCAGGCAGCCTGTCCCAAAACTGCAGTCCAATATGGAATGGATTTCCTTTCCTTCAAACATTCTTTGATAATGCTTTTTATAGCCTTCATTTGCTTTATCTGAAAAACGCTCGTCGTAGATTTCCGGGTAATCGTATAAATCCGCCATATTGTCTTCTCCTTTTCTATCACGAGGGGGTGTCTGCTTCACGGCATACTGTGCTTTTACATTCGCCTTAAATGGGAGATTCCTTTAGGGGCGGCGCTATAGCAGCGCCGCCCCGTTTATACCTGTTAATTTTCTTTTATCTAGGGTTCTTAATAGCCGCCTGCGCTGCGGACAATCTGGCAATCGGTACACGGAAAGGAGAGCAGGACACATAGTCCAGCCCAGTCTGATGGAAGAACTCTACAGAGGCCGGATCGCCGCCGTGTTCACCACAAACGCCCAATTTCAGGTCAGACTTAACCGAACGTCCCAGTTTGCATGCCATATCCACCAGCTTGCCAACGCCGGTCTGATCCAATTTTGCAAAAGGATCATTCTCATAAATCTTCTTATCATAGTAAGCGGTGAGGAATTTCCCAGCATCATCACGGCTGAACCCAAAGGTCATCTGGGTCAGGTCATTGGTACCAAAGGAGAAGAAGTCAGCTTCCTTGGCAATGTCATCAGCAGTCAAGGCAGCTCTTGGAATCTCGATCATAGTACCAACCTTGTAATCCAACTTAACGCCAGATTCCGCAATGATCTTGTCAGCAGTTTCTACAACAACCTTCTTGACATAAGCCAGCTCTTTCTGTTCGCCAGTCAGGGGGATCATGATTTCAGGAACCATAGTCCATTCGGGATGGCGTTTTTGAACTGCCAAAGCAGCCTTAATCACAGCACTGGTCTGCATAACCGCGATTTCGGGATAAGTGACAGCCAGACGGCAGCCGCGATGCCCCATCATGGGGTTGAACTCGTGGAGGGAAGCAATAATTGCTTTAATATCGTCAACACTCTTGCCCATATCAGAAGCAAGAAGTTCAATATCTTTTTCCTCGGTGGGAACAAACTCGTGGAGAGGCGGGTCAAGGAAACGAATGGTGACAGGACAGCCTTCCATAGCCTCATAGATTTTTTCAAAGTCGCCCTGCTGCATGGGTTCCAGTTTGGACAGGGCTTTTTCTCTTTGTTCCACAGTATCGGAGCAAATCATTTCACGGATAGCGGGAATACGATCCGCATCAAAGAACATGTGCTCGGTACGGCACAATCCAATTCCTTCCGCACCTAAGCTGCGGGCTTTTGCCGCGTCTGTTGGAGTATCGGCATTGGTACGAACTTTTAACTGGCGATATTTATCAGCCCAACCCATAACGCGGGCAAACTCGCCGCCAATAGAAGCATCCACAGTAGGAATTAGGCCATCATATACGCATCCGGTAGAACCGTCAATAGAAATGCTGTCCCCTTCATGGTAGGTTTTTCCTGCAACGGTAAATTTCTTGTTTTCCTCGTCCATGTTGATATCGGAGCAGCCAGAAACACAGCAGGTACCCATGCCGCGCGCAACAACTGCCGCATGGGAAGTCATACCGCCGCGGACAGTCAAAATACCCTGTGCAGCCTTCATGCCCTCAATATCCTCTGGAGAGGTCTCCAAACGAACCAGGACAACCTTTTCTCCACGGGAAGCCCATTCTTTGGCATCTTCAGCGGTAAATACAATCTTTCCGCAGGCAGCCCCAGGAGAAGCCGCCAGAGCTTTAGCAACTGGTTCAGCCTTTTTCAGGGCTTTCGCGTCAAACTGAGGATGAAGCAGCGTGTCAAGGTTACGAGGATCGATCATTTCAACTGCCTCTTGTTCAGTCCTCATTCCCTCGTCTACCAGGTCGCAGGCAATTTTCAGGGCGGCCTGAGCTGTTCTTTTGCCGTTCCTTGTCTGAAGCATATACAGTTTTCCGTGTTCAACGGTAAATTCCATATCCTGCATATCTCTGTAATGTTCTTCCAAAGTTTTGCATACGTTCTTAAACTGCTCAAATGCTTCAGGGAACTTGTTAGCCATCTCTGTAATCTTCATTGGGGTACGGACACCGGCAACCACGTCTTCGCCCTGTGCGTTTGTAAGGAATTCGCCGAAAAGACCTGTTTCGCCTGTTGCCGGGTCCCGTGTAAACGCAACGCCGGTGCCGCAGTCGTCACCCATATTTCCGAAAGCCATTGACTGTACATTGACAGCAGTGCCCCAGGAATAAGGAATATCATTATCCCGACGGTAAACATTGGCGCGGGGGTTGTCCCAGGAACGGAATACCGCCTTAATTGCGCCCATAAGCTGTACCTTGGGATCGTCCGGGAAATCCTCGCCAAGTTTCTCTTTATATTCAGATTTAAACTGATAAGCCAGTTTCTTTAAGTCGGCAGCATCCAGTTCAACATCCTGCTTAACGCCTTTTTCTTCCTTCATCTTGTCGATAAGCTGTTCAAAATACTTTTTGCCGACTTCCATAACCACATCAGAATACATCTGGATAAACCGACGGTAGCAGTCCCATGCCCAACGGTCGTTCTGGGAATCTTTTGCAATTACTTCAACAACCTGCTCGTTAAGTCCAAGGTTCAAAATAGTATCCATCATACCAGGCATAGACGCTCTAGCGCCGGAACGTACAGATACCAGCAGAGGATTCTTTAAATCGCCGAACTTTTTGCCGGTAATCCCCTCCATCTTGGTAATATACTCCATAATTTCCGCCTGAATATCATCGTTGATCTTCTTGCCGTCCTCATAATATTGAGTACAGGCTTCTGTCGTAATGGTAAAGCCTTGGGGCACTGGCAGACCGAGATTTGTCATTTCCGCCAGGTTTGCTCCCTTGCCTCCCAGCAGTTCACGCATTTTACCGTTTCCTTCAGAGAACAGATAAACATATTTCTTTTTCACTGTTACTTTGACCTCCAAACTTGTTTTTCATGAAAAAACATTCGGATGGATCGCCTGGAGCGAAACTTATAAAATCAATGGATGTTTTTTCACTTTCTTTTGACATATCTTATTATACCAATCTTTTCAAAAATTGCTAGTATTTTCATTAAATTTTTCTGCTTCCTGCATTATTGAATTTAAAACATAAATTTGATAAGAAACAAATCATTGGAAAAACTGATGGGAATACACCTTATTTTTCAGTGCGGCGTTAAAATCATATTATTTAACGCTCAAGCGAAAGGTTCACCTCATCAACAGGTATTTTCAGCATTTTGGCAATTTGTTCTACGGGGAGAAATTCTGATAACGATTGAATCATTTTTCTGCGTTCTTCCTTTCGGCCCTCCTTCAGGCCCTCCTTCAGGCCCTCTTCACGGGCTTCCTCCCGGCCTATCTCTAAGGCATCTTCCAAACTCCATTCCACATTCAACATATTCTCCACCTCCGAAATATGCTCTCTCAAAAACGGCTGCATAATTTCCCGCTTCTCACATTCTACTGCGGCTTTATGAATCGCTTCTTTTAACTCATTTTCTTTTTCCAAATATTCCTGTACCAATTCAATAAAAAAGCTGTAATCATATAAAGCTTTGCTTTTTCTTAACAGTTCCTGGTTTTCTTTGTACCGTATGTTCAAAACCTTTACAATCAATTCAGCTGTATTGACAGGCAGATTCTTTTTATCTATAAACGAATCTGACAGCTTTAAAAAAGATTCCTTTGGATATTTGTCTCTCCCGTTATACAATACTATAAATTCCGGCATAGGCAGGGGGATCCTCTTTTTACGATAAACATTTTTCTTTTCTAAAATCTTTTCGTATAACCGCCCCAAATATAAAAGCATCCTAACCGGCATATTCTCGTTGATACTTGACTGATGCTCTATCAAGATAATAAATTTACCATCTAATGTAAATGAAATGTCGTTCATCCGGTTTTTGAACAAAACCCCGTCCAGCGTATTGATTTCTATAGGGGTATCCAAAGAATAGTTTGTTCCCTGAACGGCATTATATACTTCTATCAAACGTTTTGGATCGCTCATATACATGGAAAACAGACTGTCTTTGTATTCCCGGTTGGGATTAGGTTCCTCCATATCTTATCAGTCCTCCTGTCCTGGTAAAAATGCTTCATCTTTTCTATAGAATATCATGCTGCTGTTTTGCTGTCAATCAATCATCTTTTTGCTCTTACAGCATGACCAAATTTGTCGATTTGAAAAGTCAGGCCGAAGCAAGCAGCCCCGGCCTTTCAGTCCTACAAAGTATTTCGGATATAGTCCACTACGGCAATTTTTTCACCGTTTTCAATATAAATACGAGGGACACGCCGGCCCAAAACACAAACAATCTCATAATGAATGGTTCCAGTCAATTCCGCCAACTCTTCCACCGGAATGACATTCCCCTTCTGGCTGCCAAACAAAATGACAATATCCCCCTCTTTTACATTAGGGATATTGGTTACATCTACCATCATCTGATCCATACATACATTGCCTATCTGGGGGGCATATTGCCCATGAATTAGAACACGTGCCTTATTGGACAGGCGGCGTGTATATCCATCTGCATATCCTATGGGAACAGTTGCAATTGTTCTGCTGCCTGGCGTTTCATAGGTGCGTCCATAGCTGACAGAACGCCCCCCACCCATCTCTTTGACCATAGACACCATTGATTTTAATTCCATAGCAGGCTTTAATTCAATCTTTCGCTCCCTCAGGCAGTCTGCACTGGGATACAGCCCATAGATAATATTTCCAGGCCGTACCATATCCAAGTGCATTTGTGGATAATTAAGCATAGCTGCGCTGTTACAGCAATGGCGCAGGCCACAGGAAAAGCCACGTTGTTCCAGTTCCGTGCAGGTTTCCTGAAAACGTTGGAATTGTTCAAGGGTATATTGTTGAGAATCCGCTTTAGATTCATCTGCCACAGAGAAATGGGTGAAAATACCAGCAGGTTTTAGACCGGAAAGTTCATAAACCTTTCCAATACAATCAGATGCCTGGCTAGGACTGTCAAAGGTTGAAAATCCAATTCGCCCCATTCCGGTATCCAACTTAATATGAACGGGAACTGTCACCCCTTGTTCCAATGCGTCAAAGGACAGTTTTTCAGCATATTCCAGAGAAAAAACCGACTGGGTGATGTTATGGCATGCCAAAGTTCCAGCATATCTGGTAGGAGTGACGCCAAATATCAAGATATTTTCTGTAAACCCCTGCCGCCTTAGAGAAAGGGCCTCCTCCAAATTAGACACCCCAAACCAGGAAACCCCCTGCCGCCTTAGACAATCGGCAACATATTTGTCCCCATGGCCATATGCATCCGCCTTTACCACTCCCATAAGCTGGCAGTCAGGCTGAAGACACAACCGAATCGCTTTTATATTGTCTGCAATATAATTTAGGTTAATTTCCGCCCAAGTTCGCTTTAAATAGTCGTTCATACCGATGCTCCTTTTAGGCAGGGTACTATTCCCGCACCAGTACTTTCACAATTTCTCCAATGTAAGTACGATGATAATCCTTTTCAGGATACCATTTTTCAATAAGATTCTTTTCTACAAAACAGGATTCTGACATGTCCTGGACATATCGTTTTTTACAGCAGAATACTACATCAGCCTGCTCAATGTAACGAAAACCATCCGTTACCCCCATGGTAAAATTACAGTCCTTCATTTTATCTGTATCTCTGCCGGATGTTGTGCCGCAAATCTTGACTGCATCCCGGCGATTTCCGTGAAAATAGGCAATGGTATATGTGTCGGTGTTTTCCAATAAATCAAATGTGAAACGTTGGGGACGTACCACAACAGTTGCAACGTTAAGCCCCCACATAACACCAAGCCCGCCCCAGCCTGCTGTCATAGGATTGATACTTTCCCCATTGGGAGCGGTAATCAGAATATAATCGGGACTCATAGCAGTAAATGGGTTAATTTCCAGAGAGTGACAATTTACTTCACGAAAAGACATGATTGAAAACCTCCTGTGAGTTTTTAATGTAGATTCAATAAAAAACTGATATGTGGGATAAGCCAAAATTGAGTACATCCTAGGGCAGATTAAAAAGGTTTCGGATCCAGGGGGTGTATAACAAGGCTATACTAAACGCACCAGACGCGAAATATCCCTGCTCACCTAAAACGGAAAACCCATGTTTTCCCTGTATATCCCCTTTACCTCTAATCCACACTGATTAAAAACAGTATACCATAAGAAATGGAAAAAGAATAGCGGAATAGGAAAAACAAATTGAAAACGAAAATCTATTTAAACGCACGAAAAAGCCGCTGGAAAATCCAGCGGCTAAAAGATAAAGCAAAGGCGAGCATATAACAAAGCATGGAATTACTCCATATATTTCGCCATATCCAGCTTGATGGCATCCAGCAAAGCCTGAGCTTCCCCTCTGGTGCTTCCCAAAATGGAATAGTAAATTTTGATCTTTGGTTCTGTGCCAGAGGGACGTACGATCACCGACGCGCCGCCTTCCAAACCATATTCCAAAACATTAGATTTAGGAAGATGAATGGTTTCCTCTCCCTTGGCATCTTTATGAACAGAGGTCTGATAATCGGCAGTATAAACGACCTTTTTTCCAGCGACAGAAGCAATACCGTCTTTCCGCAAGCTATCCATAATCTGCTGCATTTTGACCATACCTTCAGATCCCTCAAAGGCAAAGCTTTGCTGGGTGTCGATAAACTGGCCATGTTTTTCATACAGTTCGTTAAGGGCCGTTACAAGGGTTTTACCCTGCAGTTTGTAATAGGAAGCCATTTCGCAGATAAGCATAGATCCATTTACCGCATCCTTATCACGGACATGGGTTCCAGACAAATAACCATAGCTTTCCTCAAAGCCAAAGATATACCGCTCTTTTTCACCTTTCTGTTCCAAATGAAGAATCTGCTCGCCGATGTACTTGAACCCGGTCAAAACATTAATAACTTCCACACCATAGGATTTGGCGATTGCATCAATCAATTTAGTGGTGACAATCGTCTTTACAGTAATGGGATTTTTAGGCATGGTTCCCTTTTCAATCCGGTTTCTGGCAATATAGTCCAACAGCAGCGCGCCAACCTCATTGCCGCTCAAAAGGACATAATTTCCCTCGTGTTTTACTGCAATGCCTACACGGTCTGCATCTGGATCAGTGGCGAGCAGCATATCATAGGACAGTTTTTCGCAAAGCTCAATGCCCTTTTCCAAAGCCTGTCTAATTTCAGGGTTAGGATAGGGGCAGGTTGGGAAATTGCCGTCAGGATTTTCCTGCTCCGGTACAACTGCAACTGTTTCAATCCCCATCTTAGCCAAAACATTACGAACAGGCTTATTGCCAGTACCATTTAAAGGAGTATAGACAACTTTTAGGCCAGCTTTACATGCTGCATCTGGGTTTACCTGCAGCGCCATTACATGGTCAACAAAGCTGTCAATGACTTCCTGCCCTATGTATTCTACACTGCCTTCTGCCAGACACGCATCAAATGCCTTATGTTTCACACCATCAAAAATATCTACATGATTAATTTTTTCCAAAACTGCGTTGGCAGATTCAGTGGTCATTTGACAGCCGTCATCCCCATAAACCTTATAACCGTTATATTTTGAAGGATTATGACTGGCTGTCACCACAATTCCTGCCTGACAGTGCAGTTCCCGCACTGCAAAAGACAGCATGGGGGTAGGCATCAGTTCTTTATACAAATAAACATGAATTCCATTTGCTGCTAGAACTGCCGCTGATTCCCGCGCAAATAAATCTGATTTAATCCGGCTATCGTATGCTATTGCAACCTTTGGCTGCTGATATTTTTCATTTACATAATCGGCCAGCCCTTGTGTTGCACGGCGTACTGTATAGATATTCATCCGGTTCACGCCAGCGCCAATAACACCGCGCAAACCTGCGGTACCAAATTCCAGTTCCCGATAAAAACGGTCATGTATTTCTTCTGGAGAATCCTTGACTTCCTTCAGCTCTTTGACTAAATCCGGGTCCTCTAATTCCTTTGACTGCCACCTGTTATACAATTCCATTTCTGTCATACTCTCGCTCCCATCTGCTGCTTTGCAGCGTCTTTCCCCAGCTTCGCCGTTTTGATACTGTGGATATTGCTGATTTTCACTTTACGGAGGGTGGGGTTTTGGTATAATTTTCACGATGCTTTTATCATAATACACCATCTAAAGACTGTCAATAAGAAATCTGAAACATTTACGGAAGTTTTACAACATTAGTTTGTTGGCAACAGGTTTGCACAGGGGTATTTCACGTTTGGCAGGTCCAGCTCCGATGAATTGGCGGCTAGGGCTGTCAGAGCAGCCTTTCATTCAACCCTAAATCCGACAAGGGCCCTTTCAGGAAAGGCCCCTTGTGATCCCAAACCTTTTTAATTTGTCTTATTTTGACTCATACCAAGTCTTCCCAGTCTTTGCCGCAACTTCCATTGGTACAGCCAAATGAACTGCATCTTCCATTTCCTCTTTCAGCAAAACCTTTACCTGTTCCGCTTCTTCAATTGGGGCTTCCACAATCAATTCATCATGGATTTGCAGCAGCAATCTTGATTTCAATCCATCTTTTTTCAGTCTGTGGTAAACCCGTACCATAGCAATCTTAATAATATCCGCCGCTGTCCCCTGAATAGGGGTATTCATAGCAACCCGCTCTCCAAAAGCACGGGTATTCCGGTTGGAGGCAGCCAGTTCCGGCAAATACCGTCTGCGATGAAATAGAGTGGTGACATAACCCTGCTTTCTGGCCAGTTCTTTAGTTTCCTCCATATATTTCCGAACACCGGAATACGTTTTGAGGTAATTCTTAATGTACTGGTCAGCTTCAGACACAGAAACCCCAATATCATTAGACAGTGAAAAGGCACTGATTCCATAAACAATCCCGAAATTAACAGCTTTTGCCCGGCTGCGCATCAAAGGAGTCACAAAAAGCGGCGGTTGATTAAATACCTGTGAAGCAGTTGTTGTATGGATATCCTCTCCATTTTGGAAAGCATCAATCATATTCTGATCTTTAGAAATGGAAGCTAAAACTCTTAGCTCAATCTGGGAATAATCAGCATCAACCAGCAGACAGTGATCTTTTGCCCGGAAGAATTTTCTGAGGTTGCTCCCCAGCTCTGTCCGAACAGGGATATTTTGCATATTAGGTTCTGCCGAGCTAATCCGCCCAGTGCGTGTTTCTGTTTGATTAAAAGAAGAATGAACCCGTCCGTCCGATGCAACTACTTTTAGAAGGCCTTCTACATAGGTCGATTTTAATTTTGTCAGCTGACGGAACTGGAGGATTTTTTCAATGATAGGATGCTGTCCTCTAAGCCCGTCTAAAACCTCAGCATTTGTAGAATAACCGCTTTTGGTCTTTTTTGCAGAGGGAAGCCCCAGCTTAATAAAAAGAACCTCTCCAAGCTGCTTGGGCGAATTGATATTAAATTCATAACCTGCATCCTCCCAGATAGATTTTTGCAGATCGGCTATATCTATGTCAAGCGTTTTGCCGAATTGAGCAATCCCATTTGTATCCAGTTCAAAGCCGATTTGTTCCATGGAAGCCAGTACTTCAGAAAGAGGGATTTCTATTGTGTGCAGTAAATCTTCCTGCTCATTATTTTGGATTAGCTTGGAAAGCTTTCTGCAAAGTTCGGGGAATCCTCCGCATAGTTTTGCAAAACCCTCTGTCCCCTCTGGAATTTCCCCTTTAAAATCTATATTGCTTACAGGATACTGTGTTAAAAGCTTATCAACAGGATATTCAGTGGAATTGGGGCTGAGGAGGTATGCCGCCAACGCTGAATCAAAGGCTATTTCCCCCAACTCCAGATCATGAAGCATGGCAAAACGGTACAGCGATTTGCAGTTATGGGTTTGAATCGGAATATGGAGTTCCTGAGCCCTTTTCAAAAGAACAGAAAGCCTTTCCGAAGCATCCTCCTGAATACAGTAAACTGTATCTTTTACCGAAAAGCCAAACGCCTCCGGCCTATCTTCATGAAACAAAACCAAAAGTGAAAGTGCTTCCTCCTTTGAAAAAGCTTCCAGGATTTTGGAAATATCCTCTGCCAAAGGGTTAGGAACTATCTTAATTTCCAGCGTAGACGGTTCTCCATTTTTTACAGAATCGGGTATGGCATCCTGCCCCTGCGCTAAGTCCTCTGCTGAAAGCCCAAAACGTTTCACTAACGTATACATTTCCAAACGGTTCAAAATAGAATATACTTTTGCTTTATCCTGATGGCGGCGTGCTAAATCCTGAATAGAACAGGGGACAGGGGAATTTTGGTTGATTTCTGCCAGCCGATAGGACAGATAAGCACTGTCCTTTCCAGCCTCCAATTTTTTCTTGACAGCAGGACGTATGCCGTCTGCATCCAGGTGACTGTATACACCGTCTAAGCTTTTGAACTTCTGGATAAGGTCAAGAGCAGTTTTTTCACCAACTCCGGCTACACCGGGAATATTATCTGACGAGTCCCCCATAAGCGCCTTTACATCAATCATCTGCCGCGGGGTTACTCCATATTTTTCCTGAATCGCCTCTGGCGTAAAGGGGATATATTCCGCCTTACCTCCCTTGGAAGAAGCCAATACTACCGTTACATGATTGTCTACAAGCTGGAACATATCCCGGTCCCCGCTGGCTATATAGCACTCCTGGCCCGCTTCAGAGCAGCGTTTACCCAAAGTTCCCAGAATATCGTCCGCTTCATATCCTTCCAACTCTACTATAGGATATCCCAAAGCGGTGATTAAGTCTTTTAAAAACGGGAGCTGCATCCCCAGCTCGTCCGGCATCCCTTTGCGGTTCCCCTTGTAATCTGCATACATTTTATGGCGGAAAGTGGGGGCGGACAGATCAAAGGCAAAAGCTGTCATATCCGGCTTCAGCTCGCTTTCCAGCTTCAGAAATATTCCAAAAAAGCCGAAAATTCCATTTGTGAATATCCCCTCTTTTGTAGTCAGCGGCCTTACTCCGTAAAATCCCCTGTTCAGTATGCTGTTGGAATCTACTATCAGCAGCTTCATAGTTTTTCATACGCCCCCTATATGATTTTAATTTATGGCTCGATTCTATTATAACGTCCAGTCCTGAACATCTATTCCCCAAAATCCAACACAGATACCATGTTTCGGTTCACATTCCCCATAAAATGATGATATGGTTATGGTTCCCTCCTGTCTCCCGTTATTCTATTTCGTTTAAAAGCTGGTCGACAATGAACCGGGGGCGCTGCTTTACTTCAGCGTAGATTTTACCCACATATTCCCCAATCATTCCCAGACATAATAATTGGATCCCGCCAATCATCCAGATAGACCCCATTAAGGTTGTCCATCCCTGAACCGTATAACCGAATAATTTCTGAATCAGCAATACCAGCAGCATCATTATGCTGGCGAAAAAAATCAACACTCCCAGCCAGGTAATCATGCGTATTGGTTTAACGCTGAAAGACGTAATCCCGTCAAAGGCAAAGGAAAGCATTTTTTTTAGCGGATACTTAGATTCCCCTGCAAAGCGCTCATGCCGCTCATAGGTGACAATCGCAGAGGGGAATCCAATCAGGGGAACCACCCCCCGCAAAAACAGATTGACCTCTCGATATTGGGCCAATGCATCCAGAGCGCGGCGGCTCATTAGACGGTAATCAGCGTGATTGTCTACAATGTCCACGCCTAACGTTTGCATAAATTTATAAAAGCCCTGGGCAGTTCCCCGCTTAAAAGCGGTATCAGTGGCGCGGGAACTTCTTACTCCATATACAACATCAGAACCTTTATAATATTCCGCTACAAAACGATCAACAGCGTCCACATCGTCCTGTAAATCAGCATCCATAGAGATGACCATATCGGCATATTGTTTAGCAGTCATAAGCCCTGCAAGGAGGGCATTTTGATGCCCCCGGTTACGGGAAAGCTTTAATCCGCCAATCTGTCTGTGCTGTCCATGGAGCTGAGAAATCAGTTCCCAGGTTTTGTCTTTGCTGCCGTCATCTACAAATAGAATCCGGCTTTTTTCTGAAATCATACCAGATGCTTCCATCTGCTGGATCTTTTCCAACAGCCGGCGGCTGGTTTCCTGTAAAACAGCTTCTTCATTATAACAAGGGATTACCAGATATAACGTTTCTGGAGGTAGTTTGGCTTTTCCTTCTGGTTTTTCAGGCATTTCCGTTTTCCTCCTTTTCAGGCGGAGGTTCGGGTAAAGGCTTTGTTTTCCCTGGCGCTCCCCTTTCTAAAAATTCTTTTAAATCTTCCTCATTGTCTTCTTCAATTCCTTGATTCATCTCTGCAAAAATCCCATATAGGAAATCATCCTTGCTCAAATTGCCGCTGCTTTCTTCACTGTCGGAAAATTGGTCGGGGACAACTTGTCCAACTTCCATTTCAGTACGATTATTTATCATTTGACGCACCCCGAATAAAGCCAGATATCCTGCCAATAACGCAAGACCTGCCACAGACAAAATAATTCCCCATACCAGGCCGGGGGTCATATACTGAAAGCGAATATCACATTCTCCCTCAGGACACCGCACCGCCATAAATCCAATATTGGCTTTAACGACTTCAGCAGGTTTTCCATTGACGGTAGCGCTCCATCCCTTTTCATAAGGCACTGAGAAGAATACCAGGTTTTCCTTACTTAAATTGATATGCGCCGAAAATCCCCGATTATCCTTAGTAAAAGAATCTGTGCACTGTGTGCGGCGGTCTTTTACATCATCAGTAAAATCATCATAGCCGAAATTGCAGTTAGACTGATCCAGTTCCCAGAGGATATCGCTGTTATAATCCACATCGTCCTCCTCCAAAACAATGGCTTTTAATAAAAGTTTTGCCTTGGATGAAGTAGCTGCCTTATCAAAATCCTCCCTTAAAATATAATAATCATATGCAAAACCCATTGGAAGGAAATTATCGTTTTCATACAAATTAAAGGTATTCTGGTTGTCCACATAGCGGAATCCCGGCATAGGGTTCTGCTCCTCTTTTCCCTCCTCAATAAACAGCCATTTTACGGAAAGAAGTGACCTAAGTGCATAATAGTCTGTTGAAGGTTTGCTGGAGACATCCCGTTTAACGCCTACCTCTGGATAAAACTCCATAATGGAAACCGGTACAATGCTATGAAACGCCTGAATATTGGGGAGCTGCCAGAACATTCCCATATTGTCCATAGCATCATAGAAATCAAAGCGGGCAAATTCATCGTCGGGAATTTCCAGACGGTCTTTCCCATCTAACGCAATATCAACAATCCAATCTCCTTTGGGGGAATTGAGAACCTTACCCATAGTCAAAAAGGTTGCCCCATATACCAAAATAATAGCGGATGTTACTCCGGCTGTCACCTTTAAAAAGCGTTCTTCACCCTCTTCACGGATGCGATCCACCAAAATATGGGTAATAATCATACAGGCAACGGCAATGACACTGACAATCGCATATCTTGCCCAGTTATCTACCAACCCGATGCTCCACTTTTCGTCCTGATAGATTGGGGTCAGGCCCATAGCAAGAATAAAGGTAATGGTAATGACCGCTGTCCAGCGCTGTCCCCGGCGCAGGTCAATTTCCTTATTTTCCAGGGAACGTACTGTGGCAAGGCACATCATTAATATTGGCATGTAAAACCAGCGGGCATAATAGGACTGGTTCATCATTACAAACAAACTGTTAAAGCCGGGAATCATAGCAATCAGCAGAGAAGCAGCTAAAATCTTTTTCAGCCAGTCCCTTTGGCTGCATTGGACATATGCAATTACCCCGGACATAGAAAACATGGGTAGCCATGCACTGAGGGACGACCATTTTGCAGCCTGGTCAGTAAACAAGAAAGAATTATATACCAGATCCGGTGGAAAAAACATATTATATAAAATCTCCATAGGGCGGCGTTCCTGCCAATATACCCAGATATTCCAACCGTTCTGGAGGCTGTCCAGACCTGTTCGGGGATTTCCGATCAGTGCCAGAACTGACGGCAAAAGCACCGATGCTGCTATTAGCACTCCAAACACCGATTCCAATGCCACCAGTCCAAATTTTTTCAAGTTTATAGGAAAGGCTTCCTTATCTGTGCAGCGGATGGCAAAGTATATCAGCACAAAAACGACTTCACCTATAAAAAACCAATAGTTTACAAATGCGTTAATGAATACTGTTGCTGCAAACAAACCTTTACGGTCATTCTGAACCAGCTCCTCTAAGCCTACCAATAGCAGTGGAAAAAATACAACTACTTCAAGAAAATGGTTGAAAAATGTATTATAGATACAAAAACCCGAAAAACCGTATAGGATGCTCCCCAGCATTGCGTAACGAATATCCTTTGTAAACCTTTTTAAATAGCAGAAACCTGTCAGGGATGCACAGGCCAGCTTTAAGATTAAAAGCGGCCCCATTAACATGGGTACAAAATGGTTGGGGAATACCAGGGTCAGCCAGAAAAAGGGGCTGGTTATGAGATAAAAACTATAGGAACCTATAAAATTAGCGCCAAGGTCTGTTTCCCAGTTCCAAAACCAGTCCCCGCTCCGTACCGCCTGATGGGCCAGTTTATAAAACGGCACCTGCTGTACATTAAAATCCCCTGTGAAAAAATAGTATCCCTTCTCCCAAATAATAAATGGCAGAAATAACAATGTGGATAGCAGCAGCGCGTAAAGAAAAATTTGAAGATATGGATTCTTCGTGAGCTTCGGCTGCGTCAGCTTTTTAAACAATGCTTTCACCTCGAACGTTTTTTATATAGGGTTTAAATAACCCTGCGGCTATTATACCATATTTTAGTGAAAAAAAAAGAAATATCTCCCCATTTCCCATGGAAATTATGTAGAAAGCAGTTTCCAGCCTTAAAAATACCTTCTATCCATTAAAATGAGAGTTCGATGTAAAAGTACAACCTAAGACGAGAACCACCTAGATAACGAAAAAAGGTTTGAAAGTCCCAGGGTTGTGCAGCGGAGCTGCACTCCTAAAAAAGGAAATAAAAAGCCCGTTTACACAAGCAAAATTCCTTGGTGGGAGGATTCGGTTCAGTTTATATAAAACATTGCGAGGGGAAATAAGAGGGCTTTTTGACCCACATCCAATTCGCGGATGCTGCTGCCAGCCCAAGGTGAACGTAAAAGCCAAAGGCCCGTTTTTAGAAATGCTGTTAACTTGGAGAAAACAAAAGGCTGCAAGAATAAGACCCAGGTTGTATCTGCTTTTTACCATCAAACTCATGTTAATTATAGGGTGTGCTGTTGGGTCCATTTTTTTGCAGGATTTACCGAAAAATAAAAATTTTTTCAAAAACTTTTCTATTTCAAAATGCTGTGATATACTGAAGACTACTGAAAATATTAAACAAACTCTGTATAAAGCTTAAACAAAGCTTCTATTCTTTAATGATTCCCCCTTCAATCTCTTTATCTATACGCCTTTCAGCAGCAGTCTGCGTCAGAGCCTGCCTGCAGCCCAGTTTACAGACCAAAAGAACCCCATATCCAACCGGGTTTATAAAAAAATCAGGTTCAAAATCATAACAGATCAATATGACTATCGTTTTCAGCGGAGGAAACCAGATTGAAATTAGGAAAACTTCAAATTGAACCAACTGCCGCCCTTGCGCCGATGGCCGGAGTAGCTGATACCGCTTTCAGGCGGATCTGCAAAGAATATGGGGCAGCATATGTTGTCGGGGAGCTGGTCAGCGCAAAGGGCATGACCTACCATAGTAAAAACTCGGCAAAACTTTTGGAAATTACCAGCGAAGAACGTCCAATGGCAGTACAACTTTTTGGAAGCGAGCCAAAAACCATGGCAGAGGCCGCCGAAATGTCGCTGGAAAATTCTCCTGATGTGATTGATATTAATATGGGCTGTCCTGCACCAAAGGTTACAGCTACTGGAGCGGGAAGCGCCTTAATGAAGGATCTGCCCAAAGCATCAAAGATAATTGAAGCAGTAAGGGCAGCCGTCCCCAGCCAAATACCAGTAACAGTAAAATTCCGAAAAGGATGGGACGACAGTTTAATCAATGCCGTAGAATTTGCCAAAATGTCAGAACAGAGCGGCGCGGCAGCAGTTACAATCCATGGCCGGACACGGGCGCAAATGTATACGCCTTATGCTGATTGGGAGATTATCCGTCAAGTAAAAAATTCTGTTTCCATCCCGGTGATCGGAAACGGGGATGTAGACAGCCCGCAGTCGGCTATGGAAATGTACCGCCAAACAGGTGTAGAATTAGTGATGGTAGGCAGGGGAGCATTGGGAAGGCCGTGGCTGTTTGCACAGATTCAGGCTTTTTTAAAGGATGGTATTATTTTACCGGAACCACCGCTGGAAGAACGGATGGCGGTAATGATAAGGCATATCCGGCTTGCGGCAGAACTGAAAGGGGAAGATATTGCAGTAAGGGAATCCAGAAAGCACATTGCCTGGTATTTGAAGGGAATACGCGGTGCGGCAAAGTTCCGCAATGCTTCGGGCAGCGTCCGCACAGTTGAAGAAGTTCAGGCTCTGGCCCAAGAGGTAATCAGGGTTAATTCTGAAGAAATCAGCGGTTCTTATTAGTAGTTGGGATGTAAGCATACCTTATAAAAAACATTGCCCCCATGTTAAATTAACATGGGGGCAATGGCTTCTCTGGAGTTTAGCGTTTCCTCCAACTGCGTTTAAAATCCGGCAAACGCAGTTTCAACGAAATATTAACTTCCCGATTGGAATGCTGGATCGAAACATTTACAGGGAATTTTAAATCCATCTCATAGACATTCATTTCATCTAAACCTTTTCTCTGTTCTGCTGACAGCAGAAAGCCCAACAGGATAAAGTTTACAATAATGGAAATATTCCCCTGGAGGAAGGGAAATGGAAAAGGTGAAAAATCTAAGCCTCCTAAATTGGCTAGTAAAAAGAAAAAGAATTGTATTGCCAATGTGAAAACGGCGGTAAAGGAAACCATTTTTCCTAAAACATTGGACTGCTTTCGGCAGATATGAATTCCCTTCCAGCAAAGGAGTAGGGCAAGCAGGAGAACAATGCATAAGATCCACCATCCCAGACGGGTAATCGCCCACGTAAGAAGAAGGTCCGGTGTATGGGGCAGAAATTGGAATTCTGTCAAAGGAAGTTGTTCCTGCGCTGCGTACAGGGGCAGTGGTTCAGCATAGCCTATCCATTTAGAAGAAGCTAAAGCAGAGCGTACAGCAAGAATATAATACCCCTGGTTTTGGGGGTCAGCATAGGGATTTATCCAAAGGTATATTCGATGCCATGCCAGTGTCAGAAAGACATAGAAAAGAATTACCGTTGGCCCAAACATAAGGGAATAAGCCGCCGCCTTCTTACCTGTGGAAAAGTTTCCAAACCAATTTATTTTTAATGCCAGAATTAGCACAGCCAAACACGGCAAAGCAATCATTAACCCGCGGAAAAAGGTAGTTCCAATCATAAGAAATAAAGAAACTGCCGCCATCCCACCGCAAACCAAGAACCCGAACAGCCCCTGGTTTCGGAAAGAATATATTACCCCGCAGAATATCAATGGAAATAAAAGGCATAGATGAATCCCAAAGGAATATAACATATAACTACCAGCATTTCGGCTAAAACGGTAGGCAATGGGAAGGAAAAGGACAGCAAGGTTATATGCCAGATAGAGTATAATGCTGTTTTTACGGTTCATAGCCAGAGCAGTATAATCTATCTGCATAGCTGCCAACATTCCGCTGATCCCAAGGATAACTGCTAAAACCGTGTTCAGCCATGGGTACGATACTGGACCCTGCATATAAAACACAGATTGCATAAAAGACCCCGTCAAAAGCAGCAGACCTACCAAAAACAAAACTCCTTTGTCTATTTTGGGGCGGTAAGTTCGATCAAGCTGGGTTCCTATTTGAATTGGGTCTCCCATTTCCTGAATGGTTTTCTGGATTGCCTCCTCAGAGGGGATTCCATGGGAAACATATACTTCCATCTGGTCTTTCATATGGTTGGACAATTCCCGCCGGATAGATGGGTGGGCTTTCTTCCACCGTATTTGTTGGCACACTTGGGAAAGGTAATCGGTAAATTCCTGTGGGATAATATTTGTAAAATTAGAATTGGACACAGGCATTTCCCCCTCTCAAAACCTGGTTTACAGCTTCTGTGAAGCTGCTCCATTCTCTTTCTTTTGCCTTCAAAAACCGCTTTCCCTTGGAGGTAATACTATAATATTTCCGCACTTTTGCATTTTCCGCCGCCTTTTCATAGGATGTCAAATATCCCTGCTTTTCCAGATTGTGTAAAAGCGGATACAATGTCCCAGCTTTCAGGGAAAATACATCGTTGGAGCGGGCGGAAAGCAGTTCAATCATTTCATATCCGTATAAATCCTGTTCTTCCAACAGTTTCAGCAGCAGCATGCCAGTGCTTCCCGTTTGCAGGCTTTTGTCGATTGCCATATTTCAGCCCTTCTTTCTTATATAGATGATCTATTTATATTATACATAGATCATCTATATATGTCAAGAAAAAGGTGGGAGGAACTTTGTCCCTCCCCATCAGGTTTTACAGGCTAATGTTAAGAACTGCTCCCGCATTTTATCATAATAGCCGATATGCCCAAGCGTTTTAATTGTTTCTTCTCTGCCAATTTTCTTTTCAGAAGGGCTGCAGTCAATTCCCAGAACCCTTTTCAAATTGTATTCCAGCCACAACAGCCTTCCATTATTGCTGTCATACAATGCCTCCCAATCTTCCGGCAGGTTCCCCCCTCCTTCTATATAGGCTGCTTTAAAACTGCGGAACCTTTCTAAGTCAAGGCTGTGCTCCTCAAATCCTGACCAGTATAAAGCCGTTTCCAGCAGTTCAGCCAACGGGTTGGAATAGGAAAGACATTCCAAGTCTATAATCCGGTATTCCCATCCCTTCCAGAGAACGTTTTTGCTGTCCATATCATTATGGCAAATGGCAGTTAAGGGCGGGATACGGCTGATGGCATCGTTTCCCCTCTGCTGGATTTTATTGAGAAGCGGGATATATTCTCCTAAAAGTTCATATATTTCTTTATCTTCCGCCTTTACAGCCCGGCAGTATAAGTTCCAGTCTATATGCAGCATATCCCTTTCACCGCCGCTGGCCCTTTGGTCAATACGGTGAATCTGCGCCAACGTTTTCCCGATTCCAGCACAATGCTTTTGTTTCACCTCATCCTTATAGACAGGTTTTCCATCGTACCAATCAAAGATATAAAAATACTGCCCGTCTGTTTCTTGCATCTTACAGCTGTTAAAAGTTCGTGCCGGAAGGATGGGAATTCCCTTTTCCTCCAATATTCCCTCCAACTGTTCCGCCGCCTTAAAATTTTCCTTTGCTGTTTCCCGTTTCATAACAAAGGGGTTCAGCAGTTTAACCGCATATTTCCCATTATTTGTATATACCCCATACATTTTGTGCATTAACCCGCCTGTCAGCGGAAACGGATCTGAAACGGGTTCTCCTAAATTGCATTGCCGGCATATTTTAATAATAAGCTGCTTCATTGTTATCCCCTCCTAATGATTCCCGATTATACTGGGAAGGCGGATATCTGTCAAGCCGTTAATAAATACAGAAATTCCATAGACTTTTTATACTGTAATATATTGACGTAGCGGCTTACAAAGTGTAAACTAAAATTAGCCCTATGGACATTTTTCCTATAGGGTAATATATAAAAAGGAGATGGGAGAAATGATGGACATCAGCGCATTATCGCGTGCAATGTCCCAGATCGGCATGTCTGCCCCAACTGCTCCAAAAAGCGGGAATGTTACCAGCAGCGCCTTTCTGGACAAAATCGCCAACGCTATGGAAATCACCAAAACGCAGGAAACCGCCGAAACCCAGTCCCTATCCCTGGAGGAACGCCTGAAACAAAAGTACCCCAACCTGGTCTACCATGTCTTTGACGGCAGCAACCGTTATTGGCAGACCCGCAACGACTTCCCCTTCTACAAAATCTTTCAGCAAAGTACAAAGGGAGAGGAAATCGAAAACTGGACCCCTTCCGGCCCTAACCCCGACCCTATATCTTCCGCCGCACAGCGTATGACATCCCCAATCCCGGTTGGAAGTACAGCGGTTATCATTCACCCCAAGGTTCAGGAGCGCATGGAGCAGGATCCTGAATATGCCGACGAGATTTATAAGAGAATCGAGGCATGGTTTGCCTTTGACAAGGCGCGCAATGAAGCAATCATCCCCGGTATTGAGGCAAGATCCTCCCGGTGCCTGGCAATCGGCGAAGATGGGGACATTTGCAATGTTATGGCATGCAGCAAAGGGGAGATTACCCAGTCTTCAGACGACAGTGATAACGGCGGGGACGACTTCTGGACAGCCCGGGCAAAGCGTTTCCAAAAGTATATGAAACTTGTGGTAGAGGCACAAATTCTGCACGCCCAGGGGATCAGCAAGCAGATTAACCTATGGAGCCTGGCGGAATCCCAAAATTCCAAAGGAAATTCATCTGCCGGCAATTTCAGCATGAACCAACAGCTTTCCGATATGCAGGCCGCCCAGTTTGCCATTTCTGAAACCATGTCCATGATGAATGGGACGGAATTAAGGCAGGCGTTGGGGGATACGGTTGCAGGCGTTTCCATTGACGCAGTGTTTGAAGCAACTCGGAAGGCAATTGCCGATTTCCATCCGGCTTTGATGATGTAAATGAAATCGTTTGGACTCCTTTTGGAGAGAACGAATTCCGGGTTTTGACTGACTGAAAAACCCGGCGCGGCGGAAAAAGGTTTGCTGCCGGATTAGTATAAACGCCTTTTTCCAGAAAATAGGGCTGTGGAAGCTTTAAATTCCACAGCCCTATTTGAGTCTGAAGAAAAAGCTATATACAAACTAAAGCAGATTAAAAAGCTGATGAACAGATAAATTTTTGTATTATTTTCATTTTATCTATTTTATCCCAGGGAATTTTATGTTACAATAAAAATGATCGGTTATATATGCGGCTGTATTACATAGTATAGTTTAGGGAATGGTGTGGAAAATGAATTATGATACGATGACCTGGATATTGCTTATTATAATGGGTGTAGTGCTTTTAACGCCCTCAGTTCTGCTGACTGTTTATTATTTTACACGTGTCCGCAAAAAACGGCCTTCTTATTACGGGAAGAAAACCAGTGCCATTCTGCGGCAGTATGGTACAATCCGCAGATTTAAGGTCATAGATCATCTACAATTAAACGACGATAAAGAGATTGTTGTAATTCCCCATCTGTTGATTGGCTATTTTGGAATTCTGCTGGTTTCCACTTTAGACCGGCGCGGTTCCTATTTTGGGGACGCCAAATCTGCCAAGTGGGTTTACGATGATTCCAAATTTAAGGAGAACATCCCTAACCCATATCAGGAAAACCAACAGGCTATTCTTAAAATTCGCAGCCTTCTTTCAAAAAATAAAATTTACAATGTGCCTATTGAGCAGCTAATTATATATGACTCTTATGCCAAAAAAAGTTCCTGTTTTGTGGGCAGCGACGTTCCGGTTTTACGTCTCAGCAAATTGAAAGGATTTCTTCAAAAGGCAAAATTCGATAAAGATAATGGCTTGGATGTAGAGAAAATCTATAACCTGCTTCTTCAGGAAGGAACACTTGTGGAAGCTTCCGGCCAAAATGCAGCGCGTTCTAAATAATGATTAATGCGCTCCAACCATTTAGGAGGTTTTCTATTATGAGCATGAACCAAAATGAACCTATTGATTTGGACAGAAGGAAAAGACAGAAAGGGGTTATGAGAATCCTTATTCTCGTCATTTTTCTGGCGTTGGCGGCTATTATTTCACTTACCAGCTTTGTCACTATTTCAGAAGGATATATTGGTGTAAAATATCGTTTTGGGAAGATTGTCGCTGACAACCTTCAGCCAGGGCTGAATTTTAAAATCCCTGTAATTGAAAATGTCGTTCGGGTAGATGTCAGGGAACAGATCTATGAAGCTGATACCAACGCCTATACCAAAGATACTCAAACAGTGGAAAATCTGCGTTTTAAGCTGAATTATTATTACGACCAGTCAAAATTATCTGATTTAATCCGCAATGTAGGGATCAATAATGTTGAAAGCAAGCTGGTTATTCCCCAAGTATTATCCATTACCAAAAATGAAATCGGACAATTTAAAGCAGAAGAACTGATTCAAAACCGTACTGTTGTACAGGAGAATATTGAACAGAAGGTTTCAGATAGTTTAGGTCTAAACGGTATTGTAGTTGCGTCCTTTGCACTGGAGGATGTAGACTTTGAAGATGGCTTTGAGGAAGCAGTACGAGCCAAAGTTGTTGCAGAGCAGGACGCTTTGAAAATGCAGAATAAGACAAAAGAGGCAGAAGAAAAGGCACGGCAGACTGTTATTTCCGCTCAGGCACAGGCTGACAGCCAAAGGATTGAAGCTGAAGCACAGGCTTATAGTATCCAAGTAGTGCAGGAACAATTGGTTAATTCCCCTCAGTATATTGAATATGAAAAAATACAAAAGTGGAATGGACAGTTCCCGCAGGCTATGGGTGAAACCGTGAATCCCTTTATTGCACTGGAATAAATAAAAGTAACCTTCAGAAAAGGCAGCTAACGGAGCGAAATTCCCATTAAAAATAAAATGTTATTACATTGGCCTGCGGAGGTTTCCCGCAGGCCAATTTTTTACTGATTATTCCACAAAGCTCCTAAATATCCGTTCAGGCTGCTATTCCGCAATCCGCCAACAGATTTTAACTGGACTGTAACAGCATCATCCAAAAAGGCACAATGAAATTCATGCCGATGAACCTGGTCTGGAAGTTCCACCTGAAGAATACAGCGGTTTTCATCTGTCCACTTTAATTTTGCAAACGCATCCAAACCAGTAAAGACATCAGCAGATTTCCTAAAACCGCTGATTCCAAAGGGAATCACCTGTTCTCCCTCATTGTTTACCAGCAAAAGTCCTCCTTCATCCTGACGGAAGCGAAACTCCATTTCCACGATTCCATTACAACCTTCGTCTAAAACAATCCGCCTGCCGGAAAGTCTTTTTTCCCAGGAAGAATGTTTCACATCCGTCCCTAAAACCTGGGCATTACGGCATTTTTCTTTTAAACTGCCCCACATACCGGAGTCTTCGGAAAGAGGGTTGTCGGAAAGGGCAGGATAAACCGTTTCCCAAAGGCTGTCCAATATAAGCTGCTGTCCATCTTTCAGCTCCATTGTATTGGCAGTAGATACAAAAACCAGTTCCTTTTCAGGAACGATTACAATTAACTGCCCACCCATTCCAAAGGCGCACCAGCCGTATTTTGTCTTCCAAAAAAAGTATCCATATCCATGGCATCCGTCTAATGTAAAGTTCGCGTTGGAATTATCGGAATGTGGAGTAAAGCTTGCGTCAACCCAGCCTTCTGGTAAAATCCTCTCTCCGTTCCATATTCCATCCTGAAGATACAGTTGTCCAAACCGCGCCATATCCTCGGTGGTACACCAAATCCCGCTCCCGCCAAGGTTGATTCCCTGGTCGCATTTTTCCCAATAGACAGGACCTATGCCAATTTTGTCGAACAGTCTTGTTTGAAGATATTCATGGACAGTCTGCCCTGTTATCTTCTGAAGGATGGCACAGACCATATGCGTACCAGTGGTATCGTAAGCGAACGTTGTCCCGGAGGGATGTGACGGATGGGTATTTAGAAAGCTATGTACCCAGCGGCCTTTGCTGGTATCGGTAGAACCCCGGTGAACCGTCCGCATTGTCAGAAGATCCTCTACCGTCATACGGGCGGTGAAGGGATGCAGCGGTTTTTCAACTTCTTCCGGGAAAAAATCTGCTGTTCGGTCGGACAAATGAAGCAGCCCTTCTTTCAACGCAATCCCTGCTGCCGCAGAGGTTACGCTTTTGCTTACTGAATAAACCCGATGGCGGAGCGTTTCCGCATATGGGGCATAGCTGCACTGAGCTGCAATTTTCCCATGGCGCAGGATCATAAAACTATGAAGGTTTATCCGCCGCCTTTGGACGGATTCCATAAAATCATTTACTGCCTGGGAGGGGATTCCCACAGACTCCGGGGCAACTTTTGGAATTTGATTGTTTTCATAAAATACAGAATCCATTTTATCATATCCTTTCAGATTTGCCCTCAACAGGGCGTGTAATGCGATAACAAGGCATTTTTCCTATGAAACGGTATTGTTTCAGACCAGCTTTTTCCAATAAACGGCGGGAAGCCTGGTTTCCAGGGTTTACTTTCGCAATAACTGTGCGCGCTCCTTGGGAAAACGCCCACTGGATTCCCCTTTCCACAGCTTCCAGCCCAAACCCCATCCTTTGGAAACCAGTGTCAATTCCATATCCAATTTCAACTTCCCCGGATTCATCCGGCGGACCTTTGAATAACATCCCGCCTATCCTGCGCCGCTGCTTCTTGTGTATAACCTCCCAGAAGCACAGCCATTCTGCGCTTTCAGGAAACCGGGATATTTCTGAACAGGCGTACTGATAGGCAGACGGAGGATGCTCTGTTCTCTCTGATTGTTCTAGGGACAGGGAATTTTCCAATTCTTCCGCTGATTCTTTTGGGTTCCGGGAAAATTTTCTCATCCACTTTTCGTTCAGCCGTACCAATAAAAGGCGGGGCGTTTCGATTGTCTCAAGTTTCTGCATGACCGATTTTATCACTCTGTTTCAAAAGTTTATACAATCTGTAATAAAAGAATGCCATTAATAAAAGTTCTGCAGCAAGCCACGCTAATATTTCAGCAAAATAGATTCCGCCCCGGCCAATCCAGAGGGGTAAAAGAACGGCTGCGGAAATCCTCATAACAAGTTCAGCAATACCTGAAACCAAAGGTATGATAGTATCCCCCATCCCCTGCAGTCCTGAACGGTATACATACAATAAATAAAGCACAAATAGCATAGAACACATAAATAGTAAATAGGTATAGGCAACATCAAGCACTTGGGCCGCTATGTCGGGTTCAGCGGAAATAAACAGCATCAAAATTTTTCTGCCAAATAAAACCATAGAGGCAGAAATTACCAAAGCGGTCCCAATGGCCATAATAACAGCGGATTTTCCACCCTGTTTAATGCGCTGATATTTACCAGCCCCCAAATTCTGTCCTGTATAGGTGGCCATAGAAAAACCAAAAGAGGTAGCCGCAACCTCTAAGATACCATATAATTTATTTGTAGCGGTAAACCCTGCGACAAAGATCATACCAAATCCATTGACAACCGTCTGCACTACCAGACCACCAACAGATATAATAATGTTCTGAAAACAGATGGGAAATCCAAGCGAAAGCAGCCTGCCCATTGTTTCAGGTTCAGGCTTCCAGTCATTGGCATCCATTTGAAGCTGTGGAATCCTGCGCAAAGCTGCCATACAACATAGGCAGGAACTAAATTGGGCTATTACTGTAGCCGCTGCAGCTCCTTCCACACCCCAACGGAATGTCACAACAAACAACAAGTCAAGGCTTATATTGACAACCGACGCAATAATCATTGCATAAAGAGGAGTCCTTCCATCCCCCATAGCACGCAGTACTGCCGCCATGGTATTATACGCAGTGTAAACCAGAAGGCCGCCAAGCAGAATATGTAAATAAGACGATGCTTGGGCCAGGATATTGTCTGGCGTATTTAGAATTTTCAAAATTGGGCGGATTGTCAGGAAACTTAAAAGTGTCATAGATATTCCTATGATTCCTGCAAGGACAGCCGACATAGTAACAGATTTTCTCAGGCCGTCGCCATCTTCCGCTCCAAACCGCTGGGAAATTAAGATGGAAAATCCTTGGGAAAAACCAGACGCTACCCCCTGAATCAGCCAAATAATCCATTCGCAGACCCCCAATGCTGCAAGCGCTTCTACGCCAACTACCTGGCCGACAATGATAGTATCTACCATTGTATACATTTGCTGAAATACGTTTCCCAGCATTAACGGCAAGGCAAAAAAGAAGATAAGTTTTGCTGGATTGCCAGATGTCATATCCTGAATACGCTTCATAAAAACTCCTTTGTAATTTAAACAGAAGATAAAGTATATATTATAGGCACAACCTAAGACGACAGCTTGGGAAGGATTAAAAGAATTAGGGCGCAATGGGCTGTTTGGGCGTTCACAGCCGCATCCCGGCTTTTCAATTATCTTATGTTAGTATATCATATAACCGGTCTGCAAAGCAATGATAATTAGAACCTGTATTCACAACCGCTGCACGCCGTCCGGCTGGTCTTTTTCCCGCCATACTGCGTCGGTTTCCCTTGCCATACGTCAGTATGGCTGCGGAAAATCTCCTTGTCTGACGGGAAAAATCCTCGTCCATCCGGCATCCCTCGGTTATGAATACAGGTTCTTAAAAAGGCTGGTTTATATGAGTTTCGGCTTTTACTTCAGCCTCACATTCATTTAGGCGGCCTTCTAATAATGATATTGCATTTAGGACCAAAGTATATTATAATAAAAAAGCCCTTTCATATTTCTCAGAAAAGGGCAGGCAGAGTAGGGTCATATGTGTTAAAGTGCCAGAAAGACGGGGAGTTGCTTTCTGGATGAAGGAAAGAATACAAATTGCTTTAAAACTGCGGTTTGTATAACAGATTTCCGCATTATAGGTCTCGCATCCCGCTGCCGCATCTGGGAACGGGCTTCCTCTGTGCGGCATAGCTGCCGAAAACAGAAGGAGGTTTTTTCATGCCCAAAAGAAAAACGAAACAATTGTGCTACATGGCCCTTCTTGCAGCCATGTACGTCCCCCTGTCCCTGTATATGTCAATACAAGCGGGCAATGTACGTCTCACCTTTGGATCTCTGCCAGTAGTGGTTTGCGCTTTGCTGTGGGGACCCCTGGATGCTGCGGTTGTAGCTGCTGTTGGCGAGCTGATTAAGCAGCTTTTGACCTATGGCATAACCTATACCACAGTTCTTTATCTGATTCCCCCTGCCCTGCGCGGAATTATTATTGGAGCAGCAATGGTATTTGGAAAGCACCGGGGATGGCGGTTGGAAGAACGGAGATGGATCAGCTATGCTGTTTCTGTTGTGGCGGCGGTTGCAACTACTACCGGAAATACTCTTGTCAACTGGCTGGACAGCATACTCCTAGGCTATTATACTCCTGCCCTGATTTTTGGAGATGCACTTGTCCGCTTCGCTGTAGGGATGCTTACTGCTGTAATTATCATTTCCATTGCTATTCCACTGGTGAAAATTTTGCGCAGGAGAAAAATTGTCGATACAGATTAGATCGGTAGTCCCAAAGGATTGTACGTTAAAGACGGCTGTAGCACTGCTTTTCAGCAAGTGTTACAGCCGTTCTTGCACGGTAAAAGGAATGAAACAGGGTTAGCCAAGTTATAGATCCAACTTTAAATCTCCTTCTTTAATCCACCCCAGTTTACGCATAGGGATTGCAACCGCCCAGGATAATATTGCGGGTAATACAAAACATACCAGCAGCAACCCAATCCAATCCATAGGCGTAATTGCATTTTTTGCACCTGCGGCAATATCATTCACCCAGCCTGTATAAACGCCTATCTGTCCAACCAATCCGCAGGTTCCCATACCGGAGGCAACTGCAGCCCCATTCATCTGTAAACCAAACAGGCAGGTTGCAACCGGGCCTGTAATAGCGGAAGCGATTGTAGGGGGAATCCAAATTCTGGGATTCTTCACAATATTCCCCATTTGCAGCATAGAGGTTCCAATCCCTTGGGCAAACAGTCCGCCCCATTTATTTTCCCGAAAACTCATTACAGCAAATCCGACCATTTGCGCACAGCATCCGGCAACGGCAGCTCCCCCCGCCAGTCCGGTCAATCCAAGTGCTGCACAAATTGCAGCGCTGCTGATGGGCAGTGTCAGCGCAATTCCAACCACAACAGAAACAAGTATCCCCATAAAGAAAGGCTGTAAATTCGTAGCCCACATAATAGCATTGCCAACAGAACTGGCGGCTTTGCCGATAGCAGGCGCGCATCCCATTGAAAGCAGTACGCCTATACCAATGGTAACAGATGGCGTAACAATAATATCAATCTTAGTTTGTTTGGAAACCATCTTTCCAAATTCAGCAGCAAGGATGGTAATTACAAGAACCGCTAAAGGGCCTCCCGCACCTCCAAGCGTATTGGCGGCAGCTCCCACCGCAATAAGGGAAAACAATACCAAAGGCGGGCATTTCAGGGCATATCCAATAGCGGCAGCCATCGCAGGGCCGGTAGCGGCTTTCGCATAACCGCCTATGTCAACCAGTATCGGTAAATGAAACTGTTCCCCTAAAGTGCTGATAATTGTCCCAATAAGCAGGGAGGCAAAAAGCCCCTGTGCCATAGCCCCCAGCGCGTCAATTCCATAACGCTTGGCGGAAATTTCTATGTCTTTTCGTTTTAGAAACTGTTTGAAAGTTTCCCTCTCAGTTATATTTGCAGAGCTCATTTTTCTCCCTACCCTTTTTTAAAAATGTAACCTTGACAAAGAGCTAACACACAGAAATCAAATTTCAGAATCATTGCAAAAAAGAAGCAGAAAACCCCTGGCGCGGGCACAAAGCCAAGACAGTCACAAACCAAACCCGTATCAAAAGCTTTGGCCGCTTTCTCGAAAGTGGCAGGTTTCCAAAGGGCGGCGCCCTTTGGTCGCGCCCGCAGGCGCGAAACTCCTTTTGCAAAGAGCTTTTTTCTTTCCTTCTTTCTTTTTGCGATAGAAAAAGAAAGAAGAACCTCTCCTTTTTCTCCGCCTTCCCTGAAAAACACCCCGGTGGGGTGTTTTTCAATATCAACCTCAATTTCTCCATAAAATTGATTGCCGTGATAGCCGCCGCATACATCTTGACGGCAGATTTTCCGCCTGCCTTAACAAAAAACTTGAAAGACATACAGTATTCCTGCGTTTTTTTGGCGTCGTCATAGGAAAAATTTGCTCGCCAATCTGCACACTTCGGCTATTGGTACAGCTTCTAACAGGTTGTTATTGGATGGAATAAATTCCATCTCCATCCGCCTGAATTGTGGAACCATAGAAGGCAGTAAGGGCCTGAATCATATAATCTATATCCAAGGTTCCAGCGGTTTCATAACAGGAGTGCATGGAAAGCTGCGCTAAACCAATGTCAACCGTGTTCAGGGAAACATGGCTATTGGATATATTCCCCAATGTAGACCCTCCTGCCATGTTGGAGCGGTTCGCAAAAGTCTGATAAGGGATTCCAGCTTTTCGACAAATTTCTTTGAAGACAGCCGCAGAAACAGCATCCGTTGTATATTTTTGGTTGGCGTTAAACTTAACCACAATCCCCTTATTCATAAAGACAAGATTGGTAGGATCTGAATACTCAGGATGGTTGGGATGAACCGCGTGGGCATTATCCGCCGACACCATGAAGCTGGATGCAAGGGCTGTATAATAATCTTCCTCCCCTTTGCCTACAGCAAGGCAAATCCGCCGCAGTACATCAAAAAGGAATGTGGAATCAGCCCCCTGTTTTGTTCCACTCCCCACTTCTTCATTGTCAAATACCGCATAAACTGGAACAGAATCCGATTTGTCAGCCTGCAGGTAAGCCATTAATGAAGTGTATGCACATTCCAGATTATCCAGCCGCGGACCTGACAGGTATTCCCCCTGAGCGCCCCATACGGTTCCCTTTGCCCGATTGTATAGGAACAGATCGCTTCCCAAAATATTTTCCGGCTCTGTATCTGCCGCTTTTGCAATTTCCTCCTGAAACTTTCCGGCAGCATCCCCATCTCCGTATAAAGGCAGCATATCAATCTGAGCGTCAAATCGATAGCCGTCGTTGACTTGGCGGTTCATATGGATTGCCACATTGGGAATCAACACCATGTCGCGGCTAATTTGAATCAGACGGGACGTTATTTTCCCCTCTGCTTCCCTGATCATTACTCGCCCTGCAACAGACAAAGGGCGATCCATCCAGCTTGTAAAGATCATACCGCCGTATTTCTCAGTATTAAGCTGGATATAAGCCTTTTTAACGTCCTTTTCTGGGTTTTCCTTGATTTTAAAGGTTGGGGAATCACAATGGCTTGCTACAATCTGAAAGCCCGTAAAATTTTTGGAGGGAATTCTAAATGACAGGATGGAAGAACGATTCCGCGTTACATAATATTTTCCACCTGCCTCCAGCTCCCAGGGCTGGCTTTCCTGAAGCGGTTTATAGCCATTTTCCCGTAAATAGCCTTCGATTGTTTCAACGGCATGAAAACAAGTGGGGGATAACTGTAAAAATTCCAATAAGCCCTTTGTAGATTCTGTCATAACTTGCATCCTTTCTTAGAGCTTATCCAAAAATTATGAGCACACAGCTTGCATATTTTGCGTCATATTTTGTTGTTTTTTCTTGCCGGGCGTCAGCCCGCCTGCGAAAAAACGCCTCGTCTGACACAAAATCTGACGGCGCAATCTGCACACGCCTAATTTACGGATAAGATCTTAATTGGTCTCCTGTTGAAAAAATTCTGGTTTCCTTGGGTCGCCCCATCCGCTGCTTTCGGAAAAGGAGGAAAGACGAAACTGCTTCATAGAAGGAAGGTCAAATCCATTTTTCCACATCAGCTTTACTAATCGAATCGTAGGTTCCATGGTAAATCCCATCTGCCCGCCAGTTAAATTGGCAAACGCTGTTTCCAAAGCCTCATTTTGCACCTGGTATAAAAGGGAAAGGTCTGATTCCTCTAACCCCTCTAAACGAAAAAGCTTAGAAAAAGCAGCTATGGAGCCAACTGAATAGGCTTTTGCTTTTTCTTCCCATTCGTCAAAAAGGATTGTGGAGGTAAAACCCCAGAGGAAATCTAAAAACTCGGACATCTTAGGAGTTCGGGCTTGTAAAGCGTCAACTGTTTTTTCCAGGCAGGCAGCCCCATAAGCTACCCGTCCACGAACAGAAACGGCTTCAAAAAAGGTTTCAATATGCTCGGAAGCCTCCTGTTCAGCAGCTGCCTGCTCTGCGCTGCGCAAGGTAGCAGAAAAGGAAACATAGTCCTCGCGGGGAATCCAAAACCGTTCTCCTGTGTTGAGGTAAATCAGAACAAATAAAACTGTTCCAATAAAGATAATAAGACTCAACGTGGAAAAAAAGTCTATGTGAAAAATTTTATTCAGCCACCACATAAAGGCCCCCAGAGAAAACAGCAGAGCCGCAAAACCTATAAAACGGCTAATTGCAGAAGGATCATAAATGCCGTTGTCATCTTCCGGGATAGCGTGAAAGCGCACCAGCAAGCCAACACCTTTACCCCGGATAAAATAGACCCCAAATAAAAGAAAGATGCAGGTGGAAGCAAGACCAATTATCATAAGCAGCAGCCTCCCTGAAAACGCCGCCATATAAGATTGACACCAGTCATGACACTTGACAATTCTTATTATATAGCAGCAGAAGTTTGAAGTCAACAAAATCGGCACGAGTTTTTAAAGTTAGTATACTAAGGACAAAACATTTAGAATAAGGAATAACTTTTTATGGGAATTGAAAAAGATTGCGGGTTAAACAAGAACCAGGTGAAGGCATAACCGCCAATACAGTCAAAACCTCTAGGGCGTGTCCCTAAAGTCGGGGTGCCTGGATTTTTCGCAAGCACTCCCTCCTTGTAGAAAAAGACAAGTGCCAAGACTTTAGGGACACGCCCTAGGCACTTAAGATGATTGACGCCTGTTCATTGGGAAAATATTTATTTGTCGATATTTTTATTAAGAAGCTGTACCAATAGGTGACGGTATGCAGATTGGCGAGAAAAATTTTTTGCCTGGCAAGGAAGAAACTCGCAGGAATCCTGACGGATTTCAAGAGTTTCTGACGCAGCCAGACGAAAAATTTTCCGTCAAGATGCGTGCCAGCGCCTATTGGTACAGCTTCTAATATGCGATGGTTTGAAGGAAGGCTTTCAGAAGTACAGTTTTCTGTATACAGCTTTGCTGCACTTCTGTCTGAACTCCAAACCTTTTTTTACCCGCTTTAGGCTGTGCCTGCATATGCTTTTACTTAGCCGCTCGTTTTTGTGCCGTTAATTTCTTCTGCATTTCCAAGGCTTTTTCCATTGCAGGGCTCAACTTCTTCTCTACATATCTTCCCTTTTTCACCAACGCATCCTGCTGCCTTTTAAATTCTTCCGCTGCTTCCTCAAACCCTTCTTTTTCTGCTTCCTCCTGGGCTTCCTTCATACACAGCAGTGCATCTCTCAGCACCACTAAAGTTTGTTCTGCCTTATCAATACCCAAATGGATACAGGATTTCTCAACCGATTCAGCGGCAACCTTTCCAGGAAATTTTGCAGACAATGCACCTATGCGGTTCATATCCAGGTTATGGGTATAAAAGGTAAGTTTTTCCTCCCCCTGGGTTATCTCGTAAATACCCATTTGTAAAGCCATATTGCGGATCAACACAACATCAATCAATCCCTTGACAGCTTTGGGCGGTTCACCAAACCGGTCTATCAGTTCATCAGTGATATCCATTGCATCATTCTCGTTGCGAATCCCCGCAATTTTTTTATACACATCAATCCGGTTAGAAAGGCTGTCAATATAGGTTTCCGGGATATGTGCGCCAACCCGGATATCAATTAAACATTCTTCATCCATAGCGGTTGGCGGCCTTTCCCCTTTTTGTTCCTGCACTGCTTCAGAAAGCATTTTGACATACATGTCATATCCGACAGATTCCATATGTCCATGCTGCTGTGCCCCCAGAATATTACCCGCTCCCCGGATTTCAAGGTCTCTCATAGCAATGCGGAAACCGGAACCAAAGGAGGTAAATTCCCGAATAGCTGCAAGCCGTTTCGCAGAAATTTCAGTAATTTCTTTTCCCTGCTGGAAAGTGAGGTAAGCAAAAGCCCTGCGGTTGCTTCTCCCCACCCTTCCCCTAAGCTGATATAGCTGAGACAGCCCCATATGGTCAGCGTTTTCAACAATAAGGGTATTGCAGTTCGCCACATCAACTCCGGTTTCGATAATTGTGGTACAAACTAAAATGTCTATTTCATGATCCATCAGCATTTTCCAGGTGTTGGAAAGCTGTTCCTCTGTCATCCTCCCATGGGCAATTACAATTCTTGCATCTGGAACCAGAGCGGCAATCTGCCCCGCGCAGCGATCCAGGGTTGCGATATTATTATGAAGATAAAAAACCTGTCCTCCACGTCTTAGCTCCCGCTTAATGGCTTCCGACAAAATCCCCCAGTCATGCTCTAAAACATAGGTTTGAACCGGATGCCGGTTAGCAGGCGCTTCTTCGATAACGGACATATCTCTAACACCAGACATCGCCATATTCAGCGTCCTGGGTATCGGAGTGGCGGAAAGAGTAAGGACGTCAACGTTATGTTTCATTTCTTTCAGCTGTTCTTTGTGCGCTACGCCGAAACGCTGTTCCTCGTCAATGACCACCAGGCCCAGATCTTTAAATTCAACATCCTTTTGAAGCAGCCGATGCGTTCCAATAATGATTTCAATTTCGCCCCTTGCCAGTTCCCGGAGAATCTGCTTTTGTTGTTTGGCGGTGCGGTAGCGGGAAAGTATCTCCACCTTGACTGGAAAATTTTCTAAACGGCTTCGGAACGTATTGTAGTGCTGCCAGGCTAGGATTGTGGTGGGAACCAGAACAGCAACCTGCTTGGAGTCCATTACTGCCTTGAATACTGCCCTGAGTGCAACTTCAGTTTTGCCAAAACCCACATCCCCGCATAGGAGGCGTTCCATGGGGCGAACCTGTTCCATGTCAGCTTTGATTTCGTCAATACAGCGAAGCTGGTCGTCAGTTTCCTCATAGGGAAACCGTTCTTCAAATTCTTTCTGCCATTCAGTGTCCGATGAAAAGGCAAACCCTTTTTCCTGGGCGCGTTTGGCATAAAGGGCAATCAGTTCTTTTGCCATATCTTTTACAGCGGAACGAACACGCTGTTTGGTTTTATTCCATTCAACCGAGTTCAGCTTGTTTAATTTCAGGCTGCCGTTTTCCTTAGGGCCAATATACCGGGAAACCAGGTCTAATTGAGTGACAGGGACAAAAAGCGTATCGCTTCCAGCATATTTGATTTTAATATAATCCTTGGTAACGCCCTGCATCTCCTGCTTGACAATCCCCTGGAAAATTCCGATCCCATGGGACATATGGACTACCGGGTCGCCAAAATTCAAATCAGAAAGGCTGCGTATCTGTTCGCCCGGCTTGTGTTTGACACGACGTTTTCGTGTTGTCCCGGCAGCGCGGCTATAACTGAAAATAACAGTTTTGTTTTCAGGGTATTCCAGGCCAGCCCCAAGAATCCCTTCCATCAGGTACACCCTGCCCGGAACAGGGGCTTTTAGTAATTCCACATAATCGGCCTTAATACCCTGTTCCCGAAGGTCGTGGGCAATAGATGCAGCAAAACGCCCTGTCCCCGCCATAACAAGGCAAGTATAATTCTGGTTCAGATAACTGCTTAATTCCTCTTTTAACAGCTCAAACTCACCAGACCAAGCCGATAGTTGAAGGCACTGGATTTCTACCAGTTCCCGCAAAGGGATTTCCTCCAGCGTCCTCCCGAATGTATCCAGAAGCAGGGTTGGATGATGGGATGCAGTTTCTGCCAGATCAACAAATTCCTTATTAAAGGCATCGCACCCCCGAAAAAGCACTCCTTCTTCAAACAGTGCTTTAATGTCCTCCTGAATCTGCCAGTTGGCATTCCGAAGATTTTCCCGAATATTTGCACTTTCACTGATAACCAGGATTCGGGAGCTTTGACTGTCCTTTGAAGGACACTGCAGATAGTCTAAAAGGGTTGCAGGCTGTGGATACAGCAGCGGCAGATATCGGTCCATGGATTCCAGGGTCAGTCCGCTTTCTATCCTCTGTATGTCATGGTCAATATTTTCCCGGATTTTGGCGGCGGTTTTTCCGCGAATATTTTTGCGGGTTCTGCGCAGCAAATCCAAAAAGGATGCTTCGCTCTCAAAAAGGGCTTCCCTAGCCGGAGTAATCCATACTTCATCCAAATTGTCAACACGGCGCTGCGTGTCTACCAGGAAAGAGCTGATGGAATCTATTTCTTCATCCCAGAACTCTATTCGTATAGGGGAATCTGCCTGAGGCGGAAATACGTCTAAAATTCCTCCCCTTTGGGAAAACTGGCATACCCCTTCCACCCGCTCCGCCCGTTCATAACCGGAAAAAGACAGAAACTCCAAAAGGCTTTGCATATCCTGTTTTTCTCCCGGCTGAAGCCGTAAAGTAGCCTGGCGAAGTTTTTCAACTGGAATGGTATATTGAAGGGCGGCCTGTGCTGAAGCTACTACAATAGGACGTTCCCCCTGAACAATTCCCTCTAAAACTTTTAGCCGTGCGTGTTCGTATTCGCGGGATACCCCATCCATCTGCCGAAAGGTAAAATCCCGGTAAGGATACAATGCCGCCGTTTCCTGCCCGATAAAGCCATTAATATCCTCTGTCATGCGGTTTGCAGAAGGTTCGTCGTTTGTAATAATGATTATCCCTCTGCCGATGTCATGCCACAGCGCCGCAGCCATATGGCTTTTATGAATTACATTCAAACCCGTCGCCAAAATAGGATAACGACCGGATTGCAGTGCAGAATAAAGTTTTTCATAGCCATCCAGCCCATTGAGAAGGGTTCGAAACAGCTCAAGTTGGTTTTCCATCGTTACCTGTATCACTCCTTGCAGAAAGTACGGCTGAACAAGGCCGCCATCATATGATTATCTGCCGGTTTATTTTTCATTAAACTGGTTCATTGCCTGGTCAATTTTTCCTTGTATAATATACTCTATTGCCTGGGCTGCTTTTGGGAAAACTTCCGCCAAAGCTTTCTGTTCCTCTGTTGTAAAGCGGCTGAGAACCCAGGCTGCCAAATCATATTCAGGATTTGGCTTTTGTCCAACTCCAATACGGATTCGCGGAAAATGATCGCTGCCTGACAAGTAAATAATATTTTTCAGTCCGTTGTGCCCACCGTCAGAACCTTTCCTCCGTATGCGGAGCCTGCCGGGATTCAGGGAAATTTCATCGGACAGGACAATTACCTTTTCCCAAGGGATTTTATAAAAAGAGGCTGCTTCGGTAATGGATTGTCCAGAAAGGTTCATAAAAGTAGAAGGCTTTAAAAAAAGGACTCTCTTTCCAGCAACCATACAGTCCCCGCAAAGCGCCTTGAATTTTAGCCGGTCAACCGAAAAGCCCCATTCTTTTGCCATAAAGTCAACTGCCATAAAGCCAGCATTGTGACGGGTATTTTCATATTCCTTTCCAGGGTTTCCCAAACCAGCTACAATAAATTCGACTGGACCGGACGGGGAATAAAAAGTGGATTTGCGCCCAAACACATTTCTCATCTCCATATTTTTCCAATTATAAAACAGAGATAGGCGCACCAGCCAAACCAGCAGACAGAGATTCCCTTTATCTATCTGCTATGTTCAACCGCTGCGCATCTCATCGCTTATTTTCCGTTATTTCATTTTAATTTTTCCCTTTGACCATTCAGGTTTATTATACTGTTCTCCGCGCTCAATCGCCAAAGCATTATCAGGAACATCCTGGGTAATCGTAGAACCAGCGGCAGTAAAGCCGAAATCTCCTACCTTAACAGGGGCAACCAAATTAGTATTACATCCAATAAAGGCATGATCCCCGATCACTGTACGATGCTTATTCATACCATCATAATTAACGGTAACACATCCACATCCAAAATTGACTGCTTCCCCTACATCACTGTCGCCGACATAGGTCAAGTGGGAAACAGCGGTTCGGGCGCCAATATTGGAATTTTTCACTTCCGTAAAGTTGCCCAGATGGACACTGCTCCCGATATGGCTGCCAGGACGGATATGCGCAAAAGGCCCCATAGAAACGTTTTCCTCCAAAATGGAATCCTCTATCTGGGAAGCGTTTATGGTGCAGCCATCCCCGATAGAACTGTTCTCTATCACAGTATTGGGGCCAAGGGTGCAGCCTGTTCCAATGACTGTCTTCCCTTTCAAAATTGTTCCAGGATAAATCGCAGTTCCAGCACCAATAACCGTTTCCGCCCCAATCAGTACACCGTCAGAAGAAAGAACCTCCACACCATTAGCCATGTGCTTTTCCAAAATCCGGCGGGCGGCAATCTGGTTAAGCTTCAACAGATCAGCGCGGCTGTTTGCGCCAAGAATTACATCGCTGTCCGGCGCAACATAGGCAAGAGCCTTTACATGGTCTCCTGATGCAAGCATGGCGCAATCTGTTAAATAATATTCTTTTTGGGCATTATCATTTTTCATGCGTGGAAAGGCAGATAAAAGCCACTCCACATCCGCCCACATTGCACCGAAAACTTCCCGGATGGTCTTCTGTTCTGCTGTTGCGTCCCGTTCCTCAACAATTTCCAGGAGATTGTACTGCTCATCCCGGACAATACGGCCATAGCCTTTGGGATTTTCCACCTGGGCAGCAATAACCGTCAGTTTTGCTCCTGATTTTAAATGTGCCTGCCGGGAATTTATAATGAGTTCTTCATTGATAAAAGGCGCGTCCCCAAACAGGATCATTACCTGCGCCCCTTTTGCCAGGGAACGGAGAAACCCTTCAGTCTGCATTGCTGCATGGCCTGTGCCAAGCCGTTCGTTCTGCCATACGGTTTGGGTTCCTTCCGGAAGCAGTGTTTGAAGTTCTTCACCGCCTTTTCCGCATACAACACAGATTTGGCCTGATTGGTATCCTGCTTTATTACATGCGTCCAGTACCCAGGATATCATTGGCTTGAATAAAACCTGGCATAACGCCTTGGGGTGGGCGGACTTCATCCGCTTTCCGTCTCCGGCGGCCAGAATAAGAATGGCTGTTTCTGACATGATATTCCCCCTAATTTATCCCCATAAAACCCAATTTTTAAAAACACAGGCTGATAACAGTTTATGGGAAGATATAAACCAAAACAATTCCATTTAGAACCTGGATTCATAGCCGGGGGACGCTGGAAGGACAAGGATTTTTCCTGCCAGACAAAGAGATTTTCCGCAGCAATCCTGACGGATTGCAAGGGAAGCCGAAGCAGTATGACAGGAAAAAGACCGGACAGACAGCGTTCAACGGTTGTGAATATAGGTTCTCGGCCTATTATACCATCGTTTGCCTGAAAATGGCAAGGGAAAGTAAGTACTTTATATGGAAATCAATTTACAGAATCATTGCAAAAAAAGAAGCAGAAAACCCCCGGCGCGGGCGCGGGGCAAAGGTAAGCACAAACCAAACCCGTATCAAAAGCTTTGGCCGCTTTCCCGAAAGCGGCGGAGAAAAGGGATTTCGCGCCTTCCCTGAAAAACACCCCGGTGGGGTGTTTTTCAATATCAACCTCAAAATTGATTTTTCTGCGTACTTTATGGCATCTAATAAAAGCGGAAGCCCTATTCTTCTTCCAAACGCTGTTTCTCTCTTTTATGTATCCAAACCCCAACATAACCAATCAAATACAAGCCTGATACCAAAAGGATAATGGTATATTTTGATTTATTGTGTGATACATAGGTTTCTGCGGTATATTTGGGATCTACAGTGATATATTTGTTTGTTTCTTTAATGGAAAGCACCCGCCTCTGGGTTGTTTTCCCCTCTTTAATCCATTGGTTTCCCGTTGATTTTGTGGGGGCTTCTTCTTTCCATTGGTAGCCGCTTCCAACAGTTGTTTTGTAAGCAACCATATATACAGTTCTGGTTGTTTGGCGGCGGTTGTAGCGGTTTGTTGTATTTTTTACCTGAGTGGGATAAACAGAATGGGCTTTAAACGTATAAATTCCTTTATCCTCATAAGCCTCCGCAGGACGTTCTTTAAAGGTATAATAAACTGACATTCCTATCAGCACAACTGACAGAAAACACAAAAACATTCCTGTATTTTTCAAAAGTATTTTAAACTGGGAAGGTCCTTTCTCTGTAACGCTTTTTTCAGATTTTTGCAGGACTGTGAGTTTTTTATCCTGTAAAATAGTTTCTTCAATGATCTGTCGGTCGCGTTTCTCGCCCCACCTGCGCGCAATATGGAGAATCGTCCAAACTGCCCCTATTAACATCCATATAAATGCAAACCCCCAAAAACGGAAAAACATTACCATAAATACGCCCATAAGGTTAGACAGCATTTCAGGGGATAACAGGAATATCCCCGCCCAACCTATCACTTCGCCTAACAGGTTCATAGAAAACCACAATGGTACGCGGCTCAATTGGAATCGTTTATGGAACAAACTGCCCAATAGCAGGAATATCGCCCCGGTCAGAACAGGATTGATATAAAAGAGAAAAAAATTGCCGTACCCATCCAAAAGCAGAAGCCAGCCCAATATAAAGCAGGCGGCATTCAGCAGGGCTGCACCAACGACAGCGCAGAATTTTTTCACGCTGATTCCCTCCGTTTATAATGTTATTCTACTTTTAGCCGCTGCTTTTCCATTTGATATAAGCGAAAGAAAACATATCCTATCAAATAAAGCCCTGAAATGAAAAGTATAAGGGCTCCCTTATAGTCCCCATTGGGCTTTCCCTGTAAAATATAGGAATGCCCCATCATCAAAACTGACAGACAGCAGAAGGCCATCCCTGTGCCTTTTAAAAGTAATTCAGCACAGTTTATACCCTGCTGCTTCAGTCTGCGGGAAAGAACCGAAACGCCCCATATAACTCCCCAGACAATCGCAAATATAATGAACCGAAGGAAAATAATATAGAATAAATCAAAAAAATTATGCAGCAGCGGGGGAGCCTCCTCAGTCATAAAGGAAAGCCCTGTCCATCCCAAATATTCGCCCATAAAGTTCATAGTAATCCATAAACCTGTCCGGTTCAGCCGAAGGAATTTGTAAAAGAGATTCCCAAATAAAAGAAATACTGACGCAGACAGTACAGGGGCAATATAAAACAAAAATGTACTACTGCAGCCATTCAAAATCAGATGCCATCCGAACACAAAGCAGGCTGCATTGAACAGTGTACAAAAAACCAAAGCGCAAAATCTTTTCATATTGATTCCCTCCATTCAAGATATATTGTCTTACTAACATTGTAGCAAATGGAAGGCAGTTTGACAAGTATAATAAGAGATGGATTATCAATTCTCTGATTGTTTCAGCAGCAAATGGGATTGTTCTGTCCAATATATCTCCTATAATAAATGGTATAACAGTACAGACTCTATTTCAGTAAATCCATTTTTTAAATAAAATCTATGGGAGGGAAACCCTCTTTGCGTCCCCAAAAGGACTGAATCACAGCCCATTTTTAAGGCTTCCTCAAAAATACCCTTCAAAAAAAGCGTCCCATAACCCTTTCTTTGGTGTTCGGCTGAAATGCAAAAGTCCTCAACCCTAAAATATGGCGCATCTATACCAGGAACCACCAAAACAAGGGCAAGCCCGATAATCCCCCCATTTACCGCCGCTGCAAAGCATCCCATGGAGTCAGAACTGCAAAAGCCAGATAAATAGGATTTAATTTTGTCTTTATCATATGTTTCATTCCATGGGTCTGTGCTATAGGCGGACAAATATACTTTGACGCATTGCGGCAAATCCTTTTCGCCAGGTTTTATTAATTGTAACATATCACTTTCCTCCTATAATAAATGGAGCGCCTTTCTGCAAAGGTGCTCCATCCTTCAACATCGGTCTTTTATTTGTTCTGCATTGCCGCTTTAAACTCGTCCTTGATTTTTTGCAGCTGCTCCGGTTCGGTCACAAGCTGATAAGCAGTCATTGCAAAAGCCCGGACATTTAAAATCATCTGCTGGTTCGCATAATCGGTCAAAGTACAAGCTGCAAAATCTCTGGTATGCCCTGGAACTTTCCCATGATCGCTGATAGAGAAATAAGGCTGAATCATTGGGCATTTCTGGCTAACGTTGCCAGCGTCTGACGATCCCTTGGAAGGCTTGGCAGGGCCTACCTCTGGTACTCCTGCCTGAATTAAATTATCTGTAAACAAGTCAGAAAGGGTTTCATTGGTAATCATATTGTCATAGCACGCCTCAAAGTTGGTAATTTTCACTTTAGCGCCGTTTGACATGGCGGCAGCTTCTGCACAAGCTTCCACCTGTTCTACCAACTTCTCCAAATAGCTTTTCTTATCTGCCCGAACATAGAACTCAGCCATAGTATAATCTGGTACAACATTGGCAGCTTCCCCGCCGTTTTTAATGACTCCGTGGACTCTGGCATCAGGCTGGAAATGCTCCCTTAATGCACTGATATTATTGAAAAGGGAAATACAGGCATGAAGGGCGTTGATTCCTTCTTCGGGGCAGGCAGCAGCATGGGCTGTTTTCCCGAAAAATTCAAACCGCAGCGGGACAATCCCCAGAGAAGGCCCGCTCCTGTAATAGCAGTCGCTGGGATGGGTCATCAGGGCTGCGTCTACTTGGTCAAACGCTCCTCTGTCGGCAAGTGCAGCCTTGCTTCCATCGGTTTCCTCAGCAGGGGTTCCATATACTTCAACAGTTCCGCCGATGTCCTTTAAAATCTCTGCAGCCACAATACCAGCTCCTACGCTGGTAGTTCCAAGGATATTATGCCCGCAGCCATGCCCAATTCCCGGCAAGGCGTCATATTCTGCTAAAAAGGCAATGGTTGGGCCAGGATTTGCAGATTTTCTGACTGCTTTAAATGCAGTTCCAATTCCCATAAACCCTTTTTCAACAGAAAAACCATATTTCTCCAAAAGAGTACAATGCTGGCTGCTTGCAAAGACTTCTTCTTTCCCCAGTTCGGGGTGCTCAAAAATGGCCTTGCTGACAGCGATAAGTTCCGGCTTCAGGGCGTCGGCCTTTTTTTGGATGGATGAAAAGACTTCAGACATAAATGTAATACTCCTTTTTATTGTATTTAGGCAAAAACGGCCTTTCTGGCATAGGAAAGGCCGTCAGTGTTAAAACCGGAAATATTTAGAATGGGCCGTAATTGAAAGCATTGGCAAGTAAAACAAAAACTGCACCAACAGCAATCCAGATTAAAACAAGTTTTCCCACAAACTTTAACCAGTTTTCATAGGAAATTTTGGCAACAGAAAGGACAGCCATTAATGTCCCAGACACAGGAAGGATATTGTTGGTAAAGCCGTCGCCAAACTGGAAGCAGAGAACAGCAACCTGGCGGTTAATATCAAGTACATCTGCAATAGGCGTCATAATAGGCATAGTAGCGGCAGCTTGTCCTGAACCAGAAGGAATCAGGAAGTTTACAGCTAGCTGGACAATATACATCCCCATAACCGCTATGGATTTGGGCAGGAAAGAAATGGCGTTGGCCATTGCATGGATAATCGTATCTTTAATCATGCTTTCTTCCATTACAAAGAGGATAGCGCGGGCGATGCCGCACATGATAGCGCCAGTAGCAATTTCAGTAACACCAGCCAGCAGGCGGTTGCAGATTTCTGTAGCGTTATAACCGTAAATAATGCCTGCAATAATACCCATACCAAGGAAGAGACCGGCAATCTCCATAATATACCAGCCCCACAGAACCACACCGAATACCAGGAGCACCAGTCCGGCAGCAACAGTCAAAAGCACAAGTTTTTGACGGAGGGTCATATCAGGGATATTGGAAAGATCAACATTATCCCGCTGGACATTTTCCCCGTAAAGGATGCTCTTAGTGGGATCCTGTTTTACTTTTTTGGCATAGAGGACAATAAATGCAGATGTAATTATCCACAGGACAGCCCAGATAACCCCCCTGTAGAGCAGTCCCGAAAACATGGGCAGCTCTGCAATGGACTGTGCAACGCCAATGGTAAAGGGATTCATAAATCCAGCGCAGAAGCCAACTGCAGCGCCCATAACCACAATCGCTGTGCCAACCATTGCATCAAATCCCAGAGCGGTAGCAAGCGCTATTCCAATCGGTACAAAAACAATATTTTCCTCCGACATGCCAAAAGTAGCGCCGCCAATGGAAAATACCAGCACTACCAGTGGAATCATAAAATACTCCATATTTCTGGCAGCAGAGGCAAGCCTTGCGATACCAGCGTTAATAGCGCCAGTGGCAGTAATAATGCTGAAGGCAGCACCTGTAATCATAATGAAGAAGGTAATTTCAGCAGCGGCTGTCATACCTTCCGGGAAAGACATCAAAAATTTAAAGGGCGTAATCGGATTTTTCTCTACAACTGTATAGCTGCCAGGGTCAACAACCATACGGTTACTGTTGGGATCTAACACCATTTCATATTGTCCGGCAGGAATAATCCAACTTAAAACAGACAAAATCAATACCAGCGAAAACATCAGTACAACCGGATGGGGAAACTTAAATTTTTTCTTCTTTGGGGCGCTGTTTTGGGCAGACATAAAAATTCCTCTTTCTGCGATTAGCCGCGTTTTTTGGGTTAATACCACAAAAGCGCCTGATTTGCTTGCCTTCTCCGGCAATAAATAAGGGCCTGCATCTATTGATAGTGCAAGCCCTTTCACTTCTTTGGGGAGATTGCAATCAATAGCTCCTCTGTGTGTTTGCACAGGAGTCCTTGCGGTATTCCCGCAAGTCCCAGCCAGCTGCCATACCTGGCAAACTGCTTCGGCAAAGTTTCCTTTCACCGCTTTCATAGGACGCCTCCTCCAGCGGGTACTTTTTCCCTTTGCACCTCTACTAACTTTGTCTATTATTATAACAGAAAGTAACTCATTTGTAAACAAAAAAGTAAAAAATATTTTATATTTATACAAAAAGCAAAATTTTTATACAATCCCACCCCCATTTTAGTCAGACTGTTTTTTCTATCGGAAATAACGTCCTATTCTATCCTAATATTTCATTACATTTCACTTGAATTCTGCCTAAAAAGGAATGAAATTAAAACTAATTTGTGGTAAAATAGATATAAAGAAATCCAAAAGCCAATTTTTCTTCTAATATTTGTTATGGCCTATCCCCTATAAAGGTAATTTTATAGGTTACAGTTATTCGTCGAAAGATGGCTTCACAGAAAAGGGGGATCTTTATGTTACATCAAATGGAACCAATACCTGGCACAGACAAAGCGCTCCGCAAGCAGCGCACTGCTCAAGCACTCACCCGTCTGTCCTCCCAGCAGCTTCCGGTCCGGGAGAAAAAACTACCTGTTATTGTTTTGATTGAAGGATGGAGCGCGGCGGGAAAGGGGAGCTTAATCAGCAAACTGATCCGCGATCTGGACCCGCGCTTTTATAATGTCATCTCCTTTGACCGTCCCACCGACACCGAAAGCCGCCATCCATGGCTGTGGAGGTATTTCACTCAGATTCCGGAATATGGGAAATTGGAATTTTTAGATTCTGGCTGGGTCGAGCAGACTATGCGCGATTTAGTCAGCGGCAAACTTGACAGGATCCAATTCCAAAAAAGGATAGAAAGTATCCAGCGGTTTGAACGGCAGCTTTGCGACGACGGCTATCTAGTGGTACGGTTTTTCCTCCACATTTCACGCAAGGAACAGAAAAAACGGATTAACCGCCTTCTGGAAAATAAGGACACGGTTTGGAGGGTTTCAGATTTCGACCGCTGGCAGAATGAACACTATAAAGAATGTAAAGAAGCCTATGACGAAATCCTGGAGGCTACCCAGTCCACTTATCATCCTTGGCATATTATTGACGCCTCTAATACGAAGGAAGCGCTTCCGGTTGTCAGCCATGTACTCAGCGAGGCAATCGACGGGGCTATGAAGAAAAAGCCTTCCTCCGGCCAGCCTGCCGGGGTGTTTCCCCTCCTTCCTACCCAGCCGGTTTCTTCTGTAGACCTTTCACCTGCCATGGACGAAAAAGACTACAAGCTCCAGCTGAAAGACTGCCAGAATCGTTTGAAAGAGCTGCATAACCGTATTTACCGCAAAAGAATTCCTGTTGTTATCGCCTATGAAGGCTGGGACGCTGCTGGCAAGGGCGGCAATATCCGCCGTATTGCAAACGCTTTAGATGCCCGCGGTTTTGAGGTATTACCGATTGCCAGCCCCACCCCTGAAGAGCTCAGGCACCAATATCTATGGAGGTTCTGGACCCGGCTTCCAAAGGATGGGCATATTGCCATCTTTGACAGAACATGGTATGGAAGGGTTATGGTAGAACGCATTGAAGGTTTTTGCTCCGATGCAGAATGGCAGAGGGCTTATGCCGAAATTAACGAGTTTGAACAGGAACTGATGGATTGGGGAGCAGTTGTTGTTAAATATTGGATTCACATTGATTCTGATACACAGTTAGAGCGCTTCCAGAATCGACAGAAAACACCTGAAAAACAATGGAAAATAACCGATGAAGATTGGCGGAACCGCGAAAAATGGCCCCAATATGAGATTGCCGTCAACGATATGCTGCAAAAGACCAGCACCTCTGCGGCACCGTGGCATATTATTGAATCCAAGGATAAACGTTTCGCCAGAATTAAGGCTATGAAAATTTTGATTGACGCGATCGAAAAGGCTTTGGCAAATTCGTAATACGGGTTGGATAATGCAGGGATGCGGGAACAGCCTCAGGGGGCCACAGGCTAAAGGGGATTAAAAACACTTGAGATCAGGGATCCTTTCCGAAAAGGACGCCTGGCGGGCTGAGGCCAGCAGAATCTGACGAACTCCAAAGTTTCCGATAATGGCGTCCCTAAAGCATGAAACTATAAGATTCATCGAACCCGCATTTAATAAAAACTATTTTCGGGAATATAGAATTGTATGAGCATTGCCTAGGAAGTTTTTACTTCCTAGGCAATGCTCAATATAAAGAATATTCTTTTATTATTTAGCATAATATGGATTTAAATAAAAAACTCCACAAATTTGCTTTCAAAACTTATTTATTTGACATGACATCTGTTTTCTGCAAATCTGACAATCTGGGCGCACCAATAACAGGAAGCATCTGAATTCGGTATTCCGAAAATGTATCCTTAAAATAAGAACCTAAACTATCATCTTTAAGAAATGAAGCCCCAGAATGAAAATAAGGTATTTCAAAAGAAACCGTAGTTCCGCTGTTTATATCAGAAGTTACAGATAAAATACCTCCAGCTGCTTCAATTTCTTTTTTTGCAATCGTCAAACCCAAACCATTAGAGTATGGCATACCTGTTCTAGGGTTGTAGGAAAAGAAAAGGTCAAAAATTTTTTCCTGATTTTCCTCAGGAATTCCACAGCCCTTATCGGTCAAGATAATTCGAAGCCGCCCCTCTAAATCCTCTGCTTTCAATTCCACAGAACGTCCTTCTGAAAAGAAAAAGGCATTGGCGGCTAGATGCAAAATAGCATTTTTAATTAATCCAATTTGACAGCTTGCAATTAGTTGTCTCGGAATTGTATAGGCAAAGGAAATTCCTTTTTCTTTGGCGGTTTCCTCCAATATTTTACAAAGATCGTCAAGCACAGCAGCAATATTTACAAAGCTTTTTTTATAGCGTTCAATTTTATTTTCTGCCTGCATGATATGCGTACAATTGTCGGTTAACCGCAGCAGCTTGAATTCATCATCAATAATCCGTTGAAGGTCGTTTTCCAGCGCCTTTTTCCTTTCCAGGCTTTTTTTCGTTTCCCCCTTGGCTGGTTGGCATTGGTTTTGATGAATCTTTATCAGCCCGGAAATTGCGGAAGCAATTGGTTCTCTTAACCCATAAGCAAACTTCCCTAAGATATCTTCTGACTGGTTTTGAAACGGGTAGGGTCTGGCAGTATTTTGCTCCAAAACAAATACAGTGCCAATTAATTTTTTCTTATTTTTCTGCTGAATAGGTATCATGGTTATTCCAAAAGATTTGTCTTTTATAATAAAGAAATCATAGTGAAGTACGATTCCTTTTTTCAGAGTTGAAATAATCTCATGGGAATAATTTTCCCCTATTAGCCCAAAGAACCGTTTTACTGTTTCTGGTTTAGGAAAGAGCCCCTGAAATGCGTCGTTCATCCACTGTATCTTTAAATCAGGACCTGTTAGGGCGTAGGGTACGCTTTGATCTTGGTAAAGGGCGGAATATTTTTGGATTGTCTCCATTAGCCTCTGATCTTCTTTTTCTGTTTGGGCCATATCCTTGATTCCTCCTTTTGGTGAACTATATGCTGCTGGATTCCTCTTTCCCCTTAATAAATTTCCCGTTTTTTCGTTTTTTATCTTCTTATTCTATTAAAATTCCCCTTTTTTCTCCATAATATATCAGAAAACTGACGAAAATAGTCGAGTTTTGCATATTCCACATATTACCATTTAATAAGTCTCTTTCGCAACTGTTATTTTGCACAAATACATATAAATCTTTCTAGGGAAATTTTACGCTGAAATGGAAAAATTTACGTTAAAAATTTGGCAAGGTTCTTGTATGTTTGCGGAAAATAGTATAAAATAAAGGTACAGTTTATTTTCAAGGAGGTCTTTTCAATGAGCATTAAAGTTGGTATCAATGGATTTGGCCGTATCGGCCGTATGGTTTTCCGCGCTGCGGTCAACCATCCTGAAATTGAGATCGTCGGTATTAATGATCTTTGCCCGGCCGATTACTTGGCTTATATGCTGAAGTATGACACCATGCACGGTCAATTTGACGGTGAAGTTTCCGCTACCGAGAATTCTATCATCGTCAATGGTAAATCTATTCCCATCTATGCAGAGCGCAATCCTGCCGATATCCCCTGGGGCAAACTCGAAGCCGAGTACGTTGTTGAATCTACTGGCCTATTCCTGACCAAAGAAAAAGCTCAGGCTCATATCGACGCTGGTGCAAAGAAGGTTGTTATGTCTGCTCCTTCTAAAGACGACACACCTATGTTCGTTTGCGGCGTAAACTTGGATTCTTATACTTCTGATATGAAGTTTGTTTCCAATGCATCCTGCACCACCAACTGCCTGGCTCCTATTGCCAAGGTTCTCAATGACAAATTTGGAATTATCAATGGTTTGATGACCACCGTTCATTCCACCACTGCTACCCAAAAAACCGTTGACGGACCTTCCATGAAGGACTGGCGCGGTGGCCGTGCAGCAGCCGGCAACATCATTCCTTCCTCTACCGGCGCCGCCAAAGCAGTAGGTAAGGTTATTCCTTCCCTGAACGGGAAGCTGACCGGTATTTCCATGCGCGTTCCCACCCTGGACGTGTCCGTAGTGGATTTGACTGTGAACCTGGCTAAGCCTGCTTCTAAGGACGATATCTGTGCAGCTATGAAAGAAGCCAGCGAAGGCGAACTGAAAGGTGTTCTGGGCTATACTGATGAAGCTGTTGTTTCTTCTGACTTCCTGGGTGATGCCCGCACCTCTATCTTCGACGCAACAGCCGGCGTATACCTGACCGATACGTTTGTAAAGGTTGTAAGCTGGTATGACAATGAAATGGGTTACTCCAACAAAGTACTGGATCTCATTGAGCATATGTACGCTGTTGATCACAAGTAATTCCAAATCTTTTATGTATGGGCGCGTCTCCACCCTTAGTGGCAGACGCGCTTTTTTTATGGAATAGCCTCATTGGAATTGTCGTATACTAACGTGGGCCTGAAAACTTCTTTCATTTGCCTTTGGCTCTGTTCGTCTTTGCCCTATGCCTGCAAGTTTGTTTTTGCCGAAAAATTTCCTGTCTATGACATATTCCGCATCTTTAAAGTGTTATAATCATATATGGCTGGAAATCATTTTGTGCTTTAAAACGACAAAAATTTTCTTGTGATGAACAATATATACAATTCGATTCCTGAATTTTTAAGAAAAATTAATTGAAATGAACAATTTTCCCTTGCAATAATCGAAAAATGTGATAAAATGGGAATAAACAAATCAATTTGGGAATGATTTACCATAACACATTTCCTTTTTTGCAGATCGAAAAGGGCATAAGACCGTTTTTTGGGCGTATATCCCAAAAGGACGTCAGAACCGGGAACCGTACAGATGGAGAATATAGCCGGTATGCCTGTCGGAAAGTGGAAAACAGGAGGTAAACACATGGCAGAAAAAAATGAAACAAAAACCAATTTACCCGTTTATTTATTCCATCAGGGAACCAATTATAATGCATATGAACTGATGGGATGCCACCCGGCAAAGCGGGGACGCAGCAGCGGCTATCTATTCCGGGTGTGGGCGCCCCATGCAAAAAGCGTGTCAGTTGTGGGGGATTTTAACCAATGGTCCCGCGAAACCAATCCAATGAAGAAAATTTCGGAGGAAGGTTTGTGGGAGTGTTATATTTCTAAACTGAATTCCATGGAAATATATAAGTACAGTATAGAAACGCAGCATGGTGATATTCGTTTGAAAGCAGATCCATATGCATTCCATATGGAAACGCGCCCCGCAACTGCCTCCAAAACCTATGATATAGAAGGGTACGAATGGCACGATCAAGAGTGGATTGCCCGCAGGGAAGCGTCTAATTATATCCAGCAGCCCATGAATATTTATGAGGTTCATTTAGGTTCATGGCGTACCTATCCCGATGGACAGCCTTTTGATTATGTAAAGATTGCTGAGGAACTTTCTGAATATGTTTCAGAGATGGGATATACTCACGTCGAACTGCTTCCAGTAACAGAATATCCCTTTGACGGTTCCTGGGGATATCAGTGCTGTGGGTATTTTGCGCCTACTTCCCGCTTTGGAAAACCGGAAGATTTTATGAAGTTTGTGGATATTATGCATCAAAAAGGGATTGGGGTTATTTTGGATTGGGTTCCTGCCCACTTCCCCAAGGATGCCCATGGATTGTATGAATTTGACGGGGACTTTTGTTATGAGTATCAGGATGCGCTGAAGCGGGAACATCCCAAGTGGGGAACCTGCGTATTTGATTATGGGCGCAATGAAGTTCAATGTTTCTTAGTTTCCAGTGCCATGTTCTGGATTGACAAATATCATGCCGACGGGCTGCGGGTAGATGCAGTTGCTTCTATGCTCCTGCTCGATTATGAAAGAGAGCCGGATCAGTGGCATCCCAACCAAAACGGCGGGCGCGAAAATTTAGAAGCCATTGCCTTTGTTCAGAAGATGAATTCTGAAATATTGTCCCGGTATAAAGGTGCATTGATGATTGCAGAAGAATCCCACGCATGGCCAAACGTTACCCGTCCTCCATATACCGGTGGATTAGGGTTTAATTTCAAGTGGAATATGGGTTGGATGAATGATATGTTCTCCTACCTCAAGCTGGATCCCGTCTACCGCAGCTACCACCAGGATAAACTTACATTCAGTCTATTCTATGCGTTCAGTGAAAATTTTGTCCTTCCCATTTCTCACGACGAGGTAGTCCACGGAAAATGTTCCCTGATGAATAAAATGCCTGGCGATTACTGGCAGAAATTTGCAGGTGCAAGGGGATTTCTGGGCTTTATGGCAGCTCATCCCGGTAAAAAACTGATGTTTATGGGCCAGGAGTTCGGGCAGTTTATTGAATGGAAGTTTGATAAAGAATTGGACTGGCTCCTTCTTGGCTACGAAAGCCATCGCCAGATGAAAGAATACGTCCGGCAGTTAAACCATTTTTATTTGGAGCATCCTGAATTTTGGCAGGTGGACAATTCCTGGGACGGCTTCCAGTGGATTTCCCATGACGATCACGCCAATTCCGTTATTGCTTTCCGCCGGATTGATGAAAAGGGCAATGAAATTATAGCTGTCTGCAATTTTACTCCCCAGGCCATCGAAAATTACCGCATCGGCGTGCCGGAGGCAAAATGTTACCGCGAGGTATTTAACTCCGACAGGGTTGAATACGGCGGCAGCGGCGTTGTAAACGAGGGGGATTTGAATATACAGAAAGAATCCATGCATGGGTTCCACAATTCCCTGTGCTTCCGCCTGCCCCCATTGGGAACAGCGTTCTTTGCCCCTGTGGACTTGGTAAAGGCAGAAAAACCAGCTGCGGAAAAAGCAGACAATGAAGTTTTGCCGGAAAGCGCGCCTGTGGAAGAAGCTTCTGCATCGGCTGCCCCTATGGAAGAACCTGCCCCTGTGAAAGCATCTAAGCCTAGGGCACCCCGCAAACCAAAAGAGCCGGCTGCGGAGGAGCCTGTAAAAAAGACAAGAACCCGCAAAAAAGCGGAACCGGAAGCCCAGGCAGCTCCAAAGGCGGCTAAGAAACCTGCTGCGAAGAAAGCAGCTTCTTCCAAGGAAGAAAAAACTGAGGAAGCAAAAGCAAAGAAAACCGCTAAAGAGCCTGCAAAAAAGACTACGACCCGCAAATCCAGAGCCAAAAAGGATACAGACAGTACAAAAACCCCAACTGAATCCTAAGGGCAGCTTTTCATATTAACTGATTGAGGCACACGCTTGTTTCAGGCGTTGATATAAATTTAGCAGAGTGTTTTGCGGCTGTTTCGCCAAGGCAGCCGCGGGATGGAGGTTTGTATGATTCGCAAAAAGGAATGGATATCCATGCTCCTGGCGGGTGGCCAGGGAAGCAGGCTATATGCGCTGACCAGGAAACTGGCCAAGCCTGCAGTTCCCTTTGGGGGCAAATACCGTATTATTGATTTCCCGCTTTCAAATTGTATCAACTCAGGTATTGATACAGTTGGCGTATTGACCCAATACCAGCCGTTGGTACTTAATGAATACCTGGGCAACGGCCAGCCATGGGATTTGAACCGCAATAACGGCGGCGTGTTCGCCCTCCCGCCTTATCAGAAAAGTTCTGGTTCTGACTGGTACAGCGGCACAGCGAACGCAATTTATCAGAATATTAACTTTATTGAGCGCTATGATCCAGAATATGTTCTGATCCTCTCCGGTGACCATATTTATAAGATGGATTACTCTAAAATGCTGGCTTTCCATAAAGAAAAAAACGCTGACTGCACCATAGCAGTTCTGGAAGTGCCTATGGAGGAAGCATCCCGCTTTGGAATTATGAATGCGGACGAAAGCCAAAGGGTTTTTGAATTTGAAGAAAAGCCTAAGGAACCAAAGAGCAATTTGGCTTCCATGGGAATTTATATCTTTACCTGGAGCAAGCTGAAAAAATATCTGGAACAGGATGAAGCTGACCCGAACTCTTCCAATGATTTCGGTAAGAACATCATTCCCTCTATGCTCGCAGATGACCAGAAAATGTATGCCTATGCCTTTGAAGGGTACTGGAAGGACGTTGGAACCATCGACAGCTTGTGGGAAGCAAACATGGATCTGCTCAATCCAATAGACCCCCTAAAGCTGTATGATCCTTCCTGGAAAATTTACTCCCGCAACGCGGATATGCCGCCTCATTATATCTCTAAAACAGCCCATGTCCAGAATTCCATGATCTGCGAAGGCAGTCATGTAGAGGGCGAAGTTGACTTCTCTGTCCTGTTCCCCGGCGCGATTGTGGAGCCTGGCGCAGTTGTGCGGGACAGCATCCTGATGCCTGGAGCGGTAGTAAAGAAAAACGCTATTGTTGAATACGCCATTATTGCTGAAAACGTTGTGATAGAAGAAGGCGCTAAGGTAGGCGACCGGCCTGAAAACTGGGAAGACAAGTCCAAATGGGGCGTTGCTGTTGTGGGCGAGAACGTACATATCTCTCCCAAGGCAGTTGTTCCGCCTCAAGCCATGATCGAACAGGATGTTTAGTAGGAGGAGCCGAACATGAGAGAGAATACTGTTTTAGGGATTATATTCTCCAATATGCATGATGAAACCCTGGGGGAGCTTACCAATGTAAGAACAATGGGTTCTGTGCCTTTTGGCGGACGTTACCGTTTTATTGACTTTCCCCTATCCAATATGGTTAATTCCGGTATTTCCAATGTGGGAGTTGTCACCAAAAGCAACTACCAGTCCTTGATAGACCATATTGGCAGCGGACGCGAATGGGATTTGGCTAGAAAAGTCGGCGGGCTTAATATCCTTCCGCCTTTCTCCAATAACCATTCCGGTATCTACCGGGGACGTTTGGAAGCCTTGTCGGGGATTACAGATTATATTTCCAACAACCGTGCTAAGTATGTTTTAATGGCGGACTGTGACGTTATCTCCAACATAGACTACCGCGATATGATTAAGCGCCATATTTCTACCGGTGCAGATATTACGGTTCTCTACCAAAAAGATAACCTTGCAAAAGAAGACCTTCTCAGTGATACAACTGCCTTTGGCTTTGATTCTAACGGGCGCATTAATGATGTTATGATTGGGCCGTCCATGCCTGGACAATATAATGTTTACCGTAATGTCACCGTTATTTCCAGAGACCTTCTCTCACGCATTATAGCCGATGGTGCTCAGCACAACCAAATCAGCTTTAAGCGTGAAATCCTTCAAAAATCCCATGACCGGTATAATATCCAGGGATATGAATCTACTGGCGTAAGCCTAACAATTTACAGCATCAAGTCCTATTTTGATGCGAACATGAAGCTCCTCGATCCAGCTGTGCGCAACTCCATTTTTAACGCTCAAAGTCCGATTTATACCAAGATTAAAGATGAAGTCCCTGCAAAATACGGCACTTCCGCCAAGGTATCCAATTCGCTGGTAGCGGACGGATGCATCATTGACGGTGAAGTCGAAAACTCCATTATTTTCCGCGGAGTACAGATTGCCAAGGGTGTATCTGTCAAGAACTCCATCGTAATGCAGGGCGCTACTCTCAGCGACGGGGCAAGCCTGAATTATGTAATTGTCGATAAGGATGTTCTAGTCAGAGAGCACAGGACTTTGATGGGATTTGAAACATATCCAATTTACATTGCAAAGGGCAGTGTGGTATAATTCCGGCTGTCTGTACCAATCTAAAACCCGGCCCTGCATTTGCCGGGCGCAGTAATTACCGAACGCTCAGACGTGAGGAATCCTTTTTGGGAAAGGAACGTGTCAACATGAAAATCCTTTATGCAGCCAGCGAAGCCCGTCCCTTTATTGCTTCCGGCGGCTTGGCGGACGTGGCGGGATCTCTGCCAAAAGCTATCCGCAGCAAACAGCACCAATGCAGGGTTGTTCTTCCCCTTTATGGCACTATGAAGCCGGAAGACCGGGCCAAACTTACCTTCATCACCAGTTTTCAGCTCCAGCTTTCCTGGAGAAGCCAATACTGCGGTATTTTCCAAGCCAATGAACAAGGCGTTGTCTATTATTTCATTGATAATGAATACTACTTCAAGCGCGGGTCCCTATACGGCCATGGTGACGACGCGGAACGCTTTGCATTCTTTTCCAAAGCTGTACTGGAAATGCTCAACTACATTGACTACGAACCAGACATTATCAACTGCAACGACTGGCAGACTGCTCTAGTTCCTGTTTTCCTTCGCTGCTTCTATATGGGTTCCGAACGCCATCGCCGGCTGAAAACCGTCTTTACCATTCATAACATTCAATATCAGGGACAATTTGGAATGGACATTTTAGGCTATACTTTGGGCCTTCCTTCCTACCAGGCGGGGATTTTGGAATACGGCGGCTGCATCAACTATATGAAAGGTGCAATTGAAACCTGCGATATGGTGACAACTGTCAGCCCAACCTATGCACAGGAAATTCTAACCCCTTGGTTTGCACATGGACTTGATGGACTGCTGCGGGATCGGCAATACAAACTATGCGGCATTGTCAACGGAATTGATCTTGCTTCCAATGACCCTGCTGTCGATAAAGCTATGTTCCATAATTTCTCGGTAGATACTGTAAATGAGCGTATTGAAAATAAGCTTGCGCTTCAGCGTCAGATGGGGCTGGAAGAAAGCAGCGCCATGCTGATTGGTATTGTAACCAGGCTGGTTTCCCATAAAGGTGTGGATTTGATCCAATATATTTTTGAAGATATGATGAAACTGGATGTTCAAATCGTTCTGCTGGGGTCTGGCGACCAGATCTACGAGGACTTCTTCCGCGCTATGCATGGACGTTATCCGGGAAGGGTTTCCACTACCATTGGGTTTATCCCAGACCTGGCTAAAAAGATTTATGGCAGTACTGACGCTTTCCTAATGCCTTCTAAGAGCGAACCCTGCGGTTTGGCTCAAATGATTGCTTTACGGTATGGCTCCATTCCGATCATACGGGAAACTGGCGGGTTAAAGGATACTATTACAGACTTGGGAGGCGAGAACGGAAACGGGTTTACCTTCCAAAGTTATAACGCCCATGATATGCTGGGCGCTATTGAACGGTGTAAGAATTTGTACGACCAGCCTGAAAAATGGCACGCTGCCGTTAAACATGCGTTACAGTGTGACTTTAGTTGGGATAAGTCCGCTGATGCCTATATTGAAATGTATCACCGCGTTTTGGAATCCTGATTTTTGAAATGTAAGGGGACCTGTCCAGATTGGATAGGTCCCCTTTTTAAAGTAAGCATCGTACTGAGCGATAGCCTAAAGAAACCATAAAGCCGATACGATTAAAAGCTTTGGCCGCTTTCTCGAAAGTGGCAGGTCCAGGGTTGAGCAGCGGAGCTGCTCGGCGCCTTGGTCGCGCTCGCAAGCGCGAAACTACCCTGCGCGATAAAAAGACATTTCTAAAAAGGTAAAAAAGTATTATAAAAAAGCCCGTTTGCGGAAGCAAAATGCTGTAGTAGGAAATCAGGTCCAGTCCTCGTTAAACTAGGGCTTTTTCACCTAGCGAATTCTAATTCGCGGACCTTACCGCCCGCAAGGTCAAACATACAGCAGCATGCCTTTCAAAACTTATCCTGTTTTGAAAGCTCATCCTCCTGATCGGATCGTTCCTTAGTAATCATAGCATTCCCAACCGAATCAACCAATTTTTGAATCAGTTCGATCATTTTCCGTAAAAAAGTTGGAGCTGCTGAACCCATTTTAATCCCATTTTCCAGTATACTCCCCATTTCTGCAACAATATACCAAACTAAAACAATCGGACAGATCATCAAACTATAAGAAAAAGGGAGTTCCAAACCTGGAATAAAATTGACCATACGTCCAATAAGTGCATCTGCAATAAGGGCAACCAAAACAATTGCAATACTTCCGCCCTTATGCCAGATTCCATCTCTTGCAATAGAGCTTTTCCACTCATGATTGCGTTTTGCTGCCAAACTTCCGGTAATCCAGTCCATAGCCATGCATGCGGCATAGAGCATAACCAGCCAGCCAAACCAACCCAGTGCAGCAGATATCGCTCCAAGAAGGAGGGAAACTGCCGCTTTCATTTCAGAAATTTTTTCAGCCAAGGAGAACACCTTCTTTCTGAATAAGCAGAAGCATAGACTTGTCCGTTTGCGTAAAGGTGTAAGAAATGCTGTGCATTGAAATAGCTTTCATAAAAATCCTCCTTTTTTATTTCTCATTATGAGATTATTATACATCAATTCTCGATTTTGTCAATATATTTAGAATATTTGTTCTGAAATTAAAAACGCTGTAAAGCTCATTTAAGTAGAAGCTTTACAGCGTTTATTTCCTATTTTAAGGTTTTCGGTTCTAGGGACGCCATCTCAAGCCGTTGGCTGTTCGCTGGCTGCAAGTGATAACCTTTAGCAGGAAATCCCGCCATATTTCCCCTTGGAAGATTTTTTAAATTCTTTGCCTGCTGTTCCCACAAAAGAAAATGGCGGGATTTTTCTGTACTTTTAAGTATTTGTCTCTTTTGTTTTGCTTGTGCTTTTTTTAATCCAGCTGGGGTATTTCGCGTCTTGCGGGTTCAGTTCAGCAGAGCTGAACTGGCGACCAGGGAACTTTTGAGGAGTGCAGCTCTGCTGCACAACCCTGGGACCTTCAAACCTTTTTAATCCGCTTTGAGTTGTACTCGTCTGAGGTTTTTCCCGCAAATTTGCCTTATCGAACTCATATAATTTTAAATTTGCTTTTTTTCAACACTTTCGTGCGGATAAAGTGGAAAGTATCGTCTTCGCCGCGATCCTTCAACATAACAAGCAGCTTTTCCAGCAAGTCCCGACTGTTTGGATGAAGAAGATATTTACTTTTAGACTTTGCGTAATAATCAAAGGGATCGCTATCCTGATATAATTCTTTCCGATATGTTTTACTGGCAGCTATACGGTCACAGAACATTTCCACAACATACTTTACAGGCATTTCCATTCCAATAAGGGGAAAAGGATTTTCCTCTATTGTTTGCAGGGAATAATCAATCCAATATTCCAGATGATGTTTATTTCTCCCCTTATGATGAAGCCATGCGCTGGAGAAACCTTTTTCCAGACGTTCCGCGTCGTTTGGACTGCGGTTTCCCTGAAAGTATCGAGCGCCAATCAGAAATTCTGAAGGAGAATACTTGGAAAGATCATGAAGAAGCCCCTGACGGTATAGTCCTACCCGGAAGCAGTGCTTCATTACCAGGAATTTATGATGGTTGATTGTCCGAAGATGTCCTAACCAGTTCATAGCGCCTCCTTTTTAACAGGGAATTAGGATACGATAGGCTTATAGAACTATTGTACAGCATTCAGTTTTTTTTCACAAGAGAAACAGAATGATTTTCAAAGAAGAAGCCCGCTCTCCTGTTGGGGAGACTGCGGGCTTGAAGTATAAATAAATCCGATAGAAAGGAAACAGTATGGTAATGAACTGTGAAGCAGAACTGAATCTGAAATCTTTTTAATCTGCCATAGGCAATACTTATCTAAGGTTTATTCCTACAACTTTTTTATTCATATCTGAGCGCTTCGATTGGATCCATCTTTGCGGCTTTATTTGCCGGGTAGTACCCGAAGAAAACGCCGATTGCCATCGAAAATCCCATTGCAAATATAATTGAACCAATAGAAGGTGCTGCCGGCGCACCTAACAGTTTTGCTCCAAGCATTCCCCCAGCTACTCCTAAAAGAATTCCAATCATACCGCCAATCAAACATATAATGACAGCTTCCACAATAAACTGCACACGGATAGAACTGTTGGTTGCGCCAAGGGCTTTTCGTGTACCTATTTCTCTGGTACGTTCCGTAATGGAAACAAGCATAATATTCATTACGCCAATACCGCCAACCAACAAAGAAATTCCTGCGATAACAGCAATAGCAAGCTGCATTGTGCCCATGATGGTAGTCATCTGTTCAACAACAGATTTCATACTCATAGAATAAACCGTAAAGACAGGATTTCTCCGATAGAATATTTCAAAGAATTTTTGAAGGGTATTGGCAAATGCTATAGAATCTACCTCAGGATTTGTAACAATAGTGACATAAGTATATCCTATATCAGAATCATTGACCCTCTGGGCGGTTGAGATAGGAATATAAAGACTCGTTGGACGGTCAGCTTCTGCCTGCATCCCACCCATCATCGCCATCATGGGATTTTCCTCATATTCGTAGATTCCTATTACAGTATAGGCGTAAATTTCTTCACCCCTGTAAACTTTGATTTCCTGTCCCAGTGCTGCAAATTCATTCCCAAAAATAGCCTTTGAAGCTTTATTGGAAATAACAGCAACATTAGAAACCTTTTCCTGGTCTTGATAAGAAATATAACGGCCGGTCATCATTTTAACATTATTGGCAGTCTGGTAGCCGTCATTTACTCCATATATATTTATATTAGCGTATTTTCTGCCATCCTTAATTTGGCCTGAACCAATTCCTTCATCCAAACTGACTGCCAGCACTTCATTGCTGTAAACTTCCCGCATCTGCTCCAGCATTTCATCACTGATGAGGTCTTCCTCAGTTAATTCAAAGGAAGTAACATCCTCCTTTAAGGAAAGCTGTACCACAATATTATTGCCGCCCATTTCGGCCATGGAGTTGGTAACAGTGGCAGTCATAGAATTACCTAAAGTCATAATTGCAATAACAGCGGCAATCCCAATGATAATTCCCAGCATAGTTAAAAGTGCGCGCATTTTATTCGACATCAGGCCGGAAACTGCCAGGGATATGTTTTCCCATAAATTCATCCTTACACCATACCCTTTCTTTCACTGACAATCCTACCGTCGGAAATAGTAACGATCCTCTGTGTTTCTGCAGCCAGTTCGTTACTGTGGGTGATTAGGACGATTGTTTTTCCCTGCTCGCGGTGAAGCTGATGGAATAAATCCATAATCATTCGGCCTGTCGCCGAATCCAGAGCCCCTGTCGGTTCGTCAGCCAAAATAATAGCTGGATCGTTAGACATGGCGCGGGCAATGGCAACACGCTGTTTCTGACCACCGGAAAGTTCATTGGGCTGGTGGGACATACGATCTTCCATTCCCACCAAAGCCATCAGTTCTTTCGCACGGCGCAAACGCTCCCCTCTTGATATCCCGGCGTACAGCATGGGCAGCTCCACATTTTTCAGGGCAGTTGTACGAGGAATCAGGTTGAAAGTTTGAAACACAAAACCTATCTTATCATTGCGGATAGAGGAAAGTTCCCGATCTTTTGCCTTGGCAACATCCACACCGTCTAGAATGTAATCTCCTTCCGTGGGCTTATCCAATACCCCGATAATATTCATCAAGGTGGACTTTCCCGCGCCTGATTGTCCTACGACTGCGACAAATTCTCCACGCCGGACAGTCAGGTCAATTCCATGCAGGATCTGAAGCTCGTTAGGCTCTCCAATATAAAAGGTCTTAATAATATTTCTCATTTGAATAATGGGTTCGCCTAAATGGACGGTTTCTGATACGGCAATATCATCTAAAGGCTGGATGGTCATATCAGGGGATATGGAGTCCCCTGTCTGTCCCTGAGGTGGAGCAGGCGGCTCTGCCGCTGTCCAGCTGCTGTTATTTGGATTTTGGGCTTGTTCATTTTTTTGCGGACTTTTTATTTCTTCTGCCATACTACATCACCTGCACCGGAGTGCCTTCTGCATATTCATCGCTGGTTGGGATAATCTGCATTCCTTCCGTTAACTGATCGGAAATAATCTCCACATAGAAATCTGTTTCCAGGCCAGTTGTCACTGGGATGTTTTTGGTAACATAGGGAAGGGCATTCTTTTCCTGGGATTCGTTGGCAACAACTGAAATAATATAATTGCTGCCGTCTTCAGCAGTATGAAGCGCGTCAAAGGGCACGCTGAAAACATTTTCCTTTTCCTCCAGGATAATATCCATACGGGTATTCATGCCTACCCGTAAAGCGCCAGGTTTTGGAATGGAAACCTTTGCGGAAAATGTTACTGCGCCGCTTCCAGAAGCGCCCTTGGAACCAGTTGGGGCTATCTCACTTAATATCCCTTCAAATTCCTCTCCATCAATAGCGTCAGTACGGATTGTTACCGGAAGGCCTTCTTTTACCGAGGTAACGTCATATTCTTTGATGGAAGTGGAAATTTCAAGCTGGTCTACATTTTCAATTACAAACAGAACTCCGCTGGCTGGGGCTCCTTCCTCCACATTGACAGCAGTCACTACCCCGGAAATAGGGGCGGTAATGGTAGAATCCTCCAACTGTTTGTACAGCATTTTCAGGCTGATTTCCTGGGCAGTGGTATCCGCCTGGATACGGCTGGAAGTTAAAGCGTCTTCATAGGATTCTATCTGCTGGTTAATGCCTTCCAAAGTTGCCTGCTGCTGTTTCAAAGAAGCTTCATAAGAAGTATCTGCGCTTTTTTTAGACAGTTCAGCCTGATCTAAAGCAGTATCAGCCTGGTCTACCTGGCCACGCATGGATTCCAGCCTTGTTCTGGCGGAAAGCATGGCTGATTCCGCTGCATCTTTAACTTGGGTAGCTGCTTCAAGGGCTTTGGCTGTTTCTGTAATTCCAAAGGACTCTTCATAATCAGAAAGCTGGCTTTTTAAAGATACAATTTCATCTTGAAGGTCTTTTGCCTCTGCATGTACATCATCATAGGCTTTTTGGGCTTCGTCTACATTTAATTCGTCTTGCGTTACACGTTCGCTTGCCTCAGCTATTTTTTTCTGTTGTTCTTCGCTTGGATTATCCCCCGCTTCTGCCATAAGAAGATCCAGCGCTATTTTATCAGATTCAAGAGTTATTTTGGCATCTGACAATTGAACTTGTTTTTCAGCAACAACCTTCAATTTATTCTGATAGCCTGCCTGAGTATTTTCAATTTGCTGGTTAAGACTTTCAATTGCAGCTGAATTTGCTCCCCGGCGTGCCTCATTATATTCACGCCGTGCCTTTTCATATTGGTTTTGAGCGGAAAGATAATCTGACCTTGCATCATTATATGAATCCCGATAAGAACCAATCATATCCTGTGTTGCTTCCTGGTTATCCTCAGCATTTTTTAACCCCAAGGCTGCATTCTGCTGACCAATCTGTGCATTTTCCACACCGCTTTCAGCGCTGATTACATTGGCATTTAACCCATCTTCCAGGGTTTTCTTAGCATTGTTCAGGTTTTTTTCCGCCTGTTTAATCTGTTGGGCGGCAACGGTTTTCGCCTGGTTAATGGAAGCCTCCGACTGGGCTATATTCAGTTCCAGCGTCTCAGTGTCCAGCATGGCAAGCACCTGCCCAGCTTCTACTTTGTCCCCTACCTTTACGTTTACCTGGGAGACCAGGCTTCCAAGAGTAGAATAAACTTTATAATCGTCGCTGCTTTCCACTGAACCGGTTGCACTTACAGTATTGGAAAGGGTCATGGGGGCTAAGGTGGTTGTGCGGATGGTCAAGGCATTTTGATTTCCTTTTCCAAAAAAAGTGGACATTACCACAGCTGCCGCTACAATTAACACAATTCCCCAAACAAGCATTTTCTTCTTTTTCCTGGCTTTGGTTGCTGTTGCCACAAACATTCTTCCCTTCTCTGAAAAATTCTTGCGTGCCGGGGAAGCCTCCACCAAAAAACATTTTTGATCTCTTGAAGCAAACCGGACAGCACGTTTCCATCGTCTCATCACATTTTACAATTTTTACCCATCTTTTATGTATTGACTGCCTAAAAAGAACTATTAAGTCCGACCTTTCACAGAATACAATATTTTTAAGTGGATTTCATGAATGAAATGTAAACTCTAAAGAAGAGTAAATAAAAGTTTACACATTTGTAAAAAAGGAAAAAATATTTTTATTAAATCATGCAGGAAAAAGAATGATTGACATACCATTAGGAGATTTGTATACTATATAGAGAGGTTGTCCTGAAAATTCTCTTTTGATATTAAACGGGGAAAGTAATTTATAACGGAATTTCTTTCCCAGCAAGCAAGTAAAACAGGGCTTATACGAAAGGTAAGACTATGACAAATAAACAACAGGATGGGACAAAAATTATACTAATACAAGAAACGCTAAGTTTTTTCCTGTCCATTTATCGATATGCATGCCAACAGTGGACTGCTTTTCGGGAAGGACTGCCGCCGGCACAAATTCAAGCGCTTATTGAATTAAGTATTAACCCTGGGTTGAATATGACGCGGCTTGCAGGGCGTATGCTTGTCTCCAAGCAGCAGCTTACTAAAATTATTGGTGCTCTTGTGGAAAAAGGTTTTGTAGAACGGGTGGAAAGCCATCAAAACCGAAGGGTGATTCTTCTTTATTTGACAGATCGTGGGCAACATTATGTAATAGAAATCTCCCGGTCTTTTTCCGAAAAATTTTCCGCTTTTTTGTCAGAAGCTGACGGACTTCAAACTGAACAGATTCTTTATTGGCTGCGCAATTTTCATAAAGCACTTGAAAGAGATTTATCAAAAAATTCATGTCTATAACCTGTAGTAAAAAAAGGAGGGCTGTCAGGTGTTGGAATCGGATAACCAATCCCCCAAAGCCAGAACCATCAGCCGTCCGCAGGAAATCGAGCGGAGCATCATTAAAAAATTTCGCCGCACCATTTGGAACAGGATGGTTGGGGGAATCAAAGATTACAAGCTTATTTCTCCAGGAGATCGAATTGCAGTTTGTATTTCCGGCGGAAAAGATTCCATGCTTTTAGGCGCAGCGTTCCAGCACCTTCAAAAATATAGTGAGATCCCTTTTGAAACGGTTTATTTGACCATGGATCCTGGATATGCTCCGGCAAACCGCGCCCTCATCGAAGAAAATGCCAAAGCTTTAGGGTTGAATATACATTTTTTTCAAACGGATATTTTTAACATTGTATCGAAAACAGAAGAATCCCCCTGTTACCTCTGCGCCAGGATGAGGCGGGGCTTTCTTTACTCCAATGCGCAGAAATTGGGGTGCAATAAAATTGCCCTTGGCCATCATTTTGACGATGTAATTGAAACTGTATTAATGAGCATGTTTTACAGCGCCGAATACAAAACTATGATGCCGAAACTGCACAGTTCCAATTTCCCTGGCATGGAATTAATCCGTCCCCTTTACCAGGTACGGGAAGCGGACATTATTGCCTGGGCAAAATATAACCGTTTACAATTCCTACAATGTGCCTGCCGTTTTACAGAAGAAAACCCCTATATGGAATGGGGAGGAGATTCCAAACGTGCTGAGACAAAAGCCCTTCTGAAGCAGCTGCGGGAAGTAAATCCACAGGTAGACATAAACATTTTTCAGAGCCTGCATAATGTCAATCTGGAAACCGTTATTGGATGGGAAAGGTTTGGGAAGCATCGTTCCTTTCTGGACGATTACAATGACCCTGAACGTTTTTCTCATACGCTATATTAAGAACCTGTATTCACAGTCGTTGAACGCTGTCTGTCCGGTTTTTTTCCCGTCATACTGCGTCGGTTTCCCTTGCAATCCGTCAGGATTGCTGCGGAAAATCTCCTTTTCTGGCGGGAAAAATCCTCACCCATCCGGTATTCCCCGGCTCTGAATTATATGCCTGTATCTTTCTGAAAAGAAGGATTACAATATCATACTACATTCTTACATTCAAAACTAGGGAGGTAAATTGCTATGGCGAACGAATACAATATTTCCATTTCCAACGTGGTACGCGAATACCTGGAATCCCAGGAATGGCATTTTAACTGGGATGAGGAAAAGGGCCTTTTTACGATGGGAATGAATATTCATTGCAAAGTAAAAAATTGTAAAATCTACATCCATATTTATAAGGATGGATTCCTTATCCGTGCGCTGGCTCCTGTTTATGCGGATGTTGAGGATCCTGATGTTGTGAACCGCACTGCCAAGTATCTGCATATGGCTAACTATGGTTTGAGAAATGGCAACTTTGAATTGGATTTGTCTGATGGGGAAATTGCATATAAGACATATGCCTTTTTTGGGGAGGAGTTGCCTACAGTCAGCATTGTAGAGAGATATGTTGATATATCATATTTCATGATGCGTGATTATGGGGACGGATTAATTAACGTACTCTTTGCTGGAGCAGATCCAGCGGCAGCTATTCGTGAGGCAGAGGATGACGATGACGACGATGATGACGATGTTTTGCCAATTTCTGACGGTGCAGCAGATCCCTCCCGTTTGTCATAAATTAAGCTGATTTGCGGGCGTTATTGCCCAGATAAGGCAGGCGTAGGGCAGTTTCCATAAAAAATCATATTATGTTAAATCAAAAAACCAGAGAGTTTGAAACTCCCTGGTTTTTTGATTATTGGCCATTGTGAGCGATCTGCATGAAAGCCATTATTGTAACGCCAAATGAAGCCCCCAACATTGCAGACAGAACCCCTACTACAAATAACAGCATTATCCTCGCCCCTTTTCCAAAGCTTCTTTATTATATCTTATGCAGACGGATGGAAGGATGTTCCAGATAAATACTGTACTTTTATCCCTCTTTTGGTTGATATAAAGGGACAGGCTTGGTGAGTTCTTCAGCAAAACTGAACCAGCAGCCATAGTGTCTTTCAGGAGTGCATCTTTGCTGCACCCCCCCCCTAAAAACAAAACCTTTTTAATCTGTCTTGGGCTGTAGCCAATGCCCGCATTTTTCCTACAGATATTACAAATTTTAAAATCATACAAATTCAGTCTTGATTCCCATCTGGAAAAAGTGTACAATAAAAAACAGGAATTCACAATAAAACGCCCCTTTCCGGGGAACAATGACAAAGGGGGTTTGGCTCGTCGAATCCCTGTAATGAAAACGACGGAGGTTTACAATTATGGCAGCAATCACCAAAGATATTGGCATTATGGAACTTGTTCAGAAATACCCGCAGGCTGTAGCTGTTTTACAGCAATTTGGTATGGGATGCATAGGCTGCGCCGCTGCGCATTTTGAAAGTGTTGGGGAAGGTGCCGCCGCACACGGTATTGATGTTGACGCAATGATGGAGGCTATTAATCAGGCCGTAAAATAGTCAATCTCTCCCGCCGCTGCAAAGTGGATTTGTGATTCATTTTGCAGCGGCGTTTCTCTTTGCAGAAAAATCAATGGAAAGGAGTTGGAAAAAATGTTTTCGTCTCTCGGTTTAACTGGGGGATTGACCATACTTTTTATGTTTTCATGTTTAGCAGGCTCTGTGATCCAGTCTGTGAGTGGGTTTGGATTCGCTATTTTTATGATGTCAGTGATTCCCAATTTTTTGCCTTCTTCTGTTAGTACAGCAGTTTCTGGGCTGCTCTCCCTTTCTACTAATACTGCTAACACTGTCCGGTATCGAAGTTTTATTAACTGGAAACAGATCCTTTTCCCTATTATTGGTTATTCCATTGCCAGCTTGATTGTAGTCTCTTTCTTTGCAGGCAAATCAGAGGATATTCTGAAACGTATTTTAGGTGCTGTCTTAATTGCATTAAGCATATATTTTTTCTTCTTCAGCAGTAAAATTCATATCCATCCTACTGCCCGTAATGGATTCCTTGCTGGGACGTTAAGTGGAATTTTAGGCGGGTTATTTAGTATGAGCGGCCCTCCTATTGTTATTTATATGCTTTCCACTGGTACGGAAAAGGAATCCTATATGGGTACAATCCAGTGTTATTTTTTTCTGACAAATCTTTATACAACGATTCTCCGTATGACAAAAGGCTTGATAACCTTACAGGTAATAGAACTTTCATTGCTGGGAATTACATTTTCTTTTATTGGGTTTTGGATAGGTACAAAAATTCTTTCCTGTATAAACGCAGAGGTTATGAAAAAAATCATTTATACTTTTTTAGCAGTCAGCGGGTTGAATATGCTGCTTTCATAAGGCGAATGATATCTTCGTAATTCCCTGTAGACGATATGAAATGAGGTCGATATTTATGACAGACGCTCTCCCAAAGGTGGAGGTTTTTACAGATGGAGCCTGTTCTGGGAATCCGGGCCCTGGCGGTTATGGAGTGGTTCTGCGGTTTAATGGAAAGGAAAAGGAATTAATGGGCGGTGCATCGGATACCACCAATAACCGTATGGAGCTAACCGCTGCAATTGAAGGATTGGCGGCACTTAAACGTCCCTGCCAGGTAACCCTTTACAGCGATTCCAAATATCTGATTGATTCTATTGAAAAAAAATGGGTTTATAATTGGCAAAAAAAAGGGTGGGTTCGCGCCAAAAACGAGCCTGTTCCGAATACTGATTTATGGAAAAAACTTTTGGAACTTTTGGAACAACATCAAGTAACATTTTGTTGGGTAAAAGGCCATGCAGGGCACCCGGAAAATGAACGCTGCGATCAAATGGCTGTCTCCCAAACCGAAAAATATCGGCGGTAAATGGATATATGTGGGGATTCCTATTATTTTTATAGAAGGCTCTTGAATTTCTACCAATTTAGTATATAATAGAAACAAAGCCAAATACTCCATTATTGGAATGGATTAGGATAAAAAGATTTAGAAAGGTATGGTAGAATTCTATGGAAAGATTTGTATATGCGGATAATGCGGCAACTACCCGGATATCAGAGCCGGTTTTCCAGGCAATGATACCTTTTTTAACTGAAAAATACGGCAATGCATCCAGTCTTTATGGGCTGGGAAGGGATTCCCGCAGAGCTCTTGAAGCTGCCCGCGAAAAAACTGCCAAAGCTTTGGGCGCTGAATCAAGAGAGATATATTTTACTTCCTGTGGGTCAGAATCAGATAACTGGGCAATTAAAAGCGCTGCACTTTCTATGGCCCCAAAAGGGAAAAAACATATTGTTACAACCGTTTTTGAACATCATGCGGTGTTGCATACCTGCCAGGCTTTAGAACGCCAGGGGTTTGAAGTTGATTATTTGCCTATAGAGCCAAACGGCATTGTTTCTTTGGAAAGGCTGTGCAAGGCAATCCGCCCTGATACTGCCCTCGTTTCCATTATGTATGCTAATAACGAGATCGGCACCATTCAGCCTATCCCAGAGATTGGACAGATTTGTAAGGATAAAGATGTTATCTTCCATACTGATGCAGTTCAGGCTGTGGGGGCAATTCCTATTCATGTTAAAGAACAAAATATTGACATGCTCTCCCTTTCGGCCCATAAGTTCCATGGCCCCAAAGGGGTAGGAGCTCTTTATATCCGCAAAGGTTTGTCAATTCCTAATTTTATAGACGGAGGCGGACAGGAAAGAGGAAGACGTGCCGGAACAGAAAACAACGCTTATATTGTTGGGCTTGGTGTTGCAATTGAATTGGCTTGCTCTGCGATTGAGGAGAAAAATGCTAGAATTTCTACTATGAGGGACAAGCTGATTTCTGAACTTCTGAAAATCCCATATACCCGTTTAAATGGAGATCCCATTAAACGCCTGCCTGGTAATGTAAATATTTCCTTTGAAGGGATTGAGGGAGAATCACTTCTTTTAATGCTTGACAGCAAAGGGATTTGTGGATCTTCCGGATCAGCCTGTACCTCCGGTTCTTTGGATCCAAGCCATGTCTTACTCTCAATTGGCCTAAAGCATGAGGCTGCCCACGGTTCGTTAAGGCTTTCATTAAGTGACCTTAACACAGAAGAAGATATAAATTATATTTTGGAGCAGCTTCCCCCAATTGTACAAAAGCTGCGCAATATGTCCCCCATTTGGGAGAAAATTCAGAAAGAAGAAAGGAATTAATAACAATGCTATATTCCGAAAAAGTGATGGATCATTTTACAAACCCCCGCAATGTTGGTGAAATATCGGATGCAGATGGTGTAGGCGAAGTTGGCAATGCCAAATGTGGTGATATTATGCGGATGTACCTTAAAATAGAGGATGGCAATATTAAAGATGTAAAGTTTAAAACCTTTGGCTGTGGTGCAGCAATTGCAACCAGTTCTATGGCAACTGAACTAATTAAAGGAAAGAGTATTGAAGAAGCCCTCAAACTGACTAATTCGGCTGTTGTGGAAGCGTTAGAGGGATTGCCGCCTGTAAAAATCCATTGTTCCGTGTTGGCGGAACAGGCTGTAAAATCTGCTTTATCTGATTACTACACTCGTCTTGGTATTGATCCAAAGCCGATTGTTGGTGAAATAGGTGATTGCGAGGACTGTCATTCATTTTAAAGAGAGCCGCCGATTTATACAAGTCGGCGGTTTTTTGCTACTATTATACACATTGACCTAGTAATTAAAATATGGTATTATTAAAATTAAAGGAGGAGGATCGAATTGAGTAATGATGAGAAAATTTTACAATATTTAGTAACTATTCAACAGAGCATTGTTGGAATCCAAGCAGATGTTGCTGATTTGAAATCAGATGTTGCGGGACTCAAGACAGATGTTGCTGGCTTAAAGGCAGACGTTGCCGTTTTAAAGACAGACGTTGCGGGACTCAAGACAGATGTCGCTGTTTTAAAAACAGATGTCGCTGTTTTAAAAACAGATGTCGCTGATTTAAAAACAGATGTCGCTAATTTAAAAACAGATGTCGCTGATTTAAAAACAGATGTTGCTGATTTAAAAGAAAGGGTTACTAAACTGGAAGATGAATCCCAATTTATCAAAGGTGTGGTTATCAAAATTGAAACTGAGCATGGCAGAAAGTTAAATGCCTTTTATGATGGATACAAAGCTAATTTTGAACTCATTAGCCGCTTTGATCCCCGTGTTACAAAATTAGAACGAGATGTCGAAAAGCATACCTTCCAAATCCAATACTTAGAAGAAGCAAAATAAAAATTTCCGCCCTGCATCAAACTGCAGGGCGGCTATATTCAGCAGATAACCTATTTTCTTCCTATTCCACCACCTCTGGAGCTGCCTCCGCCGCCGGATCTTCCTCCTCCAGAGGAACGACCTCCTCCTGAAAATCCGCCGAATCCACCCCCTGAATGCGGTGGGCGTGGACCGCCAAATCCACCTGGCCATCCAGGACCTCCCGGATTACGGGGTCTGGCTGGGCCATGAATTGGCGGAGGAGGGGGCGGCATATTTCTCCATATACTACGGGGACGTGGAGGAACATAAGATCGGAAAAATCCTCCAAACACGCTCATTAATACAATGGCAATAATAATTAAAGTTAAGAAAGAGGAATCTCCAACACTTTCTGGTCTTTCCTCCGGGGCATGGACATTAGATGAAAGGGAAACCTTATAATATTCAGCCATCTTTGCGGCAATCGCATCAACTGTATCAGAAACTGCCTGGTTATAATCGCCTTTACTAAACGGAGGCTCCAGACACTGATCCCGGACAGCCGTCAAATAGTTTGTACTTAGAATGCTCTCTGATCCCCTGCCAAGGGTGATACGGTAATCATCTTCTCCAATCGCTAACAACAAAAGTACGCCATTGTTTTTCTCACTGGAACCTATCTCCCATTCATTAAAAAGGTTATAGCCATAATCTTCTATACTCATCCCGTCGAGAAAGTCCCGCGTTACTACTACAACCTGAGAACCTGTCTGGCTGTACAGAGAATCATTTATTTCTATAATGTGCTGCTTGGTTTCGCTTGAAAGAACTTCTGCATAATCATTCACATAAAAATCCGCAGTAGGTTCAGGAAAATTTACAGCATATACAGATGGTACTGCTGCAAATATCAAAATCCAAATCAAAAACCAGATAAAATATATACCATATTTCTTTTTCAGCTTTATACTCAATGTAACCTCCTAAATCATATCCCTACAAAGTTAGAATGGAGTATTTTCTATCTGATATAATTGTATCGGATAATACCAAAAAAATCAAGGGATGGAATGTAAATACTATTGTTTCTGTACTCCTTTTCAGAATAAAATAACCTTACATCCTCCCTCTTTATTAAATTGATGTTATTTCATAAACGAATTTCTGCAATACTAATATTAGGATACAGCAGCCAGTTCCAGTCACACATTCACTGGAACTGGCTGCTTCATTCATACATCTTGTCTGCTTTCAATTCTGGATATTCCAGATATGCGCCTTTCATTGGAGAAGCTGCCAGCTCTGAAAATAACCGCAATACGCCTTTGGGATATTTAGCGGGTTTGGGCTTCCATCTTTTTTGCCTTTCCCTTAGTATCCCGCTTATTTCTTCTGGTGTTCTTTGTACTCCTTTTGTTCCCACAATATCCAAAACTCTTTCTTTCACATCCAGCCGAATCAAGTCCCCATCTTCTACTAGAGCAATAGGACCTCCCGCCTGGGCTTCCGGGCTGCAATGACCAATTACCGGGCCGGTAGAAGCACCTGAAAACCTTCCGTCAGTAATCAATGCAATACTTCTCCCCAACTCTTTATCGGAAGATATAGCCTCTGAAGTATAAAACATCTCCGGCATACCAGAACCCTTTGGTCCTTCATAGCGAATCAAAACAGCGTCTCCGGGTTTCACTTTATGATGCAAAACAGCATCAATACACTCTTCTTCACTGTCAAAGGGACGCGCATTTAGAACAGCGGAAAACATCTCCTTAGGACAGGCAGTATGTTTAATAACAGCACCTTCCGGGGCAAGGTTTCCTTTGAGAACTGCTATTGACCCATCTGTTCCAATTGCCTGGCAATAGGGACGTATAATATCATTACGTGTAAGATTTAAATTATATTTTTTATTGGCCTTTTCCAGCCAAGTCTGACATTGTTCATAAAATCCGCTTTGTTTCAGTTCTTCGAGATTCTCTCCCAAAGTCTTACCAGTAACAGTCATTACACCCAGATGGAGCTCCTCTTTTATTTCCTCCATAATGGCGGGTACACCGCCAGCATAATAGAAAAATTCAGCTGGCCAGCGTCCGGCGGGACGGATATCCAACAGGTAACGGGCTCCCCGATGGAGCCGGTCAAAGGTATCCCCTGTAAGTTCAATCCCAAATTCATGGGCAATAGCAGGGATATGAAGCAGACAATTTGTAGAACCGGAAACAGCGGCATGAACCAATATCGCATTCTCAAAACTTTTCATAGAAACAATATCACTTGGTTTCATATTGTCCATAAAAGCCAGCTTAACAGCTAATTTCCCAGCTTTTCTGGCATACTCCAGCAGATCGGGGCTGGCAGCGGGAAGCAGGGCACTTCCCGGAAGAGCAAGGCCTAAAGCCTCGGCCATAATCTGCATAGTAGAGGCTGTTCCAATAAAGGAACAAGCCCCGCAGCTTGGGCAGGCATTTTGTTTTGCCCAATTCAATTTTTCTTCGCTGATCTCCCCCCGCTCAAATTTGGCGGAATACATTCCAAGCTGCTCTAAAGTCAATAAATCTGGACCTGCTGCCATTGTTCCCCCAGTGACAACAACAGAGGGAATATTTACCCGTGCTAATCCCATTAGATTTCCGGGCAGCCCTTTATCACAGCTGGCTATATATACTCCAGAGTCAAAGGGAGTAGCATTAGCCTGAATTTCAATCATATTGGCAATCATTTCCCGACTGGCTAGGGAAAAATTAATGCCATCTGTACCCTGGCTTTCGCCGTCGCACATATCGGTACAAAAATATCTTGCTCCATAACCGCCTTCTTCAGCAATTCCCTTTCGAACGGCTTCCACTAAACGATCCAGGTGGCCGGAACCGGGATGGCTGTCGCCAAACGTACTTTCAATGAAAATCTGGGGTTTGAAAAGATCCTCCGGCTTCCAGCCAGTTCCCAGACGGAGGGGATCCAATTCAGGTGAATTTTGCCGCATCTTCTGGCTTGTCAACATGAGTAATGTCGTTCCTTTCTCACGATGTAGCTGTAATCTTAATCTCTGCCTAACCTGCATGAAAGCGCGGTCATGGTTCCTTTAAAAAAAGACTATTTCTGCCGCATCTGTTCCTGCAAATCTGAAAAAGCATACTCCTTTGTTTTTCCATCGTCCTCCAAAGGCTCTGCTTCAGGCTCAGGCTCTAACTCCACCTCTGGCTGTAAAGGGATATCCCCCATTTGAATTCTTTGAAAAGATTCTATCACATATCTCGCATAAATTGCCATAGATGCATAATAAAAGGGCATTACATACAACATGGGCAATACTAGGATAGAAAGTATCTGCCAACCAAGAAAAGACAATTTCAGGGAAAAAGATTCCCACTTATGTCCCTTCATCATTTTGACAGAAGTCGAAACAATGCGCAGAACAGGGGTTTGGGGCCTATCAGCGAGCAGATAGTAAACAAGGTAATATCTCTGCAAAAATATCACAAGCGCAAATATAGCAACTGAAAAGAGAATCCAGCTTGCCACAGAACCCAGGTCAATAAGCATAATAGAAAAAGGGAGAGAGTCATTCTTTCCAGCCCATTGAAAGAAAGAGGCCAAACATGCTGGAGGGATAAGGAAAAGCATCCCCCACAATACGGAACGAAATCCGAGAAGGAAAGCGGCTCCAAGGATGCGAAGATACCTCTTTCCAGAAGTAAAAGGGATAAATAGCCCTTCAAATCCCAAGGGGGCATCAGCGGAACCGGCGGAAAGCCTGAAATACCAGCCGGCGGAACCAGCCGTTAAAGGCGCCCCTAAAAGGAAAAGAAGAAGGGAGCTGAAACCGGTACATAAAACAGACCATAAATCTATACTCAATTCATCATCCAAGTAAAAATCAGGAGTGTTTAAAACGTCCTGAAAACCCGAAAGTCCAAGGAGAAAATAAAGGGCTTGCTCCAGAGCGGAAATGAGTAAATAGACGCCTATTATTGTAAAAAAAATAGCGATTGCCTGCCCCCAGCATCCTTTAAGAGACGCTCGGGCGTTTTTTTTAATTTGACGGTGAAACTCCATAACGGATATACCTCCTGTGCGCCTATGCGCGGAAACATACAATTAGGGGAATTGAGAGAAGACTTTCCATAAAAGCACATAGGGCGCTTGTTTCTTATACGTTCCTCTTTTAGAAATGCCTGTTTTCAGCATACCCTATTATTGTCACAAAAGTGTATCATAAATGCAAATTTTATGCAATGATAAAATTTATTCTTCTTTTGGTGTGTTTGCTCCTCCTAAAACGACACTAGGAAGAATCTCCTGAAGCTGTCTAACTACAAAATCCCCCATTTCCTCCGTTCCTGTTGTCTCCATTTGCGGTGTGGCTATATCTGCGGTACGATGATGCTTTAAGGTTTCCATAACCGCCCATTGAACTGCTTTTGAAGCCAATTCCATCGAATATGTGTGATAAAGCATCATAGCAACTGAAAGAATCGCCCCTATGGGATTGGCTTTATTCATACCTGCCAATTTGGGTGCAGAACCATGGGCCGCCTCATATATGCCATTGGATGTATATCCAAGGCTTGCTGAAGATGCTAAACCAACTGACCCTGTCAGCGCTGCTGCTTCCTCTGATAAAAGATCTCCAAACAGATTTGACGTTAGTATAACGTCAAATTGTTTTGGATTGCGGATCAGTTCCATTGACGCATGGTCGGCGTATATGTGCCGAAGGGAAACCTCTGGAAACTGTGAAGCTAACTGATCGACAACCTCCCGCCATAAGCGTGATGTTTCCATCATATTGGCCTTATCAATAGATACAACTTCTTTTCTCCGTTTTTCTGCCATCTGAAAGGCAAATCGAGCAATCCTCTCAATTTCCTTTTCCGAATAGGACTCTATATCGTATGCGCTGCGAACATTTGAATCCTCACGAACGCCTTTATCTCCAAAATATATTCCCCCGGAAAGCTCCCGAACGACCAGCAAATCAAAATCCCCTTTTTTGGACAGGGGCGCGATATCGCTTAAAATTGGGTAACTGACAGCAGGACGCAGATTAACATACATCCCCATTTTTGCCCGCAGAGAATATAAACCGCTTTCAGGACGCATAGCTAAAGGCTGGTCGTCCCAGCGGGGATCGCCTACCGCGCCAAGTAAAATTGCATCCGCCGCCCGACAGCGGGTTAAGGTGCTCATAGGAAGCGATATCCCCTCTTTTTCCAACGCCGCGCCGCCTATCAATGCTTCTTCCAATTCTAAAGGGATTTTGTAGTATTCCGCTATTGTCTTTACTACTTTGACTGCCTGCCTAGTTATTTCCGGGCCTATGCCGTCACCGGGTAGAACACATATTTTCCATTGTTTTCCCATGCCCTCTTTCACCTCAAAATCTTTATTTTTCATGTGGGTTTGGTTGGATAAACCTTTCCGGTTTCTTCCTGCATCCGTAGAATATTAAGACGTTGTGCCTGACACCAGAAACTAAACTTTTACGTTCTTTTTAACTGTGTGGCAACATCCTCGAATTTACATTTGCAAACTCAAAAAGCCCTTTTATGATGTTTTGTAGAAACTTGACCGATTCTTCCACCGTAGTATATTGCATCGGACGGGTTCCGCTTAACAAAACTGGACTTGAACCCATTTTAATCCGTTTCAGGCTGGATTCGTCTAGGGCTGTACCCGCATATCTGCTTTTCCGCTTCCCTTACATGAACATTTCTCTTTTTATGGACTACATGGGATCGTTTTCCCAATCGTCAAAATCATTGTCTTCCCCATCTCTCCTTGCATCCACCAGACGAATTGTATCACGTATTCCAAAAGTATTTGCCATCTCCGGCGTTACATCAGCATAAAACCTTGGAATCAGCCCATACGCCTCTATAACCCTGTCCCTTGTCCACAGCGCTGGTATTGTCAATACAGTAAACCCCATACCATTTTCTGTTATCCATTGGGAAAAATCTTTTCTCGGATAAGCCAGCAGAGACATCAAGGTCATAATGATTCCCCCATGTGTAACAAGGGCGGCGGAATGAATCCCTTCTTCCATCATCTCACGTATCATTTGATCCAGCCCCTCTACAATCCGTTCTGTAAACTGTAAGTTGCTTTCCCCCTTGGGAGGGGCTGACTCTGCTTCCCCTGCAAGCCATTGGGGAAATACATTGGGAAAAAGCATCTGAAGCTGTTCCATGGTTTTTCCCTCAAAGGCGCCAAAATCATATTCCGCTAATTTTTCCACAATGTGGGGACGATTGTTGGGGTATATCATTTCTGCCGTTTGCCGGCATCGAAGGGCCGGGCTGGTATACAGCCTTTCGATTTTGGGGTATTCGCTGTTTTCCAGAATCCCCTCCAGGTTTTTTATCCCTTCCGGGCATAAAGGTTCATCTGTCACCCCAATATATCTTCCTTCCAAATTCGCTTCCGTCAGACCATTTGCTATCAAGTGCAGTCGATATGTGAGCATTATCAATTCCTCCGACGGCGTTTCTGCCATCACCGCTTTTCCCAGCCAGCGGTATGCTGTATTTCACTTCCTGTTGCCTATTCCTTTGCTATCATTTTTAATGCTTCCTTTGGGAAAAACCAACAAACATGGGATTTTACCTTTACAAAACGTAACGTTTATACTATAATTTACGTTACGTTGACCTGAAAGCAGATCCTTTCTCCCGATAACAGGGATATATTTTATTCATCCAAAATCCATACATATTAACACATATAGGGACAGAAGCACTTGCCCCTTTCTCATTATTTTGGAGGTTTATCTAAATGAATACCGATTTTCCTAGAATTTTAACCCTTCTCCGTAAGGAAAAGGGAATCAGCCAAAAATCTGCCGCTGAAAAGCTGGAAATATCCCAGGCACTTCTTTCCCATTATGAAAAGGGAATCCGGGAATGCGGCCTTGATTTTCTTGTCCGGTGTGCTGATTTTTATGGTGTTTCCTGTGATTATCTCTTAGGACGCTCCCCGGAACCTACAGGTTCCCGACTGACGGTGGAGGATATTCCCGACCCTGACGCTGCTGGCAAGGAAAACCGTACCAAAGGTTCTGGTACTATTATGCCTCTCCTTCAAAAGAAATTAATCGCCAATTCGCTGAACATTCTTTTTGATTTGATTCAAAAGTTAAATAACCATGTACTTCTTTCAGAAGTTTCATCTTATTTAATGCTTGCTGTTTACAGGATGTTCCGCATTGCATATTCCGCAAACCCTAAAAACCGGGAACAAATGTTTACTGTTCCCCAACATCTGGCAAACGGATATACAACCGCTGCAATGATGCTCTGTGAAACCAATGCCGCTGCCGCTGCCGGTGGACAGGATATTGGTTTGGAGCAAAAATCTTCCCCGGAAAACAGCAATACGATTTCTGTTACCACAGAATTGCTGACTGCACAATACCCTCTCTTTGCATCCTCTTTGCTGAATTTGATTAAGAACGCTGAAAAACAAATTGCGGATAGAATGAAAGATTAGTTTTGTCTTTCTTATTTTAACATGAATATGAGAGAAAATAAAGGTATTTCTATACTGGGGAAAAGAATTTGGTAGAAAAATCCATAGAACAAAGGAACCGGTGGGTATGTTTCAAAAGTAAAATATAACCTGATACATTCTAAAAGCTTGGGCTGTTTTCCTGAAAGACGACAAAAGAAGTCTGAAAGTTGGGAGAAAGAGGGGCGAAAATCTATGACGATATATAAAAGGCTATTCCTTTGCCTATTTTGTTTTCTATTTTCATTTTTGTTCACCGGATGCAGCGGCATTAATCTGGAAGGATTTCTCCAGCCCGGTATAGACGATCTGCTTCATCCCCCTAAATTGACGCCAGAACAGAAAGAAATATCTCAGGCATTGGAAGCCGCAGTTGGAGCAGGCAAGGCGGAGAAACTAAAATATCCTCATCGCGGAGATTATCTGTCCGCATTTGTAATGTATGATTTGGACAGTGATGGAGAAGAAGAGGCGCTTGTCTTTTACGATGATCCAAATAATATTGAGTACCAGACCCAAATCTGTATCTTAGATAATGACGGAACAGGATGGAAAGCACTTCAAACCTATCCGGGAAACGGCAATGCCATTGACCAAATCCAATTTGTCAATATGTCAGGCCAGGGTGGATGCGATATCCTCATTGGCTGGGAACAGCCAAACCGGGAATTAAAAACAGTAAACCTATATCATTTTCAAAACGGGCAAATGAAAAGTTTATTTTCCAACACCTATTCGGAACTTTTAGTAACACAGTTGACAGGCGGTAAATACAGTGATTTGCTGTTATTGGAGGCCCATTCTTTGGCGAAACCAATTGATGCAAAACTTGCCTCCCTGCTGCCAGAAGAAAATGTTGTAGATATTATTGGAGAAGAATACCGTCTAACAAATGCCTTTACCTCCTATATTGAGGTTAAATATGGTTTTTTAGCTGACCGGACACCCGCCGTATTTATTGATGGGCGAATTGCCGGGGACCTGTATTGTACAGATGTACTATATTATGACAGGGAAAAAAAACAGCTCACTTCCCGTCTGCTATACGATGTTGACGATTACAGCGAAAAAACCGTTCGGACATTAGAAATAACCTGTCGGGATATTGATGAGGATGGGATTATGGAAGTTCCAATGCCGGAGCCGCTGCCTGGATATGAGGGCATACAGGAGGACTCCATTTATTTGATTAATTACAGCTGTTTGGACAGCAATGGAATTAGCCGTTTGATCCCAACAGTGGTAAATCTGGAAGCGAAATATATGTTGAAATTTCCCATGTCATGGAGGGACAAAGTGACAGTAACGCGGGAAGATAAAAGCAATGAATGGCGTTTTTGGATCTATAATGGGTCATTGAGCCAGCTCAGGGAAGAGCTTCTGCGGATCAAGGTATATTCATCAAAGGATTATCATGATAAATTTGACGCAGACACCTACCGGATTATCCAAACAAAGGGAAACTCTGAATATTTCGCCTATATCCCCCCTGAAACAGAAAGCGGGGAGTTGACAATCACTTATGCGGATTTGGAGGAAATGTTCGTTTTTCTGTAAAAAACTGTGACAACAAATGCTGTTAATATTGAGGAGGACAACATATGAAACGAATTTTGGTAGTTGAAGACGAAGACGTGATTCGAGATTTTGTTGTAATTAATTTACGCCGGGCTGGATATGATGTAACAGATGTTCCAAACGGTGAAGCAGCCTTAGAGGTATTTGAACAGAATAACGGAAATTTTGATGTAGCTGTACTGGATATTATGATGCCTGGAATTGACGGTTTTCAGGTATGCAAGGAAATCCGCAAAAAAAGCGATTCCATAGGGATTATTATGCTCTCTGCGAAATCTCAGGAAATGGACAAGGTAAGCGGTTTAATGTTGGGGGCAGATGACTATGTTACAAAACCGTTCAGCCCATCGGAACTGGTAGCGCGGGTTGATGCAGTGCATCGCCGGGTAACAATGGCAGCGGGAATCCGCCAGCCATCTGAGGGGCTTGTTTCAGGTCCCTTTGTGCTGGACTTAAAAAGCCGTTCCCTTCAAAAAAACAGCAAGCCCATTGATCTGACACAGGTAGAGTTTCAAATTATGGAGATGTTTTTATCCAATATAAACGTAGCGTTGGAACGCAGCGCCATTCTGAATAAAGTATGGGGAGAAGGCAATACAGGGGATGAAAAGATCGTTGACGTTAATATCCGCCGTCTCAGAATGAAAATTGAAGAGGAACCATCAGCCCCAAAGTATATTTTAACTGTATGGGGGTTTGGGTATAAGTGGAACGGTTGACAGACAAGCTCCCTCAAAAGCCTGTTGAAAGAGAGGTAGTGCTATGGCGGTTAAGCGCATTACACGCCGTTGGCTGATAAACAGTTTTGGCGTAATCCTGGTTATTCTGGCAGCGCTGGTAATTGCAGGCTCGCTGGCAGTCCGGGAGTATTATTATGGGCTGGTTCGACAGGCACTGGAAACACGTATGACCTCACTTTCAGCGCTGATGGACAACTACTCCAACGGCAGCTCCACTGACCTGACAAACGAAATCCGTTCAATGGTGGCTAATTTTGAGGACAAGAACCGGATGGAGCTTATGGCAATTAACGGGCACGGGATTGTGGTGATAACATCCAGCGGGTTTCAGAGCAGTGAAGAACTCGCCGCCCCCGATTACAAGGAATCCCTGATTTCCCCAAGCGGTTCCAGTGTTCACCAGGGACAGAGCAACGGCGAACATGTTATGTCATTGTCCAGACGCGCACCGACTGTTTCAGAAGATTTATCTGCAATTCGTCTGTCTGTCTCCCTTACTGCAGTAGATAAACAGATTTTTGTGGTAATTCTATTAATTGTTGCCTTGGGGTTAATGGTAATCTTGTTTGTGGCAGTTTCCAGCTCCTATTTCATTAATTCCATAATTGCCCCCCTGGACGCCATGGGGAACGCTGCAAAGCGGATTGCCCAAGGGGATTTCCAGGCCAAAATACAAAAAAAACACGATGACGAAATAGGGGATTTAGCTGATGTTATCAACTATATGGCCGATGAACTTGCCAACGCTGACAAGGTGAAAAATGATTTCATCTCTTCTGTTTCCCATGAGCTGCGCACTCCTCTTACTGCTATTAAAGGATGGGGCGAAACCTTGCGGGACGCAGGGGCGGGCGATGAAGAACTAATCAAAAAAGGAATGCAGGTGATTATTGGCGAAACGGAACGGCTTTCTTCCATGGTAGAGGACTTATTGGATTTTTCCAGGATGCAGACCGGGAGGCTGTCCTTAATTATGAGCAAAATGGATTTGATCGCGGAGTTAAGCGAGGCAGTCTTGATGTTTACCGAGCGCGCCAAACGCGAGGGAATGCAGTTGCTGTATGATGAACCTGAAATCTTTTTAACAGTGATAGGGGATAAGAACCGGCTTCGACAGGTATTCGTCAATATTCTGGACAATGCCCTGAAATACTCTGACAGCGGGGATTCCGTTACAGTCAATGCTGGAGTTCAGGGGGATTTTGCTGTCATTTCTATTGCTGATACCGGCATTGGCATTTCCAAAGAGGATTTGCCAAACGTCAAGGCAAAGTTTTTTAAGGCAAATTCAACCCGGAGGGGATCTGGAATTGGATTGGCTGTGGCGGATGAGATTATTAACCTGCATGGAGGGACTTTGGCCTTGGAAAGCGTGGAGGGTAAAGGGACTACTGTTACAATACAAATTCCCCTTGCTTTTGCAAAAACAGGAAATGAGTAAGAATGTGGGCACAGTCTAACCTAAGGAGAATGTAAAAGCTAAGGGTTCCGAACTATTTTTGAGGATATACAGTAACGACAGTCCGGTTTGGCATACACACAGCGGACTGATACTCTAAGGAAAGCCAGCCAGTATTTTCACAGATATGGTCAGGACAATCCACATCAACAAACCGTATACGTCCGTGGTCTGTTTCCAGGTGTACAGGGACATGATACTTATCCTGCAAATCCCATATTACAGAATTTTCATTGTGATTTAAGGGTATTTTCATCACAGTTTCCCCCTGAATGACAACTTCAGCCAAAAGCTCTCCCCTGTTTCTGGAAAGCAGGAGCCACGTCAAAAGCGAACCTGTGACTAAGATAATTAGTACAGCAATTAAAATTTTCTGAACCGGAATCGTTTCTTTCATCTTATTCCATACCTATCCTTTGTAACGTTTTGTGAGTTGAAAAAGATCTGAAAGTTCTGGCTTTTACTCTAGGGAAATCAATTTTGTGGAGATTTTAAGGTAGATGAGTCTGATATTGAAAAACACCCCACTGGGGTGTTTTTCAGGGAAGGCGGAGAAAAAGGAGGGCTTCTTCTTTCTTTTTCTATCTGCGAATTGTCAAGTTAAGTGCAAAGATTTG